>JAZNGP010000031.1:0-41479 GCA_045576475.1 Bacillus sp. (in: firmicutes) | reverse complement strand
TCTCTCATCGATTGTGCTGCGATAGTAGTCCGCACGGTTTTTCTCTTCAAGCTTCGTCACTTGATTCTCCATTTTCTCGAAATTCGTATACGCTTGATCCGTCGTCTTCTCTGCTCCCATTATGTGATTCATGCGGGCATTCGCATTGGCTACATTTTCACGTCCCATGATTTCTAGACGCTTGATATGCATATCCTTCAGTTTATGTTTCATTTCCATATACTTCGTTTCCAGATCCGCGAGCTGCCTTTCCGTTTTTTCGACCATTTCTTCAAGACGAGCCGCACGGCCTTCATATTGATTCATTTCCGCCAGTGCAAAGTCATAAAGTTCCACTTCCCCCGCCTTGGAGGCGACTTCGACTTGATATGCCCGCTTTTCGTACAGAGCCTTAGCTTCCTTTCTTTCCTGCTCAAATGCTTCTTTCAGGTGATAATGACGCTCGAGCAGCTGTTTCATCTTTTCTGTTTCTCGCTCGCATTGCTTCACATATTGATTCAGCATTCCGATCGGTTTCTTTTCATCCTTCCGTTCGAACAGCCTTTCCAAATCCGACGCAACAGTGTCTTTCAATTTCTCGAATACATTAGCCATTTCCTTCTCTCCGTTTCCTTGTGAATTTAAATTACCGTCCAGAAAATTCTTTCCATTCCGCTTCAAAGCTCTCGAACGGATCTTGTTCCTTCTCTTCCTTTTTCACGTTCCAATTCCTGAAGATCCAATAAAGGACAAACGCAGCCGCTATCCCGAAGAGCGATGGAATGTTGCCGATGGACATGCCGGCCAATACAATTCCAATGGTGCCCCACACGATTTTTGCACCAATAGAATGAGCCTTCAGGAATTCCCTCAATACCAAATACGCCAGTCCCAATGTCACCGCCAATGTAATTAAAGGAGCTATGTTTGCAAGGAATACAATTAACGCAATCCCCCCTGCCAAAACCATACCGACTTTTTTCATAAACCGTTCCCCCTTTCATACTCTTATGTTACCTTCGATCCGCAAAATCCATAAACGGCTTCCGATATATTTTGCTTTAAGACTTCAGGCTTACCAAGCTCTTCCATGAAGATGATACTTTCTTTAGTAAATTGAAAAAAGGAAGCAATCGGTTATAATAGAAGAGACCTCAAGAAAAAAGCGCAAAATGCTTTTGCATTTTGCGCTGCCTGAAGAATTGCCGTCTTTTCTAAGAAAGATGGCGCCGTTAACAAATCCACCCCGACGAGCTGCAACTCATGGGGTGGATTATTTTTTGTGCGAGAATGACAGGATGACCACAACCAAACTGGCAAAAGCAATGGCAAAGCTCAAACCTTCGTAGACAGTCATCAATTCAGCACCCCCTTTCCCCTTGTAGTTTCTTCATCATACCACAACAAGAACAGGTGTTCGATTAAATATAGGAAAATTAGGAAGTTGGGACTAAGCAAATGCCCTTAACTCCGGCAGATGCTCGAGTCCACAAAAAAAAACGAGGATTCCAAGAATGGATCCTCTGTTTTCTTATGTTACGGGGTAATCCCTATTTTCTTCGCAAGCTGAACGGTCGCTTCCGCTTTTCTATGTTGTCCAGCTTCAAACGCCATCGGCTCGACGTCACAAGCCAATCCGTCCAGAAGGCGAAGAGCGGCCTTCTAGCCGGCTCGTCTTGTGGTTGTCGCCGATAAGCAGGCGTTCTCCGCTTTTCTATAAGTCATGGCCGCTGTTGTTTTTTTGTCTTGAGTGTTGTCTGTTTTTCACTTTATGGGATCCGCTTAGCGGTTCGGGCTGGCCTTTGTTTTCTTTTGGGGAGTTTTTTCGGATGTCTTTGCTGTTATGTCTCTCCATTACTGCACCTCCTTCTGGTTGTTCTTCTTTCCGTTCTTATTTTGTCCAGGAACTGTCTTTTATTTGCACGTTATTGTTTGTGACTTTGTAGGGTGTGGCTTACATAGTTTGAACGGATCGGAAAATAGTGGGCGTCCTGTTGATATGAACCTTTTGGCACGGGAATTGCATCCTGTATACTTGGAAAAACATTTTCACCCCAGAAATGTAAGCGCTTCATAATTGTCTGATTGGGATGATGTGTGAATATTTGAATTGGAAGAAGGAGGTACAAAAGGATGCGTGAGTATATTACGCAAAGTGCCAAAAGGATCAATAAGGATTCCCTTCCTTATAAGCTTTACCAAAAGTCAAAGAAACAGGGCAGCTGGGATCCTGCAGACATCGATTTCAGTCAAGATAAGGAAGACTGGCATAAGCTTACGGCGCAGCAGCAGGAAGAGGTCAAAAGACAATTTGCTCAATTCATCGGAGGAGAGGAAGCTGTCACCGCTGATATATTGCCGCTGATCATGGCGATGGCGAAGAAAGGCTGGTTCGAGGAAGAGATGTTCTTGACTACCTTCCTTTTCGAAGAGGCGAAGCATGCGGAATTCTTTGATCTGTTTTTGGATGCGATCGGTGTCCGGGAAGATTTATCACACCTGCTCACACCGGGTTACAGGAAAATGTTTGATGAAGAACTTCCTAAAGCCATGAACAGGCTTCTTGAAGATCAGTCGTCCGAAGCCTTGGTGGATGCTGCGGTCACTTATAATATTTTTGCCGAAGGCGTACTTGCGGAGACGGGTTATTGGTTCTTTTATGAAGCACTGGAACCGACGGGTTTATTTCCAGGTTTTATAGAAGGGATCCGTAACGTGAAAAGGGATGAAGGGAGACATATCGGTTTCGGGACTTTCCTGATCCAGCGGCTGATCAGTGAAGATCCGGCCCTCTATGACAGGGTTCAGTTAAGATTGGGAGAATTGCTGCCGATTGCCCAGCTTCTCACGGATCCTAAGACAGGGGGAGGAGCGTCCAATTTTGGAATCGTACCTGGGCAGTCGATGGCTTTTGCACATAAGCAATTGACGGCGAGACTTCAAGTGTTGTCACGTGCCAAAGGGAAAACTTTGGAAGAAATATATCGTACGGAAGTCATTATCGAAGTGTAATAAGAATCGGATAGGAGAGTGATGTATATGAGTACGGAAGTGAAGGCTCAACAATTTGCCCATTTCATCAACGGTGAATGGACTGCTTCTGCTGACAGACGTATGTTTGATGTGATCAATCCTTTTAATGGCCAGACTGCGGCACAGGTGGCGATGGCATCCGAGAAGGATGTCGACCTTGCTGTCAGGAATGCGAAGGAGACATATGAATCGGGTATATGGTCGAAGAAATCCAAGGAAGAGCGGGCTGGGCTGATGCTTCAATTCGCAAGCAAGGTGAAGGAAAATGCACAACAGTTGATTTATCTTGAAGGAATTAGTTCAGGGGCGACAATCCGTAAACTGGCTGCAGCGGATATTCGCCAGCTGGTCATGATGCTTCGGCAGACAGCCAACGCTTCCCTGACGTATAACCAAGTGGAGACATTGCCGCTCAATGATATCCTGAGCATCAGCAGAAACCAGGTCATCAGGGAACCGGTCGGTGTGGTGGCGGCCATAACGCCGTGGAATTTCCCGCTTGTCCTTGCGATGTGGAAAATAGCGCCTGCACTTGCGATGGGGAACTCGATTGTGCTGAAGCCGGCATCCGATACACCTCTTGGTTCGCTTCTGCTCGCACAGCTCGCCGTGGAAGCCGGCATTCCGAAGGGCGTGCTGAACGTAGTCGCAGGGAAGGGATCGGAAGCAGGGGAAGCACTTGTCAGGCATCCTGATGTGAATAAGATTGCTTTCACAGGCTCCACGGAAGTGGGGAAAACGATCATGAAACAAGCGGCAGACACCGTCAAGAAAGTTACATTGGAACTTGGAGGGAAGTCAGCGGCCATCGTCATGCCGGATGCGGATTTGGAAGTTGCGATACCAGGTATTCTGTTCGGTGTCTTCTTTCATTCGGGTCAAGTCTGTGAATCTGGCACCAGGCTGATTGTCCATGAATCCATATACGATACAGTCATTGAACAGCTTGTCCATAAGACGGAAGACATCAAGCTTGGCGACCCAATGCAGATGAGTACCGGAATGGGACCGCTTGTTTCCAAAAAACAGCTGGACACGGTGCTTTCTTATATTGAGTCAGGGAAAGAAGAAGGAGCACGCCTGGTATGCGGAGGCAAAAGAGCGGAAGGAAAAGACCTGGAAAACGGTTATTTCGTTGAGCCGACCATTTTTGCGGATGTCACTAACGATATGAAAATAGCCCGGGAAGAAATTTTCGGCCCTGTATTATGCGTCATGAAATATTCTGACGAGAAAGAGGCTGTTGCAATGGCCAATGACAGCATATATGGATTGGCCGGAGGTATTTGGAGCAGGGACGTCAATAAAGCGAATGAACTTGCCTTGCAGATGGAAGCCGGAACCATTTGGATCAATGATTGGCATATGTTCCGCAATGATGCTCCGTTTGGAGGCTATAAACAAAGCGGCATCGGAAGGGAACTGGGAACCGCCGCATTTGATGAATACACGCAGACGAAGCATATTCATACTTCCTTAGCGACTGAAAACAGCCAGCGACCGGCGTTGGGATTATTATTTTGATGAATACCAATCACAGACTGATAAGGGAGGAAAGAAAATGAAGACAACGACATATTTTGAATTTCAGCATAGGACAATCGTCAAAAGCGGTTCAGGCACACATATCCTTGTGCCGGACCTGATTGAAGGACTGGGCGGGAAGAGACCGATGCTGTTCGCGGATAAAGGAATCACAAATGCCGGTTTGACGAAGAAAATCGAGAACTTATTCACGATGGTGCCGGGAACCCAGCTTGTCGGCGTATACGATGAAGTGCAGCAGGATGCCAAGAGTGCACAAATCGATAAAGCGATTGCCTTCTATAAAGAGTCGAACGCCGACAGCATCATCGCCATCGGGGGAGGCAGCGTATTGGATACGGCGAAAGCAGTCAAATGGGCGATAAGCAATAAAGTGAACTCGATGGAACAAGCATTGACGGGCAATATCATCGAAGTCCGGCCGCAGGCTAAGCATATGGGCATTCCGCATGTGTCGATCGCGACTACGGCAGGAACCGGTGCGGAAGTTTCGGCCATTTCCGTAGTGCTGAACGAAAGAATGGGAGTGAAGGTGAATCTCCTTAACCCATTTATCGGTTCCGATATCGCGGTGCTGGATCCGGATTTGACGATCGGTCTTCCGGCAAACATAACGGCATTCACAGGTATGGACGCATTGACACATGCGGTTGAAGGATATTTTTCATCCAAATCCAATGCGATGTCCGATGCTTATGCGCTGCAAGCCATCAAAATGATCCAAAACAATCTTCGGACTGCCGTGAATGAAGGAAGCAATCTTGCCGCACGTGCGAATATGCTCCAGGCAAGTGCTATGGCGATCACCAGTTTCCAATTGGCGTTTTCAGCAGTGCCTGTCCATAATATGGCGCATGCATTCGGAGCGAAATACGGTATCCCTCATGGATTGGCCAATGCTATCCTGCTGCCGTATGTTATGAAACATCTTCCCGGCATGTATCTCGGGAAAGTGAAAGGTTTCGCCGAAGCACTAGGCATAAGGGATGCAGCAGATGACCCGAAAGACTGTCTTGCCCAGTGTATATCGGAGATCCATGCGCTGCGGGAAGCAATCCAATTGCCGGCAGATTTTGCATCGTATAAGATCGAGCCTTCGGAAATCCCGAACTTGGTGATGCTTGTGCAGACAGATCCTTCCGGTGAAGCATATCGGATTCCGGATGATGTCATTGCGAATGTGACCGGGGAAGTGATTGGAACCGGAGTGAAGTCCTTATAGGAAGAAAGTGGAATTAGACAATTGAAGATAAGGGGTTGAAACAAGCATGAATATTGTTGAGTTATTGCTTGATACGGCTGACCGCCTTCCGGATCATCCCGCTTTATGTTTCAAAGGAGAAACGATGACATTCGCAGAAATCAAGGATAGGGTATACAAGGTCGCAGGCGGCTTGAGGAGACTTGGAGTCGATGAGCATAAGAAAGTGGCACTCATGGTCGGAAACCGTCCGGAATATATCATTTCCTATTTCGCGATCCTGGCGAACGGAGCCACAGTCGTTCCGATCAATCCTCAATTCATGGAGAATGAAGTCACCTATATCTTGAACGATTCGGAAGCGGACTTTATTATCATCGAAGAATCCACGATGGGAGTTGTCAAGAAAGCATCCGGACAATTCAAGACAATCAACGATATCATCTGTCTAGGCAGTGAGCCGGTTGACTCCTATATCCAATGGACCACATTGACTGCAGGTTCGCCGATCGACCGGATCGTCCAGCTTCCCTCCTCACAGACCGCTCAAATCATTTATACTTCAGGGACAACCGGAAATCCGAAAGGGGCAGAGATCACTCAATCCAATTTGAATTGGATGAGTGTGACGGCTGCCGTCTATAATCAATTAACACCAAAGGATCGTGTTTTATGCGTGCTGCCGTTATTCCACGCGTATGCGAAATTACACGGATTTCTGGCGCCGATCGCACATGGAGCGACCATTTACCTTGAGGAAAAATTCCACCCATATCAAACACTGGAGGCAATCAGCAAGAATCGGATCACTGTCTTCCTTGGCGTCCCGACCATGTACAGCATGTTCCTGCAATCACCAAACTTCAAGGAACTCGATTTCTCTGAACTGCGTACCGCCGGTTCAGGAGGAGCAAGCCTGCCGTCGGAAGTGATCGGTCAAGTGATGGACAGGACAGGTGTAAGGCTCTCCGAAGGATATGGTCTGACGGAAAGCACTGTGATGCTTTGTACCACCCATTCAAATGCCGAGAAGAAAATTGGCTCCGTCGGCTATCCGCTTCCGGGTGTCGATATGAAAATAGTCGATCCGGAAGAGAAGGAAGTTGCTCCCGGCGTTGTTGGAGAAATCATATTCAGAGGCCCGAACAGAATGAAAGGCTATTACAAGAAGCCGGACGAAACGCAGAACACAATCAAAGACGGCTGGCTTTACACAGGGGATTTGGCCTATAAAGATGATGACGGCTATTATTTCATAGTGGACCGAAAGAAAGATATCATCATCCGAGGGGGATTCAATATTTATCCGCGGGAAATAGAGGAAGTACTTTATAAACACCCGGATATTGTGGAATGTTCGGTAATCGGACGCCCGGATAAAGTGTTCGGGGAGAAGACGGTCGCTTATATCGTCACAAAATCGGATAGTCCGAAAACAGAGGAATTTGCGGACTATTGCAAAGGACAAATGGCGGACTATAAAGTCCCGGATTTCATAGAGTTCATTGATGCCCTCCCCAAATCAGGCACCGGGAAAATATTGAAGACCGCATTGAAGAAGCAGGATAAAAAGATGACTGATATGCAGAGACAATAGTGTTTTTCAAAGAAAATGACGGCCTGCCGAGTTCCGCTGGCGCCGTCATTTTCTAATCATTCGCTGCTTTTGGATTTGGAGTAAAGAGGAATCAGCAGCAGTCCTGTGACGAATAAAGCAAAGGATACCCACCGAACCATATCGTACCATTCATTTTGCTTAAAAAAAGAAACATTCATAATCATGATAAGTGCAGCCGAAATGACAAGGATCCTGCCAAGTAATTGTTTAGTCAAATGGATTTCCACTCCTTTTACAATATTTTACCAAAATATTGTGTTTCAGGTGATTATTTTTATCATTAGCCCATACAAAAAAATCAGGTACCGGAAAATGCCTGATTTTTTTGTATGGACTGTCCTATTCTTTTTCTTCGATGAAAGGATTATTTCCATCTATTATCGAATGTAAAAAGTGGAGGAATTGTATGGAATTCAGACAGGAAGGGTGATCGGTAATGGGAAACGGATTAAAGACGTGATGACGGCTTTGGAGTATTGCTTATTTCCCCATAATACCTTGATGGAAGCTGTACAGCTTATGAATAACACCAAATGGAATACGGTCCCGGTCGTCAATTCGACAGGCAAGCTGATCGGAGTGTTCACACGAAGCGCGCTTTATCAAATGCTGCTATCCGAGATAAGCAGCGACACGCCGATCAGTCATTATATCAAACGGGATGTCGGAACGGTTCTGGAAACGACCGAGGTTGGCAAACTGGACCAGTTCATTGAAAAGAGTGCGGTCGGAACAGGTATCGTGATCAATGACCAAGGGGAGCCGGTAGGATTGCTCACGAAAAGCGATGCTGTCATGAAATATTTCAAAGAAACGGTTTTACTGAAGGAGCAGCTCGAGAAAGTATTGCACACATCCAACCTCGGTGCGGTGATGGTGGACGAACAAGGAAATATCCTGTTCGTCAATCAAAAAGTGCAGGAAATCCTGTCGATGAAGGCAGAAGCACTGCTGGCGAGGAATATGTCGAGCATCATTCCGGATATCGACAAAAAGGGGAGTGCCTTCCGCCTCCGTATCAAGGAGGATCTTTACATCGTTCGTGTATCGAAGTACATGATGTCAGAGGACAAGCAAGGGAAGATTCTCTTGCTGCAGAATGTATCGGAGCTTGAGAACCTTTCCTTGGAACTGGAAAGCGAGAAGAAATGGAAAACAATCCTGCAGTCGGTGATCAATAATGCATATGATGGTTTGCTGATGATCAATGAACAGGAAGAAATCATTTTCATCAGTCCGTCATTACTGGAGTTGTTTGGACTTGATATAGAAGAGATGGAACATCAATCAGTAGGCGATGTGCTTCCGCTTCTGGAGCTGTCGAAGGTATTGAAGACAGGAGTGGCGGAAGTCAGTGAATTCATGGAAGTGAAGGGAATCGATTATATGGTCCATCGAATTCCTGTGTACCAAGATTCCCGAATCATCGGAGCAATTGGGAAGATTGTGTATCGGCAGCTTCATGAAGTAAGGGAATTATTCCGTAATCATGATAGATCCTCTAAAGACTCCGAAAGAAAAAATGTGGAGAAATCAAGGTTCACTTTCGCCCAGATATTGACGAAAGAAGCGCAGATGGAAAAGCTCATTCGAAGCGGCACCAAAGCAGCTAAAGGAAGGACAACCATATTGATCAGAGGGGAAAGCGGTACCGGAAAAGAATTGTTCGCCCATGCTCTCCATGGTGCCAGCCCGTATGCGAAAGGTCCTTTCATCACGGTCAACTGTGCAGCGATTCCTGAGCATCTTCTCGAATCGGAGTTTTTCGGATATGAAGAAGGGGCATTCACAGGTGCTAAGAATAAAGGCAAAGCCGGTAAATTTGATATGGCCCATGGAGGGACCCTTTTTCTGGATGAAGTCGGGGATATGTCGCTGCAATTGCAGACGAAGCTGCTCAGGGTGCTTCAGGAACGGGAATTCTACCGTGTCGGAGGAACGGAAAGGATTAAAGTGGACGTACGGATCATCGCGGCGACGAACAGACCGCTCGAGAAGATGACGAAGGAAGGCGAGTTCAGGGAAGATCTCTTTTATCGGCTGAACGTCATCTCATTCGAAATCCCGCCACTCCGCAGGAGAAAGAAGGATATTCTGCTTTTGAGCGAGACTTTCATACGGGAGCTGAACAAGCAGAACGGCACAAGCATCACCGGATGGGACATTCTTTTTGAACAAGCCATCCTCGAATACGATTGGCCCGGGAATGTCAGGGAGCTTCGGAATGTATGGGAAAGGGCGATGGTGTTTGCGGAGAACGGGAAGGTGCAATTGGAGGATCTTCCTGAGTATATCCTCAAAAAGGTCGGATTCGACCTGCTGCCGGAATCGTTTGAAGAGATGGACGGAAGGCCGCTCCTTGAAAAAGCAGAGCAGATTGCCATCCATAAGGCGCTGCAGATGGCGAACGGAAACAAAAGCAAGGCATGTATCCTGCTGGGGATCAGCCGATCGGTCCTGTATGAGAAACTCAAAAAATACGATGTCGGCACCCTGACCTAACAAAATATCCTAACATGATCCCAGATTGGACTGTATGGTTTCCGTACAAATGAAAGCGTTTTAAAAACAAAGAAAAGGGCGTGTACAATGACAAAAATGACTGAGAAACTGAAAGAATCGATGGAAATCCCTGTGATCGCTGCACCCATGTTCATTATTTCCAATCCGGAAATGGTGGTTGCCTGCTGCAGAGAAGGAATCATCGGGACCTTTCCCTTATTGAATGCGAGAACGGACGAACTGCTGGAAGAATGGATGGAGAAAGTGAAGCATGCTGCCATGGATGCGGAGAGAAAAGGGGAGAAGATGGCGCCGTGGGGTGTGAATATCATTGTCCATAAATCGAATGCCAGATATGAACAAAATCTCGAAATGATCCGGAAATATGAACCGCCGATTGTCATCACTTCCCTTGGAAAGCCAGTGAATGAAGCGGGAATCGTTCATGGGTATGGAGGACTTGTATTCTCGGATGTCATTTCTGTTGAACATGCGAAAAAGGCTGCTGAAAGCGGCGTGGACGGCTTAATCTTAGTCTGCAGCGGGGCTGGCGGGCACGGCGGAACATTGAATCCATTTGCTTTCGTTGCTGAAGTGAAAGCATTCTTCGACGGCATCATCATCCTTGCCGGCTGTATGTCATCCGGAAGCGATGTCTTGGCAGCACAGGTGATGGGAGCGGACTTTGTGTATATGGGAACGAAATTCATAGCAGTGGATGAGGCGGATGCCACACTTGAAAACAAGCAGATGCTCATTGACAGCAGTGCATCCGATATCATCTATACGGATGCGATCAGCGGCGTCAATGCAAATTTTATGAAGGAAAGCATACAAAAGGCAGGACTCGACCCGGATTCACTCAAGCGGAAAGAAGAAGTTTCTGTAGCTGGTGACAAACCGAAGGCGTGGAAGCATATATGGTCAGCCGGTCAAGGAGTCGGCTCTATTACGGGTGTCTACCCGGTCCGCGAAGTAATCGGCAAAATGAAAGAAGAATACCGGGAAGCAAAGAATAATCTCCTCCATGTTTGAGTTTCTTAATCTTTTGGCATGTATATTGCATAAAGAAAGAGTGAAAGAAAACGGATGGAGGGCATGGCATGGCTCATAAATATCTCAAAGAAGAACATCATATTTTCAGAGAAAGTTTGAAGAAATTTCTGGAGAAAGAAGTGACTCCGCATTTCCCCCAATGGGAAAAAGAACGGAATATCCCGAGGGATTTTTGGAATAAACTTGGAGAGCGCGGTTTTTTGGCCCCTTGGGTGGATGAGCGTTATGGAGGCTTCAATGCCGATTTCGGATACTCCGTTGTCATCTGTGAAGAATTACAGAGAGCCGGGGGCGGCGGTGTTTCAAGTCCTGTACTGCATAGCGACGTGGTGGTGCCCTATATTGCTTTGTATGGGAATGAAGAACAAAAGCAAAGATGGCTTCCGGGCTGTGTGTCCGGTGAGTTGATCACAGCTGTTGCCATGACGGAACCGGGCACGGGGTCAGATCTTGGGAACATAAGCACGACAGCAATCAAAAAAGGTGATCATTATATCATCAATGGGGAGAAAATATTTATTACGAACGGTCTCAAAGCCGATCTCGTAGTTGTGGCATGTAAAACCGATCCCGGAGCAAGCGGACATAAGAGCTTAAGCTTAATCGTCGTCGAAGCGGGCACACCCGGCTTTAAAAGAGGGAAAAAGCTCGATAAAGTCGGACAGCATACGGCCGATACTTCCGAGCTGATCTTTGAGGATGCAAAAGTACCTGCGGCCAATCTGCTTGGGGAAGAAAATAAGGGTTTTTATTATTTGATGGCGAAGCTGCAGCAGGAAAGATTGATGTGTGCATTGGGCGCACAATCGTCCGCAGAGGAAGCGCTGGAGCTGACGGTCGATTATGTGAAGCAGAGGAAAGCGTTCGGAAAGGCCATCAGTGAATTCCAGAATACGCAGTTCAAAATCGCGGAAATGGCTACGGAACTGCAGCTGGGCCGTACATTCCTCGATGATTTGATCGTGAAGCATATGGAAGGGAAGGACATCGTCAAGGAAGTTTCCATGGCCAAGTGGTGGATTACGGATACAGCCAAAAAGGTGATCGGCGAATGCATGCAGCTGCATGGAGGCTATGGCTATATGGAAGAATACAAGATTGCCAGGAAGTACCGTGACATTGCGGTGACTTCGATTTTTGCCGGTACGAATGAAATCATGAAACAGATCATTGCAAAGAAAATCGGTTTATAGACTCTAAAAAAAAGGGAGAGAGACAAATGCGCGAAGTGGTAATCATTGAAGGCGTCAGGTCGCCTGTCGGCAAACGCAAAGGAGTTTTCAGTGAAATGCGGCCGGATGACCTTCTGGCGGAAGTGCTGAGGAAATTGGTGAAGAAAGCGGATGTGGATCCGTCCCATGTCGAAGATGTCATCATCGGCTGCGTATCACAGGTGGAGGAGCAAGCGTATAATATCGCCCGGAATGCTGTATTAATGGCGGATTACCCGATCCAAGTGCCGGGGACTACTGTCGATCGGCAATGCGGTTCCGGTCTGCAAGCCGTCCATTTTGCCGCCCAGGCGATCCTGAGCGGTGACATGGATGTTGTCGTTGCCGGAGGCGTTGAAAGTATGACACGTGTGCCGATGGGGGCATCAAGGCAGAACAGCAAGCTGAGTAAGGAGCTTACAAGCCGCTATGAAATGATCCACCAAGGTTTGTCTGCGGAACGGATCGCGGATAAATGGGGATACAGCCGTGAACGTCTGGATGAATATGCTTTGGAAAGCCATAGGAGAGCCATTTCGGCACAGGATGAGGGCTATTTCGATAGAGAAATAGTACCGATCGAGGTCACAAAGGCTGACGGTACGAAAACGCTGATCACGCAAGATGAAGGACCTCGCCGGGGAACAGGGCTTGAACAGCTGTCTGCCATCAAACCAGCTTTCACGGAAAATGGGAAAATACATGCGGGCAATGCCAGCCAAATGAGTGACGGAGCGGCGGCAATCCTTCTGATGTCCGCGGAGAAAGCAAAAGAGCTCGGATTGAAGCCGAAATTCCGTATCCCTGCACGTATGGTGATCGGTTCCGATCCGACACTTATGCTGACGGGTCCGATTGATGCATCGAAGAAGGTCCTTGAGAAAGCGGGATTGACGATAGATGAAATAAATCTCTATGAAGTGAATGAAGCTTTTGCGCCAGTGCCTTTGTGCTGGCTGGAAGAATTGAAGGCGGAAGAAGATAAGCTGAATGTGAACGGCGGGGCGATTGCATTAGGCCATCCGCTTGGGGCCAGCGGAGCGAGAGTAGTGGTCACTTTGATGCATGAACTGGAAAGAAGGCAGGATCGATACGGACTTGTGGCAATCTGTGAAGGCGGCGGCATGGCGAACGCTGCCATCATCGAAAGAATAGAAGAGTAAGTAGGTAGAATTGAAGGACTTCCCGGAAAAGACCGCTGGGTACTTAGTGTTATGACAATAGTCTTGACGGCTGTTGTCTTTTTTGTTTGAAAAATCACTTTTCTTTAAGATTTGGATATGCAAGTTGTATGGAGAATTGTGCTATAACGGCGAACTGAAAGCATTTGTTCGGATGTGGAGCAAATCACAACAATATAAACAAGGTAATGGGAGAATAAACACTATTTCCTATTCGTTTTCGAATTTGCTGGTTCATAATGTCGAAAACGTGTAGATTTTTCTATCCATAATATGTTAATTTGGATTTAACGAGTTATTTTGACACAATCTGTCAAAAACTTCAGTTTGTTTATCTTGAAGTCGAGGATCTTCATATACATGCTGAATAAGAACATTAGGAAAGAAGGGAAACCCTATTATGGATAACAGTAAGAAGGTAACGGAATGCGAAATGATTGTACCTGTCGACAGTTTTTTCGTTTTTACGTTTGTCAAAAGAGACAACGTATTCATACATACTTCTGTTAATGGCGACTTGGAAATGGGGTTGACCCCTTCTGATGTGGTGAATAATACATTGGATAAGTTTTTTCCGGCAAATCAAGTGCAGAGTAAGCTCCAATATTATGAGAAAGCGTGGAACGGTGAAGCGGTCAAATATCTTGGATCAATGAATGATTACCATTATGTCGCTTTTCTTGAGCCGATTTTGGAGGATGGGAAAGTAGTGGAAGTGAAAGGTACAGCTGTGAATATAACCGAAGCGAAAATGAATGAAGACAGAATGCAAGAAATAGAGAAGCGTTCAATGTTAGTGGAGCTGTCAGCCGGCATAGCACATGAAATCAGAAACCCATTGACGTCGATTATAGGCTTTTCGCAGATCATCAAAGAACGCACCGATGATACTGTCATTAAGAATTACATAGAAATTATGCTGACAGAACTGAACAGGATCAACCAGATTGTCAATGAGTTCATGTTCATCAGCAAGCCGGCTGAAGCGATGACGATGACTGAGACGAATATAAATGCATTGATCATGGACGTCATCAAATTCATGGAACCCCAGTCGAATCTTAGAAGCATAAAGATCAACCCATACTTGGAAGAGGAAATCGTTTCCGTTTGTGATCCTAACCAAATTAAGCAAGTATTGATCAACCTGATTCAAAATGCGCTCGAGGCAACTATCGACAGTAATAAAAGTATCGAAATCTGCCTTTATTCTGATCATCCGGATACTTTCACCATCGCAGTTAAGGATAAAGGATACGGTATTTCTAAGGAGCGGCAGGGCAGATTATTCGAGCCGTTCTACACCACAAAGGAAAAAGGAACAGGTTTAGGGCTGTTGATCTCAAGGCGGATCATTGAAGTACATAAAGGGACAATCAACTTTCAGAGCGACTTGGCGAAAGGAACCGTAATGAAAGTCAAGCTGCCCGTCAATAAAAGTTTCTTCTAAAAAAAAGCTGGAATGGAAGACAGAGAGGATTGGTAGCCATTCACTTTTCGAGAATAATAATCATTCTCAATTAGAGTGAGAAAATGAGATTGTAAAAGGTATTATACAGGCGTTTCTTTAATCCAAATTAAGGAAATCAAAATCTTTGATAAGTATTTCTTATCAAACACAATAACTTTATTGTAATTTACTTATATAAATTCTTCCCTTAAAATGAAGAAGAAAAAGGTAAGCATCTCCAATATTCTTACTTTTCGACATATTGGAACTTTTCCTATATAGTTATGAAAAGAGGTGTGGCTTGGCAATTTTGTCGAGCAGTCTTTTCATGTCATCAGAGTAATTGTGCAAGAAAGAAACGGGGGGCGTATTATGGCAACGAATGATATTTATCAAGCGCAGTCCACATTCACTGCAAACGGCAAGACGTATAAATACTACCGATTAAGTGCTTTAGAAGAAGCAGGAGCAGGTCAAGTTTCTAAACTTCCTTACTCCATTAAAGTACTGCTTGAATCAGTTTTGAGACAAGTGGACGGAAGAGTCATCAAGAAAGAACATGTTGATAACCTGGCGAAATGGGGTACTGACGGACTTCAGCACATTGACGTACCGTTCAAACCTTCACGTGTTATCCTTCAAGACTTCACTGGTGTACCGGCAGTTGTCGATCTTGCTTCCATGCGTAAAGCAATGGCAGATCTTGGAGGCAATCCGGATCAAATCAACCCTGAAATCCCGGTTGACCTTGTTATTGACCACTCTGTTCAGGTTGATACAGCAGGTTCTTCGGACAGTTTAAGAATCAATATGGATTTTGAGTTCCAACGTAATATGGAACGTTACCAATTCCTTAGCTGGGCTCAAAAATCTTTCGATAACTATAGAGCGGTACCGCCTGCAACAGGAATCGTGCATCAGGTCAACCTGGAGTATCTTGCGAATGTTGTGCATGCTGTCGAAACAGAAGACGGCGAATTCATCACATTCCCGGATTCATTGGTCGGTACGGATTCCCATACGACAATGATCAACGGAGTCGGAGTATTAGGATGGGGCGTCGGCGGGATCGAAGCGGAAGCCGGCATGCTTGGACAGCCTTCTTACTTCCCGGTGCCTGAAGTAATTGGTGTGAAACTTACAGGTGAACTGCCAAGTGAAGCAACTGCAACAGACTTGGCTTTGAAAGTGACTCAAATCCTGCGTCAAAAAGGGGTTGTAGGTAAATTTGTCGAATTCTATGGTCCAGGTGTATTATACTTGCCGCTTGCAGACCGTGCGACAATCGCCAACATGGCTCCTGAATACGGCGCGACTTGCGGATTCTTCCCGGTTGACGACAAAACATTGGAATACTTGCGTCTGACAGGCAGAGATGAAGAACAAATCAAGCTTGTTGAAGAATATTGCAAAGCGAATGGTTTATTCTTGACTGCCGACACTCCTGACCCTGTTTACACGGATGTTGTCGAAATCGATCTATCCGAAATTGAAGCCAATCTTTCAGGTCCGAAACGCCCGCAAGATTTGATTCCTTTAACTCAAATGAAGAAATCATTCGAGGAAGCGTTGACAGCACCGGCCGGAAACCATGGTTTCGGTTTGAAAGCGGCTGATATGGAAAAAGAAATCACAGTCACTTTCGCGAACAAAACAGAAATCAAAATGAAAACGGGTGCAGTGGCGATCGCTGCAATCACAAGCTGTACGAACACCAGTAACCCATATGTGCTTGTTGGTGCCGGACTTCTTGCGAAGAATGCCGTCGAAAAAGGACTTCAAGTTCCTGGTTATGTCAAAACTTCTTTGGCTCCAGGGTCAAAAGTAGTAACAGGCTACTTGGATAACTCTGGCTTGACTCCATATTTGGAGCAGCTTGGATTCAACACAGTCGGATACGGCTGCACAACATGTATCGGTAACTCCGGTCCATTGGCTCCGGAAATCGAAAAAGCGGTCGCTGAATCCGATTTATTGATAACATCCGTTCTTTCCGGTAACCGTAACTTCGAAGGACGTATCCATCCATTGGTGAAAGGGAACTATCTTGCTTCTCCTCCATTGGTTGTGGCGTACGCACTTGCAGGTACAGTCAATCTTGATTTCGAAACAGAGGCAATCGGACAGGATGCGGAAGGAAACGATGTCTTCCTGAAAGATATCTGGCCGTCACATGACGAAATCAATGAAGTTGTCAGCAGAACCGTAACGCCTGAATTGTTCAGGGATGAGTACGGAACTGTATTCTCAAGCAACGAACGCTGGAATGAAATCCAAACCGGCAATGATCCTTTATACACATGGGATAATGATTCCACTTACATCGCGAATCCTCCATTCTTTGAAGGACTTAAGCCAAGTGCAGGGGAAGTTGAACCATTGAATGACCTTCGCATCGTCGGTAAATTCGGTGATTCCGTGACAACGGACCATATTTCCCCGGCGGGAGCAATCGGCAAAAGCACTCCGGCAGGTATATACTTGACGGCAAATGGTGTGGAACCTCGTGACTTCAACTCCTACGGTTCACGCCGAGGCAATCACGAAGTCATGATGAGAGGAACTTTCGCCAACATTCGTATCAAGAACCAAGTGGCTCCTGGCACAGAAGGCGGCTATACAACGTACTGGCCGACAGGCGAAGTTATGTCCATTTATGATGCGTGCATGAAGTACAAAGAGCAAGGAACAGGATTGGTTGTTATCGCAGGTAAAGATTACGGAATGGGATCTTCCCGTGACTGGGCTGCAAAAGGAACCAACTTGCTTGGTATCAAAACAGTCATCGCTGAAAGCTTCGAGCGTATCCACCGTTCTAACCTTGTATTGATGGGCGTATTACCGCTTCAATTCAAAGAAGGCGAAAACGCGGAGACACTCGGCCTGACAGGTAAAGAGCATATCTCAGTAGCTGTTGACGAATCAGTCAAACCAAGAGATCTCCTTACTGTCACTGCTACAGCAGAAGACGGTAAAGTGACACAATTCCAAGTCCTTGTCCGTTTCGACAGTGAAGTGGAAATCGATTACTACCGTCATGGCGGTATCCTTCCAATGGTATTGCGTGAGAAATTGAAAACTCGCGAAGGACAACAAGCTTAATCTAAAGCAGATTATGTAGAACCAGCATCTCCAATTACCAAGTAATTGCGGATGCTGGTTCTTTTTTGCTTTTTCCATAACATAAGTCGAAAAGACTGCTTTTGAACTCGTTTGAAAAAATGGGCGGAAATGGATAAGAAGATTGTTTCAGCATGTCCGGTCGGCTACAATAATATATGGGGAAGGGGGAGAAGGATGGCTAAGAAAATAGTTGCAGGATCAGTCCTTATCTTACTGCTTGGCTTTGCCATGTATCAGGCAATGGCTGACAAAAAAGAAGAAGGCACAGGAGGCAGCGCACCAGAGATCGCTTTGAAGGACTTGAACGGTGAAGAAGTACGTTTATCTGATTTCAAAGAGAAGAAGGTCGTCGTGAACTTCTGGGCAACATGGTGCAAACCATGCAGAGAAGAAATGCCGGCTATGGAGAAATACCACCAAAATGCTGGAGATGATGTTGTATTCCTTGCAGTGAACACGGATCCGCTCAACGATGTGAAAGGGTTTGTTGATGAAATGGACTTAACTTTTCCGATTTTGCTGGACGAGAAAGACAAGACGTCAAAAGACTACTCCATCGTCAGTATCCCAACGACATTTTTCATTGATGAAAACGGGGTAGTGGCAAAGAAACACATCGGCCAGCTGAATTATGAAGAAATCTCCAATATGGTTAATGATATGTAGAACATACTGTCCAGCCTGAATTTTCCGGCTGGATATTTTTTTAGGTTTGATTGTAGTATCCGTTTAAAGTCAAAATCCACATGGAACTTTAACAGCACCAATCAGCCGGAATTAAATTAGTGCTTTGTGAACTGATCTCCTCATTTGTGATTCTATAGAAAAACAGGAATATATTATTACATTTATATTACATATTTAATATATTTGTAATATAATAGTTCGGTAGTTCATTTTTATATCATAAGAGGGGTAAGAAATGAGGAAGTTTCATGCAGTCACTGTAATTGGTATTGTCCTTCTTATGTTTTCCGGCTGGGGAATGGCTGTTTCGTCGAAGAGCGGAACAAATGAGAAAGAGACCGCTATTTCATTGATTGAACATACTTTAAAGGATAAAGAGAAACCATCTATCTATGATGGAAAGCAGCGTAAAATAGTGTACCTGACGATGGATGACGGGCCGTCAAAATATACCGATGCATTATTGAAAGTTCTTGATACATACGATATCCCCGCCACCCATTTTTTGATCGGCAGCAATATTCGAAAGTATCCTGCAGCTGTAAAGAAATACCATGATCGCGGAGACTATATAGGAATGCATTCCATGACGCATAATTACAGCAGATTGTATACAAAAGGGAAAATAGTCGAGGAAATGATGGAAACTCAAGCTTTAATCGCTGAGTCAATCGGAAAGAAACCGAATCTATTCCGCTGCCCTTTTGGTTCTGTTCCGGGATTGAAGGAACAGCTGCGTGATCAAGCTGCCGCTGCAGGATTGAAAACATGGGATTGGACCATCGATTCCTATGATTGGAGCCTGCAGAAAAAACCGGACAAAATTCTAAACGCAGTCAAAGCACAGCTGAAGAACCCTGTCGAAGTGATTCTGCTTCATGAAAAAGAAGCGACCATCAAGATACTGCCTTCCATCATTGAAGCGATACAGGCAAACGGTTATGATTTCGCCGTATATGAAGAAGAAAAGCACTTCATGATGAATTTCATGAATGATAAGAGGTTATAAATGAATAAGGCAGCAAGAGTAACAAATAAACAAAAGAAAACGAAAAACGCATATATGCTTTGTATTTTCGTATGCCTTTTAGTAATGCTTGTATTGCAGGGTATAGGATTCTTCGAGAGCAAGAATGAGAAATGGATTTCTTTCCATAATAGGATGGTGGCAAGCTTTTCGGAAAACACAAACCAAAATATACTGTTTCATGAATTGCCTGACCAGCTGCAGAGTCTATATGATCAAGCACTACAAGCGGGGAAGGTAAATCATTCGGAGGCAGAACCTATCATAGCAGAAGCATTAACGGTCCTAAAGGAAAGCCAAGACTTGCTGAAGCAAGAACATACGATTTTGGAAGAAACGATAAGAAACAATGAAAAAGCGGAAGATATGCTGAAGGCAATCACAAAGAATCCATTCAAGCTGAAGGAACACTTCGACGTTTATGATGGATTCTTGCTTACATATAAACAGGCGCTGGAACAGTATGCAATGGTGCTGGATAGTGAACAGCAGCTTTATGATCTATTGGACGACGAAGTAGAGCTGACAGCAATTGATGATGAATTGAGGGAGCGGAACAAGAAAACAGAAGAAGTGACAGCTTCACTTCAAAAAGCGAATCAATATATCGAAGCCTATAATGGCTTAACTTATTAAAGACGTTTTATCGTCTTTTTTTGTTTGTCTTTTATATCAGTAAGTATCTGGATACGGTAAGCCTTGAGCTTAAGCAGGTTGGAGATTTAGACTGGATCGAAAATCAGCACCCAGATCCAAGCAGAGGCCCCATCTCGAATAAGCTCAAACAGCCTATCCCAAATTCAAGGTGAAACCATAAAATCTTTAAACAGCCAAAGCCTCAACTTAAGATAAACCCCAACCAATTCTCCCTTTTTTCACAAAAATCAACATTCACCAAACCCTTTGAATAAAAAAACAAGAATAGCCAATAATAGCAATAAGGCCAATCCAATCAACACATATGAATTCAGAAAAATAAAAAAGTGATCACGAGGTGAAGACATGAAAAAAAGAAGAAAAATCTCATTCGAAGAACTAGTATCGGAGAACAAAACAGAATTGATGAAAGACCATGATGCTTTGGAAAGAATCGAAGACAAACTCGAGAAAAGGCATCTGCAGAAGGCCGAATAACACTTGCATTTTCCCATCCTGTTTAGCGAAAGCTAAGGAAAAGGAGGGATTTGAATGGGCAACCCGAAGAAAAACGCGAAATCTTTCGTCCCCAACCATATCGGAACGCAAAGCAGAGCTGCAAGAGCCAATAACGGCAAACAGATGCAGGATAAATCGGGCCAGCATCCTCAAGTGATCCAAACGAAAGGCGAATAAACTTCCTTTCCAAAAGAGCATGAAGACAATTGTCTTCATGCTCTTTCTCATCCCTTCAAAACTTCAATCAAGAAGAACCTAAGCCCAAATGAATGAATAATAATAACAGAAAGAGTATGTGAAGGGGAGCGAGTGTATGGAACTTGCATTTTGGATTGCCCAATTCATTCTATGTACAATCTTTGTATCTGTTGGTTACATGAAAATTTTTGCATATAAAAAAGCGAAAGCCGAATCGATGTGGATAAAAGACTTGTCGAGAGAATTAGTGGGAGGCATAGGACTCGCAGAAATACTGGGCGGAATTGGTATCCTTCTGCCATATGCAACCGGGTTTAAACCGATATTGACACCAATCGCCGCTCTTGGACTTGCAGTTATCCTGATTCTTGCTGCAGAGTTCCATCGAAAAAGAAAAGAATACACATGCATACCGGTAAATATCCTTTTGTTGCTGCTCACCCTTTTTGTGGCGATCGTCAGGCTATGAAGCAGTTGTTGATATACCTTTTCCAGTTCATTGAACCGACCATTAATCTCCTTATCTGAAGGATTGTCCGTTAACCAAAAGATGATAAAGGCAGCCTATAAAGTTTTGCCAACGGTTAGATATGGAAGGAATCATCCAAATAAGTGATTATAAATCATTTATGCTATGATAGGAATAGTGAGGATAAGGAGGAAGAGACAGCATATGTTTAAGTCGAAAAAAGAAATCGAAGTGCGTTATGCCGAAACAGATCAGATGGGCATTGTATACCATGCCAATTATTTAGTGTGGATGGAGCTTGGACGCACACAATTCGTCAAGGATCTGGGATTCCAATACGCGGATATGGAGAAGCAAGGAGTATTGTCCCCTGTGCTGGAAGCGAATATTACATATAAGAAAGCGATGAAATATGGAGAAACAGCTGTTATTTATACTTGGATAGAGGAATATAGCCCGCTCAAGACAAGATACGGTTATGAGATACATAATGATGCCGGTGAGTTATGCATACAGGCGACAACCCTGCATGTATGTGTGAAGAAAGAGAATTTCAGGCCGATTTCACTGAAGAAGCATTTCCCGGAATGGCATGAAGCATATGAGAAAGCATATAATCAATGAAGATAACAAAGAAACACAGCAAGCTTCGCTGTGTTTCTTTGTTATTTGTATTCGAATGCCGGCTCGTTCAATTTCCGGTCGATGACGATATGCAGATCATGTCCATCGAAATACCAGACGTCCTCTTTTGAGACGAAAAAGCAGACTCCTTCCGATTCAATCGAAATATCATCTTTCTCAGGTTCTTCAGCTTGTACCCCGAGGGATAAACCAGCCTGTAATCCATTCACACCGCCGTATCTTACGAAGAACCGAAGACAGTCGCCTTTCTCCAGTCCCAGTTCCTGTATGTACCAGCTTGCCGCTGCTTCGTCGATTTGTATATTCAATAGTCATCACCTCCATTACATTATATAAGCTAAAATGGAATGGAGGAAAGGATCAAGCTTTTTTCTTAGAAAGCCAAGTGACCTTCGGTTCGGTGCCTTCTTTGATCCGTTTCCAATTGGCCCTATGTCTGTAAAAGATGAAGAATGTCAATGCCGCGATGACAATGATCAACGGAATATCTCTTGATATAATGGCGATGGTGAGAGCGACCAAAGCGGAGATCATGCTCGACAGCGATACATACTTCGTGGCATATAAAGCGATGAAAAAAGTGAAGAATAACGCCAAGAACAGTAAAGGAGCATATCCTAGGAGGATCCCTCCTGATGTCGCGACGGCTTTACCGCCTTTGAAACCCGCGAAAATCGGGAACATATGACCAATCACGGCAATCACACCAGCGAGCAAAGGATGGAATTCATCTGTCGCATTCAAGGCCGCAGGAAGCAGGGTGGCCGCTGTACCTTTCAGCACATCCATGATCGTGACGGCGAAACCTGCTTTGACGCCGAGTGTACGGAATGTGTTCGTGCCTCCAAGATTGCCGCTGCCGTAGTTACGGATGTCCTTTCCATAGAATAATTTACCGATCCATAAACCGGATGGGATGCTGCCCAATAAGTAAGCAAGAATAATTAAAGAAAAAATAATCATAGCCAAAGCCCTTTCTGAAAATACATCTTTATCCATTGATTTTACCATGCAAATTCATTTTTTTCATGACTTAGTACAAAATTTCATGACAATTACTAAAAAAGCTGTACAAATACCGCTGTTTCATGCGATAAAATTAAGGGAAGAAAAGAGAAAAACAGTGAAAGGGTGATAGAGAATGAATATCGAAAATCCTTCCAGGGAAGAAATAGGCAAGATCTTGAAGAAAGCGAAGCGCGTTGCTGTTGTCGGTCTTTCGGACAAACCTGACAGGACTTCCCATATGGTATCGAAGGCAATGCAGGAAAGCGGTTACGAGATCATCCCCGTCAATCCTGCGGTCAAAGAAGTGCTGGGGGTGCAGGCAGTAGGGTCACTCGGTGAAATCGAGGGACATGTCGACATCGTCAATGTATTCAGGAGATCGGAAGCACTGCCGGAACTGGCGAAAGAGTTCGAGCAGATCGATGCGGATGTTTTTTGGACCCAGCTTGGTGTGGTCGATGAACAGGTTTTCTCCGATTTAAAACAAAAGGGCTATACAGTAATCATGGATCGTTGTATCAAAGTGGAGCATGCAATCACCAAATGAAAAACTTGCGAAAAGGGCATGCTGCCCTTTTTTTCTTGCTTAAGGATTAAAACAGTCTAAATTTAATCGGAAACGTATAAAAAAAAGCCATATAGAAAGCATGAATGGTATATAATGAGTTCTGCTTTGCAGCTTATGATAAGAGCAGCATAAAGCGGACAGAACGCGTTGGGCCAATAAAATGAATATTTGCGAAAATCGAATTTAACGATACAATAAGTCTTGAGATAACATAGAAAAGAATATAGACAAGAACGAATGTTCTATTTGTGCTATACTTAATATATTCATTACATAATCGTTTATCTACCAAGCAGATAGAGAGAAACAGAAGTTTGCTTGTGGAAGGAGAATTTTAGTGGCAACAAACAATATTCCGAAAGTACAACAGTACAATGATGATGCCATTCAGGTACTGGAAGGGCTGGAAGCCGTACGTAAGCGGCCGGGCATGTATATCGGCAGCACCGATGCCAGAGGCCTGCATCATCTTGTATATGAAATAGTCGATAATTCTGTGGATGAGGCACTGGCTGGTCACGGAAATTTAATTACAGTAAGGCTGCATAAGGACAATAGCGTAAGCGTGTCGGATAAAGGACGAGGAATGCCGACGGGGATGCATAAGCTCGGAAAACCGACCCCGGAAGTCATTTTGACGGTTCTGCATGCCGGAGGGAAATTCGGCCAAGGCGGCTACAAAACAAGCGGAGGGCTGCATGGTGTAGGTGCATCCGTAGTGAATGCTCTGTCTGAATGGCTTGTCGTCAAAATCAAACGCGACGGCTCCCTGTATGAGCAGTCTTTCGAAAAAGGCGGCAAACCTGTCACGACACTCGAAAAGAAAGGATCTGCTTCCGGTACAGGTACAACCATTCATTTCAAACCGGATCCATCCATCTTTTCGACGCTTGTTTTCAACTATGAGACATTATCGGAACGTTTGAGAGAGTCGGCATTTCTGCTCAAAGGAATGAAGATTGAACTCATCGACGACCGAAACAATCAGAAAGACATCTTTTTTTATGAAAACGGCCTTGAGGCCTTCGTCACTTATTTAAATGAAGAGAAAGACACTTTGCATGATGTGGTGAACATCGAAGGCCAGCAAAACGGCATTGAAATGGACTTCGCTTTCCAATTCAACGACGGATTTTCAGAGAATATCCTGAGCTTCGTCAACAACGTCCGCACGAAAGACGGCGGAACGCATGAAGTCGGAGCCAAAACAGCGATGACGCGTGTGTTCAATGAATATGCGAGAAAGAACGGACTCCTGAAGGAAAAAGACAAGAATCTGGAAGGGACGGATATTCGTGAAGGGCTGTCGGCTGTCATTTCCGTCCGTATCCCGGAGGAACATCTGCAATTCGAAGGCCAGACAAAAAGCAAGCTCGGTACAAGCATCGCCCGTTCCTGTGTAGACGGCATCCTCTCGGAGCATCTTGCTTATTTCCTGCAAGAAAATCCGGAAACGGCAAACCTGCTCATCCGAAAAGCGGTTAAAGCATGCCAAGCCCGTGAAGCGGCAAGGAAAGCGAGAGAAGAAGCGAGAAGCGGCAAGAAACGGAAAAAAGGTGAAACGATTCTATCCGGTAAATTGACGCCGGCACAATCCCGCAACCCGAAGAAGAATGAATTGTATCTGGTGGAAGGGGACTCCGCAGGCGGTTCTGCGAAGCAAGGACGTGACAGACGTTTCCAGGCTGTCCTGCCACTGCGCGGAAAAGTCATCAATACGGAGAAAGCCAAACTTGCGGATATCTTCAAGAATGAAGAAATCAACACGATCATCCACGCAATAGGCGGCGGTGTCGGTCCGGAATTCCATATCGAAGACATCAATTACGACAAAGTCGTGATCATGACAGATGCCGATACGGACGGAGCGCATATCCAAGTCCTGTTATTGACGTTCTTCTATCGTTATATGAAACCGCTGATCGAAAACGGCAAAGTATTCATCGCCCTCCCGCCTTTATATAAAGTAAGCAAAGGGTCAGGAAAGAAAGCGGTTATCGAGTATGCCTGGAATGACGAAGAACTTTCCGGCGTGCAGAAGAAAGTCGGGAAAGGCGCTATTCTCCAGCGATATAAGGGACTTGGCGAAATGAATGCCGATCAGCTGTGGGAAACGACAATGAATCCGGAAACACGGACATTGATCCGGGTGCTGATCGATGATGCAGCCCGTGCGGAACGCCGTGTGACGACCTTGATGGGGGATAAAGTGGAACCCCGCAGAAAATGGATCGAATCGAATGTCGCATTCGGTCTGGAAGATGAAGTGAATATATTGGATAACGAAAATATGATCATATCTGAGGAAGGGGAAGAAAGATGACATCAACGGAGAAATTCAGGGACCTTCCTCTGGAAGAAGTAATCGGCGACCGCTTCGGACGCTACAGTAAATATATCATTCAGGACCGGGCTCTGCCTGATGCGAGGGACGGACTCAAACCTGTTCAAAGGCGGATCCTGTTCGCCATGCATACGGAAGGAAACACCAGTGATAAGAATTTCCGTAAATCGGCCAAGACAGTCGGAAACGTAATCGGTAATTATCATCCCCATGGTGATTCTTCCGTTTATGAAGCGATGGTGCGGTTGAGCCAGGATTGGAAGATGCGGAAAGTACTGATCGAAATGCACGGAAATAACGGAAGCATGGACGGTGATTCACCAGCCGCGATGCGTTATACAGAAGCACGGCTCGCAAGCATCGCAGATGAGTTGCTTCGCGATATCGACAAAAGAACAGTCGATTTCGTGCCGAATTTCGATGATACAGCGGAAGAGCCGGTGGTGCTTCCCGCGAAGTTCCCGGCTTTGCTTGTGAACGGGTCGACAGGTATTTCCGCCGGATATGCGACTGATATTCCGCCGCATCAGCTCGGGGAAGTGATCGATGCTGCCATCATGAGGATCGACAACCCTGACTGTACGGTGGAAGACATCATGACGGTCTTGAAAGGACCGGACTTCCCGACGGGCGGCATCATTCAAGGTGTCGAAGGGATCAAGAAAGCATATGAGACCGGAAAAGGAAAAATCATCATCCGCGGAAAAGCGGAAATCGAAACAGTGCGCGGAGGCAAACAGCAGATCGTCGTCACGGAGATTCCGTTTGAAGTGAATAAAGCGAACCTCGTAAAGAAAATGGATGAACTGAGACTCGACCGTAAAGTGGAAGGGATCGCCGAAGTGCGTGACGAAACGGACAGGACAGGTCTCCGTATTGTCATCGAGCTGAAGAAAGATGCCGACGCGGAAGGCGTCCTTCATTATCTGTACAAGAACACGGACCTCCAGGTGCCTTATAACTTCAATATGGTCGCGATCCATAAGAAGCGACCGATGCTGATGGGTGTCCGTACGATGCTCGATGCTTATATCGAGCACCGTAAAGAAGTGGTGACGAACCGCTCGAAATTCGATTTGCAAAAAGCCCGCGACAGGGAACATATCGTGGAAGGACTGATGAAAGCCTTATCCGTCCTCGATGAAGTGATCAAGACGATCCGAGGATCAATGGACAAGCGTGATGCGAAGAATAATCTGATTCAAGCATTCGCCTTCTCTGAAGCGCAGGCTGAAGCGATTGTATCGCTGCAATTATATCGTCTTACGAATACCGATATCACGGCACTGAGGGAAGAACAGGCGGCTTTGAAAGAGAAAATAGCGGAGCTCCTCTCTATCCTCGAAAGTGAAAAGAAACTGTATTCCGTCATCAAAAAAGAGCTGAGGGCAGTGAAGAAAGAATACAACGATGTCCGATTGAGTAAGATTCAAGATCAAATCGAAGAAATCGTCATCAATCTTGAAGTGCTGGTCGCAAGTGAAGATGTCATCGTGACGGTCACGAAGGAAGGGTACGTCAAAAGGACTTCACTGCGTTCCTTCTCCGCAAGCGGAGGGCAGGATTTCGGCATGAAAGATGGAGATCTGATCTTGTATCAGCAGGAAATCAATACGACGAATCAATTGCTCCTGTTCACGAACAAAGGGAACTTCATTTATTGTCCGGTCCATCAGCTGCCTGATATCAGATGGAAAGACATCGGACAGCATATAGCAAGCATCGTTCCGATTGACAAAGATGAAACGATCATCAGCAGCATCGCGATCAAAGATTTCAATGCGAAGGAATACTTGCTGTTCATCACGAAGAACGGAATGGTCAAACGTTCGGAACTGGGGCTTTATAAAGCGCAGCGATACTCTAAACCGCTTGTCGCCGTCAATCTGAAAGGTGATGATGAACTGCTGTCGGTTCATTTGACGGATGGAACGAAAGATGTATTCCTTGCGACGAAGCTTGGATACAGCTTATGGTTCCCGGAGGAAGAAGTGAATCTTGTGGGCATACGTGCAGCCGGTGTCAAAGGAATCAACCTGAAAGAGGATGACACTGTTGCCGGAGGAGCGATCATTTCAGACCCGGCCAAAGAAGTCGTGATTGTCGCAACCCAAAGGGGAGCGATGAAGAAAATGAAGCTGAAGGAATTCGAGAAGGGCAGCCGTGCGAAGAGAGGATTGATCATGCTCAGGGAACTGAAAAACAATCCGCACAGGCTGGTAGGCACCGCTATAGCACGTGAAGGAGACGAATTCCTGCTATTGACCGATAAAGGGAAACAGCAAAATGTCCTTCCTGAAGCCTTGAATTATTCCGACAGATATACGAATGGCTCTTTTGTTCTGGATACAGCGGAAAGCGGCCAAGTCGATAAACTGTGGCGGATCGCAAAAGAAGACAAGAAAGAGGATAAGAAAGAAACAGAATGATGCATCTGACAAAGGGCTTTCGGGCCCTTTGTTTTTTTTGCATTAATGGGGATACTAAGGAAACGACATATCAGGATATAATGTAATTTTTTACAAGTATAGATAATTTATGAGAAAATGCTTGATTATTTCCGTTATTTAATGCTAGATTATATGGTATATATGTTATTTTGAGATAACATTAGAAGGATCTGTGTAAAAAGGAGGATGTTACTTATTGGCTATTTTGAACATGTTGAATGATGTGATTTGGACCTATATCCTGATTGCTGTTTTACTTATTTTGGGATTATTTTTCTCCGTTAAGACAAAATTTGTGCAATTCAGATATATAGGTGAAATGTTTAAATTGATGACGGACAAAGCGACAGTGACGACTGAGGGAAAGACTGGAATTTCCTCCTTCCAGGCTTTCTGTATCTCTACTGCTTCCCGTGTCGGAACGGGGAACCTGGCGGGGGTGGCCACGGCGATCACATTCGGCGGACCAGGTGCGGTATTCTGGATGTGGCTTGTTGCCCTTCTTGGAGGAGCTTCCAGTTTCATCGAGAGCACGCTGGCGCAGATCTACAAAGTAAAAGATAAAGACGGATACCGCGGCGGACCTGCTTATTATATGGAAAGAGGGCTGAAGAACCGCAAACTCGGAGTCGTGTTCGCTGTAATCATCACCTTCTGTTTCGGATTAGTATTCAACTCGGTGCAAAGTAATACAATCGCAAGTGCCCTATCTTCTTCATTCGGGCTCAGTAAAAGTTTTATCGGATTCATGCTTATGGCATTGACTGCAATGATCATCTTCGGAGGAATCAAACGAATTGCGCATGTTGTGCAGATCATTGTCCCTGTGATGGCCCTTGCTTACTTATTGCTTGCGATCTATGTGATAATCGTGAACTTCACAGCAATTCCTTCAGTGTTCATGCTGATCATCGAGAACGCATTCGGACTTGAACAGGCAGTCGGAGGCGGAATGGGTGCTGCCATTCTATATGGAGTGAAAAGGGGATTATTCTCCAATGAAGCTGGTATGGGTAGTGCGCCGAATGCGGCAGCAACCGCTTCTGTAACGCACCCTGTCAAACAAGGTCTGATTCAGACACTCGGTGTCTTCACCGATACAATCCTCATCTGCAGTGCCACTGCTTTTATTATCTTATTGTCCGGCGCATACGGAAGCGGCGCGGAAGGAATCAATCTGACGCAGATGGCCTTGGCCGAGCATTTCGGTGCGTGGGCTCCGGGCTTCGTCTCCATCGCGATCTTCCTCTTCGCATTCAGCTCGGTTATCGGGAATTATTATTACGGAGAAACGAATATCGAGTTTATCCGTGACAACAAAAAGGTGTTGTTCGTATACAGGATCGCGGTGCTTGGTATGGTGATGTGGGGAAGCATAGCGACATTACAGATTGTATGGACATTGGCCGATATCTTCATGGGAATCATGGCTCTGATCAATCTTGTTGCGATATCGCTTCTTTATAAAGTGGCTGTGGAAGCATTGAAGGATTACCGCAGACAAAAGGAAGAGGGCAAAGACCCTGTCTTCCATCGCGATATTCTGGAAGATAGCTCGGGTGTTGAGTATTGGCACGGAGAAATCAAAGAATGATGGAAACGATAAAAAATACAGCAGGCTGATTGTCTGCTGTATTTTTTTATCGTTTCCACATAAACCAAGTAAATATTGGACAAATTAACTTAAAAAGAAGAATGGAGTGAGGATATGCTCAGACGATTAGGGTTGGCCTGCCTGCTTCTTTCGGCATTATTCTTCTGCCGGCCGGCATCTGTCCAAGTGCTGGCTGATGAATATGAAGAATGGCAGGAACATGACATCACAGGGGACAAGGTGAAGGAGAAGATCACACTTGAAGGGGAACTTACGAAAGACGGCATGAACTTAAGGGAAGCCAAGCTGAAGATCAGTGGATCTTCTGAAGCGGAAATAACGGTTTCCGGCGGGTCGCAGCCGAAACTGATGATTGCGGATCTTGATCATGATGGCGTGAAGGATATCTTTCTTACTATAAAACCTATGGGCGAAAAGAATGAAGTAGTCGGATGGGCTGTTTCATTCAAAGAAGGAGAGTTCATCCGAGTGGATGCTCCTCGGCCGATTGTATCTGAAGCAGCTTTCCGGGACGATTACGAAGCGGTGGTGGAATTGGCTGGAAAGGAATATGTACTTGATCTGAGCAAGAAAAAAGAAGAATACGAAGAACTCGGCATGTATCATAATGGTAAATTGAATGAACCACAGGAGCTTATGGTAGGAGGATTTTCATCCATGAAGCCGACCTATATGCTGAAAGGGAAAGGCATCGTCGCTTTGCAGCCGGTCAGCGGCATGTTTGAAGCTGACACTCTTGGACATATAAAGACAGTCTGGTATTTGGATAAAGAGGAATGGATGCTGGAAAAGGCGTCTTTTATTCCGCGATAATAAAGAGTCAGCAGTGTGGCCCGTCCGTGATAAGTGGATCGGGCTTTTTATGTGCATTTCAAAATTGACACACCTCCATATTTTGGTAATATCATAAGAGAGGAATGTAAGCACTTACATTCAGGTGGAGATACATATACAGCACGGCATTTCACGAACCAGGCTTTTATTCAAGCCGACTATTCCGCCGATTTGCCGAATAAGATGATTTTGCATAATCCATCCATTTCTGCAGACTGACCGTCTGTCCAAGGAGGAGTAAAGTTGGATTTTACATTATCGAGGGAACAAGTGATGATACGGGATATGGTGCGGGAATTCGCACAGAATGAAGTGAAGCCGGAGGCCATCGCACTGGATGAACAGGCGAAATTTCCGGAAAATCTGTTCAAAAGGATGGGCGAACTCGGATTGCTGGGAATCCCTTTTCCGGAGAAGTACGGAGGATCGGGCGGGGACACCATCTCGTATGCGATCGCCGTTGAGGAAATCGGGAAGGTATGCGGCGGTACAGGATTAAGCTATGCGGCAGCCGTTTCCCTGGGGGCAAGTCCGATCTATTATTTCGGGACAGAAGCGCAGAAAGAGACGTACCTCGTTCCGCTTGCAAAAGGGGAAGCGCTGGGAGCATTCGGTCTCACGGAACCGAATGCAGGCTCCGATGCCGGGGGAACACAGACGAAAGCGGTGCTTGACGGGGACGAATACGTCATTAATGGGGAGAAATGCTGGATCACGAATGCCAATTTTTCAGAGACAATCATTGTCACTGCTGTTACAGGAAAGGACGATAGAGGCAAGAACATCATTTCGGCTCTGATTGTACCGAAAAATACCCCAGGCCTGACCATAACAGCACCTTACGAGAAAATGGGCGTGCGGGCGTCTGATACGGCACAGATCATCTTGGAGGAGGTAAGGGTGCCGAAGGCGAATATACTGGGAGACAGCCAAAAAGGCTTCAAGCAGTTCCTGTATACACTCGACGGAGGGAGGATTTCCATCGCTGCACTCGCGGTGGGGCTGGCGCAAGGCGCATACGAGAAAGCCCTGCGATATGCGAAAGAACGCAAACAATTCGGGAAGCCGATTTCCTCTTTCCAGGCAATACAGTTCAAGCTGGCGGATATGGCAATGGAAATCGAATTAGCCAGGAATATGGTGTATAAAGCGGCTTGGCTGAAGGACCAAGGGAAACCATTCACGAAAGAATCGGCTTTCGCCAAGCTTTTCGCAACCGAAATGGCTTTCAGGACTTGCAATCAAGCGATCCAGATCCATGGGGGAAGCGGCTATATGCGTGAATTCGAAGTGGAGAGATTCCTTCGTGACGCCAAACTGCTGGAGATCGGGGAAGGGACTTCCGAAATACAGCGGCTGGTGATCGCAAGGCAGATCGGCTGTTGACGGAGTGGAGAGGAGTAGCGATATGTTCACAAAAATATTGATCAGTAATCGAGGGGAAATCGCAAGACGGATCATCCGGACATGCAAAAAGATGCAAATCACTGCGGTGGCTGTTTATTCCGAGGCCGACCGGCATGCTCCTTTTGTCGGGGAAGCGGATGAAGCATATCTGCTGGGCAGCCCCAAACCTGCGGAAAGTTATTTGAATATTGATAAAATAATTGAAATAGCCAAGGAATGCAAAGCGGAAGCAATTCATCCTGGATATGGATTCCTGAGTGAAAATGCCGCATTCGCAGAGCGCTGCGGGAAGGAAGGGATCGTCTTCATCGGTCCCTCCCCAGAGGTGATCCGCAAGATGGGCAAGAAGATTGAAGCAAGGTTGGAAATGGAGCGAGCCGGGCTGAAGGTGGTCCCAGGGAAGTCGGCCAGGCTTGCCGGTCTTGAAGATGCCGTCCATCAAGCGTCGCTGATCGGCTACCCGGTGATGCTGAAAGCATCGGCAGGCGGCGGAGGAATCGGCATGGGGGCTTTGTATTCCGAGGAAGAATTGATCAAAGCGTATGAAGGACATCAAAGCAGAGCGGAGTCATTTTTCTCGGACAGTGATATGTATTTGGAGAAGCTGATTGAGAATGCGAGGCATATTGAAATTCAAGTGCTCGCCGATTCGTTCGGAAATGTGATCCATCTCGGTGACAGAGAGTGCTCCGTCCAGCGGAGGAACCAGAAAGTCATCGAAGAAGCACCATCACCTGCGCTCGATGCAGCCTCGCGGGAAGAAGCGGGGCAAGCCGCGGTGCTTGCGGCCAGACAAATCGGCTACCGGAATGCCGGGACATTTGAATTCCTGCTCGGGGAAGACGGCGGATTGTACTTCCTGGAAATGAACACAAGGCTGCAGGTGGAACACGCCGTTACGGAGGAAGTGACCGGAATCGACCTGGTGGAACAGCAGATCAAGATTGCCGCGGGCCATCCGCTTTCCTATGCGCAAAGCGAAGTATGGATGACCGGACACAGCATGGAAGCAAGGATTTATGCGGAGGATCCGTTGACATTCTTCCCTTCTCCGGGAACGATCACTTCCTTGCAGCTTCCGGATTCCCCTGATCTCCGGCATGATATCGGTGTTGTCGAAGGGAATACAATCTCTCCTTTTTATGACGGGATGTTCGCGAAGCTGATCGTGAAAGCGGAATCAAGGGAAGTTTGTATCCGTCTCATGCGGGAATCGCTGAAGCAGTACAAAGTGGAAGGGATCAAGACGAATATTCCGATGCTCTTGGAAGTGATCGGACATGAAGAATTCCGTAAAGGCAATTTGTCGACTCAATTTGTAACAGAATTTTATACAAGAAAGGACGGATGATGAATGAGTGAATTGAGAGCAAGCATGGCAGGCAGTGTATGGAAGATTGTCGTGGAAGAGGGTCAGCAGATTGCCGAGGGACAGGAAGCCATTATCCTTGAATCGATGAAGATGGAAATCCCGATCACAGCAGAAAAAAACGGCACCGTATCAAAAATAACCGTCAAGGAAAATGATTTCGTCAATGAAGGAGATGTATTGGTCGTCATCGATTGATGTGAACGAAAATGAGGTGGCGTATGAAGGTGACAATCAAAGAAGTGGGACCTCGGGATGGTCTCCAGAATGAAAAGGAAATCCTATCATCCAGGCAAAAAATAGCCTGTATCAATATGCTTTCCAATTCTGGTCTTTCGTACATTGAAGCTGCTTTTTTCAGCGGGAGAGCTTTGATTCCGCAGCTGAACGACGCTAAGGAAGTGGTCAAAGGAATCGACAGAAAACCTGGTGTCACCTATGCTGCCCTAGTGGCCGATATGTATGGTCTTGAACAAGCGGTGGAATCAGGCATTGATGAAGTAAGCATCTTTCTTTCGGCCAGCGAGACACATCACAGGAGCTGCTTCGACAGCTCGGTCGAAGAAAGGCTTCCTGTTCTGCAAGAAATCGCCGAGGAAGCGCAAAGAGCCGGAAAGCGTGTCAGGGGTTATGTATCCGCCGCTTTCGGATGCCCGTTCGAAGGAAAGATCAAGGAAGATGTCATCTTGAAACGCTGCGACTTCCTGTTGAAGAACGGCATCTATGAAGTGTCGCTTGTGGACACCGCCGGATCCGCTGATCCGCTTCAGGTCAGCCGCCTATTGAAAAGAGCGGATAATTCATTCGGGAAAGAACGCTTCTCCCTTCATTTCCATGATACAAGAGGGATGGCGCTTGCGAATGTGCTCCGTTCGATGGACATGGGTTATACGGTCTTTGATGCAGCGATCGGCGGAGTCGGCGGATGTTTGTACTCGAAAGGAGCCCCCGGCAACGTTGCGACAGACGATATCGTCCATATGCTGGACAAAATCGAAGCGGTTCACGGCGTCGACGCAAATGGATTGCGTTCCGCGGCGGCTTATTTACAGAATGAATTCCGCAAACCGCTCAGAAGCCATCAAATGACCATCTTCAATGGAATCTGAATGGAAGAGAACGGAAAGGGAAGTGGGAAATCGATGACGGAGCAAGTTTTGCTGAGGAAGGAATCAGGTCTGTACATCCTCACATTGAACAGGCCGGAAGCAGCCAATAGTCTGAACAGTTCTTTAGTGAGTGAGCTGCTGTCTCTTTTGGGAGATATCAAGCATGATAGGGAAGCCAAGGTAATGATCCTTACAGGTGCCGGAAGCAGAGCTTTTTGTGCCGGTGCCGACTTGAAGGAAAGGAAGGAAATGGCCGAATGGGAAGTGCCGAAAGCGGTTGAGGCGATAGGCGGGGTCATGAATGCGGTCGCGGACCTGCCTCAGCCTGTCATCGCAGCGATGAACGGCGGAGCCTTCGGGGGCGGATTGGAGCTCGCTCTTGCATGTGATTTCCGGATCGCGGCCGACACAGCAAAGATGGGGCTGACGGAAACCGCTCTCGGAATCATCCCGGGGGCAGGCGGAACACAAAGGCTTCCGCGGATCATCGGAGTGACAGCGGCAAAAGAACTGATTTACACCGCAAAGAAGATCACTGCCGAAGAAGCGGTGAGGATCGGACTGGTCTCTAAGGCTGTCGAAGCTCAAAATGTGATAAGAGAAGCAAGAATATTGGCACAGGAGATAATGGAAAATGCACCAATCGCATTGGCGCAAGCGAAAAGGGCGATCGATACGGGTATGGAGACCGACTTACATTCCGGTATCATAATTGAATCCTTATGCTATGCCAAAACCATTCAGACAAAAGACAGACTCGAAGGATTGAAAGCTTTTACCGAAAAAAGAAAGCCTGTGTACAGAGGGGAGTAGATGAATGGTAATGAACGAGACTGCGGGATTAAAGGAAAAAGAGAATCGTATCAAGCGGGGCGGAGCGGAGAAATACCACCAAAGCAATGAAGCGAAAGGCAAAATGCATGCGCGTGAGCGGATAGCGATGCTTATGGATGAGGGTGAATTTACCGAAGATGCCCTATTCGCCAATTGTATGGAACAAGACCTGCCTTCAGACGGTGTCATCACCGGAATCGGCGTGATCCATGGAAGACGGGTATGTGTGATGGCCAATGATTCCACCGTCAAAGCAGGCTCCTGGGGAGCCAAGACAGTCGAAAAAATCATCCGCATCCAAGAAACGGCCATGAAGCTGCATCTGCCTATTTTCTACCTAGTCGATTCTGCCGGTGCAAGAATCACCGACCAAGTGCAGATGTTCCCCGGCAGAAGAGGGGCGGGGCGTATTTTTCACAATCAGGTGCATATGTCCGGCCGCGTGCCGCAAATATGTTTGCTTTTCGGACCATCAGCTGCAGGCGGGGCCTATATTCCGGCTTTTTGTGACATTGTAGTCATGGTCGAAGAAAACGCGTCCATGTACCTTGGCTCACCGAGAATGGCGGAGATGGTCATCGGAGAGAAAGTCACGGAAGAAGAAATGGGCGGAGCCAAAATGCATTGTTCCGTCTCCGGCTGCGGTGACGTACTGGCAGCCGATGAAGAGGAGGCCATTACATATGCCAGGAAATACATCACGTACTTCCCGCAATCCTTTAAAGAAAAGCCTTCCGATGCCAAAATGCGCCAGCCCGTCTCCGGAATCGAACTGTCGAAACTGATACCGGAGAACCAAAACGCCCCTTTCGATATGTACAAATTCATTGATGGACTCATCGATGAAGGAAGTTTCACAGAAGTGAAGAAATTATTCGCCTCCGAGCTCATTACCGGGTTAAGCAGAATCAACGGCAAGCCGGTGGGCATCATCGCCAATCAGCCGAAAGTCAAAGGAGGCGTCCTCTTCCATGACTCGGCGGATAAAGCAGCCAAATTCATCAATCTTTGCGATGCATTCCACATTCCGCTTCTCTTCTTGGCGGACATCCCAGGTTTCATGATCGGAACAAAGGTCGAACAAGCAGGCATTATCCGCCACGGAGCCAAAATGATCTCTGCCATGAGCGAAGCGACAGTTCCAAAAATCTCCGTCATCATCCGAAAAGCCTATGGAGCCGGCCTGTATGCCATGGCAGGCCCGGCATTCGAGCCGGACTGCTGCCTCGCATTGCCGACTGCCTCCATAGCCGTCATGGGACCGGAAGCAGCAGTGAATGCGGTATACGCAAAGAAAATCAAAGAACTGCCGGAAGAAGAAAGAGTCCCATTCATCCAAAAGAAAAGAGAAGAATACCGAGAAGACATCGACATATACCGTCTGGCATCAGAGATGGTCATCGACGGAATCATCGCACCCGAAGACCTGAGGGATGCACTTACGGAAAGATTCCGGGCATACGAAAGTAAAGAGACAAATTACTCGATGCGGAAACATGGGGTATATCCTGTATAATTGCACGAGGTGTATATGAAAAAAATAATTGGTACATTATCCGTTATTCTTGCTCTGATGAGCGGATGCTCTCCTGGAACACAAGAGATCACGTACCCAGCAATTGTGAAATTTAACGGTGAAGAATATTATGCACACGGCGCAGTTGAAAACAACGAGTTTACTGTGAAAGAAAAAATCGGAGAGGTTAGAAAAAGAGTAGATGTTGATAAAGAACTAAAAGAAGAATGGAGCTCAAATTCATTTGATGTGGGAACTGAAATTTACTCATCAAATGAAAAAGAAAATGTTTTTTTATTTAAAGACTATGATGGTGTGTATCGGACGCTGACAAAAGAAGCAAAAGATTTAGAACAATAAATTCAGGTTATATTTTGTTTGATGTTTGTTTATAATATTTTGAAGACCGTAACTTTGCTCTTAGTTAGATATGATTGAAGCGGAGAACGGGCGACTCCTGCGGGATCAGTGAGCATGGTGAGACCCCGCACGAAGGAGGAGGCTCACCGCTCGCCCCGCGGAAAGCGCCTGTTCGCAGCGGAAATCAACATTGAATTTTATAGAGACTGAATTTAAATAAGCCTATTTCCTTCAAGAGCGAAATAGGCTTATTTTTAATGATAATCAAAGTTTTACTGTTGTTGCAGTGTCTGTGAACGATGCTGGACCGAGGGGGGAAGGGAGTTTCGAGGAGCTTACATCACCAATCCCCCCTTACTATTCATCATCCAATCTGAAAAAGCGACGTTTTAACAGAAAAGCATTCGGGAACAATTCCATAAGGAGCTTCTCATATGTTAAAATCGCAATATATTCGCAGAAAGAAGGGACACGATGAACGAATTGCAATCCAGAATCATAAAAGAACTAAAAGCCATGCCGGAAATCAATCCCGAACAGGAATTCCGAAGAAGCGTCGATTTCATGAAAGGCTATTTGAAAAAGCATTCTTTCCTGAAAAGCTTGGTGCTCGGAATTTCCGGCGGACAGGATTCTACGCTTTGCGGCTATATGGCGCAGACAGCAGTGAATGAACTCAACGAAGAAGCGGGCGAACAAGACCGCTACAAATTCATCGCCGTCAGACTGCCTTATGGCGTTCAACTTGATGAACAAGACTGCCAGGATGCACTCGACTGGATCAAACCGAGTATGACTGTGACAGTCAACATCAAGGAATCCGTCGATGCAAGCGTCAAAGCCGTTGAAGAAGCAACCGGCAATAAGCTGTCGCTGTTCCTGAAAGGGAATGTGAAAGCGCGTGAACGTATGAAAGTGCAATATGATCTCGCCGGCATGTACGCTGGCGCAGTCCTCGGAACCGACCATGCGGCCGAAGCAATCACAGGCTTCTTCACAAAACATGGAGACGGAGCATGTGATCTCGCACCATTGTACCGTCTGAACAAAAGACAAGGAAAAGCCATCCTGAAACTTCTCGGCTGCCCGGAACATCTGTATCTCAAAACACCGACTGCAGATCTTGAGGACGACAAGCCGCAAATACCGGATGAAGTCGCATTAGGGGTTACATACGACATGATCGACGATTATCTCGAAGGAAAAGAACTGCCGGCCAAAGAAGCATCCATCATTGAAGGATGGTTCGTCAAGACAGAACATAAACGATACGGCCCGATCACCGTATTCGATGACTGGTGGAAATAATAGAAACTTATAATAAAAATAAGGGCCGCACTGCAATCCATATGCAGTGCGGCTCTTTATTAGCGTTTCAATTATCTTCCCGGCTAATCTGCATGAAAGGATATACGAGGAACTTATGGCGGATAGTAAAAATACCGACAATAAAGGGAGGTGCAGAAGATGAATCAAAGAACACGTACTGAAGCTGGCAAAGGCTCCATCATGAATCCGGATTTTGCCGGAACAGATCCGGCTAAAGTGAAGCAACAAATACAAAAAGATGTTAGTGCGGGAAAGGGCGCAATGACATCCCGGGAAGCGGGAGCGATGAATGGTGATGAATAATCTGTTCTGAATATATAAGTTCCAATATAATGTCCCATCCCAATAAGGTTGTACTAAATAGAAGCATCCCGTAATAGAATGAAAACAATATGGGGCTATTATGTCCAAGGGGGATGTTGGGATGGGGAATTATGATATTGTCGTCGTAGGATTTGGGCTGGCAGGGGCAAGTGCAGCAATCGAAGCAGCGGATGCAGGAGCCAAAGTGCTGGTTTTGGACCGGGGATACGGAGGAGGCGCTTCCGCACTATCCGGAGGAGTCGTATATGCTGGTGGAGGCACCCGCTATCAAAAAGAAGCCGGCCTCCGTGATACACCGGAAAATATGTTCAACTACTTGAAGCAAGAAACGAAGGGTGTCATAGCGGATGAAACCTTGATGCGGTTTTGTGAGAAGAGCGCATCCACAATTGATTGGCTGGAGGAAAATGGGGCGCAGTTCCGTTCGACGCTTTGTCCTTACAAAACGTCCTATCCAACCGATGCCCATTACTTATATTATTCAGGCAATGAAAAAGCTTGGCCATATCATCTTCATGCGGAGCCGGCAGCCCGAGGCCATAGACAAGTGGCGGAAGGAATGGATTCCGGAAAAGTGTTATGGGAAGCGCTGCGGGATTCTGCCCTGGAAAAAGGGGTGGAGTTCAAACCGTTGAGCCGCGTAGAAGAATTGATCATCGAAGACGGGGAAATAGCGGGAGTGCTGTACCGCACCGTGGATGATACTGAACTTAATATGCAGCACCAGATCCTTAGCAAACTCGGCGGGAAATTGGGTAACTGGCTCCCAGCTGTAGGGAACAAAATCAATGACCGCACCGAAAAAACATGGCAAAAGAAAGCGAAAGCCACTGAAGCACGAGCGAAAGCGGTTATACTTTCGGCGGGCGGTTTTGTCTACAATCCGGAGATGAAGGCTGAATATGAACGGGGCTTTAAAGACATCCAGCCGCTCGGAACAGTTGGGGATGACGGGTCCGGCATAAATCTAGGTGTATCGGCAGGCGGCTATACCGATAAAATGCACAGAATGACAGCCTGGCGATTTATGTCACCGCCAAGTGCCTTTATAGAAGGGATAACAGTCGGTCCGAGCGGGAGCAGAATCGCCAATGAAGATCTCTACGGAACGACCCATTCCGAAATCATGATAAACGAACATAATGGACAAGGACATCTGATTCTGGATTCGGAGATTTGGAATAAAGTAAAATCACAAGTATCAAGCGAAACGATGCCATTCCAAAGAGCCCAAGTAATGTATCTGCTGACAAAAGGGCATAAGAAAGCAAATACGCTTGAAGAGCTGGCGGCAAAGATACGTATTCCTTTCGATCCGCTGAAAGAAACAGTTCAAGCCTATAATGACGGAATCAATTCCGGAGCAGGAGACCCCGGCCATAAAGCGCTTGAACTCTGTTCCCCTATCGAGAAAGGTCCTTTTTATGCGATCGACATATCCATAAAAAATTCTTTTGCTTTTCCTGCACCTGGACTTACATTAGGGGGATTACGTGTAAATGAGAAGACTGGTCAAGTGCTGACCGAAAGCGATGAATGCATTAAAGGATTGTATGCAGCAGGCCGCACCGCGGTAGGGATCTGCTCGAACAGCTATATCAGCGGACTCTCACTGGCGGATGGCATATTTTCAGGAAGACGTGCCGGAGCCCATGCCGCCGAGAATATACTGATTTCTTCTTGAACCTATCTTCTAGGTTGACCAAGCTGATTGGTCGGCCTTTTTCATTGGGTGTGAATTTATTATTCCATTGGCTCTGTTATCTTTTAATGTTGTTTTTTCCTTTGCTAGACAAAAATCAACATGGAACTTTAATAGAGCTATTTCATTAAAAATGGCAATAAGATCCCTGCAAATCCTGCGGCTAACAAGATAGTATCAAAAATTTTTGATAATTTTTCGCCTCCAGAAACTCCATTCCACAGAACGATATTCACTAAGAAAAGGGCTTTTTTTCTGATTACCAAAAAACCGACAAACATAATAAAAACCCCGATCAAGATGCTCAATATGGTTTCCACTAGACTTCACCTCCTGGTTCAACATTGACTTCAAAAGCTTATGTGAATTTTAACATAAATATCCAAATGGATGTCGGATATGGGATAAAATGCTTTAGATCATTTTGAAGGAGATTCACTCGGGCTGAAAATTGTAGTGAACTTATTGTTTGATTTTTTTGAATGTATCTGTTATTCTTAAGAAGAATTATTTTTGTTCGGTTTCAGATTGAGAAGCGATTTTGATTTTCGTCTAAGGTATTTGAGCAAGGATAGTAATACATTGTGTGGAAACACCACACACAGGAGGCAACACATATGGAACAAGGTA
>JAZNGP010000030.1:0-43392 GCA_045576475.1 Bacillus sp. (in: firmicutes) | reverse complement strand
ATCAAATCAAGATTTTTATAACAGAAAAACATTATTATCGAATAGAAATATACAGGAAAAATTTAGCTTTTATTCTAAAAAAATCTAGATTATTGTCATTTTTCCCTATTAAAATAAGCTTCACAAATTAGACACAAGTCTTTTTTGTTTGTATTTTTGGAATACAATTACTATAGTAAAAATATAGGTATGTGAATACTCAAACACTATACCTAAATAGTTACATAGTATCCATTTTTTGTCTGTTTTTAGCGAAAATTATGCTATGCAGCTAGCCTGAAACAGGCAGAAAACAATCAATCATTCGAAGGAAGGGGATATCCAATGAAGAAAAAGTGGATGTTAGCGACCACATTTTTCAGCACCTTGTTGCTGTTGGCCGGTTGTGGGGAAAAGATGGTCTTTGATACGAACGGACCTGTAGCTGAAGTTCAAGCCAATACCATCACCTTTTCATTTGCAATCATGCTGGGAGTCATGGCAGTTGTTTATTTTTTATTTGCGTTTATGCTTTTGAAATTCCGGGCCTCCAAACAGCCGAAGAATTACACACCGCCCCATATGGAAGGTAACATATGGCTGGAACTCACATGGACTGTGATTCCATTTCTTATAGTGGGTGTTTTGGCCTTTGTAACCGTTGATACACTAAAGCAAGTTGAAAGTGTACCTGAAGGTTATGAAGAACAAGATCCATTGATTATTTACGCTGCTTCTTCCAACTGGAAATGGCATTTCAGTTACCCTGAAGAAGGCATCGAAACAGTGAACTATGTGAATATTCCTACCGACAGAGTAGTGGAATTCCGTCTCTACTCGTATGGTCCGATCACAAGCTTCTGGATTCCGCAGCTTGGCGGTCAGAAATATGCAATGAGTGACATGGTGACGAAACTTCAGTTTGTTGCTGATGATCCGATGTCCATGATGGGCAGAAACTCCAACTTCTCAGGTGAAGGTTACGCACATATGGAATTCGAAGCCTTATCCATGCTGCCTGCAGAGTACGAAGAATGGGTTCAAGACGTTAAAAACAATGAAGAAGAGTTGACTGAGGAAGAATTTGAGGAACTGCTAAATACAGCTCATGTAGGCAGAAAATCTTATACTTCCACACATCTTGAGTTCAGTCCTCCTCCGGAAGGTCATAATCATGGAACCAAAGAAGCGGAGTCCAATGAGAGTGGAGAAACGGAGAATATTTTTGATGAGCCTGCAGAAGGTTCAGACACGGAAGATCATTCTAACCATTAATAAATACGCTTTAAAGAGAAAGGAGACTTCATTGTGGATTGGTCAAAATTTGCAGTACACGGAAGTCCGATGATTTACGGTGCAATGGTCAGTATTGTTGTCGTTTCATTGGCAATCCTCATTGGTCTTACCTATTTTAAAAAATGGGGCTGGCTTAAAGACGAATGGCTCACTACCGTAGATCATAAACGGATCGGTATTATGTATATCCTTGCAGCTCTTATCATGTTATTCCGCGGCGGCGTCGATGCACTCCTGATGCGCGGCCAAACGGCTATGCCTGATAATGGATTATTGGATGCACAGCATTATAATGAAATCTTCACAACACACGGGGTCATCATGATCCTGTTCATGGCGATGCCATTCATTATCGGTTTGATGAACATCGTCATCCCGCTTCAGATTGGAGCACGTGATGTAGCGTTCCCATACCTGAACGCTATCAGCTTCTGGCTGTTCTTTGCGGGAGCAATGCTTTTCAACATTTCCTTCGTAATCGGGGGATCTCCGGATGCTGGCTGGTCAGCTTACTTCCCGCTGGCAAGTCTGGAATTCAGCCCGACAGTGGGCAATAACTATTACTCGATCGCAATTCAGATTGCTGGTCTTGGAACATTGATGACAGGTGTCAACTTTATCGTCACCATCCTTAAAATGAGAGCACCAGGCATGACATTAATGAAAATGCCGATGTTCACTTGGTCAATCTTGATCACAAGCGTTATCATCGTATTCGCTTTCCCAGTGTTGACAGTTGCGCTTGCATTGATGATGTTTGACCGTTTGTTCGGCACACAGTTCTTCGCCATGCAAAATGGCGGTATGGACATGCTTTGGGCCAACCTATTCTGGGTATGGGGACATCCTGAGGTTTATATCGTTATCTTGCCGGCATTCGGTATATTCAGTGAAATCATCTCGACATTCGCGAAGAAGAATTTGTATGGATATAAATCAATGGTCATTTCGATGGTTGCGATTTCCTTACTTTCCTTCACCGTTTGGGTCCATCACTTCTATACGATGGGTCAAGGCGTAATGGTGAACAGTATCTTCTCCATCACAACGATGCTGATCGCCGTTCCGACAGGGGTCAAGATATTCAACTGGCTGCTTACGATGTATAAGGGTAAGATTACTTTCACCGTACCGATGCTTTATTCGCTTGCTTTCATCCCGATTTTCACATTTGGCGGAATCACCGGGGTTATGCTTGCAATGGCGAGTGCGGATTATCAATATCATAATACAATGTTCCTTGTGGCCCATTTCCATTATGTATTGATTCCTGGTACAGTGTTCGGGGTCGTAGCCGGAATGTATTACTGGTTCCCGCTCATGTTCAATTTCAAATTGAATGAAAAACTGGGTAAAATCGCGTTCTGGTTGATCACGATATCCTTTAACGTTACATTCATGCCACTCTTCTTCTTAGGATTGGATGGTATGACAAGACGTATGTACACATATTCAGAAGAAACTGGATATGGACTGCTGAACTTGATTTCGGCACTTGGTGCGGTCGGCATCGCAATAGGTTTCGCTATCCTTGTCTACAGCATTTACTGGAGTATCCGTTACGAACCGCGTATCGAAAAAGGCGATCCATGGGATGCACGTACACTTGAATGGAGTTTGCCTAGCCCGGTTCCGGCATATAACTTTGCGATCACACCGGAAGTCAATTCCGTTGAAGCCTTCTGGAATCAAAAACAAGGCCGTGAGCAGATCTATAAACGTCCTTATGAAGAAATCCATATGCCAAACAGCAGTTTCAAACCATTCTTGATGGCTATGTGCTTTATGTTCTGGGGATTCTTCATGGTATTCAGCATGTGGATTCCAGCGATCATCTCAGCAATTCCGATCGCTTATCTGTTGTTCGCACGTTCATTTGAAAACGATCACGGATTCCATATCCCAATCGATGAAATCAAAGAAACAGAAAGAAAATTGCGAGGTGACAACGCATGAAAATAGATGCCTCTCAACCACTTGAGTACAGCACAGAAGAAAATCAGATGAAAATATTAGGCTTTTGGATTTTCCTTGGAGCCGAGATTGTCTTATTCGCGACATTGTTCACTGTGTACCTGATCTTAGCTGATCGCACAGGCAGCGGTCCGACAGGAAAAGATATTTTCGCATTGTCAGGAATCCTTTGGGAAACATTTATCCTCCTGACCAGCAGTTTCACTATCGGGCTGGCTATCAATGCTATGCGTCATGGCATGAAGAAAGCAACGATGTGGCTGATCGGTATCACCCTCTTACTGGGTGCTTCCTTTATCGGAATTGAGATTTATGAGTTTTTCCATTATGTACACGAAGGTGCCACCCTTTCCACTAGTGCCTTTACATCAGCATTGCTGGTGCTATTGGGAACACACGGAGGTCACGTGACTTTCGGTCTGTTCTGGGGTCTTGCAATCTTGATGCAAGTGAAGAAACACGGCCTTACACCAAGAACAGCCAATAAAACATTTATCTTCTCTCTTTATTGGCATTTCCTTGATGTGGTCTGGATCTTCATCTTCAGCTTCGTTTACTTGAAAGGACTGATGTAATATGGCGAAGTTATTTCCGACAGCACATGTAATCGGCTTTCTGTCTTCGATTGTCCTGACATTAGCCGCCTTGTCTGTCCTGTGGCTCGAAATCACAACAGGCGTGAAAATGACGATACTGATCGTCACCGCCTTGCTGCAGGCCAGCTTACAATTATTCCTGTTCATGCATATCGGCGAATCCAAAGAGAAAACAACTCTTTACATCAGCATTGCATATGCAGTATTAGTAGGCCTGATCACCATCTTCGGAAGCCTGCTAACCCTAGTCTGGGATATGTAAAGAAAAGTGGAAGCACCCCGTTCAGCGCCGTATGGCCTGGAGCGGTCTGCACGAGATATAGGAAACACGAAGAGCGGAGCGATTCGATGTTGACTTATCGTAGAAAGACTGTGAAGGACACTAGGCGCTGGGGTGCTGGAACTGGATCAAAGAAAAGCACAAGCGGCTGTTCAGCTTGTGAAGAAAATAGGGAGTCCTTCAAAAGGCGCTTTATGCCTTTAGAAGGGCTCTTCTTTTTCACAACAAGCTGGCCGCTGAAGCTGGATCATAGAAAAGCACAAGCGGCTGTTCAGCTTGTGAAGAAAATAGAGAGCCCCCCAAAAGGCGCTATATGCCTTTTGGAGGGCTCTTCTTTTGTTAAAGCAGCTTCCTCTATATTCTATCAACTTATTAAAAGCAGGCTAATATTATCCGATGATGATTCTTTCTTCCGGATATCTATAATTTGTTTTCTTTTCTTTTCCCCCAATCATGAATATGAAGGAGATGATGCCCACCCTGCCAATGAACATGAGCAAGATAATCAGCAGCTTACCAAATGTGCTTAAGTCCGGGGTGATTCCCATCGATAACCCGGCAGTTCCGAATGCGGAACAAACTTCAAAAATAATTTCGATTAAAGAGAAGGATTCTGTCACCATCAAGACAATTATCGAACTGCAGACCGTAAAAACAGCAAAAATGCTGACAACAAGTGATTTACGGATATCTTCATCCGAAAGTTCCCTCTTGAAAACTTTAATTCTCCTATTTCCTTGTGCAAAATGGTAGACGAATAACAGATTTAATGCAAAGGTGGTAGTCCTTATTCCTCCTCCGACTGACGTCGGAGACGCACCGATGAACATCATGACACTCATAATGAGAAGTGTCGGCTCACTGAACATACTGACGTCCATTGTGGAAAGACCTCCGCTCCTTGTTGAGACAGATTGAAAAAGCGAATAAAATAAACCTTCATGCCAACTCTTTCCGGATAAAAAACCGTCAAACTCCAATACCCATATACTGATTGCACCAAAGATAATCAAGGAGAAAAAAGTAACGGAAGTCAACTTAGAAAATAAACTGAATCTGAATCTCTTCTCCCCCGGTTTTGACATCAGGAATCTCTTCACTTCAATCAATACGGGAAAACCGATTGCCCCAAATATGATTAACAACATATTCACGAATTGAATAAAGTAATCATTCGCGTATAAATGAAGCGACTGTCCAGTGATATCGAATCCTCCATTTGTCGTCGCACTTACCGACATGAATAATCCTTGCAGGAATGCTTCTTTGGCACTATCGAAATACTGCAGCAAATACACGCCGAGCACCAATGCTCCAATAGCTTCAATAATCACTATCAAATACAGCACTTGCCTGAGTAGATCCACAAGACCTGACAAGCTATATAGATTCTGATCAGTCATGATTAACCTGCGCTCTTTCAGACCGATTTTCTTCTTCAAAATCAGCCAGAAAAATGTCCCCAGGGTCATCACTCCTATCCCGCCGAACTGTAATACAAACATCAAAATGAAGTTACCCTCAGTGGTAAACGTTTCGGCAATGTTCACAGTGGACAGTCCTGTGACACTGACAGCAGATGCCGCGGTAAACAAAGAATCGATGAATGACATCTCTACCCCCGGTTTTAATGCAATCGGAAGGCGGAGAAGTAATGTGGAAACAGAAACTGCCAGCACGTAATAGATGACGATCATTTGTGCAGGCGTCAATGTTCTCAATATGTCTTTCTTTAATGGTTGCATATAGTTGATCCTCTCAAAAACCTTAAGTACATTTTGTTACACCCTATATTCTATTGTCTCAACTCTATGTTGTCCATGTTTCATGTGCACTTTCTGACCGCCATCTGTTAGCAGTGTGTTCCATGTTTTAAGAAACAGGAAAGGCTGCAGACAAGTCAGGTTTGTCTGCAGCCCTGCATTTTGCTCATTACATTTATAATGTATCTTATCCGATAATGATTCTTTCCTCCGGATATCTGTAATTCGTTTTGTTTTCTTTTCCGCCAATCATGAATATGAAGGAAATAATACCCACCCTTCCGATGAACATTAGCAAGATAATCAGCATTTTGCCGAAAGTGCTTAACTCCGAAGTAATGCCCATCGATAAACCAGCAGTTCCGAAGGCGGAACAGACTTCAAAAGTAATTTCGATTAAAGAAAAAGATTCTGTCACCATCAAGGCAATAATGGAACCGCATAACATAAAAATAGCGCCGATGGTGACCACAAGTGATTTACGGATATCTTCATCCGATAATTCTCTCTTGAAAACTTTTATTCTTCTGTTTCCTTTTGCATAGTGGTATATGAATAACAAATTTAATGCAAAGGTCGTTGTTCTGATTCCTCCCCCGACCGATGTCGGAGAGGCACCAATAAACATCATGATACTCATAATGAGAAGCGTAGGTTCACTGAACAAACTAACATCCATTGTATAAAGTCCGGCACTTCTTGTCGAGACAGATTGGAATAAGGAAAAGAATAAACTCTCATGCCAGCTCTTCCCTGCTAAAAAACCGTTATACTCGAGCAGCCAAATACTGAATGTACAAAAGATGATTAAAGAAAAAAAGGTTATGGAAGTCACCTTAGTAAACAAACTGAATTTGACTCTTTCTTCCTCCGGCTTGGACATCAGAAACCTTTTTACTTCAATTAAAACAGGAAAGCCGATTGCGCCAAGGATAATCAATAATATATTCATTAACTGGATAAAATAATCATTCGCAAATGGCTGCAGCGACTGTCCAGTGATATCAAAACCAGCATTGGTCGTAGCGCTCACCGACATGAATAATCCATGCAGGAAGGCTTCTTTTGCACTATCGAAATATTGCATCAAATATATACCGAGCACCAACGCTCCAACAGCTTCAATAATCAAGATCAAATACAGGACCTGCCTGAGAAGATCCACAAGACCTGATAGGCTATATTGATTTTGGTCAGTCATAATCAAGCGGCGTTCTTTCAACCCAATCTTCTTTCCCAATATCAGCCAGAAGAATGTCCCTAGTGTCATGACTCCTATTCCGCCGAACTGCAAAACAAACATAAGAATGAAGATACCTTCCGTCGTGAAAGTTTCCGTTACACCCACAGTGGATAATCCCGTAACACTTACCGCGGATGCAGCAATGAACAAGGAATCAAGGAATGATAATTCCACACCTTGTTGTAATGCGATTGGGATACGCAGAAGCAATGTGGAAACAGACACAGCCAGCAAATAATAGATGACGATCATTTGTGCAGGGGTCCATTTATTTAGTATTGGTTTCTTTAATGATTTCATAAGTATAGTCCTCTCAAAACTTTAAATACAATTGGTTGCATTCTATTTGCCTCAACTGTAGTTTGTCCATGTATTCTTTATCGTTCCAAGAAAACCGCTGCACGCATGGCCGACATTTCTTTCCATTATTGCACTTCCGGTTTCGACAGTCTTTCCTTCATATAAATCCATGCATCCTCCTGGTACCCTTCTGTGATCAGCTTCGTGATGATTTGCGCGAGAATGATACAGCATACCGTTCCATTTCCTCCGAAGCCCTTAAGGAAATAGCTGTTCGGATAATCATCATACATTCCGATTGTAGGCAATCCGTCTTTTGTTTCTCCGAACGCCGCCGACCAAAAATACTCCGGCTGCACTTTTCCTTCCAGAACAGGGAATAGCGATAGCAGTTCATTCATCAATAATTGCCGCTTATGGATCAGCTTCATTTCCCTATCTTCCGGCGAGAAGTCTATATCATCCATTCCTCCGATGATAATCCTTTGATCTTCAGTGATCCGTGCATATAAGTAAGGACGTGCCGTTTCCCAAATCAGCATATTATCCGGCCAATTCGGGACCTCTTTTAATGTATTCGTCGTCAACGCATAAGAGCTCACAATGATTCCATTAGGATCCTTTTTCTCTTCCTGTGATTCATATCCCGTGGCATATATGATGTGCTTCGCCTTAATGCGATTTCCGCCATCCGTATACAGGATTTCTATATCATCCCCTCTTTCGCGGCCATTTATCCTAGTCTGTCCGTATACCTCAACCCCATTCCGGCTGGCATACCCAATCAGCGCTTGTGCATGGCGGAATGGATTGATTTCAGCATCGCCCTCTGTAATGACCGCACCAGGCTTTCTGAAACCGAATGCAGCTTCTATTTGATCAGGCTCCCAATATTCGACCGGGAAGCCGTATTTCTTTAATGTGTAATACTCTTCTCGAAGGCTTTTCAAATCTTCATCATTTGATGCGAAATAGAGGCTTTCACGAGGGGAGAAGGAAGATAGATTGCCGATTGCCGGGACCACTTCTTCCTCAAGTTTTTTGATCGCCTGCTTACAAAGCCTATAATGTGTGACCGCCGCTTTCTCACCGAATGTACGGATAAGGGAAGTCAGCATTTTATCATTCGAATATTGGAGTAATCCTGTATTCGCTTTTGTGCTGCCCGAAGCAATTTCTCTTTTATCCACCAAAACAACCTTCAGACCCGTTTTGCACAAAAAATACGCACTATGGGCCCCTGACGAACCACTGCCGATTATCAGGACATCACACTCCTTATCGGTGTCAAGTGCAGGGTACTCCTTTCCTTTATATGTTGAATCCCAATATGTTTTCCCGTCAGATAAATTCAAGTTTATTTCCCCTTTTTTTACGCTTATCTTCCCTTATACATAAAAAAGATAAACATCTGATGGCAGTTTTTTTCCCCCTTCTCCAACAATCAGGTGTTTTTTCCATTTATGCTACAGCATACAGTCACATTAACTGATCATACTATTAGTACAAAGTCGACTTTGTAACATAATTGAGGAGGAAGCATATATGAGCAGCAGCAATAAACTTCTAGTACCAGGCGTCCAACAGATGCTTGATCAGTATAAATATGAAATTGCACAAGAATTCGGGGTAACATTGGGCTCAGACACGACCGCACGCGCTAATGGTTCCGTCGGCGGCGAGATCACGAAACGCCTCGTTCAGCAGGCACAATCCCAAATGGCGGGCAAATAAGGACAACTTCATACCCCATGGCTAAGAGGCATCCTTTTACGGATGCCTCTTTAAAAAGTTGCTTATTGGTATCTTTCTTTCTTCATATTTGTATATTTCTGCTCCACACTCATTTTTTTCATATTCATCATGAATAAAATGACCATCATAAGGCTTATTCCCCCGAAAGTGAGGACCATATATTTGAATCCGATTGTGTCCAAGAATAATCCTGCTGTCACGAGGACAATTTGAAATCCTATACGATCCGCCATCCCCTTGAACGAAAAAAAGCGACCATGCATATCCCTCTGCACCATTGTTTGAAACAAGGTCGCGGCTGTCGGAAAGAAAATGCCTGCTGCTGTCCCAAAGATGGCGAAAGAAAGAATGGAAGGTATTTTCATATCGGCAAAGAAAAGTGACAGATGCGATACAGCCATGAATAAAGAACAGAAGAGCATGATATGAACAGCATGATTCCCTTCTGAAATTCGTCTTGCCAAAGCAGCTCCGATCAGGAATCCGATACCTTCCGCAGTATAAAGCCAGCTTTTGGTTGTCGGATCGCCTTGAATCTCTCCGATTTTCAGGACCATCAGATTGAAACTTCCAAGAAACAAAGTCGGAACAATCAATAACAGAAGACCCATCAGAACAACCGGAGAAGTTTTCAGCATTGGCCATACTTCTTTGAACCCCGCAGATTGTTTTCCCTTTGGTATTGAAACCCTCTCTTCTTCAATTTGAAGGAAGAATGTCGTACAAAAGATAAATATATAAGTAAGCATGGATAGAAAATACATTTCCGTTAAAGATAAATAAAGTAAAGCGATACCGGCAAGAGCTGTACCCATGATTCTTGCGATTGTTCCGACATTCATATGCAGTCCATTAATGGTCAATAATTGATGATCTTTTGCAATCAGCGGAATGGAAGCCTGTAAAGCAGGCAGATAGAAAGCATTCGCAACACCGATGAATACCATATATACACTCATCCAAAGAATGCTTTCCTGTGAAATTGCGATGAACATGAACCCAACAGATACAATCCTCAGGAGACCTGAATAAATCATGATCCTCTTTTTGGAATGTTGGTCGATCAGTTTTCCTGCAAGCGGTCCAAAAAGAACACCGGCAAATAATCCGACAAGCAGAATTAAAGATTTTAACAGATCGGAAGGGACAAGATTCTGCAAGAACTCCAGATTTCCGATTGTTCCGAGCCATAAACCAAGATTGGCGATAAACTCGCCCGTCATCAAGATCCAAACATTTTTATTATGCAGCACAACCCTTCTCCTCTCGCTTTCTCCTCCAAAAGGCAGATAAGCTAATGTGTATAATTCGATAAATTACGGAATACTGATAATATTACAATTCCTCCAATATAATGTCTATGCTTTCTTTTTTGGGAATCAACCGATGAGGAGATATCTATACTCGCAAAAAAGACGCCCATTAAGGCGTCTCTCTTTCATTATAACTGTTCTTTTTCTTTTGCATTCGTTTTGGTGCCTTTTTCTCTTGAGAAGAAGAACCCTAGTGCGACAATCAATAACATGACACCCCAGAATGTGACTTCCCATGCAGTTGAATGCGGAAAATCGTGCGGCAGCACGCCGATAGCATCATGCGCTAAAGTGAAGACGGCAAGCTTGACACCTACCCAGCCGACGATGAAGAAAGCAGCTGTTTCGAGACTCGGCCTTTTTTGCAATAGCTTCACAAAATAATGGGCCGCGAAACGCATAATGATGACTCCGATAAATCCTCCGAAGAACATGACCATGAACTGACCGCCGTCGATGCCCCCGACTTTGAACCATCCTGTTTCAGGCAATGTTTGAGCAAGTACGACTGCTGCAAGCATACTGTCGATCGCGAATGCGATGTCGGCAACCTCAACCTTAAAGACTGTCATCCAGAATCCGGAACCTTTCTTGACAGGCAGATCCGGGTTATACAATTCATCCTTCGAGCTCCACTGCTTATAAATATGATGGGCCGCAATGAACATCAGATAGACGGCACCGACTGCTTGAACCTGCCAAATGTTGACAAGGAATGAGATGATGAATAAACTTCCGATCCTGAAAACGAATGCTCCCAGCAAACCATAGAATAAGGCTTTCTTTCTTTCTTTAGGCGGTAAATGTTTAACCATTACCGCAAGTACGACTGCATTATCCGCTGCAAGCAAGCCTTCAAGACCGATCAGTACAAGAAGAATCCAGCCATACTCCAATAACATAGTAGCTTCCATGAATATATTCCCTCCAATTATGTGTGTTCTCCTTTAACCATTTCGTAAGTAATTTAAACGCATAAGGTCAAAATAAAAAGACCTCTGCCATTGAATATGGCAAAGGTCTTGCTGAGCATCTTAAGTATAGTATGCCAACAAAGCCGGTGGAATCTCACTTCCACGAAATGACGACTTTGTTTTAGGGCGAACCCTAACGCTACTCCCCTTTGAAAGGAACACATATTTATTTGATACAATTATTATATTTCATACATTCATAGATTGCAACCTTAAGAGTGACAAATATGCTCTTACTTCCCTTTTTTCAACAGTTTCAGGTAACTTGCCAAAAATGGGATCACTTTCACCCGATCAGCATAAAACGACTGGATCAGTGTATGGAAGGTATCATACTTCCCTTGATATGGATACCATTGAATTTCGCTTTCTTTCGAGCCCCGATCAGCCATAATAGCTTTTTCATGGCAGAAAATCCGCAATCCGTTTTCACCATGATACCGCCCGATCCCGCTTGATTTCGCACCGCCGAAAGGCAGATGATGGTTCGCAACAGAAATAATGAGTTCATTGATCAGGACAGCACCCGACACAAGATGCCCTGCTATTCTTCGGGCGCGGTCCATATCACTTGACCATACAGACGCATTCAATCCAAATTCTGTACTATTTGCCGCTTCAACAACCTCTACTTCATCACGGAAAGTCATCACAGGCAAAATGGGACCAAATGTCTCTTCCTTCATAATCTTCATGTCTTTATGGACATTCGTGAGTACCATGGGCTGAAGGAACATACTTTCCGGATCCCAGTCATCCGGATGTTTACCCGTTTCGAGCACTGCCCCATTTTCAATCGCATCAAGAACATGATCCCTGACCACATTCAGCTGCCCGGGGAATGTCATGCTGCCGATATCATCATCGGCTCCTGTTCCCTGCTTGAGCATTTTCGTTTCCTTGATCACTTGTTCTAGAAAAGCTTCGGAAACCGATTCATCGACATATAGCCTTTCCACACTCATGCATACTTGGCCGCTATTCGTGAAGGCTCCCCAGACGGCCGCCTTAGCGGCACGTTCAAGATGGGCATCTTTACATACGATCATTGGATCCTTGCCGCCCAGTTCCAATGTAACCGGAATCAACGCTTCTGCAGCCTGCCTTCCGATGATTTTGCCTGTGGCGACAGAGCCAGTGAAGAAGATGTAATCCGGCTTGGCTTCGACTAGAGCTTGCCCCGCTTCCTTTCCTCCATGAACGAACGATATAACATCCTGTGGAAAGCCGGCTTTCTTGAACAAATCCTCCATATACTTCCCGACAAATGGTGTTACTTCAGATGGTTTACTAATAACCGTATTTCCCGAGACCAAGGCACTCAATATGGGAATCATCGCAAGTTGGAAGGGATAATTCCAAGGAGAGATGATTAATGTGACCCCCCTTGGCATATATTCCACATATGATTTCTTTCCGAAGAATACGATCGGTGTTTTCATCTTCTGCGGTTTCAGAATCCGCGAAGCATCCTTTTCAAGATGCTTGATGAAATCCAGAACCGGCATGATATCAGATACAAGCGCATCCAAAGGGACCTTCCCCGCGCCCGATGAAACAGTTTCCACTGCCGTGTTCAATTCGTCAAGCAATGTATTCCTCAGTTTCCGGAAATGAACGAGTCTTTCATCTATACTCATCGCACTCCATCCTTTAAATGCCTTTTTCGAACGGTTCATTACGGAATCGATTGCTTGTACTTCCATATCATTCATTTCTCCCAGTTTCTTCTTTGTAGAAGGGCTCAACACTATACGCGCCGTTCCGGCTTTCCCTATCATCACTTTCTCCTCTTTCAGCTGTTTTTTTCTTTTTTCCTTGTTCCAAGATGGAATAGATATCATAAATCGCGGATGGACTTGAAGTTCCCTGGCCGTTTAGGATGTTACTTCTATCCTTCATTTTCCTTGACTGCTTGATCACATCTCTTCTCTTTTTCGTCCCTTTATCAAAGAAACTGTAAATCACGGGAATGAAAATCAGCGTCAAGAAAGTACTGCTGATCAAACCGCCGATTACAGCAATCCCCATCGGCTGATTGATTTCTGTTCCTTCCCCGATACCGAGCGCCATGGGGACAAGTCCTAAGATTGTTGTCAAGCTTGTCATCAGAACGGGGCGTACCCTGTCCTGCACACTTGTCACGATTGCATCGTATGCCGACATACCGGATTCTTTCTGTTTATTGATGTAATCCACAATCACGATTGCATTATTCACGACAATACCGGCAAGGACAATGACACCAATCAAGGCGGTGATTCCGATCGGCGTACGGGTCACAGCCATGGCAACCGATACACCGATCACAAAGAGCGGAACACTGAACATGACAACAAATGGATATTTCAAGGATTCGAATTGTGCTGCCATCACAAGATAGATGAAGATGATCGCCAGCACAAGTGCCAAACCAAGCTGGCTCATTGCTGTATCAAGCAAATCTCTTTCCCCGCTGTATACCACTTCTGTTTCAGCGGATAGGCCGACATCTTTGAATACTTTCTCCACTTGCTCCGTCAGTTGTCCAAGTGTCGTACTGTCTTTATATTGGATATGGAATTGGACTGCATCCTGATTATTGATTCGCTGTATTTTCACAGGGCTTTCCTTGATACGGAAATCCGCAAGGTCGGCGAGGCGGACATAGCTTCCATCCGCTTTCTTGATGGATAACTGTTTCATTTGATCGATCTTGTTTACATCTTCCTCCCCGTATTGGACCATGACTGACTGGACTTGCCCTTCTTCGGTGACTATTTGTGTGGCAAAAACACCTCTTGTGATGTCATTCACCGCATTTGCGATCTGTGCCGGAGCCAAACCATTCAGCCTTGCTTTGTCCCTGTTCACTTCAATCTGGAGTTCTTCTGTACGTTCACTCAAATCCGTTCGGACTTCTGTCACATCCGGGAGTTCCCTTATGGCTTCAGCCACTTTATCTGTCTCTTCTTCCAATCTCTGCTTATCAATATCTCTTAAATTGAAAGTCAATGTATTCGGTGAAGTACCGGAAGATGATTGGAGTGCCAGCGAAACTTCGGCCGTTTCATTCGCTTCCCGGGCCGTCCGCTCAAGATTGTCTTCTAAAGTATCCGCTATTTGAAAAACAGAGCGTTCCCGGTCTTCCAGATCAACTAACTTGACGTATACCTCCGCACGGTTTTCATCCAGAGTTCCCCTGAATGATCCTTCCTGTGTGGAACCGATATAGCTCACATAGACGTCCACTTCCTTCACTTTCACCAATTCTTTCTCGATGGCGTCAACAGCTTTCTCCGTTTCTGATATTGCGGCTCCGTTCTCCAGCTCAACGTTGATGCTGAAGTATCCTTCGTCGGTATTCGGAAGGAATTGTGTACCGACTGTCGTCAAGCCGAATAACCCTGCCGCAAGCATCATCACTGTGAGGAGCACGACAGTCAGACGATGAAGCAAAGACCATTCGATCATCTTCTTCAATATCTTCATCGATCTGGAGTTTTTCCTCTTTGCCTCGGTATCAGCCGGCGCCCGTTTCAACCATCTGCTTGCCAGCATAGGTACGACAGTCAATGCCACAAGCAAAGAAGCAATGAGACTGAACGAAATCGTCAATGCGAATTCCAGGAACAAATCGCCGATGATTCCGGTGATGAACGCAACCGGAAGAAAGACGACAATCGTGGTCAGTGTGGATGCTGTTATTGCCCCGCCAATTTCCTTTGTACCGGTTCTTGCGGCTTCCTTGGGATCTTTCCCCATTGCCAAATGTCTATATATATTCTCAATGACGACAATGGAATTATCGACAAGCATTCCAATTCCGAGCGCCAAGCCCCCAAGAGTCATGATATTGAGCGTGAAACCTGAGAAGTACATCAGAACGAATGTTAAAATGACCGAATAAGGAATGGCGATGCCGATGATGATCGGACTTTTGACACTTCTCAGAAACAGAACCAGAATCAGCATCGCGAGCAGTCCGCCGACCACTAGAGAAGTTGAGATGCTGCCGATGGCCAACTGTATGTAATTTCCTTGATCAAATAATATATCCGCTTCTATATTCTTGTATTTCTCCTCTTTCAGCAGCTCATCCAGCGCTGTCTGGAATTCTTCCGAGACATCGGCTGTATTCGCATCCGACTGCTGCAGCACACTCATCATCACGGACGGTTTTTCATTCGTCCTGGTTATCGTCCCGTCCGTCCGGCTGATCTGTTCGACGACTGCCACATAACCGATTGTTATTTGCTCTCCAGTGGCAGGATCCGTCAACAGCGTCAAATTTCTGATGTCATCCGGACCCTGGAATCCGCTGATGATTCTGGTCGAAAGGTTCTTTCCTTCTGTCTCGATCTTTTCCCCCGGTAAACTGACATTATTGGAGACAATCGCATTGACGATGTCCGATTGGTCAAGCTTATATAATTTCATCTTGTCTTCGTCTATAGTGATCCGCACTTCTTCTGCCGCTATGCCTGATACATTCACATTTGCGACGCCCGGCACCTTGGAAAGCTCAAGCTGCAATTGATCAGCCAGTTCCTGCAAGGCCTCATCACTTTCTTCCGAACTCATCGTCAGTTGAATCACAGGAAATTGAGAAGGATTGAATTTGAGGAATTGAGGCCTCCCTGCATCATCCGGCAAAGCCGCATTTTCAATGCTCCGCAACACATCATTCTCCACTTCTTCCAGATCTGTCGACCAAGAGAATTCCAGTAAGGTCAAGTTAGCGCCTTCCTGTGATGTCGATGTCATTGTTTTCAGTCCAGGTAATGTCGATAAACTCGCTTCCATCGGCCTCCCGACTTTTTCCGATACCTCTGTCGGACTTGCACCTTCGTAAGATGTCACGACCACTCCAACCGGAGGGTTGATGTCAGGGATCAATTTCAAAGGGATGTTAAGCAGTGATACTGTTCCGAGAACCAGGACAAATATCATCGTTATGAGTGTAAAAATTGGCCTTCTGATGCTGAATGCACTTATTTTCATATAGTACTCCTTTACTTTAGTAGGGATTTCCTTGTTTCCGCTTCCCTAAAAGGGACATTATGTCTATTTCAACTATACATAACGCCCTTCCCCTTTTCAATCAGTAATAAAAGACGGAAGCAATGGAAGCTTTAATCTCTCCTCCATATTCCTTCCGTTATAAAGAAGTATAGGGATAATCCTCTTTGCCTCTGTATACCCGCTCCAAAACAAAAAGACATCGGCTCTTCAGTCAACTGAAGTACCGATGTCTTTTTTCTTGGATACACCAAGATTTGTCGCTGCACTCAATATAGTAAGCAATGGGCATGCCAGGCAGAAGATGGCGAAAGGAGCATACTCGACAGTGGTCACACCAAGCACCCCTGTCATGAACACCCCGGATATCCCCCAAGGAACTAGCGGATTGATGACGGTACCCGTATCCTCAAGCGTCCTCGATAATGTCTTCCTATCTAGTCCTAAACGGTCAAATACAGGACGATAAGTATTGCCCGTAAGGAGAATCGATAAATATTGTTCACCAATAAGGAAATTGATTCCGACAGCAGTCGCGGCTGCAGCTCCAATGGCACTCAAGGCAGTCTTCAGGAAACGTTCGACCGCCTTCAGCAGCGACGGAATAATTCCGAGCAGGAATAATAACCCGCCCATCCCCAATGCCAGCAGGACAAGCGTAACTGAACTCATCATACTCTCAATCCCTCCCCGGGAAAGAATCGCATTCACAAGGTCAGATTTGCTATCGGCCATGAATCCTGAATAAAGGATGTCGGCCATCACCGCAAAGCTCATGGAACTGTCAAAGATAAATGCCAGAATGACAGCGGAAATGATTCCGGCAGTTAAAGCCATTATTGCCGACAATCGTTTGACGGCAAGCACCATCACTATAATGAATGGTATGAAAGCTGCTGGATGCACAATGCTGTCTGACGCCAGCGCGGACAGAAAGGATTCCGTGTCTGCCGTAACACTCCCCGTGCCGGGGGACAGAAAATAAAACACAAATCCGGAAATGATAAAACCTGGAACAGTTGTCCACATCATATGTTTAATATGGACAAACAAAGGAACATCGAACGCACTGGATGCAAGATTCGTCGTTTCCGATAGCGGGGACATCTTATCCCCAAGAAAAGCTCCTGATACCACCGCACCTGCTGTAATAGCAAGGGAAGCATCCATAGCGGCTGCCATCCCGACAAAGGCTACACCGATCGTGGCTGCGGTCGTGAAAGCACTGCCGATACAGATTCCGACAATCGAACACACAACAAACACCGCCAGATACAATGGTACCTCCGCAAAGAACTCAAATCCATAATACATCAGGGTCGGAATTGTGCCGCTTGCCATCCAGCTGCTGATCAGCATCCCAATGAAGAAAAAAAGATAGATGGCACCAAGGCCTGATGCCGCACCTTCAATTAACCCTTTTTCTAAATCTGCTATAGGGACCTTTTTCAAAAGTCCGTATAGAAGAAGCAAGACAATCCCTGCCGTCAAAGGCAGATGGGGAGCCAGACCAAGCCCGATGATTCCCGAACTGACGATGAAGATGATGATTGCCAAGACAGCCGCAGCTTCCATTGGATGCAGTTTTTTATTATCAGTATGTAACATTGTTATTCTCCTTTCATTTCAGGAGCGAATCACTTCTCTTTGTTTTTGATTGATAAAGAATTCTTTCGAAAACACAAAAAAAGCACTGCTCCACATAGGGACGAAGCGCTTCGCGGTACCACCCTACTTGACACAGCCATAAAAGCCGCATCCGCTCATTTAAAGGAATCTGTGCTTGTTTGCAGTTGTAATTCACATATGCCCAGCCCGGATTCACACCTTCCATCCGGTCTCTTCTGCTGTCCGGAACATCTGCTACTGACTCTGCCACAGTATATTCTTTTATACTTAAACGCATTTATGCGCTAAAGTAGACTTTACAGTAGAACTCTTCCTTTGTCAATATCATTCCTTTTTGAAAAAATAAAGAAAGCACGGTTTTAACCGCACTCTCATTTTACTTTATTGTTTTACTTTTACAGTGATCGCTTTCGTCTCGATGACACTGTCATGATACGAAACAACGGCATGTACATTTGCAATCCCTTTCGAAATCGCCTTGATTCCGTCTTCTGTGGCCATCACAACCTCATTATCACTGCTTACATACTCTATTTTCAGATTCTTGCCATCGATGTTCTTACCGTTCGCCAATGCCGCTTTCAGCTTCAAATCCTTAATACCGCCTATCTTCAAGCTGACTTTCTTGTCTTTCAATTCAGCTTTTCCAAGCGGGACAGGCATCATATAAAGCTTTGATCCTTTGCCAAAGTACACATTCCCATACTCATCCAAATCCATCATATTGATTGTTCCTGAAGCTATCTTCACCGATGACAGATCTTTCGGATCGATGACCAATATTTCCCTGCCCGCTGTCGTATACAGGAAGCCGTCAGGGCTCCACCTCATATAAAAAGGTCTATAGTTGCTTCCGCGATTTGCTTGACCGATATGTTTCTCTTTGATGACAGTCTTTCTTTTTGGATCCATCGCGAATATACTGAACACATTTGTCCCTTCTTTATTTTGTCCCCAAGCCGTGCCCCAGAGCAGTCCATCCGGTCCGAATGCAAGTTCTCCTATCTGCTGCGGGTTAACCAGTTCATCCAGTTCGAGATCGAATGTCTCAGTCTTTTTGTTTTTCACATGGAAGGAGAACATCTTGGCTCTTGTCTCTGTCGGTGTCACACCGAGACCTCCGACAATATTACTGCTGCCATATACGACTTCTTTTCTGTAAGCGAGTCCCGTAATGCTTTGATTCTTAATGATATTCCGATAGCTTTCCCACTTCTTCTTTTTACTGTCATATACGGCCAGCGAACCCCCAAGCAACCCGTAATCAGGGATGGTGCCAGCGAACAGATAACCATCTCCTGAAGCGAATGTATACGGTCTGCTCTGACCGTCCGGAATGGCGTATACTTCCTTAGGATTGTCTTGTGGTCCTCCATTCGTATATCGGTATGGTTTCTTCGGATCGTACTCATAAATTCTGGCACCTCCGTACGTTCCCAAATACACTTTGCCTCCAAGAAAGCCGATATCTTCAATTTGGTATGGGTTCGGTTTCTGCAGCTTATACTGATTGGTTTTCGAATCGAGCACTGTGAAAGAGCTTTGGTAGCCCCCTATATACACATTCGAGTCAGGTCCGATTTCAAGGCTGTTCATTTCCACTCCTATCTGTTCCACTTCAGGGATGACTGTCTTCGCAATTCCTGCCTGCGGGTTATAGAGTACATATTCATTACGGCTGCTCAGCATGGCCAGCTGCTGGACCCCTTCCACTTCCAGCCATTTCATTGTCTTTGTCTGTGTAATCGGATAATCAATTCCGGCTCCTGTTCTCTCCGCTTTATCTGTTGCCATATCATACTGCCATAATTGCTTCGATTCCCTATCCTCGAAATAGACAATATTCTCGTCATAAGGAGACGGCGGTGAGACAAAGCCATTGGAAACAAAGGATCCGACAGACTCATACGTACTAGCGTCAAGCACTTCCACATTCAGGCCGGTTGTAACGAACAACCGGTTTCCGTATTCCCAAACATTGCTGATCATCGTTGTCTGTCCAGTGAATGGTGTTGGAATTTCCTCTTTCTCAAGCGTCTTCCGATCCATTTTATACAAATGCGCTACGGCACCTGTTCCTGCATATATCACATCATCCGTGACTCCGATTCCACGGGCATATTGCTCCGTTTCTTTCAAATGTCCCAAATCCTTGAAGGAAGATGAAAGAATATCGTACTCAAATACCTTTCCTTGAGGGAATGTTGCTCCATATACTTTTCCATCACTTGAAGCTTCTAGTTCCCAGATAAACTTGTCTCTTGTCGGATTGGCACCGAGGGTTTCCATTATCTTTTCGGTCGGTTTATATCTGTAGAGGATACCATCCTTCGTGCTGGAAAAGTAGACATTGCGGTCACTCCCCACCGTAATTCCCCAGACTACATCGGCGCCAGGAACAGGCTTTGAGAACAACACTTCTCCTGTTGCCGCGTCCACCGCATGAAATACGGCAGGAGTTCCATTGTTGACAAAATACAATTCATCCTCACCAAAAGCCGCTCCTGCCGTCTGGGCGACAACAGCAGCACTGCCAAGATCGATTTGCTTCCCGAGGGAATAAGGAAGCTTCAATGTCGGTTGTTCCACTAAAGTTAAATCATGGAATTGGACATCAGTTACCCTTTCCGACTTCTTTTCAAATCTTGGATTTCCCAACTGATTTACCGGTTCAGACTTTGCTGCATATCCTACTGTCAACGGAGAAATCAAACACATCACGTAAACGATGGCTGCTGCTATGGAATGTTTTTTCATTCTGGACGATTCCCCCCCTCAACTTCCATTGCTTCTTTTCGGTTCTCCCTTTTGGGTTTTGCCGGGAGTACCGGGAGCATATAGAGCCTGGAACCTTTCGCATAATACACATTTCCTTTTCGATCCAAATCCATCAGATTGACTGTGCCTTCGACCAATACTTTATGATTCATCGTCTTAGGGTTGAAAACGGAAAGCTTCCTGCCGATTGTGGTGTACATCATACCGTCTTTCCCCCATCTGATATAGAACGGACGCCAGTTGCTTCCTTTTGCCAAATCATGGAATACAGTCTTTTCTTTCATTATACGCTTCCTCTTTTCATCCATCGCAAAGAGTGTATAAGCGTTCCTGTCATCCCTGTCCTGGCCCCAAGCGATTCCCCAAAGCAGCCCATCGGGACCGAAAGAAAGCTCTCCGATCATTTGCGGATTTTTTAGCCCCTTAAGTTTCAACGGGAACTGTTTTACTTTCTTTTTCTTCACATCATATTCGAACATTTTTGCAGTCGTTTCAGTCGGGTTGATGCCCAGCCCCCCGTATATTGCTGAGCCGCCATACACTTTTCCTTTCTTATAGGCCAAACCGATGATGCTTTGGTTCTCGATTATGTTCTCTATACTCGACCACTTTTTTCGCTTCGCATCATAGGCGGCAAAACTTCCTCCCAGTTTCCCATAATCGGAAATGGTACCTGTAAATAGATGATTATCGCCTGAAGCGAAGGTGAACGGCCTGCTTTGTTGAGTGGGAACGGAGTAAATCAGCTTCGGATTGTTCGTTTCATTGTTCCTTGTGAACAGATAATCTTTCTTTGGATCATATACATAAATCCTTGCTCCGCCATAAGCACCCATATAAACTTTATTGTTCAAAAAACCGAAACCTTCAATCTGATGGGGATCCCTCTCCTGGAGCGTGAAAGCTTGTTTCTTAGTATCATAGATTGCTATAGATCCTTGATAGCCGCTCAGATACAGTTTTTCTCCCGATGCATCGGATTCCAGGGCCTGTATATCCAACCCTGTCATTTCCACATCCGGATAGATGACATCATGCTCGCCTGTCCGCGGGTTGAAGAAGACCAGCTCATTCCTTGTGTACATCATCGCAAGCTGCTGTTCTCCGTCCCTTTCAACCCACTTCATTGTTCTCGTGGATGTGGAAGGAAGATCGATTCCATCACCCACAATGGCTATCTCGTCCTTTTGTATATTGTATGTCCATAATTGATGTGTGTTTTTGTTTTTGAAGTACATGATGTCCGTATCCAGCGGAGAAGGAGCTGAAATGAAACCATCAGTGGAGACTGCATCTTGATAGTGTATTGTACGGATAAGTGTATGGTTGAAGGAATCGAGTACATGCAGTGAAGTACCGTTCACAACAAAGAGCCTGTCACCATATTCCCAAATATTCGAGATCATCGTATCTGTGCCCGTAACCGGTGTCGGGATCTCCGTTTTCTCATATGTTTTCCTATCGATTCGATATAAATATGCCTTGGATCCTGTACCGGCATAAAGGGCATCTTCCGTTACACCGATTCCTCTAGTATACTGTTCTGTCATGTTCATCCTGCCTAAATCCTTGAACGTACCTGAAGCGATATCATATTCGAATGATTTGGCATTGGGATAGGTTGCGCCGTATATCTTCCCGTCTATGGAAGCCTCTACTTCCCAGATCCATTTATCTCCTGTGGTATTATCCCCCAGATCCTCAATCGCTTTTGCTGCCGGATCGTATCGATATAAATTTCCGCCGGCTGTTCCGGCGAAATAGACATTTCCGTCACTTCCTATGGTGATGGCCCAAATCACATCCTGTCCCGGCAAAGACTGTTTGAAATTCACTTCCCCGCTCTCTGAATCAATTGCATAAAATATAGCTGGACTGCCGTTATTGGCGAAATATACCTCATCATCGCCAATGGTAGCTCCCATAGCCTGTGAAGCAAGCGGGCCTTCCCCAAGGTCGACAGCTTCACCAAATTGAAAACCTTGCTGCGGGGGATTCTCCTTTCCTGTTTTTGAATAGGCAGAAGCAGGCTGACCACTGAAGCATACCGACAAAAGCAAAATTATCACAAGATTCCACATTAAAATGTTCTTCCACTTTCCCTTCAAACTCACTCACTCCTTTATTGGTATATTTGAACCATGACCGATCATTAAGTATGTTCTAGTAGTTATCTGGATTATAGAAAAGAGAATTTCATACGTCAATTTGATTACTGAATATTTAAAAAATTCAGATCGTTCGAATCATGTTTTCTAATGCAAAATAGCGAAATTCATTTAATAAACACATCAAATCATAACTTTTGACTCATTACTGGTCCATTACTGGATTTATTAAACGCTGATTTCAAGAAAAGAAAAAAAGCTTGCAATCGCAAGCTTTCAGGCAGAAATTATTTTTTCTTGCGCTTTACATTCAAAAGAGCAAGCACATAAAACAGAATTGCTGTGCCGAGCAATACAAGAATATGCACATACGGTTCAGCTGTATAATCACCATATGTATAGGTTACACCAAGCATTTCCTTTATTTCTGCGGCACTGCTTTCAGGCATTCCTTCAAGACTGACCGACATCGGTTCATTCATCATCACTTGACGCATCAGCGCCCCGGAATGGGAAACGGGGAATAGCTTAATTACCCACTGGATGGCATCCGGCAAAGTGCCGATCGGAAGATAGATGCCAGTAAGAAATCCGATCAACGTACCGATTACCGAACTCGCAGTGGAGAACGCATTATTGCTCGAAAAGAAACTGACCACAAAAAACACCATGGCGCTTGATGAAAGGACAGAAAGCAGAAGGATGCCCAAGAATTTCAGCAGTTCACTTATTGAAAGCCATTCTCCTCCGCTCGATACGATATATATTTCAGCAATCACAAAGGCAACCAGGCTAAGCAATAATCCGACTATATAGGAACTGATGATATAACCGCCCACAATTTTACTTCTCTTGATCGGTGCTGTATAGAAGTCCTTGATATTCTGGGACGCTCTATCTTCCACCATGATTCCAAAGGCTCCCATTGTTGTCGTGATAGAGGTAACAGAGATCATTCCGGCCATAATCCAGCTGTTCATGAGAATCTCTATATCCGGCACATCACTATAGCCATCCTTCCAGACGTCACCGAGGAAAAGGATATAAAGCCCCAGAATGATGAACACACCAAGAAGGGAGAAAAACACGGCACTTTTTTGCCGGAAGAATATTTTCATATTGCGCTGTGCAAGATTAAGCATAGTATCGTGCACCTCCTGTGATATTCAGAAATACGTCCTCCATCGAGCCATGGATTACTTCAAAGCTTTCCAAATATGGTCTTGCGCTTTCCAAAAACGGGAGTGCCTCCAAGGTATTCTCCAATTCCGCAATAATAATTCCGTTTTTTTCCTTGTAAGGTAATTTTGCTTCCTCAAGCAAACGTTTGAGTGGATCCGAGTCTTTCGGTTTCAGATGCATCCGGTCAGAACTGTATCTGGACTGCAGGTCATATGGCGTACCTTTGGCTGTTACTGTTCCATGGTCGATGATGATGATATAATCCGACACGGCCGCCTCTTCCATATAGTGGGTGGTGAGGAACACCGTCATCCCTGTTTCCTTCTGCAGTTCCGACACAGTCTTCCAGACACTTTCCTTGGATTTTGGATCCAGACCGGTTGTCGGTTCATCCAAGAACAAAATACGCGGTGTGTTGACCAATGCCCTTGCGATATCTGCCCTTCTCCTCTGTCCCCCGGACAACATTCCGTACGGCCTGTCGATGAACTCCGTTACACCAGCCGCTTCCGCAGCATCCTGTACCGCCTTCTTCACTTTTTCTTTCGACATCCCGTAGAAACTCGCACGAGTGATCAGATTCTCCCGAACAGTAAGCAGCGAATCCAATACACTATCCTGAAAGACTACACCGATCTTTGAGCGGATGGCGTCATCTTCCTCCCCCAAAATATGTCCATCGATGGTGACCTTCCCTCTATCCGGTTTCAGCAAGGTGCACAGCATGTCAATCACAGTGGACTTACCTGCTCCGTTCGGTCCAAGAAACGAAAACAATTTCCCCTCCTCCACATAGAAATCAATTCCTTTCACAGCCTGTATGTCTTTAAAATCTTTTGTAAGATTCTCAACAGTTATGATTTTCTTCATTCTGATTCCTCCATGTCAAGGTAACTTTAACAATTGATTATGTATAATCACAGGCGGTCGTATGGCAAGATAGTGAAAGCTGATAAGTTAATATCTAAATCCAATTATTAACTTATATACCTAAACTTGTAAACAGAATATTTTTACAAAGCTGTTTTCGTAACTGCGTTTTGCGAAAACAAAGAAGGAGTCGATTCCATTTGAATCGACTCCTTCTTTATTTTATTTCCCGTCCATCGGGTTATATAGTTTCACATCCGGATTCTTATCTTGGAACCAGCGTAGGGCAAAGTCATTTTCGAAAAGGAAAGCATATTGGTCATAGCGGTCCTTCACAAGGATGCTGCGCGAACTGTTGAGTTTCTCGTCCACTTCATTGCCTTCGACCCATCTAGCCATTTTATTGCCGATGCGTTCCATGATGACATCTGTATTGTATTCATTCTTCATCCGGTTTTCGAACACCTCGAATTGAAGCTGACCGACCGCTCCAAGCAGATACTCTTCCATTGTCACCGTTTTGAAGAGCTGAATGGCACCTTCTTGCACAAGCTGATTGATTCCCTTATGGAAATGTTTTTGCTTCAGGACATTTTTCGCAGATACCTTCATGAAAATCTCCGGAGTGAACTGCGGTAGTTTCTCGAATTGATACATTTCCTTACTTGTCGTAAGCGTATCGCCAATCTGATAATTTCCTGTATCATAAAGACCGATGATATCTCCGCTGACAGCCGAATTGACAGTCGCCCGCTCGTCCGCCATGAACTGTGTGGAGGAAGAAAGATTGATGCTTTTTCCTGTACGGCTCAGATTGACATTCATACCGCGTTCGAATTTCCCGGAACAGATACGAAGGAATGCGATCCGATCCCGATGTTTAGGATTCATATTTGCCTGTATTTTGAAGATGAAACCAGAGAATTCCTCACTTACCGGGTTGATCTCACCTGCTGATGAATTCCTTGGCTGAGGCGATGGCGCGAATTCCAAGAAAGCATCCAGGAATGTCTGGACACCAAAAGTCGTCAGCGCACTTCCGAAGAATACAGGCGTAAGCTGTCCTTCTTCGATTTTCTTGACACTGTACTCATTACCCGCTTCATTCAAAAGCATGATCTCTTCCAGCGTCTGTTCATAAAGAGGTGAATCCTTCAATGGATGTTCCATCTCCAGCTCCCCTTCTTCATTCAAAGGCAGGAACCGCTCTTCATCCCCGTTCTTGAACTGTTCAATACGGTTATTATAGCGGTCATATATTCCTTCAAAATCTTTGCCCATACCGATTGGCCAATTCATCGGATAAGATTCGATGCCGAGTACTTCTTCAAGCTCAGCCAAAAGCTCCAGAGGCTCTTTCCCTTGTCGGTCCATTTTATTGATGAAAGTGAAAATCGGTATGCCTCTCATGCGGCAGACTTTAAATAGTTTAATCGTCTGATCTTCTATACCCTTTGCGGAGTCGACAATCATCACAGCACTGTCCACGGCAGTCAGTGTCCGATAAGTATCTTCACTGAAGTCTTGGTGTCCTGGTGTATCCAAAATATTGATCTTGCAGTCTTTATATTCGAATTGCATTACAGAGGAAGTTACGGAAATACCTCTTTGTTTCTCTATTTCCATCCAGTCGGAAGTAGCATACTTCCCTGTTTTCCTTGCTTTAACTGTACCGGCATCACGAATCGCGCCGCCGAACAGCAATAGTTTCTCGGTCATGGTTGTTTTCCCGGCATCCGGGTGGGAAATGATTGCAAACGTCTTTCTTGATTGAACTTCTTTTTCAAGTGAAGTGGTCATTTTCTACATCCTATCTCTAAAAAATCTAGCCGAACATAATCGTAACTTAGAAAAATATATCACATACTCAGGATTATTGGCTATTCTTTTAGGATATGAAATTTTAGCATCTTCGGCAAATCATTGCGTGATTTTCCTTGTTTTCCTGTTCTTCCAATATTTTTTTGCACTTTTTATGATGAATGGCATCGCAGCGACCAATGCCCTTTTGGCTAATTTCTTGATCATTTTATTCATCCCTCCCCTTTCGCTTCCATACCCGTTCCTAAATTACAGCAAACCGTCAAGGAATATTTTGTCGTTTTTCGCTTACACTAACCAGCAATCAAGTAAATCTACGAGGTGAACATAATGCAATATCTATGGGGCTTTTTGGGCATCGCAGTGATCCTGGGCATCGCTTTCCTTATGTCAAATAATAAAAAAAGGATTAATTATAGAACCGTATTTGCGGCTCTGGCTACGCAATTAATCTTCGCTTTCATTGTGTTGAAATGGTCTTTCGGGAGAATGGTCCTTCAGAAATTGACCAATGTTGTCACGTCTGTCATTGCATATGCGAATGAAGGCATTAACTTTCTTTTCGGAGGATTATATACGGAACAGAGCGGGATCACCAATGTATTCGCGATTAATGTACTGTTGATTGTCATCTTTTTTTCCGCCCTCATTTCTGTTCTTTATTATTTGGGCATCATGCAGTTCTTCATTAAATATATCGGCGGAGCGCTTGCCAAGCTGCTTGGAACAAGGAAGGCGGAAACATTCTCGGCGACCGCCAATATCTTTGTAGGTCAAACGGAAGCACCGCTTGTCATCAAACCATATTTGGAACATTTAACGAAATCCGAGCTTTTCGCCGTGATGGTATGCGGACTGGCTTCTGTTTCCGGAAGTGTTTTGATCGGATATTCGCTGATTGGCGTGCCTCTTGAATATTTATTGGCCGCAAGCTTCATGTCTGCCCCTGTCGGTCTGCTTCTTTCGAAAATCATTTTTCCTGAAACGGAAGCAGTGGAAACAGATGAGGAATTTACGCTTCACAAAGACGAGGAATCCTCGAATGTCATCGACGCCGCTGCCAACGGAGCATCAATAGGTCTTCAGCTCGCATTGAATATAGGTGCCATGCTTCTTTCTTTCATCGCACTTGTAGCACTCGTCAATGGACTGCTCGGTTATGTTGGAGGATGGATCGGATTGGACAATCTTTCACTTGAACTGATCCTTGGCTATATTTTCTCTCCGCTTGCCTTTGTAATTGGCGTTCCATGGAACGAAGCCTTAGTGGCAGGCAATTTCATCGGGCAAAAGCTTATCTTGAATGAATTTGTCGCTTATACGGCTTTTGCTCCGATGATTCCGGAACTTTCCGACAAGACAGTGGCTATCATATCATTTGCTCTTTGCGGCTTCGCAAATATTGCTTCACTCGGAATCCTGCTCGGAGGTCTCGGCAAGCTTGCACCAAGCAGACGCTCAGAAATCGCCAATCTGGGAATAAGAGCCATCATAGCAGGTGCACTGGCTTCATGCCTAAGTGCGGCAATAGCAGGAATGCTGATTGGTTAAAATAAATACAGAAGTGCGGTTCATATGTAAACTCCACATAAATTAGTCCGCCAATCTAATAATCGGCGGACTCTTCTAGATAGTTGGGCCTGCTAGGCAGATAGTACTTGCTATATTTACTTCAACCGATAAAATAGAAGAAAAAAAGGATAGGTATGATGATTACATTTGAACCATTGACGGAGGAAACACTATTTATTGCCAAAGAAATGATTCTTTCAAACCCTGAATACAATATATTGGAAAACGGGTGTCCGACAAGAAGTGACGAGGAATTAAAAAAGGAATTCATCGGCACCGAAGACAAACATTATTTAATTAAATCGGATGATACATATATCGGGATCACAAGTATACGTGAAAAGAACAAAACCGACGGTTATCCATGGATCGGCCTTTTTATGATACATGGTGCATATCATCAATACGGATTTGGGACGATGGCTTACCAAGCACTGGAGGAAATGCTCAGGAAGCAAGGATTGGAACGATTGAGACTTGCAGTACTGGAGAATAATAATAGAGCAGCGGTTTTCTGGGAGAGGAATGGCTATCTTTTTTATGATGATGCCAAAGTCAGTGAAAAGCCTGTACGCTGCTTTGAAAAAATGATGATATAAAAGAGGGATTTCGGAAGTTGGGAATCCCCTTCCGATTCCACTATATACACCTTGAATATAACGCTTTCAAGGTTTGTAAGTTTCAGATTTTTCACCTGAATAAACTTGTTATTTATCCTTCATTCCTGTATAATTAGAATTATCCAAAGGATGATTCATTCAGATATTAGTAAGATTCAAAGCAGATTTGGCGTTTACTAATGTGTGAATTTTATTCTTGTAATAAAAAAGCATATTAATTTTTGTTTAACATTTAGGAGGATTTATAGTATGACAGTAACAGGTAAAGTAAAATGGTTTAATGGTGAAAAAGGTTTCGGTTTCATTGAAGTACCAGGTGGAAACGATGTATTCGTACATTTCTCTGCAATCCAAGGCGAAGGCTACAAAACACTTGACGAAGGTCAAGAGGTTGAATTCGAAATCGAAGATGGCAGCCGCGGACCACAAGCTAAAAACGTTGTAAAACTTTAATTTTAACAATACGTTTATTTTGGCGTTACTATTCACATAGTAACGCCTTTTGTTATTCCTGCGGTTCTTCTCAGATTCCGGAGGATTTTGGTCCATACTCCTCGTACATACGTCTCGGCATCGCCTGCATCGTCTCGATCAATGTATTCAGCTTCGTTTCGATCCGGTACAGCAGATACAATGTCACAACAATAGGGAAACCTACATCGCTGATCAACGGGATGAACTCTTCCACAGTTCACATCTCCTTTCCATGTTTTATAAGTGTGGATCTCCGGGTATAGCCAAAACAGCCATACCCGGATAAACTCTTACACCGCGTAAGAATTCACTTTCCTCTCGACCAGGCGGACTTCTTTCTTTCCTGCCAGCCTGCCAGAGGAAGTCGTAAATACATTCTGAGCAATGATGGTATCCATCGCAGCTTGTACTGCAGCGACATTGACCGGTACCTTTGGCTGATCAATGCTGATCACAGCGGACTTCCCGCCTTCCGTTGTGAAGATCATTTCCAATGTGGTGACTATCTCCATTTAAATACACCTCCTTCCGTATGGGAATGATAGATTCATCAGTCAGCCAAATTCTGGAGCTCTTGATGTTCGATAGAAATCAGCGGAAGCTCCTGAAGATCAGCAATTACTTCCGCTACGGTAATGAGCTGATCGGATGAGGCGTTCATTTCGATATTCGAAAAAGCCTTCCTTTTAATAATCGGGAATCCTTTCGCATCGAAACCGTTCTGGTAATTGATCCGTAATTGTCTTGAAACGAATGTTTCGGTCGCCATGTTTTTCACCTCCTTCATACTTGTTATATACTCGTACGGGAGAAAAGTAGCGTTCGAAGAAAAAAAGGGGAAATCATAATGGAACTATCAATTGTATACTTTTTGATTGCTATATTCTGTACTTTACTTGCAATCGTCACATTTAAAAGGAGTAAGCCGCCATCAGTGTTGATATTGAATCAAAAACCGGCAGTTATCGCACATAGGGGAGCATCTGGTTTTTATCCAGAAAATACGTTTGCAGCATTTCAGGCAGCCGTGGAATGCGGTGCGGATTTTATAGAATTGGATGTCCAAATGACGAAAGACGGCAGATTGGCTGTTATCCACGATGCAGATGTTGACCGCACAACCAATGGCACAGGAAAGGTAGCCGACCATACACTGGCGCAGCTTAAGGCTTTGGATGCAGGTTCCTGGAAAGGACAAGCATTCACCGGAGAAAGGATCCCTTCACTAGAAGAGGTTCTGATGCATTTCAAAGATAAAATCCATCTGTTGATTGAAGTCAAACATTCAACCGATCATGAAACAACAGCAAAGGCACTGCAAGGAATACTTGAGGAATATGAGGATATCAAAACAAATATTATTATCCAAAGTTTTGATACGGATTTTTTGGAATCATTCAACAAAAGGATGCCCCATATCCCGATAGGAGTGCTTGTCCGGCATCAAGTGAAAGGAATCAAAGATCAGCAAATAGAGAAAATGGCAGCTATTGCTTCCTTTATCAACCCAAAAATTACGATGGCTTCCGATCAGCTCATTAAAAGAATACAAAAACAAGGAGCCGGCTGTTTTATTTGGACGGTTAAGAACAAAAAGCAGAAGCAAGCATTGGAAGGATTGAAACCGAATGGTATCGCCACGGATTATCCGGAATGGTATGTCTAAAACCCGCCGCATCCTCGATTTAAAGAATACCTTTCATTGAAATGGAAACTCTAACTTAAGAGGTGAATGATATGAAGAATAATACGATTGAGGAATTGAAGGAGTTTCTGAAAGGTTTATATATGGGAATACATATATACGACCATTATATCGACAAATGTGACGATGCGGATGTTCGCCGAATTCTCCAAAAGATACAGCAAGAACATAAATTTAATGCGATGCGCGTTGCCGAACGAATCCAAAACGAAGGAGCAATTCCACCGCCTGCCGAAGGATTCCTCTCTTCAGCACTTGCATGGATGTCCCAGAACACCATACCCGATGATACAAAAGGCATCCTGAAGGAAGCAATCCAAGCAGAAGAGAAATATGCTGTACAGCAGGCGGGACTGCATATTAAAGGGGATATCGACGATGACTATAAAAAACTGATCGACGATATTCTTGAATGCAATCAGCGTCATGTGGATATGCTCAAAAAAGCTTCCAAATAAGATATACATTAACGGCTCCTGACCTTTTCCTGCATGATCGGCAATCAAGAATACCCTCTCTTCCCTGCCGATTGCAGGGATATTTTTTTGAGCAGCAGGGATAAGTCGGAAGCCGCCTTGGCTGTTTGATCTCCCTCTCCTTCCGCAAAGCCAAGTGTGCTGACAGCTAGGAACACATGATTTCTATGTTCTGTTCCTACTCCCATTTGGCTTAGGCAAGCCGACAATTCCATAAGCACATTCATTAATCCGACATCAGTCAATGCATATCTAATCACTGCCCATAAAGAAAGGACTTTCCCATCGTCAGCTATACAGATGAGGGCAGACAATCGATTGGAAACCTTGTCATTATGCCGAATCTGTTCGATCCTCCCTGTGATTGAATCCAATCCGTAAAGCATCGCGCATCCCGGAAAATTCCAAATTTCATTCCGCACCGTTGATCTCTTTCGTTTATCCGATGCAAAAAAGCCTTCTTCCCAAGTAATTCCCTTCCCTTTTTCCCCTGCCGACATGGTACGTTTGGGCTCACTGAATCTTAAGGAGAGAATACCTCTTTCATGGTCGACAGACAAATGGTCGCCAGCCATTTGCTTGCCGTCCGGTACAGTCGCAGGCGGTGATAGGAATACTTGATTCTTCGCCACTACCGGATGCGGATGAAACTTCATTCCAATCCCGTATACATTGCTAAAGGAATCCTCATTATCTTTGCCGAATCCATCATAAACCCCTTCTATCCTGCCTTCTTTCAACAAACCGATTCGATCGGCGAACAATGATGACAGATTTAGGTCATGCAGGACAGCAATAATCGTTAATTGGTTTTCCCTCTGCAATTCCTTCAAGAGATGAAGAAGTTCTATTGTATGTCTGATATCCAAATGATTCGTCGGCTCATCGAGAAGCAGCAATTCAGGCTCTTGGGCAAGCGCTTTGGCGAGCAGGACGCGCTGCTTTTCACCGCCGCTCAAGGAGCTGAATGGTTTGTCGGCAAAGTGTGACACGTTTGTCTGCTTCATCACCTTCTCGATTACAGCTTCGTCTTTCTGACTCCGCTCCTTGAAAATCATCCCTTTTTGGTACGGATACCTTCCGATTTCGATAATCTCCTTGACTGTGAAATCCAGGCCTGCCTCATTTTCCTGGGCCATAACAGCGACCTTTTGGGCAAGCTCCCTCGGTTTGAAGGTTTGCACCTCCGTACCGCCTACAAGGATACTCCCCGCATGACGTGGAAGTACGCCCATGATCAGTCGGATAATCGTTGTCTTCCCGCTTCCGTTTGGTCCGGTCAATGCGAAAAATTCACCTTTTCCGACAGTAATTGAGATGGACTCTACAATCGGAATTGCAAGATCGTATCCTCCAGCCACATCAATCATCTTGAGCATCATAATCCTCCTCCGTTAATTCGTGATAGTCTTCTTCACTTTTGATCGGATAAGCAAGAAGGCAAATAAAGGTGAACCGACCAACGCGGTTACGACACCGATCGGCAGCTCGGACGGAGCAATAATCCATCTGGCCAGTAAGTCCGCCAGCACGAGAAAGCTTCCGCCCATAAATAGCGAGAAAGGCAGTACATACTTATGATTGGATCCGATCATCAAGCGTACGAAGTGAGGCACGACCAAACCAACGAAACCAATCGCCCCGGATACAGCCACCGCTCCGCCAGTCAGAATGGAAGCACCAATCAATATGATCTGCTTTTTCTTTTTCACGTCCATACCTGCATAACGGGCGGCTTGTTCACCCAGCACCATGCTGTTCAATTCCCTGTAGTGGAAGAAAATGATGGCGCAGCCTGTGATGAAGAATGGCAGGATAAGCTGGACATGTCCCCAGCCTCTCATCGCTACACTCCCCATTGTCCAATTCAATATATTGCTGATGTCTTCCCTAGGTGTCAAAGCGATCAATAATGATAGGATGGCGCTTAAGAACGAAGATAGGATGATACCGGCCAAGATAATGGTTTCATTGGACATCTTTCCGGCAGTGAAATTAGTGATAAGCAAAACAAGCAGCAATGTCCCCATTCCAAATAGTATCGCTGCTATCGGCTGTGTGTATCCAAATAAAAGAGAAGAAGGCAGCATGAGGTACATCACCAATACCGCACCGAGTGATGCCCCTGAAGAAACTCCAATTGTATATGGATCTGCAAGCGGGTTCTGAAGAAGCCCTTGGAAAGCCGCACCGGCCAATGCCAATGATGCCCCCACCAAAAATGCCAATATGACTCTTGAAAAGCGGATATTCCAAATAATCAACTCGACATTTTCCGGACCGCCATATAAATCCTGTCCGATTATCCTGCCGATCAAAATACGAAAAATATCAGGGATTGTGATTGATACCGCACCGACGAAGACTCCCGCCACAATGGAGGCGATCACAAACAATATCGTGAATGCAGAAAAGAAGCGTAGTTTTTTATTATGCGATATATGTCTGAATGATTTGTGCAATCTTTTCATCTCCATCTAAAAAGGCCTTGTGGATAAAATCCATCAAGGCCCGAAAATAATCATTTTCAATATCTTGACTTCTTTTCCCCTCCGAAAAGTAAGTAAATACAACAAAGAGCAGGTTTCCTGGCTTAGCATCTCGTACTCCGACCGCCTTCCCGGACAAAACTCCAGTGGCAATGGCGGAACCCTTATAACGATGCTTACAGTAGCGGGGGCTGCACCGGATTTCCACCGGTTTCCCTATTATCCTCCTTGCAAAGAGGCACTCTTCATCAATATATACGATTAATTGTTTCTTTGATTCATTGTACTTCACCTGAAAAAGGATGTCACTCTTTTTAGAAAGCCCAGTTCCCCTTACGGAAAATCGGCTCTTTCTTTCCGTCCTTCGTGATTCCGTCAATATCCATTTCTCCTGAACCAATCATGAAATCCACATGTGTCAGGCTGTTATTGGCACCGTGTTCAGCCATTTCTTCACGGGACATCATTTTGCCGCCTTCCATATTAAAGGCATATGCGCTGCCGATCGCCAAATGGTTTGAAGCATTTTCATCGAACAATGTATTGTAGAACAATACATTCGATTCAGATATCGGAGAATGATGCGGGACAAGGGCGACTTCACCGAGATAGTGGGAGCCTTCGTCTGTATCAATTAAATTCTTCAGTACTTCTTCCCCTTTTTCTGCTGTCGCATCTACAATGCGGCCATCCTTGAAAGTGAGTTTGAACCGATCAATGACCGTCCCTCCGTAACTCAAAGGCTTCGTACTTGAGACATACCCGTTGACTCCTGTCCTCAACGGCATAGTGAATACTTCTTCTGTCGGCATGTTAGCCATGAAATCGACGCCAGTCTCACTTATACTTCCTGCTCCGCACCAAATATGTCTTGGATTGAGCTCTATCGTCAAATCGGTTCCGGGTGCTGAATAATGCAGCTTCTCATAATGCTTCGCGTTGAGGTAATCCACTTTCTTATGCAGAGTCTCGTTATGCTTACGCCAAGCATCAATGGGATCATCCTCATAAAGACGCACCGCTTTGAAAATGGCCTCCCAAAGCAAGTCCACACGCTCCTCTTGCGGGGCATCCGGGAAGACAAGATCAGCCCAGCCTTGCGATGGAGCCGCAATCATCGACCAGGATACACGATCACTTTGGATATATTTCCGCCATTCGCTCATCGCTTCCCCAACCGTTTTTTGATTGTCCGCTATTTTGCTTGGGTCGACTCCCTTCAGCAAGTCCGGCGGGGATGAAACAACCACAAGAAATGCTGCATCGCCCTCAGCAAGCTCGGTTCGCTCCGCCGCTCGATGCTTAGGAACTTCCTTGAACACTTCAGGATCTGCATGTTCATACTTCAATCTTGTCAATTGGTCATCGGTCCATTTGACGATGACGTTTCGCGCTCCGTTCTCGTATGCTTTCTCTGTAATCAATCGAATTAACTCTGCAGCATCTAAAGTTGCGCTTATTTCCAACGTCTGCCCTTTTTGAATATTAACGCCCACCTTCACAGCCAGTTCAGCGTATGTATGAAGCTTTTGTTGAAGATTTTCCATTTGATCACTCCTTCTAATGAATACTCCCATTCTATTTTACCATTTTTGCCTTACAAGTATGAAATATCAAAAAACCCCTTCCTAAAAAGGAAAGGGTTTTGTCATCTCAGAATGTGGTGGTGCTTAGGAATTCTTTCGTTCTCTCTTCTTTAGGAGCTGTGAAGAATGTATCCGGATGACCGACTTCGACAATACGTCCTTCATTCATATAGACGATCCAGTCGGCAACTTCTTTCGCAAAACTCATTTCATGGGTGACAATAACCATTGTCATCCCTTCTTTTGCAAGCTCTTTCATCGTATTGAGAACTTCACCGACCAATTCGGGATCAAGCGCTGAGGTCGGTTCATCAAACAACATGATTTTCGGCTTCATGGCAAGCGCCCTTGCGATGGCAACACGTTGTTTTTGCCCGCCGGACAATTTACCGGGATAGACATTCGCTTTGTCTTCGAGTCCAACCTTCATCAGCAGTTCTTTTGCTTCACGTACAGCTTCTTCCTTCGGGATCTTCTTCACATGCACGGGTGCTTCAATAATGTTCTCAAGCACCGTCATATGAGGGAATAGATTAAAATGCTGGAAGACCATGCCGACTTGCTGCCGGACTTCATTTATATCATGTGTCTCTGGATTAATTTCTTCTCCATCAATCGTGATGGTTCCGTTCAGCTTCTTCTCCAAAAAATTGATGCAGCGAAGCAAGGTGCTTTTTCCCGAACCGCTTGAACCGACGAGACAAAGCACATCGCTTTCATTCACGGTCAAGTCGATGTCCTTCAAAACATGGAGGCTTCCGAATTTCTTGTTCAGTCCTTCGACCTTTATAAGTTCTTTACTCAATGTGATTCCCCCTTATCTCTCGGATATGGACATTTTCTTTTCCAACATGCTGACGATTCCTGTCAATAATGCCACAAGAATCAAATAATAGATTGCAACGATCAATAAATAAGTCATTTCATCAAAATTATTGCTTCCAAGGGTTGTGGCTACATTAAACAGCTCGTCCATCGAGATGAATGCGGCCAAGGATGAATCCTTCAGTCCAATGATGAATTGGTTGCCGAGAGGAGGCAAAGCCCTCCTGAAGGCCTGCGGCAAAATGATTCTTCTCATCGTAAGCCCTTTGGACATGCCAAGTGAGCGTCCCGCTTCCATTTGCCCTTTATCAATCGACTGGATTGTACCCCTGAAGATTTCAGCGATATACGCGCCGTTATGCAGGGCGAGCGCTAATGAAGCAGCCCAAAAGTCTGGAATCAAAAATATCCCGCTGATCCCGAAATAAAGGATAAAGATCTGAACAATCAACGGAGTTCCCCTAATAAGGTATATGTATGCATCCGCAATATATCCTAGCACTTTGAATTTGGATAATTTTAAAAGTGCGACAAACAAACCGATTACAATACCGATGATCAATGCCACAACCGTAAGCTGCAGCGTCAGCACCATTGCGTCGAAAAATACGCCGCGGGTGCTGAACAGTGTATCAAAAAAATGTGAAAACGTAGGCAAAATCAATCCATCCCCTCTGGCTATTTTTGCGTCTCTTCTGGATCAACGGTAATGTCTTCCCCGAAATATTGAATGCTCAATTCCGAAAGCTTCCCGTTCTTCCTAAGATTCTCAAGCGCCTCATTGATCCGCTCAAGCAGCTGTTCATTTCCCTCTGCCACTACGACCGCTTGCTCACTGCGTTCAATAAGCTGTTCGCCCTTGATCTTAAAACCTTCTTCCTTGCCTGCAGACGCCCCAGTCACGAAATCGGTGATGACCGCATCATGCCTGCCATCGCTGAGCGCTTTCAGCGCCGTTATGTCACTATCGTATGTTTTGACGATATTCGTATACTTGCTAGCTGTATCCGCATATGTAGAGCCCTTAGCGACCGCTACTTCCTTCCCTTCCAGATCCTCCACCGTTTTGATGTCACTATCAGGACGAGTGAATATTTGCGGCCCGGAGTAATAATAAGGAGTTGAGAACAAAACATGTTTGCTTCTTTGCGGGTTGATTGTATGGCTTGCGACAGCTGCATCCGCTCTTCCCGTCTTGACTCCTTCGACAATCCCTTTGAATTTGATTCGTTTCCCGACCGGTTCAAGACCCAATTCCTCAGCAATGGCACGACCCACTTCGACATCGAATCCAGTCAATGTCATGTCCTCTTCCACATAGCTGAAAGGCTTGAATTCACCGGATGCGGCATAAACGAACTCATCTTCATTGATAAGCTTTGTGCCATCCGACAGCTGATCTTTTTCAGCACATGCCGAAAGTAACAGCAACAGCGCGGGGATAAGAAATAATAATGGGTTTCTCTTCATAATTTCCCCTCCTTTCCGTGTATCTCTCCCATATGTTCCATGAAGTCATTTTTCATTAAACTCCTATCTATCTAAATAACCCCATTCTTATACCTTAAACCTTTCGACTCACAATATCTGCAAATTCGGACAAAAAACTACTTTTTGCCGATTAAAATGTCACTTTTTACCTATAAAATAAGCAAAAAGACAGTGCTAAACAAAATGTTTATGCACTGTCTATTTCATTCTTCTTCTTCGCTTGATGATTCCGTACAACAGCCAGACACTCAAGCAAGTCGCTCCCAGGAAACCTAAAATCCCAAAAACAGGTATATCCAGCACTTGGGGCTGCATATCGGTGGTGCTGATCAAGCTGGAGCCGATCAGTAAAGCCGCCGCTATAATACTGATGATGAGTTTGTCGACCATATAATCGACTTGACGGATCGGTTCTTCCGCCCCTGTCACATCCAGATTGATTTTCGCTTGTCCTTTTACAAACATCTTCAATAAATCGGAAATATAGCCGGGAATCTCTATCGTCTTTTTTCCGATGTTGTACAGCTTCTTCGAATTATTCCTCAACTCTTGCCGCAAATCCATCTCTTCCAGGAAATGCTCGGCCAGATAATTCGATGCCACTTCTATAAAACTTACATCGGGGCATATTTTAGCGAGTATACCTTCAATCGTGACAATTCCGCGTGCGAGCATTGTGATTCGAGAAGGCGTCGAGATATCGTTCTTGTTGCAAAGTTCCACAATCTCCTGCAGCATTTCTCCAAGATTGATACCGCTGAAATCCAAATCCCCGTATTTGTTCAACAATGACTCAATATCGCTGTATAAACGCGCGTGGTTGATGGAACCTTTTATTTTACCAAGCTGCAGCAGCACATTCTTGACCTCAAATACATCTTTATCCACAATAGCCTGTACACCTTTTTTGAATAGGGTCCTGTCTTTCTCATTAAGGTGACCGACCATCCCCAAATCCAGCCAGATAATTTTCCCTTCCCTGATCCATATATTGCCTGGATGCGGGTCCGCATGAAAAAATCCATCTTTCAGTATTTGTTTGATGTAGTTGGAGGCAAGCTTAAGCCCTATTTCATTCAGATCATAACCATGTTTCTCGAGGTGTTCGATTTCATCTACCGGAATGCCCTCTATATACTCCATCGTCAAGATCCGGGAAGTGGTGAGCTCTTCCACAATTTCAGGGAATGCTACGTATTTCACATTTTCATTCAGTACTGTGATTCTTGTGCAATTATCCGCCTCAAGTTGAAAATTCATTTCTTCCTGTGCAACATTCCACATTTCATCCAGCACTTTATTGAAATCGATGACATCGCCGGATAACTCCATCTTCCTGATCAGCTTCACCGCTTTTCCCAAAAGCTTGATATCCTGCTGCATAACGGCAAAAATCCCGGGCCTCTGCACTTTGACTACAGCTTTCCTTCCATCATGGAGTGTTACCGCATGAACCTGTGCGATGGAAGCCGAACCGAGTGGTTCCTCATCTATCGACTCGAATAGATCTTCAGCCCGCTTTCCGAATTCCTCGTCAATCACAGCCTTGATCTCTTCAAAAGGAATCGGTTTGACATCCGCACGAAGCTTCATCAGTTCCTGACAGTAGCTGGCGGGAAGCACATCCGATCGCATGCTCATGATTTGGCCGATTTTCACATAAGTGGGTCCCAGTTCCTCCAGTATGCTCCGGAGCTTTTCCGGACTGGGACCATGGATGATATCATTCCGGCGCAATACCCCCGCCATTTCCTTCAGGCGAACAGAAGCAGTGGGATCTTCATGCCGGTGAGATTTTGTTTTCATTTTCCTTCTCCATTCGTTCCATCGCTTCCATCTCAGCCAGCTTCATACGCAATGCTGTCAGTTCATCTTCACTCAGCTCTTCTAGTTGATCGAGGATCGCAGGCTGTTTTTGCTGTGATCCCGCTGTCTCCCAGGAGTCCTTCACATTACGTTTCAGTTCTTCATTTAAAACCTTCCCTTGTTCAACAGTCAATTCGCCTTTCTTGACAAGCTTGTCGACAATCTCCGAAGATTTCTCAAATGATGTAGCCACCGCTCCTACTCCGGCAAGAAGCACCTTCTTCATTTCCTCGTTGAAACCCATATGAATCCCTCCTGATCAAATTTGATACAGTTAGACTGCATATAATTCAAAATAGAGACCTGTATCTACTATATAATTCTACTATTTAATATATTATTTTGCTTAAACCGCGAAAATCCTTCAAATAAATGTCGTTTTTTGTTGAATTCTCATACCACATTTCTGATTATGCAGTCCTTTTCTTTTATACCCTTTATCTCCTATATATGAACCTGTCAATATTTCACAAAGGAAACATTAGAGGTATCCAGCATCCTGACTCGTTCACATTTGCATGTGCAAACTGCGCTCTTCAATTGTCATGATCGCTTCATCATAAAGATGGCACTTCACATGATGATTCTTTTCTGTTTCCAGCCAATCCGGTTTCTGCTTGCTGCAGACATCCATCGCAAATCTGCATCTTGTCCGAAAGACACAACCGCTCGGCGGATCAGTCGGGCTTGGCAGTTCTCCTTCAAGAATGATTCTCTCCCTGGCATCTTCAACGTCCGGATCGGGGACCGGAATTGCAGAAAGGAGCGCCTGTGTATACGGATGAAGCGGTTTCATATTCAGCTCTTCACTGTCCGCCTTCTCCACAAGATGCCCAAGATACATCACAGCAATCTTATCACTGATCTGGCGTACCATCGATAAATCATGTGCGATGAAGAGATATGTGAACCCTTTTTCCTTCTGAAGCTTCTTCAGAAGATTCACTACTTGGGCCTGCACAGACACATCAAGTGCGGAGATTGGTTCATCGCAGATGATAAACTCAGGATCCAAGGCAAGCGCTCTTGCGATACCGATCCTTTGCCTTTGACCCCCGCTGAATTCATGCGGATATCTGTCGGCATGTTCTCTGTTCAATCCGACGGACTCGAGTAATTCAAATACTTTCTCCCGTCTTTCTTTCCTTGAATATGCTTGATGCACTTCCATCGGCTCAGCGATAATATCAGCGACCGACATCCTTGGATTCAAGGAAGCATACGGATCCTGAAAAATCATTGCCATATTTCTTCGTGAAGCAAAACGGTCTCTACTATTCAAACGGTGGATATTCTCGCCCTTGAACCGAACCTCTCCTGCCGTTGCATCATATAAACCGATGATGCAACGTCCCAAGGTTGACTTGCCGCAGCCCGATTCCCCTACGATTCCCAGCGTTTCTCCTTTATTGATGACAAAAGTGATATCATCCACTGCCTTTAATAAAGTATTACCGGCTAATTCGAAATACTTCTTCAGGTTTCTTACTTCGATGAGTATTTCTTCCATGATGATCCCTCCCTACTATATCTCCTGATGCAGCAAAGCTCTTTTTCATATTCACTTCCTGTAAGCCCGATTATCTCAATATTTTTTCCGGTCTTCGGTGAATGAAGCATTTTTCCGTTCCCTTCATAGAAACCGACATGTCGGACAGCACCTTTTCCTCCTTCAGATGCAAAAAACAATAAATCTCCCGGCATGACAGCTGAAAAAGGGACGTATTCACCATGAGCCGCCTGTTCATGGGCATCTCTTGGGATCAAAACCCCGGTGGCACGGCAAATCGAATAAGTGAATCCGGAACAATCATAACCGAAGCTGCTCGTACCTCCCCATAAATAAGGTAAACCAAGAAAGGTCATCCCGGTTCTGATGAAATCGACACCGGATCCGTCTCTTTCGTTCACGGCTCCTATTTCATCAGGTCTTACTATTCCCTTTCCGAGAGGCGTCTCCACAACGGCTTCTTCTTCTGTTCTATCCAGAACGGTCATTTCTGTCCCGAAACTCAGCATAAGTTGTCTTCTTCCTTCTTCCAATATGAGGAGCGCCTTATGTTTCTTGATGATTTCCTTCTTCCCGCCTGTTTGTGGCAGCCCTTGCGTCAGCTGGCAGGAAGGAACCCATCCCGGATAGCCGCCTGCCCTTTTTTCGGAAGGCTGTGAAGGAACCATGATCTGCACCCATTCCCCTTCCTCACTGATCACTTCAACTTTCTCCCCGAAAAGCACCTGTGTCTGAACCCGCATTCCTTCATATAGATCAAGTCGCTGTGCATCCGTCAACAGACCCAGCCATTGTTGCAAATCCGCTTCTTTTGTCAAAGCCATATAATCTATTTCTCTTATGCAATCCGGCGATGTCCAAACCGTGCTTACCGGAACTTGGACATAGAGTGTTCGATTCATTTCCAATCCACCCCTTCCACTCCATTGATACCTAAGCCGTATGTATCCGTGAACGTCATTTTGGTTCCTTTATACTGAATTCCCCCTATAATCCGGTCATCCGCCAACATAAGCGGTGCATCCAAATCAAAACGAGTGATATTCCGCTGACTGGCGGCAAAATGAGCAGCCGCAGTGATTGCTAGACGGCTTTCGATCATACTCCCGATCATACACTCCACTCCGCAAGCTTCGGCCATTTTATTAATGATGACCGCCTTATGCATTCCTCCCGTTTTCATCAGCTTAATATTGATCAAGTCGGCGCTTCTTGTACGCAAGACTTCAAAGGCATCCAAAGGAGAAAAGACACTTTCATCAGCCATGATCGGAGTGGCTGTCGCGTCCGTCACCATCTTCAAACCTTGAATGTCCTTTTTATGGACGGGCTGTTCGACGAGTTCGATTTCCAAACCCTTATCTTCAAACAATCGTATAGCCCTGATCGCTTCTTTTGGCTGCCATCCCTGATTTGCATCCAAACGAAGGGCGATTTTTGGACCTGCAGCCTTTCGGACCGCTTCCACCCGGCTTATGTCGTCCTGTATGCTCCCTGCACCAACTTTTATTTTGAGGGTGGTGAAGCCTTCCTCTACATATTTAACGGCATCTTGCTGCATTTCTGCGGCAGCTGCCACACTCACAGTGAAATCGGTAATCAATTCGCTTTTGTACCCGCCTAAATATTGGTAAAGAGGAAGCCTTCCATTTTGCGCCAGGCAGTCATATATCGCCATATCGATAGCTGCTTTTGAAGAGGTGTTCCCGACAGCAGTCCTGCCGAGCACCTCAAACAGCTTTTCATATGACAGGATGTTCTTCCCCATCAAGGCAGGTTTGAACACTTGATTGATACTCGCTTCAATAGCCTCTGCACTTTCCCCAGTGATCACAAGTGTCGGAACTGCCTCACCCCAGCCGACGATACCGTTGTCGAGTTCTATCCTGACAATGACAGATTCAGCTTCATACACA
>JAZNGP010000029.1:0-20146 GCA_045576475.1 Bacillus sp. (in: firmicutes) | reverse complement strand
CTCACCCTGGCCGCTGATCTGAGCGGGAGTCTCGCACCTTCCGCTAGGTATATCAATGTATTATGTACTTATTTATTGAGTAACATCTAATTAAAACCTTTTATAAAGCTACTTCCAATGAATAGTTGCTTTTCAGCAGGGACTAAATTGTAGTGATCCATCCGCTCCAGGACGCTCGCTTTCCGCAGGGCGAGCGGTGAGCCTCCTCCTTCGTGCGGGGTCTCACCCTGCCCGCTGATCCTGCAGGAGTCTCGCACCTTCCGCTGGGTTAATCAACATATTATAAACTGCATCTATTCGCAGACCTTTTTTACAACAAGAGCCTTTTTGAAGGCTATATTAGCAATAGTTTTTAACCGTATGTAGTGTGACATGAATTTCGCCCGGAGAGCTAGAGATATGAGACTTAAAAAAGCATCATTTTGAGTAAGCAGTCGAGCACTCCGATTGTTCAAAGACAAACATTATTCGCTGCTGATTGAAGCGGTAGGTGTAAAGACTCCCGAGGGACCAGCATATTGAGAGAGACCCCGTAAGTGCTAGACGCGTGCAGAGTCTCGAAAGACCGTCCATGGAAAGCGAAGCACATGCAATGGAAATCGAAACGTTAATTACTTTCCAACCCAAACAACCTCGAGTAAGCATAAGATAATCTTAGTGCTGCAGCAAACTTAATCTTTTCCGCAGCTGATTGGAGTGAAAGGTGCGTAGACTCCTGCGGGTTCAGCGAGCCAGGTGAGACCCCGCACGAACGGAGTGAGGAGGAGGCTCAACGCTCGCCCCGCGGAAAGCGAAGCATCTGTAACGGAAAGCAGTACTCTGATCACGTTCCATCCCAAACAACTTCGAGTAAGCATGAGATAACTCCAATGCTACAGCAAACTTAAATCTTCCGCATCTGATTGGAGTGAAAGGTGCGTAGACTCCTGCGGGTTCAGCGAGCTAGGTGAGACCCCGCACGAACGGAGTGAGGAGGAGGCTCAACGCTCGCCCCGCGGAAAGCGAAGCATCTGTAACGGAAAGCAGCACTCTGATCCAAACAACTTTGAGTAAGCTTACAAACAAAAACAAGGCTTGAGGATGATCCTCAAGCCTTGTCATCAGGTTTCATACAGCCGGGCTGTATGTTAACCTTTCAGCATATCATGTATATAGATTCGGTTGATGGCACGTTGTAAAGCCAGCTCAGCGCGTTTATGGTCAATATCGTCCAGCTTATCCTGTAAACGGACTTCCGCACGGGCTTTGGCAGCCTTCGCACGGGCAAGGTCGATTGTTTTGGCCAATTCAGCTGTTTGAGCAAGAATGGTCACCTTATCTGGGCGCACTTCCATGAATCCGCCGCTGATTGCGACGTATTCCGTATTGCCCCCTTTTTTAAGGCGGACAGCACCGATTTGCAAAGGAGCAACCATCGGGATATGGCCCGGAAGCACACCGATTTCCCCGCTTTGCGCTTTCGTGCTTATCATTTCGACTTCGTCATTGTAAACTGGGCCATCGGGAGTAACAACATTGACTTCTACCGTCTTCATTTCATACCCTCCTGGGTCCCTGACTTACGCCATTGCTTTTGCTTTTTCAATTACATCCTCAATACGTCCCACTAGACGGAAAGCATCCTCTGGAAGGTCATCGTATTTACCTTCAAGGATTTCCTTGAAGCCTTTTACGGTTTCCTTAACCGGTACGTAAGAACCTGGCTGGCCAGTGAACTGTTCCGCAACATGGAAGTTTTGAGATAAGAAGTTCTGGATACGACGTGCACGGGATACGGTTAATTTATCTTCTTCAGACAATTCGTCCATACCTAACATTGCGATGATATCCTGAAGCTCTCTATACTTTTGTAATGTCTGTTGTACATTACGCGCAACTTCATAGTGTTCTTCCCCTACTACTTCAGGTGTCAATGCACGGGAAGTAGAAGCAAGCGGATCAACCGCTGGGTAGATACCCATTTCTGAAAGTTTACGCTCAAGGTTTGTTGTTGCATCCAAGTGGGCGAATGTTGTAGCCGGAGCCGGATCCGTATAGTCATCGGCCGGTACATAGATTGCTTGGATGGATGTAACAGAACCTACACTTGTTGATGTGATACGCTCTTGAAGTTGACCCATCTCTGTAGCCAATGTCGGTTGGTAACCAACCGCGGATGGCATACGGCCTAGAAGGGCGGATACTTCAGAACCCGCTTGTGTGAAGCGGAAGATATTATCGATGAAGAACAATACGTCCTGTCCTTCTTCATCACGGAAATACTCAGCCATTGTCAAACCGCTCAATGCTACGCGCATACGTGCGCCAGGCGGTTCATTCATCTGACCGAATACCATTGCCGTTTTCTTGATAACGCCGGAATCGCTCATCTCATGGAATAAGTCATTTCCTTCACGAGTACGCTCTCCAACACCTGCGAATACGGAAATACCGCCGTGTTCTTGTGCGATATTATTGATCAATTCTTGGATAAGGACTGTTTTACCAACTCCCGCTCCTCCGAATAGACCGATCTTACCGCCCTTGATGTAAGGTGCAAGCAAGTCTACTACTTTGATACCTGTTTCAAGGATTTCAACTTGAGTAGACAGCTGTTCGAATGTCGGTGCTTGTCTGTGGATCGGATCCCTGCGGACATCAGCCGGCAGCGGATCGAACAAGTCGATATTTTCACCTAATACGTTAAATACACGTCCTAATGTTACATTTCCTACCGGTACAGAAATTGGTGCGCCGGTATCAATAGCTTCAGCTCCGCGAGTGATACCGTCAGTGGATGCCATCGCAACCGTACGGACTGTATCATCACCTAAATGAAGGGCAACTTCCAATGTCAGGGAATCGCCAGTAGCTGCATTCTTTACGACCAATGCATTGTTCAGCTTTGGAAGCTTTCCGCTTTCGAACTGAACGTCGATAACTGGACCCGTTACTTGAGAAATGCGTCCTTTATTCATCGTTTTCCCTCCTATCATTCCTTGTAAAGCACGATCTATTATTTTGAATAAGAAGAAGGCCGAAGCCTTTTCTTTATTTAGTTATTATCTATTCCAGTGCAGCTACGCCGCCGACGATTTCAGTGATTTCCTGAGTGATCGCCGCTTGACGGGCACGGTTGTAAACCAATGAAAGACTGTCGATAATATCATGTGCATTATCGGTCGCACTCTTCATGGCTGTCATACGTGCTGCATGCTCACTCGCTTTTCCATCCAATAATGCTCCGTATATTAAGCTTTCTGCATATTGAGGGAGTAATACTTCCAAAATCTCTTCCGCGGAAGGATCGAATTCATAGGATACCGCGCCAGAAGTAGTTCCGATATCGCTAAGCGGAAGCAGCTTCTGCTCTGTCACCTCTTGAGTGATCTTATTCACGAAATGATTATAGGTTACGTATAACTCATCAAAGTGTCCATCGGTGAACATACCGACAGTCTGCTTCGTAATATCTTTCAGGTCCTCAAAAGCAGGCTGATCGGAAATTCCTATGATCTCAAGGATCACATTCATTCCTTGTGCTTTAAAGAAGTCCCTGCCCATACGTCCGATTGCGATGATACCATACTCATCGGCGGATTGATGGCGCTGCTTAATTGTTTGGAACACTCGGCGGATTACGCTGCTGTTATATGAGCCAGCCAAACCTCGGTCTGCTGTGATCACGATATAACCAGTCCTTTTGACAGGACGTGTTGATAGCATCGGGTGCTTCACATCGGTGGAACCGGCTGCGATGCTTCCCACCACCTCTTGAATCTTCTCCATGTAAGGGACGAATCCTTTTGCATTCATCTCAGCACGGTTCAGTTTAGAGACGGATACCATCTCCATGGCTTTAGTGATCTGACTCATCTTTTTAGTAGACGTAATACGAGACTGAATATCACGTAAAGATGCCATTCTTTCTCACCACCCTTTAATTAGATTGTTGGATATTAAGCAGATGCTACGAATGTTTTCTTGAACTCGTTGATCGCCGCAACGATTGCGTCGTCTTTAGGCAAGTTTCCAGTCGTACGGATCTCTTCCAACAATTCAGGATGGTTTTGATCTAGCCAGCTTAAGTATTCGCTTTCGAAACGGCGGATATCTGCCACTGCTACATCATCAAGATGTCCTTTTGTCAATGCATAAAGGATCATGACTTGCTTTTCGACTTTAAGCGGTTTATTCAGATCTTGCTTCAGTACCTCAACAGTACGGGCACCTCGGTCAAGCTTTGCTTTCGTAGCTTTATCAAGATCGGAACCGAACTGTGCGAATGCTTCCAGCTCACGGAATGAAGCCAAGTCCAGACGCAGTGTACCGGCAACCTTCTTCATCGCTTTGATCTGTGCGGATCCTCCTACACGGGATACCGATAGACCGGCATTGATCGCCGGACGTACGCCGGAGAAGAATAGGTCAGATTGAAGGAAGATTTGTCCGTCTGTGATAGAGATTACGTTCGTCGGAATATAAGCGGAGATATCCCCTGCTTGTGTTTCAACGAATGGAAGTGCAGTGATGGAACCACCGCCAAGCGTATCATTCAATTTAGCAGCACGTTCCAATAAACGTGAGTGCAAGTAGAATACATCCCCTGGGAATGCTTCACGGCCTGGAGGACGGCGTAATAATAGTGAAAGCTCACGGTATGCGGCAGCCTGCTTCGATAAATCATCATATACGATCAACACATGCTTGCCGTTGAACATGAACTCTTCACCCATAGCCACACCTGCATAAGGAGCCAAGAACAGCAATGGAGCTGGTTGAGATGCGGATGCTGTCACAACGATCGTGTAATCAAGGGCGCCATTTTTACGCAAAGTTTCGACAGTCGAACGGACTGTTGATTCTTTTTGTCCGATAGCCACATAGATACAGATCATATTTTGGTCTGCTTGGTTCAAGATTGTATCGATCGCTACGGATGTTTTACCTGTTTGGCGGTCCCCGATGATCAATTCACGTTGTCCGCGGCCGATTGGAACAAGGGCATCGATTGCTTTGATCCCTGTTTGTAACGGCTGGTCAACTGATTTACGATCCATTACTCCCGTTGCCGGGCTTTCGATTGGACGTGTTTTTGTAGTGTTGATCGGGCCAAGTCCATCAACTGGTTGACCTAATGGATTCACAACGCGGCCGATCAATTCTTCACCTACAGGAACTTCCATGATACGTCCTGTACGTTTAACGTCGCTTCCTTCACGAATATCCGCGAAAGGCCCAAGTATAACGATACCGACATTGTTTGTTTCAAGGTTTTGTGCCATACCCATGACACCAGTAGAGAATTCTACCAATTCTCCTGCCATTACATTATCAAGACCATGAACACGTGCGATACCATCACCGACTGAGATGACTGTACCGACATCGCTTACTTCGATCTCCGACTGATAGTTTTCAATTTGCTTTTTTATCAGCGCACTGATTTCTTCAGCTTTAATGCTCATGAAAATTCACCCCTATCTACTATTGTTGAGTTAATAGTTGACGCTCCAGACGATTCAGCTTTCCGCTGACGCTGCCATCAAAAATACGGTTGCCGATGCGCAGCTTGATTCCGCCGATCATTGTGCGGTCAACGATGTTTTCTATCCTTAAAGACTGCTTGCCTACCTTAGCGGCAAAAACCTTTGAAATGGCTTCTCTTTCCGCATCCGTAAGCGGGCGGGTCGTATAAACCATCGCCTCTGCCGTCGAGTTTGCTTCATTCACCAATTCGATTACTGCTTTTGACATGTCTGCGATTTCATCGATTCTTTGACGGCCAGCCATCAAATGTATCGTGCTCTGCATATCCTGGGACAGGCTGCCGAAAGCATCAGTCAAAAGCTGTTTCTTTTGTTCGAAAGTAACACGGGGATTCTTAAGGAAAGCGATCAGTTCGCCATTTCCCGAGAATACTTCCTTCACAGCGCGTGCATCTTCCAATGTTGCTTCAAGTGTTTTCTTCTCTTGAGCAAGTGTGAAAAGAGCAGTTGCATAACGCTTAGCTACGAGTGTATTGCTCATTTATCTTCGCCTGCCTCTTGAAGATAATCATTGATCATTTTCTCTTGGTCAGCTTCTGTCAATTCTTTCTCGATCACTTTCGATGCGATCATCACGGACAAGGAAGCAACTTGCTCACGAAGAGCTGCGACTGCTTTCTCTTTCTCCGTTTGGATCTCGCGTTTCGCACCTTCTTTGATGCGTTCCGCTTCTGTTCTTGCGGATTGAATGATTTCATCACGCTGCACATCGCCTTGTTTCTTGGCATTCTCGATCAACGCTTGAGCTTCATTGCGTGATTCTTTCAGAATTTCGCGCTGCTCATCCAAATATCGGATCGCTTCCGCACGAGTTTTCTCAGCCTCATCAATTTGATTTGCGACATGTTCTTCACGTTCTTTCATGATGCCCATGACAGGTCCCCATGCAAACTTCTTCAAGAATGCCAGCAAGAGGATGAAACAGAATAACTGGAATGCAATTTCCAAAGAGTTAAAATGCAAACCGCCTGCTCCGATAACAAAACTGTTTGTTAACACGTTCGGTTCACTCCTTTCAAAGAGTCTTTCATATAATCAATGTCATTAATTTAAAAATGAAAAGAAATCAATTTTAATCGTTTCTCTCTTTAAAAAGACCGTAGACGGTCCCTGCAAAACCTAAAAGAAAGGCGAAGGTCGATGGTAATGATCTTCGCCATTTATCCCTTTTAATAATTATCCGCCGATAACCATGAACGCGATAACAACAGCGATGATAGGCACAACCTCAACCAAACCTACACCGATGAACATTGTTGTTTGAAGAACTCCGCGAAGCTCAGGTTGACGAGCGATACCCTCTACTGTACGTGAAATGATCAAACCGTTACCGATACCAGCACCAAGTGCACCTAATCCTACTGCGATAGCAGCTGCTAAAAGACCCATGTTAAAATCCTCCTAAAAATGTTTTATTTTACTAGTCTAGAGTGTTCGTAATGATTATATTAATGGTCTGAACTCACTTTATGAGACATGTAAACCATTGTTAACATTGTAAAGATAAACGCCTGAATGGCGCCGATAAAGATAGACATCGCCTGCCATGCAACCATAGGAACGATCGCACCGACCGCACCAAGCACTCCGCTTGTCGCCATGCCGGCCAATAATGTCAGCAGGATTTCACCTGCATAAATGTTACCGTAGAGCCTTAGGCCCAATGTCAGTGTGTTGGCAAATTCTTCAATAAGTTTGATCGGCAGTAAGAACCAAACCGGTCTTAAGAAGTCTTTCCCATATTCACTTAAGCCTTTCATGCGGATTGCATAATAGTGTGTCAAACCGATAACCATGACAGCAAGTGCAAGCGTTACAGCAGGATCTGCTGTCGGTGACTTCCAATACAGGTCATGATCGACGACCACACTGAACGGAAGACCCAACATATTGGAAACAAATATGTAGAGGAATAATGTCAGTGCAAGCATAAGAAAGCGGCCGCCTGTCTGCCAGTCCATTGCGCTGTTGATGATGTTTTTGACAAAATCAACAACCCATTCAATAAAGTTCTGCAGTCCTGTCGGTTTCATCGCAAGCTTGCGGGTACATATGAACGCTATTGCCCCTGTGATGACTGTTGCGATGGTGATCATCATAATGTTAGCCGCATTGAAGTATAAGCCGGTACCAAAGAATTCATATATAGGAGCACCGTGATCCAAGAGTATTCACCTCTCTTCCTCGTTATTGACATAGGATTTGTGGATAAAAAAATCTATAATTATGACAGCATAAGCCGTCACTAATCCCGCTACCGAGCTGTAAATATTGAATGTTTCCGGATATTTGACGGCAATCATCGCCACCAAAAGTGCGGAAGCAAATCGAGAAGCACTTCCGAGCGAAGGCGCCGAGCGGCCGCTTGCCGCAGCTTCACCGACTCTCGCCGACCTCCTTGCGAGCAGCCAGACATTAAATGTGCTCGCCGCGGTCCCAAGGATCAATCCTGCAAACACAGCCTTGAATTCAGTGAAACCCCAGCCAAGAAAAAAGATCGCCAGTGCATAAAGTATGTATCTTAGCTGTCTTTTAAACATCAATTGAAGTTCTGGCATTTTTTTAACTCCCTGAGTTAGTGCCGTTTATGCGGATAATAAATTGGGTGTGTACTTGTATGGAGAAGATCACATTTCAGCCCTGTCACTAAAGAGAGAGGTCAGATATATGGTGAATCAGGCCACATCGTATCTGTATACGCCTGTAAAAACTCTCCTGACAGAGTTATGAAGGTAGACGCGGAAACCATTCCATTTAGAGGTCTCGGGGTTGATTTTCAATTGTGTCGTTTCTCCGGAAGCATACGAAGATCTATTAAACACATTAGCACTATGGATAGGGTAAAAATATAATTGGGTCGAATTTTTTGAAAACCCTATCAATTCATACCCTAAGTTATAATACAATAGGCAGTTTGTGTTGTCAATGTGAGTTGTTTGGAATTTAACATGTCAAAATGCTTGTTAACATTATGTTCACAATTAACTTAAAATTTATAATCTTTTAATAAATGTCTTCTATTATTATAGTCTCGCGATATATGTCATTTCTTTTGCCGTTTTTGATATAAATTAACGCCATATACTCACCAGGATGCGGCAGATCGACCCGAGGAATATCCCTTTGTACCAGGCCTCTCGGAGAAGGCGTCAAATGATCCAAAAAACCTGCGAAACGCATTGAATCCAGCTCGTATAAAGCGATCGCCAATTCTTCTCCGCCCGATGGAAGGTACATTTCATAGCGGTAGAGATCCTTGCTGTCTCCCTCGACGAATTGGAAGCCCATCATCCTTGGATGATCCGGTTCATCCTTCAGGTAAAGGAATGGAATATGCAGGTCATTCCCACCTTCCATTATATGGACAAACCCATCATGCACCCCTTTCTCTATTTCATCGCTGTCGATTGTGAGTCCGAAAGAAACGGTCTGTTTCTCACCAGGCTTCAAGGTGAAGGAAGACGGCATTTGCCAGTTCAACCCTTTTATTTTCTTCGGAATCAGGAACGAGTAGTGTTTCTCCGTTTTCCCTTGATTCTCGATTGTCAGCTTCCGGCGATGGCGCTCGCTGCCCTTATGACGATCGTATACACCGAAGGTCATGGAATTTGGATAAAGAAGTGTATCCGCGGCGACTGCACCAGCCAGATTGATACGTCCCGAACCCTGTTCATACGTCCTGTATGGCTCACCGTTTTTCTCTTTCAAGATGGTTGAAGTGGTCATTAAAGCAGACTTCATCTGTTTTGGACCCCAATCAGGATGTGACTGTTTCAGCAAGGCTGCTGCTCCGGCAACATGAGGGGCCGACATACTCGTCCCGTTAAGGGCCAAATAGCCTCCCGGAACCGTACTGTCTATGCTTACGCCTGGCGCGACCACATCAGGTTTGATTTCCCAGCTGACGGTCACCGGACCTCTGGAGCTGAATGATGCAAGTCGGTCCGATTCCGCTTCGTATAACATTTTTGCTTCCATCTTTCCGGAACCGTCCATCTCTTCTTTCATCCGAATGCCATCTTCTTTTGATATACTGACTGCCGGCAGCGGGTTTTGGTTCTCCAGCAAACCCAAGAAGTTCCCTTTACTATTATTGTAGAATATAATTCCCTTCGCACCGCACTTCCTTGCATTATCCGCTTTCTCGGAAAGGGGGGCTCCTCCGCGCTGAATGAGAACCAATTTCCCTTCAGCATCTTTCAGATCCCGCATCCTGCCTTTCCCGCCATCAATGACCTGCTCATTCCCGTTGAAATTCCATAGTGTAGATCTGCTCAAAGGGGACAGCGGAATTTTCTTTCCTGTTGCACCGATACCCACTTGAATAAATGGCATTTTTAATGGCGGGGAGGAAGCTCCGACTGAGATCGCCTTTGAAGATGTTCCCGGGGAACCGAGCGTCCAGATGCCTGGACCGGAATTCCCGCTCGATACAACTGCTGTGATGCCGCTGTCCACCGCATTATTTAAAGCAATCGTGATCGGCAGGTCAGGTCCGTTCACATCGTTTCCTAACGAAAGATTGATGATGTCCATCTTATCCTCCATTGCAGCTTCTATTGCGGCAATCACACTTTCCGTGCTCCCCGATCCCCCTGGTCCCAATGCCCTGTATGCATATAGTTCGGCCTCGGGAGCAACACCCTTCACTTTTCCGTTTGCTGCGATGATTCCTGCCACATGTGTTCCGTGCAGTGTCTTGAATAATTCAGGCTGCTTCGTTTCCATCGGATCTAAGTCCCCGTCAACTAAATCCTTGCCGCCCTTATAATTGTTTCTGAGGTCCGGATGCGTGTAATCGATACCCGTGTCGATCACCCCGACCTTCACACCTTTACCGGTCAAGCGGCGGCCTTCCTTATCGAAAAACTTCCTTACTTCCTCCCCCCCTATGAAAGGGACACTCTCCGCCACGGAAGCTCGATAGGTGAAAGAGTCATATACCTTTCCTTCATTTCCGATTCTATTCTTGAAACCTTCCACATCGGCCCGCTTACCTTCTATTGAGAAGCCCTTCAATGCATTTCTATACACATGCCTGATCTTCAACTCTGACGAATCGCCGATGAGTTTTTCCATTTCAGGGACTGTCCATTCGCGGTTTGTAACCGCTATTGAGATTGTATGTTCATCCGGATCCGCTGCCGGTCTGGGCGGTATTGTGATGGCTGATACGGAAATCGACGAACCCGTTAATATGAGAAAAACAAGCATGGTTTTAGTCCAATTCACCAAATCTCTCACCTCCCTCATTAGGGTGGCTTTAAATAAAAAAAATACTATAAAAAAGATCATTTTCTCGAATAAGCAAGAGAAGATGCTTTTAACACCAGCAAAAAAACACCGCCCTTAAAGGGCGGTGTCTGTATGATTATTGATTAAGCGGGTCGTATGCTGCCGGCGCTTGATCGATTTGTTTGAAATAATAGCGAATTGCTTCGGCGATACGTTTGGATGCATTTCCGTCTCCATACGGGTTTGCCGCTTTCGCCATCGACTGATACGCTTCTTGGTTCGTCAGCAATTCTTTTGCCAAGCCATAAATGGTTTCTTCTTCTGTACCTGCCAGCTTCAATGTTCCGGCTTCGATTCCTTCCGGACGTTCCGTCGTGTCGCGAAGAACAAGGACCGGTACACCAAGAGAAGGAGCTTCTTCCTGTACACCGCCTGAGTCTGTAAGGATAATATGTGCTCTTGAAGCGAAATTATGGAAATCATAAACACCCAGCGGCTCAATCAAGTGGATACGCGGGTCATTCCCCAATACTTCGTCCGCAAGCTCCCTTACAACAGGGTTCAGATGGACAGGATAGATGACTTGGACATCATCATGTTCATCCACCAGTCTTTTGACTGCTTTGAACATATTACGCATAGGCTCGCCAAGGTTCTCCCTGCGGTGGGCTGTCAATAAGATAAGGCGGTCGTCACCCAATCGATCGAGAATCGGATGACTGTAATCCTCACTTACTGTCGTAGCCAATGCATCAATCGCTGTGTTTCCTGTGACGAAGATGGCCTCTTCCGGCTTATTCTCATCCAACAGATTCTTGGCCGAGTTCGGTGTAGGTGAGAAATGAAGATCTGCCATTACCCCTGTCAGCTGTCTGTTCATCTCTTCCGGATATGGTGAATATTTATTCCATGTGCGCAAGCCCGCTTCTACATGTCCTACCACAACCTTATTATAGAACGCCGCAAGTGCAGCCACGAATGTGGTCGTTGTATCCCCGTGCACCAAAACGATGTCCGGTTTGACTTCCTTCATCACTGCGTCCAATCCTTCAAGACCCCGCGTTGTCACATCCATCAATGTTTGACGGTCTTTCATGATATTCAGATCATGATCCGGCGTGATGGAGAAGATTTCAAGTACCTGATCCAGCATTTGGCGATGCTGGGCAGTAACGGTCACAATCGATTCGAAATGCTCGGATTGTTTTTCCAGTTCCAAGACTAAAGGAGCCATTTTAATCGCTTCGGGTCTTGTTCCGAAGATAGTCATTACCTTAATACGCTGTTTCATGACAAAAAGCCTCCCTTGTTATTTCGTTCCGAATAAACGGTCCCCTGCGTCTCCCAGACCAGGAACGATGTATCCTTTTTCGTTGAGCTTCTCATCCAATGCTGCAATATAAATATCTACGTCAGGATGTGCTTCCTTCAATGCGTCCACGCCTTCAGGAGCTGCGATCAAGCACATGAATTTAATGTTTTTGCCGCCGCGCTTCTTCAAAGAGTGGATTGCTTCAATCGCAGAGCCGCCAGTTGCAAGCATCGGATCGACAACAATGAAATCCCTTTCTTCTATATCACTCGGAAGCTTCACGTAGTACTCGACAGGCATCAATGTTTGAGGATCCCTGTACAGCCCGATATGACCGACTTTAGCGGCAGGAATCAATTTAAGGATGCCGTCAACCATTCCGATGCCAGCACGGAGGATCGGAACAATCCCGAGTTTCTTACCGGAAAGCACATTCGATTTCGCTTTCTCAACAGGAGTTTCAATAACGATTTCCTCAAGCGGTAAATCTCTTGTGATTTCGAATGCCATCAATGTTGCCACTTCATCCACTAATTCGCGGAACTCTTTCGTCCCAGTCGATTTTTCACGTATGTAAGTCAATTTGTGTTGAATTAATGGATGATCGAATACATATACCTTTGCCATGCAGGATCTCTCCTTCTCAATTTTGGATTATTTGCTCTAAAATCACACTTCTGTTCATTTTACAGAAAAAAAAACATTGTAGCAACATAACGATTCACTTACTGCGAAAAACGTCATCTATATGTGAACAGTATGCAAACAAAAGACTGCCCGCATATGCAGGCAGCCGTCTGTATTCCTATCATAGAGTTGGATAAAGCTCATATTTACCTGATAATGCAGCAACTCTCGAAGATGCCTCAGCCAGCTTTTCTTTATCTTCCGGATTCTTCAACGCAAGGGATATAATGGAAGCGATCTCATCCATATCTCCCTCTTTGAATCCACGGGATGTCACAGCAGCTGTTCCGATCCTGATGCCGCTTGTGACGAACGGGCTTTCCGGATCGAATGGGATTGTATTCTTATTCACAGTGATGCCCACTTCATCGAGGATTTTCTCGGCAGCCTTCCCTGTCAGGTTGACTGTGCGTACGTCAACGAGCAGAAGATGGTTATCCGTCCCGCCCGATACAATCTTAAAGCCTTCTTTCTTCAACGCTGCAGCAAGCTGACTTGCGTTGGAAACAATCTTCAGTGCATAGTCCTTGAAGGACGTATTCAGCACTTCCCCAAGTGCAACCGCCTTCGCAGCGATCACATGCATCAATGGTCCGCCTTGAATGCCAGGGAAGATCGATTTGTCGATTTTCTTGCCGAATTCCTCTTTCGCCAAAATCATTCCTCCGCGAGGTCCTCTAAGGGTTTTATGCGTAGTTGTCGTCACAAAATCAGCGTAAGGAACCGGATTAGGATGGAGACCGGCTGCGACAAGACCTGCGATATGCGCCATGTCGACCATTAAATAGGCACCGACTTCATCAGCGATTTCACGGAATTTGGCGAAATCGATCTCCCTTGGGTATGCGCTTGCCCCCGCAACAATCAACTTCGGCTTATGTTCAATCGCTTTGCTGCGGACATCTTCATAGTCGATGCGCTCCGACTCTTTGTCGACTCCGTATTCCACAAAGTTATACAATACACCGCTGAAGTTGACGGGGCTGCCATGCGTCAAGTGTCCCCCATGAGAAAGATTCATCCCCAGCACAGTATCGCCCGGTTCAAGGACAGTGAAGTATACGGCCATATTCGCTTGCGCACCTGAATGCGGCTGCACATTCACATACTCCGCTCCGAATATTTCCTTCGCACGTTCACGCGCCAAGTCTTCCACTACATCCACATGTTCACAACCGCCATAATAACGTCTGCCCGGGTACCCTTCCGCATACTTATTCGTCAGTACGGAACCTTGTGCTTCCATGACAGCCGCGCTGACAAAATTCTCTGAAGCGATCAGTTCAATTTTGGTTCTTTGACGCGTCAATTCATCTTGAATCACATTGTATACTTGCTCATCCTGCTTTTGTAAGAAGTTCATTCCCATCCTCCTCAAATCTGAAGCTTATGTATCTCATTTCACTCATTCTATCATTTTCATTTTGCCGATGGTAGTACAACCGCATCTTGCGGCCGATTCTATGCAGGCATCATTCATACTTTGCCCGTGGCCCGCCGATCAGCTTCGGACGCGTGACGGCCATGGATACATGGGCTTTTCCAACATTTTTTTCGGCAGGGCGGATAGGAATGACAACATCCTTCAGGTGCATCCCGATGAAGGTGTCCCCTAAATCGATACCCGCATCCGCCTTGAGAGTTTCCACAAGAACCGCCTCTTTCATATGACGATACGCATAAGCCGCGGCGGCTCCGCCGGCTTCCCTGACAGGGATTGCCGCCACTTCAACCAAATTATAATGTTCCTGTGTTTCTCTATCTACCACAAGCGCCCTGTTCAGATGCTCACAACATTGGAAGGCGACCTTCAGTCCATGATCCTCCGCGAACTTCATGACAGGGCCATAAATGGCCGCCGCCACTTCCATGCTGCCGGAAGTGCCTATGCGGCTTCCCGCCACTTCACTTGTACTGCATCCAACAATCATCAGCCGCGTACGGGGGAAATATATATGCCCCGAAAGGTCTTTCAACACACTGGTAAGCTGATTCTCTATCTCGCTCAGCAACTTATGATCCATGTCCAAACCGCAGGCCTCCCGGGATTATTTTTCTTCGTAGCTTTTGATTTTTCCGACTCGGTTTTCATGACGGCCGCCCTCAAATTCCGTTGTCAGCCAGATTTTCGCGATATCGCGCGCCAAACCGGGACCGATTACTCTTTCGCCCATCGCCAGCATATTGCTGTCATTGTGTTCACGGGTAGCTTTCGCACTGAATGCATCATGCACAAGCGCACAACGGATCCCTTTCACTTTGTTAGCCGCGATGCTCATCCCGATTCCTGTACCGCAAATAAGAATTCCTCTATCAAACTCCCCGGCAGCTACTTTTTCAGCGACCGGAAGCGCATAATCCGGATAATCGACAGAAGTATTGCACTCACATCCGAAATCTTCGTATTGCAGCCCCATTTCGTCCATCAATTGCTTAATTTCTTCACGGATATGTATACCGCCGTGATCTGATGCTATTGCTATTCTCATTAATCGACTCTCCCTTTTTCTTGACTGAATACTTTGTAGTATATCCCTATTTTAACGCAATTCTCGGCTTTAAATGAATATAAATAGAGCAAATGATAATATTTTACCAATTGCTCTTTTTTCATAACATTCAGTTGACATACATGCAGCCTTACTGGTCAGATTTTAAAACGAGTAATGTTCTGTCTTAGTTCATCCGCCTGCGACCGTAAGTCCACAGCCAGCTGTTCCACATTTTCAATGACTTTCGATTGTTCAGAAGCGGATGCCGCCACTTCGGCAGCCCCGGCCGATGTTTCTTCGGAAACAGCCGCCACTTCCTGTGACAGTACGGAGGAATGCTCAATACGCTCCATCTGCTTGTCCACAAGCAAAGTGATATCCTTCACTTCTGAAGCTACTTTATTCACCGTCACCGTCATCTTGTTGATGATGACATCCGTCGCACTGCCTTTCTCGGCTTCCGTATTTGCCGAGGCGACTTGACCGCTGATCTGTTTCACTACACTCTGAACATCCTGCTGAATGGATTGGATCAATCCCGAGATCCCCTGTACTGCTTTGGCACACTCATCAGCCAACAGCCTGACTTCCTCCGCCACTACAGCGAATCCCTTTCCGTGCTCTCCTGCTCTGGCTGCTTCAATCGATGCATTGAGTGCGAGCAAATTTGTTTGTCCGGCAATATTCCCGACGAGCTGTATAATCTGCTCCACTTTCTTCGCGTTCATTTCAAGATGCTTCACCGAATTCAGTGAAGAGCGATTCTCTTCAGCAAGCTTCTGAATACCGGCAGTAAGGGAGTTGACCATTTCCTTGCTGTGCATCAATTCAGAAACCATATCTTTTGATGTTTCGGCAGATCCTTTTGCTTTCTCTTGCACTTCTTTGGCGATGGAAATGGTTTCATCCACGGACTCAGCAGTATTTTGAACAGAAATTGCAGATGTATCGGCACCTTGCGCAATTTCTTTGATTGTCCGGCTGATGGTTTCCGCCTGCCCGGCCGCCAAACTGGAAGCTTCCGATATCGCGACTACCGATTCATTCGTTTTTTGAAAATTGCATTCTATACTTTGTACCATGCTTCTCAAATTATGGAGCATATGATTAAAAGCGAGTCCCAACGATCTGATTTCATCATCTGATCCGGAAACATTCAAGTCCTCCCTGATATCTCCTTTTGCCGCACTCAGTGCCAATGACTCCAATTTCTGTAATGGCCTCACGATGATACCCGCCGCCGCATAGGCGATCACCCCTGACCATAGGATACCTAAACTCAGAACGGCAAGAGCGAATCCGCCCTCACTGTACTGACTGAACAGCAAAGGATACAGTATATACATGCATATCCCGCTGACCGTATATGTGATGAGTGCCACAACCGTGATAAATATTGCGAGTTTTTTCCTAAGACCGAATTTGAACCCCTTCTTCTCTTCCAACCTTATATCCCCCCGTATTTCCATGCCACCTTCAAGAAAGTTTGACGGAAAGCTTGTGCAGAAGCCGGCGCAGCTCGGCAAAGGTTTCTTCATAGTCGGCCTTCGTTCCGCCATATGGATCATGGATGTCTCCTTCGCCTCCTGCATATTCCTTTAATGTGAAGATCTTATGTCCGGCAAATCCGTAAAGATCCTTCAGCATTTGTTTATGCGCCCTTGTCATCGTCAATATGAGATCGGCCCATTCGACTGCTTCCTCCGTCGTTCTCGATGATGCATGATTATGTTTAATATTATTATCGGTCAAAACCTGCATTGCATAAGTGGAAGCACACTGCCCTTCCATAGCATAAATCCCTGCTGAACGGAACGAATGCCGCTCCATACCCATATCTCTGGCGATTGCTTCAGCCATTGGACTTCGACAGGTGTTTCCTGTACATACAAATAAAATATTCATAATGGAAAATCCCCCCTTAGTTGATTATAAAATAATTTTCAACATAGAGTAACTACATCATGCAGATACTCTCCGTGCTTTCTCCAAATAAAAAAAGCTGGTACGCTTCCGTCCAGCCACATTGCTTATATTGGTAGAAGAAGCTTCACACCGAACGCAAGAAGGACACTCCCTCCGAGCACCTGGCTGTATGTACCGAGCAGCCCCTGTACTTTACGGCCGAGCAAGAGCCCGCCGAAGGTAAGCATAGTCGCAGCAATTCCGAACATCGTCACCGCCAGCACAGTCCTTGCTCCATAAATCCCCAGAGTCAGCCCTACCGATAAACTATCGAGACTCACACTGACGGCAAAAATGATCACTCCAAACCCGACAGGTGAAATGAATGAGTCATCCTGACCCTTCATGCCCGAAATGAACATTCCAATCCCAAGCAAAACCAGCAATAATCCGCCGGCGTAGGTGGCATAGGCACCCAATTTCACAGAGAGGAACTGCCCAGCCAGCATCCCCATCAGAGGCATAATAATATGGAACAGCCCTACAGTAGAGGATATAAGCATCATTTGGCGCAGACGCAGTTTATACATCCCCATGCCGAGGCCAACCGAGAAGGAATCCATCCCGAGTGCCAAAGCCACCAAAAGCAATGTTATAAATTCACCAACGATCGAATTCAAGAAAGTCTACCCCCTCGGACTTGCTATCCTAAGATATGCCCGTCCTTCGGAGAATAGAAGCTGCTTTTCGGCTTGTCTCTTAACTGTTTTCCTTCAAGATTCGATGCCCGGCCGCTTTCTCAAGCCGATTCATGATCGCTTCGCCTATTCCTTTCCTCGGGAACACTTCTCCGATGATCACATCCACCTGACGCTCATCAAATGCACGCAGTGCCTGATACAATCCGGAAGCAACCGACGACAGCTCCTTCCTGCTGCCGCAGATGATCTCTTCATCAGCGCTGAATACACCTGACCGCTCAGTTGTCACCAACACACCGACCCGCAGCTCTTTCCCTTTTTGCTCATCGATGAATTGCTGCATGAACGAATCACCGCCATCCAGAAGGATCAGAGGGGCATCCGGGGCATAATGTACATATTTCATCCCCGGAGATCGAGGCGCCGCCTCCTTATTGATAAGCGCTGTATCTTCCTTCACCTGACCGATCACTGATTCCAAATCCTCTTTTGTAACGCCGCCGGGACGAAGGATGACAGGAATAGGTTCTGTACAGTCAAGAACCGTCGATTCAACACCAACTCCCGTTTCTCCTCCATCCACAATACCGCTGATCCGGCCTGTGAGATCGTGAGCGACATGTTCTGCCGTTGTCGGGCTTGGTTTACCTGAACGATTTGCGCTCGGAGCCGCAATCGGCAGCCCCGCTGCCTCGATAATGGCAAGCGCAACAGGATGGTCCGGCATCCGCACCGCAACCGTCTCTAATCCGGCAGTAGCCGCATTCGCCAAGCTGCCCGCTTTTCTCTTGAAAACAATAGTAAGCGGCCCGGGCCAATACGCTTGCATCACAGACTTCGCTGATTCAGGGATCTCTTCCGCAAGTTCCTCAAGCTGGGCATCATTGCTGATATGGATAATCAACGGGTTATCAGACGGCCTTCCTTTCGCCTGAAAAATTTTCTTTACGGCTTCTTCATTTGTCGCGTCTGCACCGAGCCCATAAACCGTTTCAGTAGGGAATGCGACCACTTCCCCTCTCTTCAACAGCTCTGCAGCCTCTTTTGCGAAATGCACATCCGCTGTGTTCCATCTTTTCGTGTTCAACCTGTCCACACCTTCTATTATATAAAGTTCTATTTACCTAGATTTCATTTACATTGTACACATCATTTTATTACAACTCTGCTCCAGAAACAAACAAGAGAGGATTTTTGTTTCAACTTTCTGTGTATAACAATATATATTATCCACAAATTGTGGATAATAACTTTTAAACAGTGGATAATTATGTGGATATTGTTTATAAGCCTACTGTTTTCCACATAACCAGCGCCCCCTTTTTCCTTTTCAACTCGGATAGGGCTGTTGATAACTCAACTGATTCCTGAGAACTATTTTCCTCTCCCAGTGAAAATCCGAAGGCTTCAAAGAATGGCACACTCGACACCCGGTCCGTGACCAGATATAACGTATCACATCCCTTTTCCGCTGCAAGCAGCATCAGTCTTTCCAGAAACACAGGCAGTTTACGCGCCGGAAACATCGGTGTACAGACAAAGGACCGAAGAAGACAGGAATCACCAAAAATCTGAATTCCAGCCAGCCCCTGAATGTCATCCTGTTCATTCTCCACCAAAATAAACGTACAGTCCTTATGGTAAACAGCTTCTGATTTATTGATAAATGCTTCAATTTCTCTATGATCTTCTTTCTCCGCCGGCCTGACTGTCCACATATCCATCACCCTTTACTCTTTTCTATCAATATATGCACAGCCCTATATAATAGAATCTTTTCTAGCAAACAGCCGCCTGCAGCTGTCTGAAGAGTCTTGGGCAAAAGAAAAAGTCCCCTGACTAAAGCAAGGGACTTCTTTCCGCTATTCTTCCATCAAGCCTTTCCAAAGTTCCACTACAAACAGTTTCTTCTCCACTACTTCTTCATTTTCCTCTGTCACAAACAATTCTTCTTCGGCTGCTTCTGGTTCTTCGGACTCCTGTTCATCCTCCATATGAATAGCTTCCGTTTGTCCGGCTTCTTCTGTCTGAACGTCCTTCTCGTTTTCCTTAGGTTCCTCCAGCTCCGGCTCTGGCATCGTCTCGTCCTCTTCCATCGGTGACATACTTACAGCTGTACCGTTGGAGAAATCCAGGAAGCATAGAGGCGGGAACAGTACACACCACCAATTCGCTCCTTTTGCTTCTCCGATTTCTATGATGATGGCTTCATAGTCTCCTGCAGGGTATAAATACTGTCCGTATAATTTGGTAGGGAATTGTGCTTTGCCGAAGCGGACAGAAACC
>JAZNGP010000028.1:0-38912 GCA_045576475.1 Bacillus sp. (in: firmicutes) | reverse complement strand
TGATCATCAGCCTTCTGGAATCATTCTTCAGTCCAACAACACTTCCTATTGGTAAAAATTCTTTATTTAACAGCATTTGTCTCTCTCCTTAGACATATTTTAACTTGACAAATAAAGCATGTAACCATCATTTGGTACTAGTCGCATACTCCTACTTTCCCTATATTACCCATTATTTACCTGATAAAACTCACCAAAAAAATAATTTCAAAAGGCTGTTTTCATAGCTGGAACAGATTAAATGTCAGTGAATTACCCGCTTCAGGATGCTTGCTTTCCGCAGGGCGAGCGGTGAGCCTCCTCCTTCGTGCTCAGGTCTCACCCTGCTCGCTGATCCTGCAGGAGTCTCGCACCTCCGCTACAATTAACCACTTATTGTTAGCTGGCTTTGTTCCTTAAAAACAACAATCTTTTAGAATAGAGCCTTTCAAAAAGAGATGCTCTCCTTGTTTCTAAAACAAACAAAAACGTTAGGGCTATATACCTAAATCATACTAAAAAAGGATTAATTTCCTATAATTCAGAGATAAATCAATAACAATAAATACCTTTTTTGTAATATAAGGATGTAATTATTTTAGTTAAGGGAGTTGAAGAAATGAAATTCGCAGGATTTTGGATAAGAGTTGCCGCCAGTTTGATTGACAGTTTATTAATTATCTTTGTTGCTGTCATTTTATTGCTGCCTGGTTTATTGTCTGAAAATGTGGTCTACCCCCTAATAATGTGGCCAGTCATCATGGTGCTGGTCATCACCTATTATGTATGGATGAACAGTTCCTCCCATCAAGGGACAATCGGCAAAAAAATGCTGGGCTTAGTGATTGTCGATGAGGATGGAAAGAGGCTGACGGTGAAGAAATCCGCAGGCCGTTTTGTTATTTATTATCTCATCGGCGGTGTTACATCCAGTTTGGGCCACATTGTTGTAGCTTTCACAGAAAAGAAACAAGGGGTGCATGATATGGCTATGAAGACATATGTGGTTTATAAAGACAGCCTTGCCGTATCCGACAAGACCCCGGCAGAAGCAAACCCGGCTTCATAAAAAAATGAAACGCAGAGGAATCCCTCTGCGTTTCGTGTTTTATTATTTACTGATTAATTTTCTGAGTTCCATGACAGCCACGGCTGCCACTGCGAGCCCGGCAGCAATCAGCCACTCCCGCATACCGAAATCAGCAGGAATACTGAACACATCCCGAACACCCGGCAGGATCGTGACAGCGTATAGACATAGACAAAGCAGCACGGCACCAATCACATATTTATTGGAGAAGAAACCGATTTGGAATGCTGTATGTGTATTCGAGCGAGCAGCGAATGTCTGTAATGTCCTCGCAAGGATCAGCGTCGTGAATGCCATCGCAATGCTCATTTCCGGAGAAATCTGCAAGCCGATGTATTGTGAAATGATGACAGCTATCCCGATGATCAAACCCCTGAATACAACATTCTGCAGCATGCCGCCGGCAAAAATCCCTTCGTCCACCGCTCTCGGCTTTCTTTTCATCACGTCCGGCTCGGATTTTTCCATACCTAATGCGATTGCAGGCAGGGAATCATTCACCAAGTTGATGAACAACAGCTGAAGCGCGGTGAAAGGATTGACCCAATTGAAGAAAAGTGCGAACAAAATGGCGATGATGCTGCCCAGATTTCCTGCGAATAAATAAGCGATCGCCTTTTTGATATTATCGAATACCGTCCGGCCGACACCGACAGCATTGACGATGCTTACAAAATTATCATCCGTCAGGATCATTGCCGCAGAATCTTTCGCAACATCCGTTCCGCTGCCCATCGCGACCCCGATATCCGCCTGTTTCAATGCAGGTGCATCATTTACTCCATCCCCTGTCATGGCAGTGACTTTCCCTTTCTTCTGCCATGCGCGGACGATACGTATCTTGTTTTCCGGAGAGACACGTGCATATACGGAAATCTTCTCAAGCTTGGAGTCCAGCTCTTCATCCGACATACTATCAAGTTCTTGTCCGGTGACAGCCATATCGTCTTCATCCATCAAGCCGATATCACGGCCGATTGCCTGAGCAGTCGTCTTATGGTCACCTGTGATCATGACGGTGCGGATACCGGCCCGTTTCGCTTCTTCGATGGAACTGTATACAGCTTCCCTTGGCGGATCAATCATTGCCGTCAGGCCGACCAGTACGAGATCGTCTTCATCCTCTACATTTATGTCGGTTTTGTTTTCCGGAAGCAGCTTATACCCATATGCAAGTACACGTAATGCTTTATTGGAGAATTCTTCATTGGCTTTCCACAGTTCATCCATCATTTTATCCGTGAGCGGAGTTCTTTCTCCGTTCACCAGCGCATGACTGCATCGTTTGAACATCACGTCCGGTCCGCCCTTGACAAGCATGGTTCTTTTTCCGTCGAAAATATGGATGGTACTCATACGTTTACGGTCGGAATCAAACGGTATCTCATCTTCTCTAGGGAAACTGTCGCGTATTTCTTGATAATGCTTATTCTTTTTATTGCTGAATGCCAGCAAAGCGACTTCCGTTGGATCCCCCAGCTCTTTCCCTTCGTGATTGATGCTCGAATCATTACACAGGACAGCAATATGTATCAATGCCCTTTCTCCATCAGACCATTCCTCTGGATTATCAGGAAATTCTTCTTTCGTGCCATGCGGCAGATAATAATCCACAACCGTCATTTTGTTTTGCGTAAGCGTCCCGGTCTTATCCGTACAGATGACACTGGTCGATCCCAAGGTCTCCACTGCAGGAAGTTTACGTATGATGGCATGCTGCTTCGCCATCTTATTCGTCCCCACCGAAAGGACAATCGTTACAATGGACGACAACGCTTCCGGAATGGCTGCGACCGCCACTGCCACCGCGAACATCAATGCACTCAGGAGTGCGGTTGTCATGTCTGTCGTATCCGGATCAAACCATGCCCTCGCACCTTGAACGGCAAAAATAAGAACGCTCAATATAAGAATGGCGATACCGAGCTTCTTGCTGAAACTTTCCAGTTTCCTCTGCAGCGGTGTCTGTTTGGATTCCGCCGTTTCGATCATACCGGCAATCTTTCCAATTTCTGTGTCTTTAGCAGTACCTGTCACAATCACGGTGCCTCGGCCATAAACAGTCAACGCCGAACTGAACACCATATTCATGCGATCTCCAAGTGGAGCTTTATCCTCAATCCTCTCTGTATGTTTTTCGACAGGCTCCGATTCCCCAGTGAGCATCCCTTCATCGACTTTTAAGCTGCCTGACTCAAGCAGCCTTCCATCAGCAGGAACATAATCCCCGGCTTCGAGGAAAATGATATCCCCTTTCACAATTTCCCTTGCAGGAATTGTATGCCTTTTCCCGTCTCGAAGCACCTTTGCTTCGGGTGCGGACATCTGCCTTAATGCATCAAGCGAACTTTCCGCTTTCTTCGTTTGTATAACGCTGATCACCGCATTGATCAGTATTACGATGAAGATGATGATCGATTCGATGATTTCGCCGAGCACCACCTGAACAGCAGCAGCAATCAACAGAACAATGACCATCGGGTCCTTGAAATTCTCAAGAAAAAGCTTCCAGACCGGCTCCTTGCTCGAACCTTCCAATTCATTGAATCCGTCTTGTTCCAATCTGCGCGCAGCCTCCTGGGACGTTAATCCGTCCATTGAACTGTTCATCTCCTCGATGACTTCTTCCGCGCTGCGTCTGTAAAATTCCATATTGGCATTCCTCCTATCTGCAATTCTGTTGTTTATAATATAAACGATTGCAGTACTTCTATTCAGTCCTTGCTTTAGGACTGAAATTCCATAACGGATAGAAATTCCAGCCGGCACCTATGAATCCAGCACTGCGGCTAATTATATTTTCTATGATTTACTACGTTCTGTAAATAAAAAATGAGCAAGGGGTGCTTGCTCATTTTTTTTAGGTACTCTTATTTCATGAGTTCCTTGATATAATTTTTCAATGTATCTGACTTACCGCCGAAAATAGCCTGCACGCCGCCGCTCACTTCAAGCACGCCTGCTGCGCCTAATTTCTTGAGCTCGTTTTTATTTACTTGTTTTGCATCTTTCACTTCCACACGAAGGCGTGTGATACAAGCATCGATATTCTCGATGTTTTCTTTTCCGCCAAGAGCATCAAGAACCAGTGGTGCGATTGTACGCAGTTCATCGTCTTTGCTGCCTTTTGATTTAGGAGCAGATTCAGTTTTACTGTCTTTCGCTTGGTAATCAGCTTTTGAGAATAGTTTAGTTTCTTCATCTTCGTCTTCACGGCCAGGTGTTTTCAAGTTGAACTTAGTAATGATGAACTTGAATAGGAAGTAGTAAATCGCGAAGTACACGACACCGACCAAGATCACATAATACCAGTTGGTTGGAACACCGGCACCCGCCGGAAGCAGACCGAACAGCGTGAAGTCGATCAGACCGCCGGAGAATGTCATGCCGACGAATACATTGAAGATATCCATCAACATGAACGATAAACCAGCTAAGATACAGTGAATCACATACAACCATGGTGCAACGAACAAGAATGTGAACTCAAGCGGTTCCGTGATCCCTGTTAGTGCAGCCGTAGCGGCAGCAGAAGCCAATAAGGAACCAACGACTACTTTTCTTGAAGGCTTAGCTGTTCTGTACATGGCCAAAGCAGCACCCGCTAGACCGAACATCATGAACGGGAATTTACCTGCCATATAACGAGTTGTCCCGTTTACAATTTCATTCATTGTTGCTTGTGATGCACCAACCAAGTCAGTCATTGAACCTAACTGAGCGAAGTAAGCTTTGTTTGCCCCATCAATGATTGTCGGCACACCATCGATGATGACTTCAGCTTGTACAAGTGAAGTAAACCAGAATGGTGTATAGAATACGTGGTGAAGGCCAAATGGAATCAATGCACGTTCAATGATACCGTATAGGAATGTTCCTATAGCACCAGAAGCACTTACAACACCAGACAGCCAAGAAATTCCATCTTGGATGAATGGCCATAAGAAACCAAGTGCAGCACCGACAACTGCCATCACCAGCGCTGTAACGATCGGTACGAAACGAGATCCAGCGAAGAATGAGAACATCGGCGGGAAAGTGATATTATAATAACGATTGTGGAGGACACTTGTAACAAGACCTGTAATGATACCTCCGAATACAGACATATTCAGAGTGAAGATCCCTACAGTGGTAGTAACATAAGTGCCGTATTCACCGACATTATCAGGTGTAATAACACCAAGCGTCGTGTAACCCATTGTAAGCATCGTGTTGATAACTTGATGCATGATCAAGAATCCGAAGACGGATGCGAGACCCGCAGTTCCTTTGTCTTCTTTTGCAAGACCAACTGCTACACCTACCGCAAACAGAATCGGCAAGTTACCGAAGACGATATTACCGACATCGTTCATTATCGTTAATATAGCAGTAACGAAGCCAATGTTCACGAAAGAAATCAGCGGTCCATAGATTGCAGGTGCATTATCCAGGCCAGCAATACCAAGAAGCGCACCGCCTATACCTAATAAAATACCGGCAATCGGCAACGCTGCGATCGGAAGCATGATTGCCTTCCCGATACGTTGTAGATACTTAAACATATTTTTCATCCTTTCATATTGCACATAGTTAACCGGGTCGAACGGTTAGAATAATTTCGTCATGAACAAGTTTGTTCCTGTTTACTCTCACGATGGTCTTATTTTTTTCTTAAGCCGGAAATTATATTCAACATTTCGGAGTACAATTGAATTTTGGACAATTATTGTCTAATTTACTCTTTTTGACTTCCTTTCGCACATGAGAAAGCCAGGACCAATGGAATTCTTAGTCTTCTTCTGTATTCTTCTTCACTGCTGAAGCGTTCACGCTCCGGTCTGCCTTCCCTCAGATCGACAATGGAAAAACCTGCCCGCATAAGCATTTTGAAATATTGCTCGATAGTTCTGTGATATTTCACAACCACCTGGTCGATCCACGGTTCTTTCCGCTCACCTGTCAGAAAATAATCATCCACAATCCAATGCTCATGCTTGTGCCCTTTACGCTTACTTTCAAACGAGGACGTTGTGACAGGATGCTGGACACTGAATACGAACTTACCCCCTGCCTTCAAAGTTCTGTGCACTTTGTGAAACAATTGTTGAATATCAGCAACGTAATGAATAGCGAAGCGGGACGTGACAATATCAAATGCTTCTTCCTGATACATATAGGACTCCATAGTTTTATGGTGTATCGCTCCGCTTTCACCTGACAAATGAATACTCGCGGAGGCTGCCATTTGTTCGGAACCTTCCACACCTGTGAAGAATTTCGCACCTTGGTCTAGCAGCTCCTTGCCAAAAGACCCGTCTCCGCATCCCAAGTCCAAAATAACTTTATCTTTAAAATCACCGATTAATTCGTAGATGATCGGACCTTCGATCGCATTATTTGGGCTATCTTTCCTGGTACGTCTCTTCATATATTTTGATAAGAACTCTTCCTGGTCGTACGCGCTCGCTCCCCTAAATTCCAAACATAACATCTCCCTCGTTCACTATTTTCAGCTCCTTGAACATGATTATTTCACGTTCACTCACTTTCCATATTTTAACTTAATGGTATGAAAGTTGGAAATAGTTCGGAATGCCTCTTACCTATTTTCCTTAAGCTTCGAAATTATGCCTGTCAAAGAGGGATTTTCTTGCGTGAAAAAATGCTCCATCGGGCATCCTGAATAGGCGATTCTGTTCAGAACAAATGGGATATTAAATGTTTCCAAATTCAGATCCTCATTTACTTCATCCCAAAAAAGAGGTGCTGCAACTGTCGCATCTTCCTTTCCCCTTGTGGAATAAGGGCATATGATCGTTTTCCCTTCCGCATGTTGTACATAATCGATATACAATCTCCCGCCCCGGTTCTTCTTCAATCTTTCAATAGTGAAATCATCCGGGAACTGCTTAACCAGATAATCCGAAATAAAACTAGTGAATAATTTTGTTTCACTGTATGTAAACCTGCTGTCGGAAATCGGTATGTGGATCTGTATCCCTTTACTGCCGGACAGCTTAGGAAAGCTTGTAATATCAAAGCCGTCAAAAATCTTCTTCATTTCTGAAGCTGCCTTCACTGCCAGATCAAACTTGGATCGATCAGGAGGATCTAAATCAAAAACAATTTCCAGCGGCCGATCCTCATCAAACCGTTGAAACGGAACATGATACTCTATCGCCGATTGATTTCCCAGCCAAACTAAAGTCGATAAATCTTCACATACAATGAACTGAATCCCTTCTCTTTCTACTTTCCGGATAAAATCCGGTGCATAATCAGGGCAGTTTTTTTGATAAAAAGACTCGCCCTTTATTCCATTCGGATAACGGATGGTCGTCAATAATCTTTGTTCCAAAAATGGCAGCATATACGTTGAGACCTGTATGAGATACGCTATTAATGCTTCCTTAGGAATCAATGGATCCTCCCAAAGGATTTTATCGAGATTCGTTAACTTCAACCCCTTGTTAACAGAAGTGTTATTCAGAACTAATCGATCCCAAGTACATTCCTCCCACCTTAAATCAAAACGAAAGGACACGAAAGCCGTCTCATTCAAGCAGCCGGACTCAATGGAACGAAAAGTCAGTTCCATGCAGATACCTGGTTCTATCCGAATGATTCCGAGGCTGTCATTCTTTTGGTTTTTCACGATCGTATCGATCAATAACTTCTTTTCCTGCGCCTGAAGTCCTTGTGAAAAAGTGCCGATTTCAATGATCTCATTGAATCTCTTGATACCGACCAAAAAATCATCCGTTTCCTTTTTTAATCCGAGGATAAAAAAAAACCTTTATACTTTTTCTTGTTCGGGGGAAATAAACGATTCATCATGCATTCATCCTTTTACTCCGGTATTGTGCAGCTCAATGGATCTTGATCAACAAATGCTTGTATGCTCGGCTGTCTCAGTGAATGGCCCTCAGGCCATTCCATATATTGAATCTTTACGGTCAGCACCGGCTTCAGCCATTGCACGCCTTTCGACTTCAGGGGTTCATGAAGAAAAGGACTTTCACTGACCTTCAGCTGATCGATGACCTTTGTGAAATCGACCCATTCCGACCTGGTTAATTTTCCGGTACCTGCATGCCCGATGTATCGCAGCTGACCATTCCGATCGTAAAGACCAAGCACCATGGAATTGACGATATTATTACGGTAGGTGACTCCTCCTATGACAGCTATGAGATCCTTGAAATTCTTCACTTTCAGCCAACTGGAATTCTTTCCATTTATCAAATACTTACTATTGAGATGCTTACAGACAATTCCTTCAAGATTATGTTGTTTCACGATCTCGAACAAAACATCCCCATCATGCTGAATAGGCACGAGTTGCACATTTTTATTCGGTTTTATGGTCTTTTCAAGGAGGGTGAGCCTTTCCTCCAGCGGATAGTCAGTGATCCAATCACCATTCAAAAAGAGGATGTCAAAGATCATATAATAAATCGTTACATCTTTCATTGCCTTTTCGACTCGATCGGCCCGCCTGATCCCATCCCTTCTCATCACTTCATGGAAGGAAGGATTCCCCGTTGAATCCAATGCGATCACTTCACCATCCAATATGACCGAAGCCGCGTCCGTATACGCCTTTATATCCGTAAGTTCAGGGAAAATATAGGTTCGTTCATTCAGTTTCCGGTTGAAAAGCTGCGTTTCCTTCCCATCGAAATACGTTAAAATCCTGACTCCATCCCACTTCACTTGATAAATCCATTCTGGATCGGCAGGGATTTTGTCGGAAGCAGCCGGTTCGAAAGGGATGATCGGTTTCATTTTCATTTTTTGAGGCATCCTTTATATTTGTTAGCTTGTTTTCTTTGATCTTGATTTTTTAGGTTTAACAGGAGCAGTGGATTTCGTCTTATCAATGGATGCCTGAAGTGCGCTCATCAGATCCACAACATTTGTCCTATCTTCCTCAGCCGGAGCTTCGGTTGCCGATATATATTGGTTCTGCTCCATTTTTTCATGAATAAGCTTCTCCAATGCTGTACGATATGTATCTGTATATTTCCCGGGTTCAAAATTGGTCGTCAGCTGATCGATCAGCATCATGCCTATCTCGAATTCTTTATCCGATACGGCCGTCTTATCTGTAATACCGACAGGCGCATCCTTTGCATTCCTTACCTCATCAGGAAAATGAAGCGTTTCAAGAAGCAGTATATTATTATGTGGCCTGATAGCGGCCAACCGTTCTTTACTGCGGATGGTTATCTTGGCCAGACCGATCTTCTTGGATTTCTTTAATATTTCGGATAATAATGCATACGGCTTCGATCCGCCGCTGTCTGCCCCTATATAATAAGACTTATCAAAATAAATCGGATCAATCTCGGATAGCTTCACAAAGTCGATGATCGCTACTTGCTTCAATTCATGCTCTTCCTTCAATTTCTTGATTTCTTCTTCCGTTATTTCAATAAAGCGCCCGTCATTCGACTCAAACACCTTGATGATTTCATCACTTGTCACATCATCATCACATTCCGCAACCTTCTTATACTTTATGGGTGACAAACAGTCTTTATGGAACTGCCGGAACTTGATATCCCGATCCTCGACCGCCGAAAACAATTTCACCGGAATATTGACCAGACCAAATGAAATACTGCCTTTCCAAACTGTGTGCATACGATACCCCTTTCCATTTTCTTTTCCTTAGCGTCCCTAATTCATATGGAAATATGCAACGCTATTGGCGCACGCACGGGTTAATGCTGTCTCATCTTTTCCGAGACATATCACAGCAGCTCGAAAAATATACTAATATTTCTATTTTTTATATAAAAAGGAATTAACTATCCAATAAAACACTGTTTCCTCTCAATTGAATATTAGTTAGTAATAAATTTTTAAAATTTTAAATTTTATTGAGATATCTTTCTGAAATAATTGTATAATGAATGAGATTGTTATATGAACAAAGGGGGATACAAAAAATGAAAAAGGCAGTTGCAATTCTTTTAAGCATTTTATTAGTTACATCTTTCGCTCCACCTGCACAAGCAGCTTTGTTTAAAGATGTGCCAACATCCTATTCTTTCCACGATGAAATTGAATTTTTAGTGGAAATGGAGATCATTCGCGGTTTCGAGGATGGTACATTTAAACCAAATCAAGATGTGACAAGGGCGCAAGCAGCCATTATGATCGGACGTGCATTAGACCTCAATGGAGAGCAATCAATAACGGACTTTCCCGATGTACCTGCATCTTCAGTCGCTTCAGGATATATTCAATCCGCATATGAATTAGGGATTATTGAAGGTTTTCCTGATGGAAAGTTCAAACCGGATCAAGTCGTGTCAAGAGGTCAATTAGCAATCTTATTATCACGTGCTTTCGATCTGACTGAAACAGAAGACATTCCATTCAGTGATGTATCTCCTAATTCAGCAGCCTATCCTTATATTGGCCAGCTTGTTTATGCAGAAGTTACTGTTGGCTATCCAGACGGAACTTTCAAGCCAGATCAACCGGTTAATCGCGGTCAATTCTCTGCATTTATGACAAGAACGATTATCTTCATAATTGATGAATATTTTAACGACTATGAGGATTACGAAGAATTGGACCATGATTTACCATTAGATGAAGATTTCATCGCACAGTATAAGCAATAAACACCGAAAAGGAGCATCCAGGTGATTGCTCCTTTTTCGTGCATTTTTCCATTGATTGTTTTCATAAACTTTGTTTCAAGATGTTAGTGAATTACTCGCTACAGATTGTAAAGTGATTACTGCGGTGATCACAGCACCTGAAATTAGTGCTGCCAAAATGGGTATATAGAAAAGCCACATAGCTTAAAAGAAGGATGCAATATATTCTGAGTTGCTTTTATAAATAAATATTTATGTAAAAATTTTGTTCCTGCATAAACAAAAAGACCACAGCCAATTAATAGATTTCAGCAAAATAATCCCCCAACTCTATCCTTATATCCATACTCACCCAATCATGGAATAGCCTCCATTGACTGAAATCACCTGCCCTGTAATCCAATCGCTGGAATCGGAAAGCAAAAAGCACACCATTCCCGTTACATCATTGACGGAACCCAGCCTTTGAGCCGGATATTTTTTGATCATGCTTTTCAGAATCTGTTCGTCCATGTTTCCTTGGTCAACCATGCCGAGAGCAATGGTGTTGCATTGGATACCGTTTCGCCCCACTTCCTGAGCAAGTGATTTCATGAAGCTGATGGTGCCGCTTCTTGCCGCGGCCGAAATGATGAGGTTACGGTCTCCTGTTCTTGCAGAATCCCCGACGATATTGAGGAACTTGCCGCCTTGTTTTTTCATGTCAGGCAAGAAGACATGCGCAAGATTCAGGACACCGTAGAAGCAAACATCCACTTCCCGCTTCCATTCTTCCGGTTCATACTGAAAAAAGGATTTAACCTTTGCCATCCCTGCGTTGTTCACTATGGAATCCACCGCGCCAAGCTCTTTCTCAATGGTCACTTTCATTCTTTCCACCTCGGATATACTCGCGATGTCCCCTCGCACCAGGCACACCTGCACACCGAGCTCCTTTACCTCTTCCGCGGTTTCGAAAGCTTCTTCCGCTGATTCTCTGTAATGAAGCACAATATCAGCCCCCTCTTGAGCGCAGGCAAGGGCGATTCCCCTGCCTATTCCTTTTGCGGCTCCTGTTACGAGAATGGTCCGGTTCTTTAATCCAAGGTCCATTCCACTTCCTCCTTCTCAAGTACTTCAGTAAGGCAATTTATCCATCAGCACATCGTCAGGCCGCCATTGACCGAAAGGGTCTGTCCTGTAATATAGCCAGCTTCATCGGAAGCAAAATAAGCAACCGCATTAGCAATATCACTCGGCTGAGCAAGACGCCTGAAGGGTATGGCTTTCTCCAGGGCAGCAGCAATTCCTTCATTATAAGAACCAATTTCCTGGAACAGTGGAGTATCTGCAGGCCCCGGTGCTATACAGTTCACATTGATTTTATGCCTCGCCATTTCGCGTGCAATCGTCTTCGTGAACGCAATGACTCCGCCTTTGGCCGCAGAATATACAGCTTCCCCGCTGGAACCGACCCTGCCGGAATCGGAGGCGATATTGATGACCTTGCCATAGCCGTTATCGATCATGACCGGCAGTATTTCCTTGCACATATGGATTTGCCCCATAAGATTAATATCCAGTACCGTTTTCCAGGTCTTCGGCTCACTTTTCAAGAAAGGTTCAATTTTATCCCAGCCGGCATTATTTACAAGGACGTCGATTTTTCCGTAATGAGAAACTGCTTTACCCACTGCTTCTTGTACGCTTTCCAGATCTGTTACATCACAGAAAACAGGGAATGCCGCTCCTCCCTCTTTTTCAATGAGCGATACCGTTTCCTCGGCATTTTGCATATTGACATCGGTTACGACGATATTCATAGCTTTAGAGGCAAGTGTTCTCGCGATCTCACGCCCCATTCCTCTCCCGGCTCCTGTTACAAACGCTGTACGTTTCGTCATAAGTGACATCCCTCCTACTGTTTTTCTGAAATCAGATGTAAGATTTGCTCCCTGAGCTTGAACTTCTGGATCTTTCCGCTCGGTGTTCGCGGAAATTCCTTAATCACTTCCAGATGCTCCGGCCAATATGGTTTCGCCACCCCTTTCGACTTGAGGAAAGACTGCATCGCCTCTATCGTTAAAGGCGGCCGGTCAGCCTTCATCGTGACAAATGCACAGGCTTTTTCCTGCAATCTTGGATCGGGCATCGCGATGATTTGTACGACTGAAAGATCCGGATGCTCATACAGCACATTTTCCACATAGGCAACAGGTATGTTCTCTCCTCCACGGATGATGATATCTTTGTTTCTGCCCGCGATTCGGATATAACCGTCTTCATCCATGACGGCACGGTCACCCGTGATGAACCAATCGTCTTTGTATTCAGCCTTTGTTTCTGCCATGCGCTTATAATAACCAACAAAGAGAGCCGGACCTTTACAGAGCAAATCTCCTTCAACCAGCGGCGGACATTCAATCCCTTCCTTATCGACTACTTTCACTTGCATCCCCTTGAAAGCAACACCGTCCGTTCCGGTGAGCTTCTCTTCGGAGTCATCCAAATACGTGAGCGTCACTAGCCCATTTTCCGTCTGTCCCCAGCCGGAAAGGATCCGGAAAGCCACCTTATTTCCCGCTTCCTTGACAAGGGCTCGCGGAATGGGTGCTCCCAGTGCGACAAAGGCCCGCAAAGATTGGATGTCGAACTCCTCGATTCCCTCGAGTTGAACCGTATCCTGCAGAAACGGAGTGGCCCCTGCCGTGAAGGTTATTTTTTCCTTCTCCACCAGCCGTAAGAATTCTCTCGGATTCCAGATATCTTGATAGACGGCTGTTCCGCCGTAATGAGTCGGAAGACGGACGCCGTAGCAAAAACCGGTTTGATGAGCAAAGGTGGAAGCCATGAACATGACATCCTCCGAAGTAAGCCGTAGTCTCTCAATCCAATAATCGGAGGACACACATAGCGTGTTATGTGTGTGCATGACACCTTTTGGATCGCCTGTCGTACCGGAGGTGAAGATGATCTGTGTCACATCATCCGGGTCGATTGCGATCTCGTCCAAAACGGATACATCCCTTCTTTCCTCCCAAGGCTCTTCCAAAAGCGCTGCAAAAGATTTCATGCCGCTCGGAATCCTTTCCCCGATTACATAGACATGCTCAAGTGAAGGCCATTGATGACTCAGTCTCTCAATCATCGCCAAATGGTCATAGTCCCTGAACTCATCCGGAACCACAATCATTTTTGACTCGACGAGCCCCACCATATAGCCGATTTCGCGGTCGCGGTAAATCGGAATCAACGGGTTGCTGATCGCTCCGATTCTTGTGACGGCATAGTGCAGAATGATAAATTCATTCCAATTAGGCAGCTGAAAAGAAATGACATCGCCCTTGCCCAGTCCGAGCTCGAGCATCCCTAATGCGACGCGATCGACTAATTTACCCAGTTCACGGTAGGTATAGCGGCTTTTCTTATCGATGATGGCGACTTTGTCCGGATACTTTTTGATGGAGTCCTGCAAGTAATCCAAAATGGTGCGGTTCGGCCAAACGGATCGGTACTTATCCACATATTCAGGTGTCAAAAAGGTTTCCATGCTCATCAATTCCTTCCTTTGTTACCTTCTGAATTTTTTAAAATCAACCGGTCTTTTCTCAAGGAATGCATTCTTCCCCTCTTCTGATTCAGGGGTATTATAGAACATCGCCAAGCTTCCCATGGAAAGCTGGGAGATGCCCTGAATATTGGCACTGTCCGCATTGAAGGAATACTTCAGCATCTTCAATGCAGTCGGACTCTTCTCGAGGATCTTCTCCGCCCATTCCCATGCGGCCTGCTCCAGTTCCTCCGCCGGCACCACTTTATTGACAAGGCCTAGCTCCTTACATTCCTGTGCGCTGTACTGCTCACATAGATACCAAATTTCCCTCGCTTTCTTCTCTCCTACGATCCTCGCTAAATACGCAGATCCGAAACCGGCATCATAGCTCCCGACCTTAGGTCCTGACTGGCCGAATTTGGCCGTTTCGGCAGCAATCGTCAAGTCGCAAATGACGTGAAGAACATGCCCTCCGCCAATGGCGTATCCGTTGACAGCGGCAATAACCGGCTTCGGGATATTACGGATGACCATATGCAGATTCTCGACTTCAAGACCGATTCCTCCGCCAAGCCCGCCGGAATAATCATATCCTCCTTCGCTTCCCTTCTCCTTCTGGTCACCGCCTACACAAAACGCCTTCTCTCCCGCACCTGTCAAAATGACGGCGCCGACTCTGTTGTCGTCCCAAGCATCACGGAAAGCCCAGATGAGCTCCTCCACGGTCCTCGCACGAAAGGCATTATATACATTCGGCCGGTTGATGGTGACCTTTGCGATTCCATTTGTTTTCTCGTAAAGCACATCTCTCAATTCCATTTCGGATTCCTCCTTAATAAGAGCGGTATTCTTTCCCGATGAGGTCCTTCGCGATCACCATTTGATTTGCCTGTGCGGTACCGTCACCGATTTCAAGACCAATGACATCACGCAGGCGCTGTTCATGCGGCATTTCCTTTGTATAGGCGTAATGCCCGTTCAGAAGCAGGCATTCATGGATCGCATCCGCGCTGTACTTAGGACCAAGCCACTTCACCGTCGCCGCTTCCTTAGAATGCTTACGTCCTTGATCACGGAGCCATAATCCCCGGTAAGCATGCCATTTCACCATTTCGAGCTGAGTATGATGAGTGACGATCGGAAAGGAAACTCCTTGATAGGAGGCAATCGGCTTTCCGAAGGAATGTCTCATTTTGACATGCTCGATCGTTTCATCCAAGCTTTGGAAAGCAGCTCCCACACATTGGAGACCAATCAAGAGACGACTGAGGTCAAAGCCATTCATCACCTGAGCGAAGCCCATATTCTTTTGTCCAACCAAATTGTCCGCCGGCACCTCCACATCGTGGAGATAAATGGATCCGCGCCCGATCGGAATATTCCCCATGTCTTCATAGCCTTTGCATTCGACTCCCGGCAAGGCGGCGTCCACGATAAAGGCGCTGATTCCGCGATTGCCAAGTTCCAGGTCCGTTTTGGCGAAAATGATGAATGCATCTCCTGCGGTTGCCACACTGATTCCGGACTTCTCTCCATTCAGGACATAAACATCTCCCTTCCGGACAGCTGTCGTCTTGATTCCTCCCGCATCCGTTCCGGCAGACGGCTCGGTGATCGCGATCCCGACAATGCTTTCCCCTGAAGCAATCCGGGGCAGCCATTCCTTCTTCAACTTTTCATCAGCATGTTTGGAAATGATTTCACCAATCAGACCATTCAACATGACGGAATACGTCAGATTGAAGTCGCCTCTTCCGATTTCTTCTGCGGCGATGCCGGTTGTGACGCAGTCCGCTCCGCTTCCCCCGTACTCAACAGGAATCCTCAAGCCATTCACCCCAAGCTCCCCGAGTTTCTTCCATAAATGCCTTGGAGTAATCCCTTCCCGATCCCATTTCGTATAATTCGGAAGCAATTCCTCTTTTGAAAATTCGATCAGCATCTTGCGGAAATAATCCTGTTCCTCTGAAAATGTGAAATCCAGCATTTTTTCTTCCCTCCTTATTGAAAATCGCCGAGTTCAAAGAAAGCGCTTACCTTTCCTGGTAAACAAATTTTCTGACCACCATTTTCACATTTTGTTGTTCCTTTGTTAATTCAAAGTTCATCATCAATAATCCTCCTAAATGCGATAATTTTCCTTTTTTTTACGACTGCCTCGAACTTGTCCACTCCTAAACAAAAAAGAGCCAGCAAAACAATCTATGTGACTTTGACATAGAAATGCTTTACTGACTCCATTCACGATCGTTTTCTTACGAAAAAAGACCGAGTGAATATAGTCAATAGCCTTCATCATTTCCTCTTGAAGCAAACCGGGCATGCAGCAAGGATATTGCTGTCATCGGTTTATTAAGGCGAAGTATATCATAGGTGTAAAGATATTTAAATTTTCAGTAATTAATTGATTGCTACAATCCTTTTCCTGCATATACCAATGGAAGCTCAATATGACTCTTATCCGGGTTGATATTTATAGTCGTGCCTGCTTTCGGACGAATGGTATAATCGTGATCACTTGAAAGCAAAACAAGGCCGATCCGGTCACCTTTCTGGAAAATATAATCGTCCGGCTGCATTTCCCATTCAAACTTATAATCCTTCCCTATTTTTAGAGCACTGCTCTTAGATGCCCCTTTCAAATTTTGCGGATCCATCCATCCCCTTGTAATTATTTCCGTCTTATCCGGTCCATATCTGACCAGCAGGGCTGTCAAATTAGCCGCCGGTTTGTCCAGCTTTGCTGTTATGCTTATCTCAGGGGTGCCGCTCAGCCGAACCTTTTTAGTGAGCGGCTTTGTTTGATAAACAAGCCGGTGGGCGGATTCTTCCGCTTCAGCCAATGTCTCCGCCCGGATCATGGCATTATCTATGAAACTCTGTCTTCCGTTTTTATTTGAGCTTGGCAACAGGCTCAGTTCACTATTTTTATTTTTCTTTGTGTCCAAATACAACTTGGTTTTCTTCTTGCCTGCCGCAGGCCATTTCTCCTCTGTTGTCCAAACCTTGTCTTCCCGTTGAATATCAACTTTCGGTTCGTCCATCACATCATTATCGATTTCATACAGCCAATGATCGAACCATTTATTCAATGTCACAAGCCACTCTTCTCTTCTGAAATTATACGGATTAGAATGACCGCCTTGATGGAGCCATAGTTTTGCAGGCACTTTATTCTTTTCCAAAGCAGTCCACCAGTCGGCGAATTGCTTCGTTTTGACATTCCAATCGTTCAAACCATGAACAACAAACACGCTCGCCTCTACCTTTTTCGCATCTTTCGTATAATCGCGTTCCGCCCAGAATCGATTATAATCACCTGTATCCCTATCCATTTCTTCCGTAATTTCATTTATGACGTTTTTGCAGGCTGCAGGCTGATCACGGGTCAAAATTGCCTCCGCCATATTGTCTGCATCTTCTCCTTGGTATCCTCCCGGTGCTGTGACAAGTCCGTTGGACCGGTAATAATCATACCAGCTGCTGATCGCGGCAATCGGAACAATCGTTTTCAACCCTTCCACCTGTGTAGTGGCGACAGCGTTTGGCAGCGTCCCATTATAAGAGACTCCTGTCATGCCGACATTTCCGGAAGACCAATCCGCTGATGTCTGCTTTCCTTCTGCATCATATGCTTTGGTCCGTCCGTTCAGCCAATCTATGACTGCTTTCGTGCCCATGATCTCCATACTGTCTCCCGTGGTCGGACATCCATCTGACAAACCTGTGCCAATGCTTTCCGCGAGGACGACCGCATACCCTCTAGGGACAAAATAATCGTCATAATAGCCGGAGAGATTAGCAGCCGGCTTCCCTTCATGATGTCCTTGCCGTCCCTTTTTCGGGACTGCGTTCAACTCGACATCGACATCATATACCGGAACATTCAATATGCCGGAACGGTAAGGGCTCATTTCATAAATGACCGGAACCTTAAGTCCTTCTTCTGTCTCTTTAGGGCGAATGATATCCGCTCTGACCCTGTCCTTTTTCCCGTCTCCATCACTGTCGATTTTTGTTTCTACGAAAACCCTTTCGACGATGGCATCATCAAGCGAAAATACCGGCTGCGTCATCCCGTTTTCAATTTTTATCTGTGGAGTGTATGATTTGGAAGCTGGGGTTTTACTGTCTGCAGCTGCACTGACGCTTCCTGCTAAGATGAGGGGAACAGCAAAAACAGAAGATATGAACAAATGGGACATTTTTCTTTTCATAGATTCCCTCCTATAATATGGAATTATATTAATGATAGAGAAAAATGCTCCCTGCCGTAAGAGCCAATTGTAGGATGGTCTCGCACAAGAAGGTGGATATTTGGACTTACTTCATGACAAAAAGCCTCGATCCTTTTTAGACTAAAGGACCAAGGCTTCTATTATCTATTTATCGTACCTTTTTCCTTGCACGAGGTGTTTGATAACCACCAGGAAAAAGGGAGCCGTGTGTGATCGAATAGGCATCACAGAAGCTTTGTAAATCATTGGACTTACTGCGCTTGACCGCTTCAATCAGTATATTGCCGCATGCTCTTGCATCTTCTAAGGCATTATGGTGATTTAAAGCGAATCCCAATTGTTCCGAGAGATTGTTTAATTTATAGTTTGGCAGACCCGGCCATACTGCTTTCGCGATATTCACCGTACAATTGTAGGAAATTGTCGGATACGGAACATTATTTTCATCCAGTACATACCTTAAGCAGCTCATATCAAAAGCGGCATTATGAGCCAAAACGAGTTTATTCTCCAACATGCTTTTCATTTCCGGCCATAATGCGGCAAATTCCTCTTTGTGCTTTACATCCTCATATGTAATCCCATGGATACTCGTATTGATGGGATGGAAATAACGATCTTTAGGCTTCACTAATTCATAATATTCATTGACGATTTCTCCGCTTTCATACTCCACAATCCCAACCGAACAAATACTTGAACGGGAAGAATTGGCGGTTTCGAAATCGATGGAAACAAAGTTCATGCTCACAGCACCCTTTCCTGCATACCTTTCTCTCATTATATCTTATTACCACTATAGTAAACCAATAACAAGAAGGTGCTGTAAAAACACTGGTTTCATCTTATTGCTTTTTGATTCTATTTACATACTTCGTTCTCACTTCTTCCGGAACCATACCGCCCCCGGTGGCCCAAATGATGTGATGGGCATTTTTCATTTTGTCCTTCAAATTATTCTCAATCAAATACCGCTGTCCATTATGGTGGCTTAATAGCTGGATCGGCCCATAAAAGCCGGCAAGTGCGGAAGGTTCAAGGAAAATATTTTCCTTATCCATTACATTTCGCAGGAAGGAATAAAGCCTGGCGTCCTCGATCGTGTAACAGCCGCTCAATAGATGCCCCATCCTATCGCCGGCTAAGGCGGAAGCTCTTCCTACCGCAAGACCATCGGCATCCGTCTTATTGTCAATGCCGAAATCCTGAACAGAAACCTTGTCTTGCAGACCTGTCATCTGCCCGAGCAGAAAACAAGGTGAATGCGTCGGTTCAGCAAAAAAACAATGCACATATTCTCCGAATTTTTGTTTCAGTCCGAATGTGACTCCTCCAGGGCCTCCCCCGACGCCGCAAGGAAGATAGACAAACAGCGGGTGATCTTCATCAACGATTATTCCCGATTCATCCAGCTGTTTTTTCAATCTGGAAGCTGCGGTTGAATAGCCTAAAAAAAGGTCGATGGAATTTTCGTCATCGATAAAATGACACATAGGATCACTTGCTGCTTGCTTCCGTCCTTCCTCAACCGCTTTACTATAATCGGATTGATATTCCATCACTTGGACTCCCTTGCTGCGGAGAAGATCTTTCTTCCATTGTTTGGCGTCAGAAGACATATGGACGGTCACCTTGAATCCCAGCCGGGCACCTATGATTCCGATACTCAAACCTAAATTCCCCGTTGATCCGACCGCAATGGAATACTTCGAAAACAACTCTTTGAATTCCGCACTGCCGAACGCCTCATAATCATCAATCTTGGTAAGGAGGCGATGCTCCAAAGCCAGTTTTTCGGCATGCTTCAATACCTCATATATTCCGCCTCTTGCCTTTATTGATCCTGAAATCGGAAGATCATTATCACATTTCAAAAGAAGCTTTCCATCAATGGCCGTACCGTAATTTTGTTCCATCTGCTCCTGCATATTCGGTATAGAAATCAACGGAGACTCGATGATCCCATTCTTTTCTGCTGTTTCAGGAAACACTTTAGCTATATAAGGAGCAAAGCGATCCAGCCGCTTCGCCGCATCCTGAATATCCTTGGCAGCCGAAACCGAATTTGTGCCCTTAGCCGCATAATCAGAATTTGTCCAAAATACCTCTTCGGTTTGTATGATTTCTTTTAATAAAGGATGCTCCTCGATCCATTGTCGAACACTCTTTCCTTCAAAAACTTTTGTTTTCATATGCACTTTCCTTTCCATTTAAAGGTCGGAATCTTTTCAATTATACATAATATGAAGAAGGAAATGCCCTATTATGAAGTTTCAGGTAGATCGTTACATTGTTTTGAGCGTTCAAAAAGGATTATCTTTTGAATCAGCATTGAAGTACAACAAATACAGGTTCTTATGAAGCATAGCCCGTACATAAACTGTATAAATTGCTATCGCCTTTTAGGGCAGTATTAGCAGAGAGGAGGGAGAAGCAGATCAGCATCCATATTTTGATGGGCTATGTATTGTTAGGTCTAAGTTTGGCAGCGCCGATAGGTCCGGTGAATTCGGCCGTAATCGACAAAGGAATTAAAAATGGATTCTGGCATGCTTGGGCCGTTGGGGCGGGTTCCGTATTTGCCGACGGGTTTTATATGCTCCTAGTCTACCTGGGACTGTATCAATTCCTGAACGTACCTATTGTCCAAATATTCCTATGGCTGTTCGGGGCATTCATCTTATTGTATACAGGGATTGAGAGCATAATGAAATTGGACAAAGTATCCCTATCGCAGGACAGATTCAAGGAATCACTGCTGCGCTGCTTTTTTGTGGGATTTATCATGTCAGCCACAAGCCCTTTATCCATTATGTTTTGGTTTGGCATTTATGGTTCGGTCCTCGCTCAGACTGCACAGACAGAAGGGACAGGTTCCTTGCTTATCTATAGCAGTATGATCTTTTTGGGACTTACGCTCTGGGATGTATTCATGGCTTCTTTGACGAGCGGCTTCCGGAAATTTTTGAGTTTGCGATTGCTGAAAGCCATCTCCGTTACTTCAGGGCTTTCCCTATTGGGGTTCGGCATTTATTTTGGTCAAAAAGGCATTATGATGATGCTCTCGTTCATCTGATTATATTCCGGAATATTTATCTCCTTTTATCGAACAATAGGATGAAAAGGAGATAATTATGGGCAAGAAGAAACGCAAGAAACTGAAAAAGAAGAAAGGGACCATGAAGTGGTGGCAATTATCTTTAGTCGGGGTAGGCTGCACGATCGGAACCGGTTATTTTCTCGGGTCTGCCATCGGCATTAAACAAACAGGACCATCCATTGTGCTCTCATTTATTTTGGCGGCTTTAGGGACATACATCGTTTTCAACCTTCTGGCAAAAATGACGGCAGCAGATCCCCAAGCCGGCTCCTTCTGTTACTATGCAAGAGAGGCATATGGGGATTGGGCTGGTTTCAGTTCCGGATGGAATTACTGGTGCAGCAATATTTTGATCATGGGAAGCCAATTGACGGCATTATCCACCTTATCAAAGTTTTGGTTCCCGAATGTGCCCCTCTGGATTTTCGCAAGCGGATACGCCTTATTGGCTATTGCAGTAGTATTGCTGGGAACAAAGGGATTCGACAAAGTGGAGAATCTCCTATCTATCATTAAATTGGCAGCTATTGTGATGTTTATCATCATAGGTCTGTGTGCGGTTTTCGGATGGATAAAAGGAACCGGTCAGAGTCCGAAGCTCACAACCGAATGGGGAGAAATCTTCCAAAAGGGGTTCAAGGGTTTTTGGGCATCCCTCATATATGCTTTCTATGCTTACGGAGGAATCGAAGTAATCGGATTAATGGCTATGCAATTGAAGAAGAAGGAAGATGCACCAAAATCCGGGACCATTATGCTCATCGTCTTGACGATCATCTACGTCGCTTCTTTAATATTGGCTGTCAGCCTGGTGGGTTATGAGGCATTCAATGACAAAGAAAGTCCATTCGTCACAGCCTTACAGGATTATGGGTTATCCTTCTTCCCGCATGTCTTCAATGCCTGTATTATAATCGGCGGATTCTCGACAATGACTGCTTCCTTGTTCGGTGTGACAAATCTCCTCGTCACTATGTCCGAAAGCCATGATGCGCCGGCATTCTTCGCAAAAAAAATCAAGAAGATGAAGGATCTTCCTCTTCCTTCTCTCGGATTGGCGACCTCCGGACTGATCCTTTCCATTGTGACGGCCCTTTTGCTGCCGGGGAAGATTTATGAATATATAACGACCGCAGCCGGTATCTTGATCCTATATAATTGGGGATTCATTATCTTGTCTTCATTCAAGCTGTTGAAGGATAAAATGATGGAAAAAGTATTCGGCGCGGCAGGATTACTGCTGCTTGCGGCAGCTATCAGCGGCACCGTCGTCGAGAAAGAAACTCGTCCAGGATTCTTCGCAAGCTTAGCATTAGTTGCCGTCATTGCCTTTCTGACGATGAAAGTGATGAAGAAAAGAAAAGCGAAAGAAGCAGCCGGTACATAAGTATCTTGACACTAAGGGTACCTGAAAGGATTCGTCAAAAACGTAAGATATAATAACAGCTCTGTTAACGATTCATGCTGCTTCCAGATTGTGAAAGGGGTTTCCCTATCTCCTGGAGATATGCATGAAAGTTAACAGAGCTATTCTATTGGCAATAGAATTAATCCACAGCCAAAACTTCCTTTTTATGTAACCCCTGCAATATCATTTCTGTTGAAGTTGTAACACCGCAGCGGTCGGCAACATAGGTCATTGCCATTTTATGATAGTCCAAAGAAAAATCGGCGACAGCATCCGCGACCAGGAAAGGTTTGATATCCAGCATATACGCTTCACCTGCTGTCATTAAACATCCTATATGCGCATATACACCGCAGATGATCAGTTGATCTCTTCCCTGCTCCTGCATTCTTGCCAGAAGATTCGATCTTTTGAATGCGCTGTATCTCCATTTTGTAAGGACGACGTCTTTTTCACTCGGTGCCACTTCGTCGATGATCTTTGTTAAGCGTTGATCATCTTCCAGACCCGGCCCCCAAAAATCGGTCAAAAGTGCCCGATCTTCCTGCTTTTGCGCCCCTGGCTGTGCAGTATAAATAACCGGAATCTCCAATTCTTCGCATCTTGCTTTAATCTGTTTCGTATGCGCAATCAACTCCGTCATTGGAGATGTATCCTCGGTGAATGGATTCAAAAAATATTGCTGCATATCATGGATTAAGAGAACGGCACGGTCACTGTCAATTTCCCAATTGACCTTTTTTTCTGGCAGTTCTTTTTCTGTCGGCATTTTATACGGTTGGATAGCTGGAATAGCCATCGAATCCCTCCCTCTGTTCTTTTAACATTTTTTTAAGTCCTCTTTTGCCCCTTGCATTTGATGATCTGCGGCGGTTTGGTTTCACAAAAAGTGATGCAGGTCCATCGCGGCTAACATCGTTCGCAATTTTGCGGATGTTTCAGCCAATTCTTCCTCCGGTTTCGAGTCAGCCACAATACCGGCCCCCGCGAATAGACGCATTGTCTTGTCCTGCACCTCGGCGCAGCGGATTGTCACAACCCATTCACCATCACCGGCTTGGTCGCACCATCCGACCATTCCTGTGAAATATTCCCGGTCGAATGATTCAATTTCACGGATTTCTTCCCTGGCCTTGTCAGTCGGCGAACCGCATACAGCCGGTGTTGGATGTAAAGCATATGCCAGAGAAAGGGAAGTAATGGAAGGATCTTTTACTTCACCCGTTATTTCAGTAGACAGATGCCACATCGTCTCTGTCTGTACAAGCGAAGGTTTCTCCGGTACGGCCAAAGTCTCACACAAAGCCTCCAACGATTTCTTCACTTCTTTGACGACCAATGCATGCTCCTGAAGATCTTTCTGTGATTGCAGCAGTTCTTCCGCTCTTCTCCTGTCTTCGGCAGGATCTTCACTGCGTCGTCTCGATCCTGCCAACGGGTTGGCGAATATAGTATTTCCCCTTTTGGATACAAGCAGCTCGGGACTGGCACCGATGATGGTCCTGTTCGGAATTTCCGGTTCTGTCTGTCCGCTGATGTCCGCAGCAAATGTGTATCCGGATGTATTATGCTCCGCTAATTCGAACAATATCTTTGAGACATCCACTTTCCTGCTGGCGGTAAGCTCCAGCACACGTCCGAGGACAATTTTATCCAGTTCACCGCTTTTGATTTTCTCGATCCCCTTTTTAACACCCTTCATATATTCCGAAGGTTCAGGGATATAATGGAAATCATAATTGGTCTCATCCTCTTTCCTTTTTGACCCCCCGCTTTTTTCGTATTTTGATGTCACAATGGTCTCTTTTGGGATTGTCAGCTTTACCGGTTTTCTATAGTCAAAAGGAATCGCTCCTACAGCAACAGCATTTTCCACACCGCTTTTATTCGCTTCATCCAATAATGTCTGAAGACGCTCGGGAAAATCCTTTGTTTGTTCATACTGAGTGATTGTGGCAAATGTTCCTTTCCCCAGCATCGTTTGATTTGGTGATGCCAAAAAGAAATCACCGACTTCAAATTTTTCGATTATTGCATCTTTTTTCTCCATAAACACACTTGTCGGTATCATGTACTTTCCACCTCTGTTTAGAATTTTCACTTCAATGCTTACTGCACACCCAGCGTTGCCCCTCCGTCTATGCAAACATTATTCATCGTTATATGACCCGCTGCATCCGATAATAAAAAGAGTACCGCATTGGAAATATCAGATGTTTGCGCGATTTTCCCCAAAGGGATTCCAATTCTGTATTTTTCAAGTTCCCCTTCAATGATTGCATCTGCACCTTTCCCATTCTTCGAAAAGATCCGCTGCATTTCTGTATCCGTCGACCCTGGAGATACGATATTGCATCGTATATGATATGGCGCCAATTCCAAGGCCAAACACTTCATGAACATGATTGCTGCCGCTTTGGAAGCCGAATATGCCGCCATCGATGCCCTTGGGACACTCCCTGCATTCGATGCGATCGTCACAATCGAACCTTTCTTTCTCCCGATCATTCTTTTACTTACGGAACGGCATATATGAAAGACACCCGTCGTATTGACTCCAAAAGTCCTATCCCATTCCTGATCGGTAATGGAAGTGACTTCTCCCATTTGGAGAACTCCGGCCACATTGATCAAATACTCAACAGGTCCTATATTTTGCTCAACATCCTCTACCAAAGCTTCGATTTCTTTGCTGTCACTCACATCTGCCGCATAAGGAAATACGAGGCGTCCATCCTGCTTCAGCTTCCCGCAAGCACTATGGAGCTTCTCAGCGCTCTTATCGACTGCCGCCACCTGCACACCCATCTCTGCTAAAGCAATCATGACGGCTTCTCCAATCCCGTTAGCCGCACCAGTGACGATCGCTACTTTTCCTGCCATATTTTGAGGCATATACATCTTGAATCCACTTCTTTCGATTAGTCTTATAGAATGCATCAAAGAATGATAAATTGTTCTATTCCAACTTACTCCTAACAGCAAACTTTTAAAAATGAATGCCGCACAACTAATAATGATAATCATTATCAATTGATTGTCAACCATTTACATATGATCATTTAACAACTCTCCTGTAAAACTCTCTTTCAATTATTATATTAAAATAAAAAATTATTAGGAAAAGAATAGGAATGAATGCGGTGCTTCCATTTCATTATGCTAATTGTATAAAAACAAAATAAGACGGAATTTTCTTTACTTAAAAGTTATTTTCATAAAGTAAATATTTCATAATAAAAAATGTAAAAAAATTTCCTCAAACGAGATATTTTATCACTTCATGAATCGAATAATCCTATAAATCTATTTCTGCAGGGGATCGTTGATTATGATTTAAACTTAAAAGTGATTCGTTCTTCTGCTTGGCACAGAACAAACAATTAAAAAAATATTTTTCCTACATATTACTTAGGCCCTTATACCTTACTTCCTTTACAGGAAGGATATATGGGCTTGTTTACCCAGAAGATTGTATTACCTATAAAAAAACAGCTTCACTCCCTCTGTGGGAGTGAAGCTGTTTTTGAAGCAGATCAAATTTGTTATGCAGCTGCTTTTTTCGTTGATGGATCTTTCCAAACGATTGTGATGGCCAAACCGATAATGATGATGACAGTACCGAAATAGAATGGATAGTTGATGTCGATATCGAACATCCAGCCGCCGATAATCGGGCCAAAGACGTTGGCCAATGACGTAAAGAATGAATTCATCCCGCCGACGAAACCTTGATCGCTCCCTGCGATACGTGATAAATAGGTTGTAACCGCTGGGCGTATCAAGTCGAATCCGATAAATATCGTGAATGTCACCGCCATGATCATCCAATAAGAATTAACCAGCGTAATGGCGAAAACCAGAACCGCGGAGAGAACCAAACTGATTTGGATTAATTTGATCTCTCCTAAAACCTTCGTCATTTTATCGAATAAAGCGACCTGGCAGATCGCACCCAAAATCGCTCCTCCAGTGATCGCAATAGCGATATCTTTAGGTGTGAACCCAAATTTTTGGTCTACAAATAAACTGAAGAACGACTCGAATGCCGCTAAACCGAATGAAGAGACAAAAATGACGATAAAGGCAATCAAGAACATCGGCATAAGGATTTTGCGCAAACTGCTTTTACCTGATGCCTCTGATGCTTCGAAATGCTCTTCCTGACGCTCCGGTTCCCTTAATAAGATAACGGATAGAATCGCTGCCACCGTACCAAGTATACCTGCTGTATAAAACGGCACCCGCGTTCCGAAATCAGCCAAGAATCCTCCGATTCCAGGCCCGATAATGAAACCGGTACTGATTGCTGCAGACATAAAGCCCAATGCTTTTGGACGGGTAGCCATTGTTGTGATATCCGCTATAAATGCGGTAACCGCAGGCATGATGCATGCCGCACTTAAACCGCCCATAATACGGGATATGAATAATACCTCAATCGTTTTTCCGTAACCGAAAAGAAATTCAGAAAAACCGAAGATAAATAAACCCAAGACAATCATAATCTTACGACCGAACCGGTCCACCGCTTTCCCCGCAAAAGGAGAAACGATCAACTGTGTCAATGCGAACGCAGCAGTGAGAAAACCGACTATTGTACCACTGATATTTAACTCGTTCATGAGAGTCGGCAGCACCGGTATTACCAACCCTATTCCCAAGAAGGCAATGAATAGGTTAGTCAGTAAAATACTGAGCGTTAATTTCTGCTTTTTTTCCATTACTTATATTCCCTCACTTTTCTTGCTGACTATTACAAAATATAAACCTTATAGCAGGTGTAGGGTCAAGACTTATTTTTTTCACTTATCTTCACTTTCAGTTCCACAATGAAAGCCGGACTTTCTTCAGGCGAATAATTGGTCGGCATGAACACTTCATACACAGGGGATTGCGGTGTCAGCCGCCTTTCCTGCAAATAGTTTTGCAGCCGCTCATATTCTAATAAATAGGTTTGTATATCAAAATAAAAAGCAATACATGCATAATGTCCGGAAGGCATTGTATGTACTTCAACATCAGAATTCAAGTTGTCGATAAAGCGATTTGTCAATAAAGGCGTGAAAAGATACTGATAATGAATATCCCCTACCTTGTTATACGGTTTCAACGGATAAATTCCACCGTATCTTGTATTCATCACACTTCCCTCACGTTCCACTATTTCTGTCAGAGAGCTGAAGTACTTATCGGAAACTTTCTGAACCGTTGCATCCGTGCTTTTGATGGCTAATAATCTCTGCCTGGAAACTTCCATTTCATAGACTTCTTGAAATATCGGAATATTGATTTGCTCTTCTAATAGTCTCTTCGTTTTCATCAGCGTATATTGTACTTCCTGCATCTGCCGCAGTTTTTCTTCCACCACCTGCTCTTGTTTCATCAAGAAATCCAGTAATTGCTCGGGTGTCATCAGCTGCGCATCTTTAATATCAGCTAAAGAAGTACCGATATATTTCAATGATTTGATCAAATCAATCGTATGTATTTGAGATTCTGTATAATAACGGTAATTTGTTTTATCATCAACATAAGCCGGTTTGAACAAACCGATTCGATCGTAGTAATGCAATGTACGAATTGGCAGATTCGTCAATTTGGATATCTCCCCGATCGTATGCAGCTTGCTTGAAATTTCATCCATTGTCATAGCTCCGTTTTCATGAATTGAGTACATCTTTTATTATAAATATTTTAAGCGAAATAGAACAGAGATTAGAAGGGGAATTATAACCCCCGATCGCCAAGCGAAGCAATAAACGCTGGTCGTTTTCGGAAAAAACATATCCAGCCTATAAATAAAAAAACAGCAGTTATCCTCATTCCTCTGATGATAATTGCTGTTTTTCAATACTCTATCATGAAAAGACAGGTGCAGGTAATTCATCGATTTTCATCCGGAGCAGACTATAAGGTTTTTGCCGCAGGTCTTTTCCATAATGAAACCTTTCCTGCCGATGTAATTGATTCACAATGATATATAAATATTGATCTGGACCAATGGACAAAGTATCTGCCCATAAAATTCTCGGATCATGTGCAATGGTCTCTATTGTGCCATCGGGCAAGAGCTTCCGGATACTGTTGTTTTCATAATCCCCGAAATAAACAGTTCCTTTTGCATCCGTAATCATCCCATCTGATGCACCTTTTTCTCCCCAATACTGTACATGATATATTAAATCCTTCTCCGGTATAGTGCTGTCTCTTAGGGCCTCGGTTGAAATGGAGAACAGATGTCGACTCGTTAATGGACAAAAAAATAAAGTCTTTCCATCAGAAGAAATCGCTATACCATCGGAAGACATTTTAAATGGAGAAGTGGAGCCATCCTTATTTCGGTTCATCAAGATCTCCCCTTCTACTTTCGGAATAAAATAGGGATCAGGTGAAGTTGATTTTGCCCCATTCAAACGCCTAAACATCTTTCCGTTTTCTAAATCCACAACAATAATAGCTCCTGGTCCTTCAGAAGAAGAATCTGTTATATAGGCAAAACCCGCTTCTCCAACACGAAAATCAAATCGGACGTCATTCAAATAGGTTGTCGGCAAGAGCACATCTTCCGTAAAAAAATATACTTTTCTGATTGTATTGCTTTTTAAATCAACAGCGACTAATTTCGCTCCCCCTTGAATAGGTTCAGAGAAATTTGGGGCGGCTGTATCCAATACCCACAGCGTTCCCCTTCCATCCGCAACTACACTTTGAACACTGATGAAAGACTTTGTAATATTCCCTGTAACCAAATTGGTTTCCAAATCAGGATACGGCTGTAATTCATTCCCCGCAATTTCCGCCACCGTAAACGGAACGTCGTCTCCCCATTTCGGAAAGCAAACAAAAATACGGCCGGTTTCCGAAACACCGACACCTGTGGGCATAGCCCCATAAAACGCATAAACAAGTTCTAACTTACCGAAATATTTTTCCATAGGCAGCATTGATGTCATGATATCCTCCTCAAAGCGATTCGAACGAATATCATTTATATATGATGGAGATTTATTGTAGTGCCTGGTTCTCCACTAATTTTCTATTTATATATTGGTTACAATTCTTACTACAAAACGATCGTTTTCATATGGTAAAATACTTATGAAATTTTTTGAAAGAGACGAGAGAATTTCTATGAAAAAGTTTATTACTATTAGTTTATGTACACTTTTGAGTATTGGTATTCTTGGGTTTTCAGCCTTTTATATTTGGTCCCAGCAAACCTATGAAGCAACAGAAATAGTCAGCTCTTATGTAGATGTAAATGATATCGAGGATGAAAATAATTGGCTTGTATTTGAGCCGAATGAAAAGCCCAAAAGCGGTATCATTTTATATCCCGGCGCAAAAGTAGAACCTGAAGCATACAGCTACTATGCGCAAGGTTTAGCAGACAATGGGTATGTTGTAATCATCCCTCAAGTTAATTTGAACTTTGCTCTTTTCGATATTAATCAAGCAGAACAGATCATGGAAGAGTTCAGTAATATAACAGACTGGTATATCGGCGGACACTCGCTTGGCGGCGTAGCTGCAGCATCCTATGCTTATGATAATCATGACAATATCAGCGGGTTAATCTTGCTGGCGTCCTATCCAAGTGATTCCACTGATTTCTCAGAAACGGAACTTCCTGCACTTTCCATTTACGCAGAGTTTGATGAATTAACAACAAAAGAGAAAATAAAGGAGACGAAACATTTACTTTCCACTAAAACAACCCTTTATGAAATTAAGGGAGGAAACCACGCTCAATTTGGGATGTATGGATCTCAAAACGGAGATGGTGATGCAACTATTTCCGCAATGGAACAGCAAGATCAAATGCTGCAGGAAACCTTACGCTGGCTGAATAGTCTCAAGCAATAGGTTTAGTTTCACTCATCCTTTCCAATATGCAAAGAACAACCCACCCCTTCGAACGGGTGGGTTATTCTTTTTGAAAATGTAAGAGATACATACCAATTAAATTCTTCTCTGGATAAAATTTAAGCTAAATTTAAGCAAATAATGTTATGATCCTAAACACAACAGGAATGGGGAGTGATTTTTCTTGGGAATGCTTGTTTATTTTGTTTTGATTATGGCGGTACCATTATTCATTCAATGGTACTTGATGAGTACGTATAAAAAGTACAAAAAAGTGGATGCATCTTCTGGTATGACCGGTGCAGATGCAGCCAGAAAAGTTCTGGATGAAAACGGGTTGTATCATGTTACAGTGGAAATGGTGCCTGGTAAGCTAACGGACCATTATGATCCGACAAGCAAAACTGTCAGATTGTCTGAAGACAATTATAACGGAACATCCATAGCGGCTGTCTCCGTTGCACTGCACGAAATAGGCCACGTTCTGCAGCATCAAGAAGGAATGGTTGCATTAAAACTTAGAAGTTCATTGGTTCCATTAGCTAACATAGGTTCCAACGCCTCTTTCTTCTTGATTCTGATAGGAATTTTGTTAACTTCACAAAGTATGTTGCTCTTAGGAATTATAGCGATGAGTTTCGCAGTTTTATTCCAAGTTGTAACGCTGCCTGTTGAGTTCAATGCCTCTAGCCGAGCGAGGGATCTTATGATTAGTTCAGGCTTTATTACCAGCAATGAAGAACACGGCGCAAAAAAAGTCCTTAATGCAGCGGCACTTACGTATGTAGCATCTGCTGTCATTGCAATAATAGAACTATTGCGTTTCGTGTTAATGTTCTTCGGTATGAATAACGAGGAATAAAAGAAACTTCCCCAGTAAATGATCTGGGGAAGTTTTTTGTATGGGACGACGTCGAGGAATGATTCCAGTGATGAAAAGTTTTTTTCGGAAAGTATAGTAACCTTAAATATTGCGTCGGGAATAAGAAATATAGAAAACAGTAGAACGATTTGATACTAACTCTGGATGTTCTGGACAATAATGAAACATCCCATAATTTTTTCCACTCTATATGTAAACACACAGGAATAATTTTGAGGACTTACATATAATGATCCTGATTATATTTCAATTAAAGGAGTGAAATTTGTGAGTGATGACCAGAACCAAAACCCGCAGTTGATCCCTCCCCAGATTATTAATTTACTGGTAAGTGATCTTTTTCAGAAAAATGGGATTAACGTCGAGGAAGCTAAAGAAAAGTTATCCGATGAACAAAAACAAATGATAAAAGAGTTAGTTAGTGATCTGTCCAAGCAAGTGGAATCATTTGTCAAACCGCCTTCAACTGACGATAAATGAAGCAGTGAAAAAATGATTATTTTGAACGCCTGATTAGTAGGCGTCTTTTTATTTTCGGAAGATAAATTACATTTGAGTATTTTGTCCAATCAAAACAGGAAACAACCTCATATTTTATAAAGACTAAATCACAAAGGAGTGTTAAACAATGTCATCAAAAAAGAAATCAAAAAACAAACATGATGTTGAAAGGGATGAGGACAAGCAACGAATGGCAGAAGTAGCCCAGGACGCTGATCAGTTCAATGTTGAAATCCAAGAATCAGATGAAGTAATCTTCATCAAAGATTCAGGTAACATTTCAGTTCGGACTACAGAAACTACAGCAGCAGTTTCCCTGCAAATAGCTTTGCAGCTTGCAATCGCATTGGTAATCAAGATTTCAATTGCAGATTCAGATGACAGCGATAGTGTTGTTCAAGACCTTCTTCAACACTTTGATTCTGAGCAAAAGAGTGTACAAAGAATTCATATTGAGAATTCAAAGGATATTACAGTTGAAACTACTGACACAGATATTGCTGCAAACGTCCAAGTATTACTTGAAGCCCTTCTAGCTATTGTAGCTCAATTAGATATCGCGTGAATTTAATAAAATAAAATTAGAGGTGAGAAGTAAAATGAGTGAGAATAAATGGAGAGCATTAGACCATATCAATTGTAAAGATGATGCGGAAGTCACGCAAGAAGCTGATCAAATCGCATCAATCAAACAGCAATCCTTCGAGTGGATTGTCATCAAAGATTCAGAAGATGTAGAAGTGCGTACAACAGATACTCAAGTAGCTATATCTTTGCAAGCAGCTATTCAAGTAGCAATCGCAGTTGTTATTAGTATAACAGTTGGTGATAATGACGCAGGAAAAGCGGTTGTTCAGGATCTGAAACAATTTTTCAAATCTAAACAACGAAACACACAGAAAACGATTATCAAAAATTCACAGTGTGTAAGGGTTACAACTACGGATACTCAAATCGCTATAAATATCCAAGCATTAATACAAGTTCTTGTGGCTATTGTTGCTAGACTTGATGTTGCCTAAAGTTGACTATTAAGATGCTGTAAGTGAATATACTGTAAAATAGAGTAAAAAGATGTTTCACATTGGCAGTGGAAAGTATCAGTTTAAACCAAGAAAAAAGGGATTTCCTTTCAAATGGAGATCCCTTTTTCATCTAACACTCCAATCTTTTTATCCATTCATCACAAAAGTTTCCTATAGTACTAAAAAGACATCTGGAACAAGATTATTCCAAATGCCTTCCCTTTTTATCTATTTAACTACTTCAACTTCTAACTTTATACCTCTTTTATCTTTACGAACCCATGCAATAATAGTAGCAATGATTAAAACAAAGCCAAGGTAACCCATAGTCGAGTAAACCTTTCCAACTAAATTTGTGAAACCTGCTAAACTAGCGCCGAAGCCTGCTAGTCCAACAATAACAATTGTCGGCTTAAAGAATGTATGCTCCGGCTCCACAAAACGAACTGTAAATGCATAGAACATACCAACTGCTGTGTTATACATCATTCCAAGAAGTGCAATCCCCATCAGTACACCGACAATTGGATGTATTTGTTTCGCTAATGCAAGTGTCGGCATGTCCACACCTGTAACAACATCCATTTTCACAAACATGGTTAAATGGATTAACAAGATTAAAATCCCCAGCATGATGCCGCCGAGTATACCACCCATACCGGCAACTTTACGATCCTTAACCGTTCCTCCCATCACAATCAGGATCGCTGCACCTGCTGCGATATTATAAGAAACATAAAGTAAGGCGCCAATAAACCAATTTGGGGCAGCCGCACTTTGTGTTTTTGCCATTTCATTTGCCTCTGAAATGGAGATGTCCATCGTAAATAAAGAGTAGATTAATATAATAAAAATGACGATCATCAAATACGGTGTAATCACTGCAATTAAATTAAGGATGTTTTTGATATTCAATAATAATGTAAAAATCGTTGCAGCTACCATAATAATACTGCCGATCATCGGATCGATTCCGAACATTTGATTAAATGTAGAACCGGCACCAGCAAACATAACGACTGCTACACCAAATAAGAAGAATGTAATCAGGAAGTCTAATACGAATCCAATATAACGGCCTCCAATATAGTAAATAACGCCTTTATGCGATGTTGTTTGTAATTTCGAGCCTAGCTGTGCCAATGCCATCCCCAGGAAAGTGAAGGCTATTGTTGCAATAACTGCACCAAAGATTCCCATCATCCCAAAACTCGTAAAATATTGCATGATTTCTTGACCGGAGGCAAAGCCGGCACCAACGATCAGCCCGACAAATGCTCCGCCAATTTGTAAACTTTTCTTCACACTGTTCACCCGCTATGTATACATATTTTTAAATATTCAGAAAATAATGGTTAGAAAATGTCCTTAAGCACCTTTCATTCGATGCTTAAGGAGTCGGCATTAATGATATGTTTTTTTTGCAACTGTGTAAGATTCCACTGTTTCCAGATTCACCTTATAACCGATACCCGCCTCTTGCGGAACGATAATATACCCGTTCTCAGCCACAACTTCCGGCTCAATGATATCTTTTTCCCAGTAGCGGTTTGAGCTGGCTGTATCCCCAGGTAAAATGAAGTTGGGCAGCGTTGTCAATGCAACATTATGTGCTCGTCCGATTCCTGACTCCAGCATGCCGCCGCACCAAACAGGTATCCCTTTTGATTCACAGAAGTCATGGATTTTCTTCGCTTCCGTTAAACCGCCGACCCGGCCGATTTTAATATTAATAATGTTGGTTGCGCCGATTTCAATAGCTTTACGTGCATCTTCCAAAGAATGAATACTTTCATCTAAGCAGATCGGTGTTCTCAATTGTTTTTGCAATGCTGCATGATCGATCATATCGTCGGATGCAAGCGGCTGCTCGACCATCATTAAGTTGAACTCATCTAATTGTTTCAATAGTTCTGCATCAGATAAACGGTAAGCAGAATTTGCGTCTGCCATAATGGCAACCTCCGGGAATTTTTCGCGGAGTGTACGCATCACTTCCACATCCCAGCCTGGCTTGATTTTTACTTTAATACGTTTGTAGCCTTCTTTTACATATTCATCTACAAGCGCGACCAAGTCATCCATCGATTTTTGAATACCGATACTAATGCCGACCTCGATTCTATCTTTTGTACCGCCAAGGGCTGCCGCAAGAGATTGATTTGTTTGCTGCGCGTAAATGTCCCATATAGCACCTTCAATTGTTGACTTCGCCATATTGTTTTTACGGATCGGCTCAAAAATGTCACTTACTTCATCCGGATGATTGATTTCCTTATGTAAAATGAGAGGAATTAAATAATCCTCCAGCATATGCCAGTTTGTTTTCAACGTTTCTTCATTGTACCAAGGTGAGTGGAATGCTACTGATTCCCCCCAGCCAGCTGTTCCGCTTTCATCCTTTGCCTCTAATAATAAGAAGTCTTTATTTGTAAACGTGCCGAAACTTGTAGTGAACGGTGCCCTCAACTTCATTTGTAAGTGACGAATGGTTACTTCCGTTATTTTCATCTTCTTTTTCCCCCAAGTGATAACATTTCTTTTTTTACAAAAAGATACTCATTCCATTGTTCCTTAATCAAAATCCGCACAGCGATGTACCCTTGTGAGAAAAGTGCTTCGAAAACTTCTCGTGTTGCAAGACGCCAATGTATGGCAAGTTCTGCGCTTGCTTGCTTCAGTTGTTGAAAGTCTTTCGGAACAGGCAGCGAATAAACCGGTTCCGTTACATTTTCTAATGCTGTTATCTTTAAAGAAGGAAGCTGATCATCATTCCATAAAATTTGAGCAATCGGATATGGATTTTCGACATCAGGCTCTTGCTGCTGTTCTACATAATCTGATGTTAAGTACCAATGCACCTCAAAACGGTCTGAAGGTAAACCTTTATTAAAGCCGTCCTGCATTTCACCATAGCAGTTCTCTATATATGTATCACACACACCATTCAGTTTTGTTAAGTTCAGATAGCCATTGCGTGTTTCAAGCGGGTCATATGTCCAAAGCATCATATCGTAGCCTTTATTTATTGCAATTTGACGCTGGGCCAGCTTTAACCTCTCGCCGATCCGCTGTGAGCGGTAAGCTTCATCGATACCGAGCATATGCGAACAAAGATAGCTTTTACCATTTTTAAATGCAGGAAAACCGTAGCTGAAGCCGACTAGTTTGTTACCTTCATAGGCACCGACGACAATTCCGCCATTTTTCACAGCTGTTAACGTTTGGTGTGTTGGAATTGTCTCCGAGCCCCACACTTGCTCTTCCAGTTGCTGTATCTGCTCCATTTCCTCGATGGTTGTCAGTTCTTTTATGTTCATATTTGCCCGCTTCCTTCTAATTTCTTGTAAGCCAAGGCGATCGCGTTTGTAATGATTTGTGCCCCGATGGGCAGCTGCTGACGATTAAAAGTCATTTGCGGATGGTGCAAGCCCGGTGAAACCGCACAGCCGAGACCAAGCATCGTCGTTTTTAAATGCGGCTTCGTATACGCATAAAAATGGAAATCCTCGCCGCCCGGCGACACCACAGCAGGTGCACAATTAGCTTCGCCAACCGTCTCAATGATGACCTCCCTCATAATCTGTTCCGCTTCACTGTCCACTTTTGCAGCAGCGATATGAGCCTCGACCTTGGTCTTAATACTGGCTCCATATAATGTGCTGACAGCAGCCACCGCCTTTTCAAAGCCTGTCATTAATTTTTCCATCGTTTCATTCGTCTGCGCCCTTACATCAATGCTGAATGTGGCAGCACCCGGTATAATATTAGTTGATGTGCCGCCAGCCTGAATCTGCGTCATTTTAATGGAAGACGATTCATTCGGACTGATCCATATTCGTTTTAGTGCGTCTACTAGCGCTGCAGCCGCTTCGATGACATTGATTCCTTGCTCCGGTCTTGCGCCATGCGCTTCAACACCTGCAATCGATCCGGTGATGAGCTTGGCAGCTCCGTGATAAAGGGCCGGTGCATGATGGCCATCCTCCAGTTCAAGGAGCGGGCGTACATGCGTGCCAAATAAATAGATAAGTGGATCAATGACTCCTTTTTCAACCATCGCTTTCGCACCGGACGCTTTTTCCTCTGCCGGCTGGAAAATGATGCGAACAGCGCCAGGCAGCTTCATTTCTTTTAATAGCAGCGCAACACCGATCGCCATTGTCATATGCCCGTCATGTCCACATGAATGATTGGCTTGAAATTGCCCATTTATTTCTTGCCATAGTGCGTCCATATCCGTTCGGAAACCGACTTTTGGCTCTCCCTCGCCAACATCGACATACAAACCTGTCATATCCGAAAATGTAACAGGCTCCAGTCCCTCTTCCCGAAATAAATTCGCAATATATGTTGTTGTCTCGACTTCCTTCCAACTAATTTCCGGATGGGTATGCAAATATTCAAACTCTTTCAATAAGCGTGCTTGTAATTCAACGTTCATTTATCTCATCTCCATCTATTTGCGATAAAACTGTTTTGAAAATCATCATATTTTACGCGCTGCTCGTTATAATAAACAGCGTCATATGTCATCATGCCAACGACTAAAGTATTCATGAACGTTACAAGTGCCGGCATTAAATCAATTGTCGACAGCTCTGTTTGCTCTAGGACAAAGCAAGTATCTGTAAATTGGTGCAGCGGTGCGATATTGGAATCCGTTATTCCAATTACTGCTGCTCCTCGTGCTGCGACCTCTTCTGCTAATTGCAGCGGTTCATTGTCATAACGATGCAATGAAATAATGATGACTAGCCCCGATTCATCGATTTTCTGTAATGTGCGGATAAGGGCACTTGTTTCCATCACTATTAATTCAACATTCGGCCTTAACGTATTGAGTGTGAATTGAAGCCACTGCGCTGCAATTTGCGAGGCACCTGCACCGGCTACATACATTTTCTTCGCATCATGCATGGCCTTTGCTGCCTTTTTAAAAAGATCCTCATCCATTTGTTCCGCAATTCTGACAATTTTACCGCTAGCTTGCCTCATTACCTTTTCACAAAGCGCCTGTTCCTTAAAGAGTGCTTCTTTCGATGATACATAGTTTCCTAATGTACTGTTCGTATAATCCTCCACTAAAAATGTCGTGACTTCCTTTTGCAGCTGCGCAAACCCCGTCAACCCAATCTGATAACAAAATCGGATCACTGTTGTTTCACTGGTACCTGCCATGAGGCCTACCTCAGCAGCGGCATGTGTGCTAATATATGCCGGACTACCAAGAACTACATTGGCGACTTTTTGCTGTGACTTTGATAATCGATGAAAATGTTGTTCAATACGCTCTTTAATCGTTATCAAGAAGTCACCCCTTTATTTATAAATACTTTGAAGTCTACACTTCATTTTAATACAGTGTAATTTATCATGATTCCTAAATAATCGCAATAAGTTTTCTGAAAGTTCTAGAAATTAATTTGTATGTTTGGAAGGAAAATGATTATGAAGTCCCCTCTTTTAATCAACAGTCCAAGGGTATTGAATCAAAGTGAATGATTCCGCTCCAAGATGCTCGCGGAATCGTTGTTTCGGGTCCAATTGCGGCAATGGCCAAAATAAAAAGCCAGAAACCCTTAATATTTAAAGGTTTCTGGCTCCTGTTAAGTGATGATCCGAGAGGGATTCGAACCCCCGACCCCATCCCTGTCAAGGATGTATTCTCCCACTGAACTA
>JAZNGP010000027.1:0-2499 GCA_045576475.1 Bacillus sp. (in: firmicutes) | reverse complement strand
AGAAAGAAAATACAAGCGGCAAAATCTTTTACAAAACAAAAGGGTTTGAAGTTGTTTCTGAATTTGATGACCATTTTGAGGGGCATATCTTAAAAACAATCAGAATGGTTTTGAAACTGTCATTCTGATAGGAAAGGGCAGCGGTGTTCCACTGCCCGAAAATGACCGTCATTTATGGTGCTTCAGCCAAGAGATGGCGCCGTACGCGTGTGCGGCGGCTCCTGTCGTCAATATGTCTTCGTCGAATTTCACACTCGGGTGGTGCATCGGGTAGCCGAAGCCGGGGTCTTGTTCCTTGGTGCCCGCTCCGATGATGAAATAAACACTTGGTACTTTTTCGGCGATGGATGCGAAGTCTTCCGAGCCCATGCCCCGTGAATCGATGCCGACGACACTTTGTTCCGGCAGGATTTCCCGCAAGTATCCAGCTATTTCTTCTGCTGTTTCCGGATTGTTGACCAGTGGCGGAACGGATGATAATTCTTCTACTTTTGCCGAACCTCTGAACATATTTGCGGTGGCTTCCGCGATTTCACCCATCCGTTTCAGGACGGTTGCACCGACTTCCTTGGAGTAGGTGCGGATTGTCCCTTCAAGCACTGCATCATCCGGAATGACATTAGGTGTGGCTCCGGCGGCAAATTTTCCGATCGTCAAAACAAGCGGCTCGGTCGCTGCGATTTCCCGGCTTTTTATTCCTTCGAATGCCAGATAAATATGAGCCGCGATCAGAATCGGATCGACTCCGGTTTCCGGCATGGCCCCGTGGCATCCGACTCCTTTGATGGTGACCCTGAAGCGGATACAGCTTGCGATGCTGAGTCCTCTCGCATAGACAAGCAAATTGGAAGGTGCATCTGATTTCACATGCAAAGCCATCGCGGCATCCACTTTCGGATTGTCCAGCACCCCGGCTTCGATCATACTTTTGGCACCGGTGAATCCTTCTTCATCCGGCTGGAAAAGCAGTTTGACTGTCCCTTCAATTTCATCTTCATAATCTTTCAGAAGCTTGGCTCCGCCAAGAAGCATCGTGGTATGCATATCATGTCCGCAAGCATGCATATTGTTATTCTCCGCCTTAAAAGAGTAGTCTGTCATTTCTTTGATCGGGAGGGCATCCATATCCGCCCTTGAAAGAAAAGTCTTACCCGGCTTTTTGCCTCCTGCATAAGCAACCACCCCGATACCGGCGATCAGCTCCGGTTCATATCCATACTCAGTCAGTTTTTCCATGACGAATTGCCTTGTCATCGGAAGGTCTCTTCCGACCTCCGGATGCTGGTGTATTTGCCTTCTGATATCCATTAATTCCTCTTTAAGCCCTTTCGCTTGTTCCATTATTTCTTTCATAATAGTCACCTCAGTATATACACTGCCCAAAACGGAAGATAACTTACTTGAAAGGCTGACTAGTCCGATAGTTGGAATCTTAATGGTAACTTGTATTTGGTTGGTATATAATGACAGTAACGATTGGTTTAAAAGTAAGGGGTGCATTCATTGAATATTATTGGACTCGTCACCGTCACTTTGATTTTTTCTGTTCCGATCATCGCGATCATAACCGAGCATCTGTCGAACCAGAACAAACTGAAAGCGCAGATGCTGAAAGATCAATTGGAACTCGAAAAAATAAAACAGGAAAACTTCATCACCGAAACGGAAAAACTGAAACTGGAACTTCATAAAATGGAAACCGAAATGATCAAGGACAGTAAGAAAATCCTGTAATCGAAACGAATTGGATGCTCTCAAAACGAGAGCTTATTTTTTTATAATCATATACAACTAGTACTATGTGCTAAATTCACAATAAGCATAAGCAATCCTCGCCCATAGAAAGATAATCATTGACGCACGAACATTTTTTGCAAGAAGGATAAACTCTCGGAAACGAGTAAGGTAAACATTTATTACCATATGGTGATTCAGAGTAAGTACGATTGATGGATGGTAATATAAGTTCTTTGAAGGTATGTTGATTGTACAGAGACACCCGGCAGATTTACATATATGGGAGACAGGCCAATATACGTACTGGAGGGAAGGTATGAAAAGAAAATTTTCGTTTTTCTTGTTGAGTATTGTCATGGTTTTGTCGTTTGTTACTCCGTCCGCTTTTCAGGCCGGCAATATTGCAGTAGCCACACAACAGCAACATACGGATCATTGGCGTTACTGGGACAGACCGGCCAATCCTGCTGCAGTCTTAAGTCGCGGATCTGCCGGGAAGGCCGGCATGGTGCAGGAACCGCTGGATGCGATGGATGCTGTCATCGAGGAAAGGATTGAAGAGAAGCTTACTCCCGGGGCGGTCGTTCTTGCAGCAAGGAGCGGACATATCGTGAAGGAGAGGGCATATGGACATGCGGCATTGTATACGGATGAACGGTTCACAGAAATGGAAGAACCAATCCGGATGGAGACAAACACCATTTTTGATGTGGCATCGATCAGTAAGCTGTTCACGACCACTGCGATAATGATGCTTTATGA
>JAZNGP010000026.1:0-23997 GCA_045576475.1 Bacillus sp. (in: firmicutes) | reverse complement strand
GCATAAGGCCATTCAAGAGGGTTCCAATGTGAAAGGATATCATCTTTGGACATTCATGGATAATTGGTCATGGTCCAATGCATACAAAAATCGATATGGATTTGTGTCAGTCAATCTTGATAAAGACGGAGAACGCTCCATTAAGAAAAGCGGTTATTGGATTAAGGAAGTGTCAGCGAATAACGGTTTTTGATTGGAATAGCAAGAAAGGGAAAGATGGGGTTCCGACCGTCTTTCCCTTTCTTAAGTCTGGAACAATGCTTCTTGCTTAAGAGATTTTCTTAGTGGGGTATATAATATAGGAAAGAGCAGGAAGTTAATTCCTTAAATAGGATTAGGAACGAGCATCAGGACAAGTGGAAACAGGGGGGAATGGATTGAAGAAATATGAAATCATTTCAACAGAAATAAGGGAAAGAATCAAGGATGGCCGTTATTCCCCGGAGCAATCGATTCCGGATGAACATAGTTTATCCGAAGAATTCGGCTGCAGCAGGATGACGATCAAGAGGGCGCTGGATGTACTCGTGTCCGAAGGGCTTCTGCTCCGTAAGCGAGGGCATGGAACATTCATCATCCAGTCGGCCATGCATGATCAAAGGCTGAATGTCATAAGTGAGGAAACTTTGGGTTTGTCGAATCTGGTGAAAGATAAACCGGTCACAAGTAAAGTAATAGAATTCAATATTCAGTTCCCGACGGCACAAGTCGCCGAGCAGCTTGCGATCAGTGAGGAAACCCCGGTTTATCATATCATCAGGCTGCGTATCGTCGGGGAAGAACCTTATGTAATGGAAGAAACGTACATGCCTGCACAACTGGTTCCGGGTATCAATGATAAAGTGCTGAATGCGTCCATCTATAACTATATGAAAGATTCGCTTGATCTGAAAATTGGAGGGGCACACAGGAAAATCAAAGCCAGCAAATCAAATGAATTGGACAGAAAGTATCTTGGAAGCAAGCCGGATGATCCGGTACTGGAGGTGGAGCAGGTGGGCTTCCTGAATAACGGTGTCCCATTTGAATATTCTTTTTCCAGGCATCGATACGATCGATTCGTTTTCACAACGGTAACCGTCCAGAAATGAAGAGGAGGAGTTAGGATGCTGTTTGGAGCACTAGAAGCCGGCGGTACGAAATTTGTATGCGCGGTCGGCGATGAGTTCGGAAACATCAAGGAAAGAGTTTCGATTCCGACAAGCGATCCAAGTGGAACGATGGAGAAGGTCTTTGACTTTTTCGACGCCTATCAGCTGGAAGCGATCGGCATCGGAACATTTGGTCCTGCGGATGTGGATCCCGGAAGTCCGACATACGGAATGATTACAACTACCCCCAAGCTCAAGTGGAAAAATTATCCGATGCTGAATGTCTTGAAGGAACGTTATGGTGTACCAATGGGTTTCACAACCGACGTGAATGCGGCAGCACTTGCGGAAGCGGAAACCGGTGCAGCGGCAGGTCTTGACGGTTGTTTATATATCACGATCGGAACCGGTATCGGTGCGGGAGCCGTCTTGCAGGGAAGGTTCTTGCAAGGGCTTTCTCATCCGGAAATGGGTCATATCCTCATCCGGCGTCATGAAAAGGATATATTTGAAGGGACATGCCCATTCCATAAAGACTGCCTTGAAGGGCTTGCGGCCGGTCCTGCCATTGAAGCACGCTGGGGGAATAAAGGACCAGATCTGCAGGACAGGGATGACGTGTGGGAGATGGAAGGCTGGTATATTGCGCAGGCGCTGATGCAATACATTCTGATCCTTTCTCCGCAGAAAATCATCCTGGGAGGGGGCGTCATGAAACAGGTGCAATTATTCCCGATCATTGCCCGCCATCTGAAGGATATGTTGAACGGTTATGTCCAGCTTCCGGAGCTGGAAGATGGAAGCATGGACTATATCACTGGACCAAAGCATGGGGATGATGCAGGAATCATCGGTGCACTTTTACTTGCTGAGCGTGCATTCAAGCAGGCGGAAAGTAACCATTAAAAAATCCCGTCGAGTGTTTCCTCGAGCCCATTTTTTTCAAGCTGCCATAGCCCGGCATTGTTCCGCGCATTTGAAGCATGCCTCCGCACATTTTAGGCAATGGTCGTGGTCATGCTTCTTGCATTCATCACCGCAAGCCTGGCAGATGTCAGCGCACAGTTTGCAGATTTTCTTCACGAAAGGACTGTCCGATTGCATAGCTTTTACAGCAAGGACACAGATATCCGCACATTCGCGATCGGTGCGGATACATGCGCTCATCATTTTCACATCATCTTCCTTCAGGCAGGCATCATAACAAATATTGCAGGCTTCTATACACTCCTGGCAGGCTTGGATACATTGTTCATAAGTCATTCCGAATCTCTCCCTTTGTATGTGGTTCTCTCCTATTTACCCATCATGCAAGGGTTGAAACAGTAATCAAGCCGGCAGGCTGATAGCGGATGGTTTCCTCTTATCGAATGTATAGATGGCTTTGAAACCGCATTCAGAAGCGAGTGAATAGGCATCGGATATATGGCTTGCGGCTGTCTCCGGTGAATGCGAATCTGAACCGACAGTCAATATTTCTCCTCCCAGATCTTTATACATTTTCAGGATATCGATTGATGGAAGCGTTGTCTTGAAGCGGTTTCTTAAACCGGATGTGTTGATTTCTAATCCGATGCCGCGGTCGATGGCCTTCTCCAAGATATCTTGTATCATCCCTTTGTATGTATGGAATGGATAGTCTCCGACTGCATCATATGAATAACGCTTGATCAAATCGAAGTGGGCAATCACATCTATGTCTGCTGTCGCAACCATCTTATATAATTCTTCGAAATAGAGCCGGAACGCGGACGTACCATATTGGCTGATGATGCTCCTCAATTTCTGGTTATCGATATTATGGATAGATCCGAGGATAAAATCAAGCGGAAGTCCGTGAAGAGCTAATGCATATTCCGGTACCAGCCGATGTGGCTCGCAGAGTTCAATCCCTTGTTTGATGCTTAACCGATCTTCGAATAAGAGACGGCATGATTGAATATCGGCAGTATATTTGTCGAAATACATATGGCCATAGGTCGGAGCTAAAGGATTGACGGAATAATGTTCCGTAAAGCAGATTTCTTTCACACCCTTCCGGATGGCAGCTTCGCAGACAGCCTGCATCGATGCTTGACTGTCGAATGAATGATTCGTGTGATGATGGTAGTCGATGATGAACATCTTAATCAGCTCCAAAATCTTTTTTATTTTAATTATACTAAAATAATTAAAAGTGAAAAAGCGGGCTGATGTATACATTTTTGCGGATATTTTTAAAATGTTTTCTGAGTACATAAAAAATCCCGTGAAAGTTGGGGAATCCAACCTTTACGGGGCAGTTCATTTGTCAGTCGACCTTATTGGCGGTGGAAGCATGCAGAGGCGGAGGCATCAGCCAGCCTTTATCTTTCATCATCTGCAGCAAGGCAGCGCCGTTTTTCATGCTTTGTGCGGAAAACTTGGTCAACATCATGGCGATATCCTCTCGGATGCACTGCCCGATCAAAGTAGCCATGGAAGTTAGACCCGTTGCGATATCCCGGGAGATTGCATATGCGACCTGGACATCCTGCATGCGTGCGCCGACCGGTATCTGTTCGAGATCAACAGATGGACGCTCAGCTGGTGTTGGAGGTATCGCGATGTCATTCGCGACCAATGCCTTCTCCATTTCTTCGATAGATGGCTTGATCGAATTTTGAATAACATCTTCAATAAATTTCCTTAAATCCTTATCTCCGGTATGATTCAAATAAAGCTGATAGCCGTCCAGCGCCGCTTTCGCAAGTGATAAATGTGTAAACAAACCATAAACTTCTCCATAATGCATCGGTTCATCTTTTGGGTTGCCGCTTAAAATACCCATTTCCTTACCTCCTGTTTGTTCAAAGTCAGGATTAGTATGTGCTTTTCTTTCTGCTGTATGCCCAAAATGTTCAAAAACGAAATTTTTTTCCGCCGGCAAAGAAGTCCGCAAACCATCGCTCTTATCCGTATCAGGTCCATGAATTTTTCATCTTTCAAATCCTTTTGTTTTATTTTCATGTTTATAACCTTGTTAATCGGATAAATAACAGGTGTAAGGTCATTCCAAAACATTTTAAAGGAGGCAGTTAAATATGGCTGACAACAACAAAATGTCTAGAGAAGAAGCCGGACGTAAAGGTGGAGAAGCAACAGCAAAGAATCACGATAAAGAGTTTTATCAAGAAATTGGTGAAAAAGGCGGAGAAGCAACAGCCAAGAACCATGATAAAGAGTTCTATCAGGAAATCGGTGAAAAAGGCGGAGAAGCAACAGCCAAAAACCATGACAAAGATTTCTACAAAGAAATTGGCGAAAAAGGCGGCAAAGCGAGCCGCAGAGACTGATCATATATATTCTGGACAAGCGTTCAGGCAAAAGGGTTCGGCCGATATAATGGCCGAACCCTTTTTGTGCGGAAAGCGGCAGTCGTTGACATCCTTCTTCTTTATTGAATATGATAAAAATGGAATATTTTTTAAAAGGATATACGGTGTGTATAGAAGCAGTGCCTATTCAAAAAATATAGATAAAAATATGGCCGAACGGAATCCTTCCAGGGGGATACATGAGGTGAAGGGCAGGTGTCCGGAATGACGGAGCAACAAGCAAATAAAGAAAAAATCTTCAGGGTTCAGGGTTTTTCCTGTGCCGGCTGTGCCCAAAGGTTTGAAGATAATGTGAAAGACCTCGATGGAGTGGAAGAAGCGAAAGTGAACTTCGGGGCAGCGAAAATCATGATCAGCGGAACTTTTGACATGAAAGCGCTGGAGAAGGAAGCGGCAAAGGAAAAATTGCAGCTTTTACCGGCCAAGTCCCGTGAAGTGATGCCGGAGGCGCCGTTCTGGAAGAAATACGCTTCCTTGTTCATAGCTGCTGTGTTCCTTATATGCGGCTACTTGCTGAATTGGACGTATGGAGAAGATGAACCGCTCACGATCGGTGCTTTTGTGATCAGCATCCTGGCAGGTGGATACTCTCTATTCCTTACAGGGCTGAAAAATCTTGTACGGCTGAAATTCGATATGAAGACATTGATGACCATCGCCATCATCGGAGCAGCAATCATCGGTGAGTGGAGTGAAGGTGCTGTTGTTGTGATCTTGTTCGGAATCAGCGAGGCTCTGGAAGGATATTCGATGAATAAAGCGAGGAGGAGCATCACTTCACTGCTCGAAATCGCTCCGAAGAAAGCGTCGATCAGAAGAAATGGATCTGAAATATTGATTGATACGGCAGATATCTCGGTTGGTGATATCATGGTGGTCCGTCCAGGGGAGAAAATAGCGATGGACGGCATTGTATCGAAAGGCGTTTCCACTATCAATCAGGCTGCCATCACCGGTGAATCGATTCCGGTGGGGAAAGCACCGGGTGATGAAGTATTCGCGGGGACATTGAATGTGGAAGGTCTGTTGGATGTGAAAGTGACGAAGCTTGCTGAAGACACGACCATCAGCAAGATGATTCACCTGGTGGAAGAAGCGCAAGCCGAAAGGGCACCTGCCCAGGCTTTTGTAGATGTGTTCGCGAAATACTACACACCAGTCATCATTGTGATTGCTTTCCTTGTCGCTGTGATTCCGCCGGTATTCACTGGCGCCGATTGGCAGGAATGGATTTATCAGGGGCTTGCGGTTCTCGTGGTCGGCTGTCCTTGTGCATTGGTCATCTCCACGCCGGTTGCGATCGTTACAGCGATCGGGACTGCCGCGAAGCATGGTGTCCTCATCAAGGGAGGCGTTCATCTGGAGCAGGCAGGCAAGTCGAAAGTTATCGCATTCGACAAAACGGGTACGCTGACAAAAGGGATCCCAGCAGTCACGGATTACAGCAATTTTAATGAGGAAGACAATCTGTTCGCTTCACTAACAGCCTTGGAAGCATATTCGCGCCATCCTCTGTCACATGCATTCATGAAGAAAGCCGAAGAGGACGGTCTGGATTACCACTCGCTTGATGTGGACCATTTTGAATCGGTCACAGGAAAAGGGATTAAAGGGACTGTCGATGGAAAGATGCTGATGCTCGGCAACAAGGAACTTTTCCGGGGAGTACCGATCGGGCAAGACATCCTGCATGAAATGGAAAGATGGCAAAGCGAAGGGAAAACAGTCATGCTGGCAGGCAATATGGACGGAGTGAAAGCAATGATCGCCGTTGCGGACGAAGTGCGTGAATCTTCTCGTGATGTCATCCGCAGGCTTCATGCCCTAGGTATACAAAAGACGGTCATGTTGACCGGAGACACGGAAGCAACCGCCAAAGCCATTGGTGATTATGCAGGTGTAACAGAAACGGCCGCAAGCCTGCTGCCTGAACAGAAGCTGGACATGATCAAGAAGCTGAAGCAAGCGTATAAGGATGTTGTCATGGTAGGGGATGGTGTCAACGATGCACCGGCACTTGCGGCAGCCAGTCTCGGTATCGCGATGGGGGGAGTCGGTTCTGATACGGCACTAGAAACAGCGGATGTGGCTTTAATGGGAGATGACCTGCAGAAACTTCCATTCCTGATCACACTCAGCAGGAAAGCGATGCGTATCATCAAACAAAATATCACGTTTGCCATCGGAATCAAGATTGTCGCGCTGCTTCTGGTCGTTCCCGGCTGGCTGACACTATGGATCGCCATCTTCGCGGATCTCGGTGCCACACTCATCGTGACATTGAACGGAATCAGACTGATGAAAGTGAAAAAGTGATAAAAAAAGAAGCAAAATGCCATCCGGTGTTTTGCTTCTTTTTTATACAAGAGCCGTACTTTTACGGGAAGGTTCGCTTGAGATATACTTTAAATAAGTAAGGCTTTGTTATACAAATAAAAGATGAATGAATGCGGCGGAAATCAACCTGAATCAACGACAGAGCCATAAGAAAAAATAATAGGAGAATCAGATATGAGAATATTGGTAGTGGAAGACAATGTTTCACTCCTGCATTCCATTCGGGATATTTTGGAGGAGAATTTCAGTGTGGATATTGCATCGGACGGAGAAGAAGGCATCTTTTTGGCCCGACAGAATATTTATGATGCCATCATTCTAGATGTCATGCTCCCTGACATCGATGGCTTCAGCATCCTGAAGAAATTGAGGGAAGATAGGATCAACACACCGGTGATGTTCCTTACAGCGCGTGATTCCATAGAGGATCGCGTGAAGGGGCTTGATTTGGGCGGGGATGATTATCTTGTGAAACCCTTCCAGGCACCTGAATTGGAAGCTAGAGTCCGTGCATTGCTGAGGAGAAGCGGCAATTTCACGAATGAGCAGACGTTGAAGTACAAAGGTCTTGAACTAAGAGGGAAAGAAGAAGATATCCTTGCCGACGGACAAGCTGTGAAGCTGACCATCAAGCAATATGAGCTATTGGAATTCTTCATCAACAATGCGGGTGCGATCCTGACAAGGGAACAGATTTATGACCGAATCTGGGGATATGACTCGGATACGACCTTAGGTGTCGTCGAGGTGTTCACCCATCAATTAAGAAAGAAACTCGAACCGTTCGGATATGATAAAGACATTAAAACAGTCAGGGGAATCGGATATAAACTGCAGAAAGAACAGGAGAGCTGACGAATGTTCGAAAAGACGCGAGTCCAACTTGCCATACAGAACTCGTTTATCCTGATTCTGGTCATCAGTGCAATCGCTGTTGCGGTATATTCGTATATGCAGGTGCTTCTTTACAGTGACCTGGATAAAGATCTGGAAAACTTAATGGAGGAATATGTGACGCTTGTGGAAAATGGAATCTTTCCGGTGGAAGGCACAGTCGCAAAGCCGACATTCATACAGGATCCGAGGGTGCAGATCATCTATTGGGATGAGAACGGCGACATCATTGAGTTGGATGAAGAAGAAGCCATCTTCAGAAGAAATCAAGCCGCTTTCCGTCCCAATCACTCCATGAGGATTGAAGAGAAAGCCGCAGGCGGCTATTATTTCCGGACCATCTCAACGGATTTCGAGACGGATTATGGGACGGTTCAGGCACAGCTGCTGAGGAATGTGAATTCCGAGAAGGAGATGCTGAAGCGGGTCGGTATGATCCTGGCGTTGGGGACATTCATCGGCGGGTGTATGTCGATTGTCGCCGGTTTTTATCTCGCGGGTGTTGCCCTTGTCCCGATCAGAGGTGCTTTGCGGAAACAGCAGCAGTTTGTATCGGATGCTTCGCATGAACTGAGGACTCCGCTTGCCGTCATTCAATCCCGGGCGGATCTCTTGCTGCGGTCGCCGCAGAGCACGATTGAGGACAAAGCCGAAGAAATATCGGTCATATCAAAGGAATGCCGGAGGCTCACGAAATTAGTGGGAAATCTGCTGATGCTTGCAAGGACGGATTCAAATGCCATTAATATCAACAATCAGCGATTCGATCTCTCAGCACTTTTGACAGAGATAGTCGAGTTGTATGGAAGTGTGGCGGAGATGGAAGGGAAGAAAGTGGTCCTTAAAGCAGAAAGCGGTGTTATGCTGAACGGGGATAAGGAACGGATCCATCAAATGATTGTCATATTGCTGGATAATGCTTTGAAGTTCACGAATGAGCACGGAGAAGTGACGGTCTTTTGCAAGAAGGTGAATAATCAGGTTGAATTGTCGGTCGCAGACAATGGAATCGGTATCCGTAAGGAAGATCTGCCTCACATATTCGACCGTTTCTATCAAGGAGAGAAATCCCGTTCCGACGAGGAAGGGACAGGTTTAGGTTTATCAATCGCCAAATGGGTTATAGAACAACATCAGGCAAAAGTAAAAGTGAATAGCGAAGTGGGAAAAGGGACAAATGTGAAGATCACTTTCCCGAAGACATAATGATCCACGGTGTCTATATGGTATAATTATGAAATAAAGATATGGAATAAGGGGATGATTGTATGGGCTGGATGATTGCGGCGCTGGTTTTTCCGGCATTCTTAGTCTATGTATTTACGAGAGTAACGTATAATCCCTTCATAGGTTTAATTCTTACGCTGGCTCTTATTTGTGCTTCGGCTTATGCCGGCTATACAGATACTTGGCCGATCATCATTATAGATGCCTGCTCGATCACTTTCGGATTATGGCTTTCCAGGAAGTATGTGAAGCAGCCTGCACACCGCAGTATATGAATGCGGTGTGTTTTTTTATCTGCCGGCGGAAAGACGAATGTGCGTTCGCTTTCTGCTGGTTAAAAACAGATCAATTGTGGTAGTATGTGTATATACATGAGCTTTCGTCCAAAATAAGCAAAAAAGCAAAGCGGGAGGCCTTCTTATGCATCAATTCGAATTGAAATCCAAATATTCCCCAAGCGGAGACCAGCCGGGCGCGATCGAGGAGCTGGTGAAGGGGGTACAATCAGGAAAGAGGCTTCAGACTTTGCTTGGGGCGACAGGAACGGGAAAGACTTTCACGGTTTCGAATGTCATCCAGTCCGTCAATAAACCGACACTCGTCATCGCTCATAATAAAACGCTCGCAGGGCAGCTGTACAGTGAATTCAAGGAGTTCTTCCCGGATAATGCGGTCGAATATTTCGTCAGTTATTATGATTATTATCAACCGGAAGCATATGTCCCGAGCACGGATACTTTTATCGAGAAAGATGCGAGCATCAATGATGAAATCGATAAGCTGCGGCACTCCGCCACATCGGCATTATTCGAACGGAACGACGTCATCATCATCGCCAGCGTTTCCTGCATCTATGGATTAGGTTCCCCGGAAGAATATAAGGAACTCGTTGTTTCCTTGCGGACAGGGATGGAAATAGAGCGGAATGCCCTTCTTCGGCGTCTGGTGGACGTGCAGTATGAACGGAATGATATCGACTTCAAACGCGGAACATTCCGCGTGCGGGGAGACGTCGTTGAAATATTCCCGGCATCAAGGGATGAGCATTGCATCCGGATTGAATTCTTCGGAGATGAAATCGACCGGATCCGGGAAGTGGATGCATTGACCGGTGAAATCTTGGGCAGTCGTGATCATGTTGCCATTTATCCGGCATCCCACTTCGTAACGCGGGAAGAAAAGATGAAAATAGCCATCGAGAATATCGAGAAGGAACTGGAGGAGCAGCTGGCTGTCTTCCGGGAGGAAGGGAAGCTGCTGGAAGCCCAGCGTTTGGAGCAGCGGACCCGGTATGATCTTGAAATGATGCGAGAAATGGGCTTTTGCTCCGGAATCGAGAACTATTCCCGCCATTTAACATTAAGGCCGGCCGGCAGCACACCTTACACATTAATTGATTATTTCCCGAAGGACTTCCTTCTTGTCGTGGATGAGTCGCATGTGACCCTGCCGCAAATCAGAGGAATGTTCAATGGGGACCAGGCACGAAAGAAAGTGCTTGTTGACCATGGATTCCGATTGCCTTCAGCAATGGACAACAGGCCGCTCCGATTCGAGGAGTTTGATGAAAAGGTCAGCCAGGCCATCTTTGTGTCCGCGACGCCGGGACCATATGAACTTGAACACACGCCTCAAATGGTTGAGCAGATTATCCGCCCGACGGGCCTTCTGGATCCGACGGTCGATATTCGTCCAATTAAAGGACAAATTGATGACTTGATAGGTGAGATCCATGATCGAATCGACAAGAATGAACGGGTACTGATCACCACACTCACCAAGAAAATGTCCGAAGACCTGACCGATTATCTGAAGGAAACCGGGATCAAGGTGCAGTATCTGCATTCCGAAATCAAGACGCTCGAAAGGATTGAAATCATCCGCGAGCTCCGGCTCGGCAAATACGACGTTCTTGTGGGAATCAATCTCCTCAGGGAGGGGCTCGATATCCCGGAAGTTTCCCTCATCGCCATCCTCGATGCCGATAAGGAAGGGTTCTTAAGGTCCGAACGTTCACTGATCCAAACAATGGGCCGGGCAGCAAGGAATCAGAACGGACATGTCATCATGTATGCAGATAAGATTACAAAATCAATGGAAATCGCCATCTCCGAAACGAAACGGAGACGTGCTTTGCAGGAAGCATATAATGAAGAGCATGGCATCACGCCGCTGACGATCCAGAAGGAAGTGCGTGAAGCGATCCGCGCCACACAGGCGGCGGAGGAACAAGAGGAGTACAGTGTCGCTGCGCAGCTTGAAAAGCTGTCCAAGAAAGAAAGAGAGAAAGTCATCGCGGATATGGAAGCGGAGATGAAGGAATCGGCGAAGGCATTGAATTTCGAACGGGCCGCAGAACTGCGTGACTTAATATTAGAGCTGAAATCGGAAGGATGACATAGAGATGGCAATGGATAAAATTGAGATCAAAGGGGCCAGGGTGCATAATCTGAAGAATATAGATGTGACGATTCCGCGTGACCAGCTTGTCGTCCTGACCGGTTTGTCGGGCTCCGGTAAATCGTCGCTGGCTTTCGACACCATTTATGCGGAAGGGCAAAGGCGGTATGTAGAATCATTGTCTGCATATGCGAGGCAATTCCTTGGACAGATGGATAAGCCGGATGTCGATATGATCGAAGGTCTCTCCCCGGCCATATCGATCGATCAGAAGACGACAAGCAGAAATCCGCGCTCCACTGTCGGTACAGTGACGGAAATCTATGACTATTTAAGGCTTTTATATGCAAGGATCGGAAGACCGACGTGTCCGAAGCATAATATCGAAATCTCTTCCCAAACGATTGAACAGATGGTGGACCGTATCATGGAATACCCGGAAAGGACGAAACTTCAGGTCCTTGCCCCGATCATATCGGGAAGGAAGGGGACCCATGCGAAAGTGCTTGAGGATATTAAGAAGCAGGGATATGTCCGTGTGAGAATCGACGGTGAATTGTATGATGTCGGTGATGAAATCAGTTTGTCGAAGACGAAGAAGCATGATATCGAGGTGATCGTCGACCGGGTTGTCATTAAAGAAGGAGTTGAAGCAAGACTATCCGACTCGTTGGAAAGTGCGCTGAAACTTGGCGGAGGCAATGTCATCATCGATGTCATCGGGGAAGAAGAGCTTCTGTTCAGTGAACATCATGCCTGTCCGATTTGCGGTTTTTCGATCGAAGAGCTTGAACCGCGGATGTTTTCATTCAATAGTCCATTCGGGGCCTGCCCGGATTGTGACGGACTCGGCAGTACTTTGGAAGTGGATGTCGATTCAATCATTCCGCATAAGGAACTGTCTCTTCGCCAGCATGCGATTGCCCCGTGGGAACCTACAAGTTCACAATATTATCCGCAATTGCTGGAGGCGGTTGCTTCGCATTACGGGATTGATATGGATGTTCCGGTAAGCGAGCTTCCCAGCGAGCAGCTTGATAAGATTCTCTATGGATCGGGCAAAGATCGAATCTATTTCAAATATGAGAATGATTTCGGGCAGACGAGGGAAAATCATATCGTCTTCGAAGGGGTCGTACGTAATGTCGAGCGCCGATATAAGGATACAAGCTCAGATTATATCAGGGACCAAATGGAGAAGTACATGGCGCAGCACCCTTGCCCAGCATGCAAAGGCTATCGGCTGAAGCAAGAAAGCCGGGCTGTCCTCATCAATGGAACACATATCGGCCAGACGACGGAATTGAGCATTCAAGAAGGGCTGGAGTTTTTCCGACAGCTTGATTTGACCGAAAAAGAACGGAATATATCTAAATTGATTCTTAGGGAAATCAATGAAAGGCTCGGTTTCCTCGTGAATGTCGGATTGGACTATCTGTCCCTCGACCGTGCTGCAGGAACACTTTCCGGAGGAGAGGCACAGCGGATCCGGCTGGCGACACAGATCGGTTCGCGATTGACAGGTGTCCTCTATATTTTGGATGAGCCGACGATCGGTCTGCATCAGCGTGATAACGACCGGCTGATCGGTACATTGAAGAAGATGAGGGATATCGGAAACACGCTGATCGTAGTGGAACATGACGAAGATACGATGCTTGCAGCGGACCATTTGATTGATATCGGGCCAGGTGCCGGGCTGCATGGGGGACAAATCATCTCACAAGGCACACCCAAAGAAGTCATGGAAGACCCTGATTCACTGACGGGACAATATCTTTCAGGCAAGAAATTCATACCGCTTCCGGATGAGAGAAGAAAACCGGACGGACGATACATTGAAGTCATAGGCGCGAAGGAAAATAACCTGAAGAACGTCCATGTGAAATTCCCGCTCGGCACATTCATAGCCGTCACAGGGGTATCCGGTTCGGGAAAAAGTACCTTAGTCAACGAAATTCTCCACAAATCATTGGCCCAGAAGATTAACCGTGCGAAAGCGAAACCGGGCCAGCATAAAGAAGTAAAGGGAATTGAACAATTGGACAAGGTGATCGATATCGATCAATCGCCGATCGGCAGAACGCCTCGTTCCAATCCGGCCACATACACGAGTGTTTTCGATGATATCCGAGATGTGTTTGCGTCTACGAATGAAGCGAAGGTGCGGGGATACAAGAAAGGAAGATTCAGCTTCAATGTGAAAGGCGGGCGTTGCGAAGCCTGCCGCGGAGACGGAATCATTAAGATCGAGATGCATTTCCTGCCGGATGTGTATGTACCATGTGAAGTCTGCCACGGGAAACGATATAACCGTGAAACACTGGAAGTAAAGTACAAAGGAAAAAATATCGCGGATATTTTGGACATGACAGTAGTGGATGCGCTTGAATTCTTTGAGAACATCCCAAAAATCAGCCGTAAAATACAGACGATTTATGATGTCGGTTTGGGGTATGTCAAACTTGGCCAGCCGGCAACGACTCTGTCCGGCGGGGAAGCGCAGCGTGTGAAACTGGCTGCCGAATTGCACCGCCGCTCCAACGGCCGTTCTTTCTATATTTTGGATGAGCCGACAACCGGGCTGCATGTGGATGACATATCCCGTCTTCTAGAGGTGATGCAGCGTTTGGTCGATAACGGAGATACTGTCCTTGTCATCGAACATAATCTGGATGTCATCAAAGCTGCCGATTATATTGTCGATCTTGGCCCGGAAGGCGGAGACAAAGGCGGGACAATCGTAGCTGTCGGGACTCCGGAAGAAATAACAAAAGTGGAAGCGTCGCATACGGCGAGATATCTGAAACCAATCCTCGATAGGGATAGGGAAAGAATGAAAGAACGGATCAACGAAAAAGCGAATGTGTGAAGAAAAGCCGCTGTCTCCGGACAACGGCTTTTTTCGATCAATCAATCACATGGTTCATATTATTCTTGTTGAACAATTCCTTCATCATTTTAAGAAATGCGACTCTTCTTTCCTTTCCGGATTCGAGAATGCTGTTCAGGATTTCTGTTTCCGTATCATTCAAATCTCTGCCAAGACCCGATCGGAACATATCCTTTATTTCAATTGCTGTTTCGGCTTGTTGATCCATATTGTTTCACCCCTTTTTCGATCAATGTACTTTATATTTAATATCCAATATATGTTAATCTAAACATGGGTAAAGAGGTTTGTAACGCAATTATAAAGGGTATTCTAATATGTTGAAGATAGTCCTATAAAAGTGTTCGCGCTTATGTCGAATGATCGGACGGAGATTGTAGATTTACACTATTTCTTAGGAAATATTGTAGAAACGTCAGAGTCCGGCACTGATTTTTTCATGAAACTTTTGGGCTGTATCAACGTATTACATATCATAATGCATATATGTGGAGTTAAGACATTTAATGAATAGGTATTGTCGTTTAAGTATGAGGCTTTAGCTCTGTTAAAGTTCTATGTTGATTTCCGTTGCGAACGGACGCTTTCCGCGGGGCGAGCGGTGAGCCTCCTCCTGCGTGCGGGGTCTCACCCTGCTCGCTAATCCCGCAGGAGTCGCCGTTCTCCACTTCAATCATATCTTACGAAGAGCAGTATTTGATCTACAAAGAGAGAAACAACATTAAACGATAACAGTATGAAAGCCAGTCAACAAGAGGTCGGTAAATTGCAGCGGAAGATGTATGACTCCTGCAGGTTCACCGCTCGCTCAGCGGAAAGTGGGCAATTTACTGACATTTCAATATTTTTCACAAGAATAAAAAGAGATTAATGAAAGTTGAAAAAAACAGGAGGGATTTTTAATGAATGAAGAGAAAAAGAGAATTCTGAAACTGGTCGAAGAAGGAAAAATCACAGCATCCGAAGCATTGAGTCTGCTTGAACTGCTGGAAGATGAACAGAAACAACAGGCTGTGAAGGAAGAGGAAATCAAGAAGGAGTTATCGACCATCGTGGTGTCCGATGAGGGAGAAGAGAAATCCGATCAGGCTGAAAAGAAAGTTGCTTCGGCAAAAGAGATGATTTTTGATTTCATGGATACCGTTATGGCGAAAGTGAAGGACCTGGATCTTAATTTCAGTAAGCATGCAGAGGTATCCCATATTTTTCATGACTCATCCGCAGATTTCAAGGACATAAGCATCGAAGCTGCATATGGGGATGTCGAAATTGCGGCCTGGGATGAGCCAGGTGTCAAAGTGGAATGTGAAGCGAAGGTATACCGTACAGAAGAGTCGGATGAAGCAAGGAAGCTGCTGCTCCAGGAAGTGACCTTCGATGTGAAAGAAGGGAAGCTATCCTTCCTTGTAGGTCAGAAATGGATGAAGGTCAACAGCAGATTGTTTGTTCCGAGAGAACAATATGATTCTGTGCGTGTCCGCCTCCTTAACGGATCGATATCCGCAGCCGGTATCCAGGCAGAGAAATTCAAGGCGAAAACCGCTAACGGAAAAATCAGCTTGAGTGAAGTGAAAGGTTCCAAAGCGGACTTGGAGACGGCCAACGGCAATATCGAATTGAATGGTACCATATTCAACGAAGTCCAGTGCGAAACGATCAATGGAACCATCAACAGCAGCGGTTCTTTCCATGATGCTGATTTGGAAACATTCAACGGGTTGATTTCTGTACAAAATATGAATGGCGATGCACGCGTATTGAAAGCGAAATCGACTTCCGGCTCCGTGAAAATCACCCTTCCTGAAGAGGTAGGAGCCAAAGGTGAAGTGAAAGCCAATCTCGGCGGGATACATGTTGACGTCCAAGGTATGAGAATCATCGAGGAAAAAACGGAAGTCATCCAAAAATTCATCCGCTTCGATAATGAAACGGATACAAGTCTGCAAATCAATGCCGAATCGAAGACGGGCAAAGTATCCGTAACAAATAGTAAGTGACATAAGCACAAAAAAGGATAGACTGGCGGCCAGTCTATCCTTTTTTATTTGGTTTGAAGATGCTCACGATCGCTTGTGCAATCGCGTTGCCGCAGGCCTGCTTCATCTGATCGGTACGCAGCAGCTTCACCTCGGCTTTATTTGTCATAAACCCGCATTCCAGCAGTACTGCGGGCATTTTCGTTTTACGGAGAACGTGGAAATTTGCTGTCTTTAATCCTCTGTTCCGAAGCTTTGTATTGGCAATCAAAGCATCAAGTACCGTTTTGCCTAATCTTTTGCTGACTGTGTCTGCGCCCGGATGTATGTAGACTTCGATTCCGGATGCAGTATGCCAGATTCGTCCGTCTCCCGCCGCATTGGCGTGTATGGAAATATAACAAGCTGCTTTTGCTTCATTCGCTTTCTTTACACGGTCGTCCAGCGGTACATCGCAGGAATCATCATGAACCTCTAAGATGTTTATTTCATAGGCTGTGAGTGCGGCTTTCGTAAAGCGGGCGACGTCCCTGTTGAATATATACTCCTTAAGTCCATCTGGGCTTCTTTTTCCGGGAGTCTCATACCCATGTCCGGCATCCAGCGCAATGATCATTTCCTTTTCCTCCTGTAATTTGTGTCTTACATCATTATAAGTAAATGGATGGAGAAAGTAGCATCAAGACAAAAAAAGAAGCCGGTCGAAACCGGCTTATCTTCGTTCCCTTTTCAGGACATTATAGAATCTGTAGCGATCCGCCCGAAAGGCGGACTGAACGTACTCACACGGCTGTCCGTCTTCCAGATACGTCAACCGGTTGATTTTAAGAATCGGGCTTCCTTCTTCGATCTGCAGATGTTCTGCCACTTGTTCTGTTGCGGCGGCTGCTTCCAATTCCTGATACGCTTCATCGATTTTCAGTGACAATGTTTTTTCGATATAGTCATATAAGGAATCTTTCGCCTGCTCCATCTTCAAATCTCTCGCGATGGAGAGAGGCATATAAGCCGTTTCCAGCGCCATCGGCAATCCATCGGCAAGACGGATCCTTACGATGCGGAGTACCTCCGTGTCTTGATCAACATGCAATTTCCCGGCGACAATCCTGTCAGCGGCAGTCATTTCGTAAGACAAGATGCGGTTCCCCGGCTCAAAGCCTCTTTCTTTCATATCTTCCGAGAAGCTGGTCAAGCCTTGCAGGATCTGTTCGACCTTTTGTTTACTGACGAAGGTGCCGGATCCTTTCCTTCTGTATAGAAGTCCTTCGTTTACAAGATTGGTCAAAGCCTGTCGAACCGTCATCCTGCTTATGCCGTATTCCTCAGAAAACTCCCGCTCGGACGGAATCGGATCATCAGGTTTCAGGCTGCCCGTTTGAATTTGCTGCTTAATCGCTTCCTCCAATTGATGATAAAGCGGAAGCCGAGAATTTCTGTCAATCATGGATAGGACTCCTTTATGCTTCTAAATTTCGCAGGGCGTCTTGGTCAGCGATGATTGTCACTTTCGGATGAAGACGTAACGCGGAAGCAGGGAAATCTTCCGTAATTTCACCGAAGATGAACTGTTTGAGCGCATCTGCTTTAGAAGCTCCTGATGCAAGAAGGATGATCTCCTTACTCTCCAAAATGGATTGGATGCCCATCGTCACGGCTTGTTTAGGCACGTCTTCCAAACTGTCGAAATACCTTGAATTCGCTTGTATTGTGTCCTCTGCCAATTCGATGACATGCGTTCGGCTCTTGAATGTTGTACCTGGTTCATTGAAGCCGATATGACCGTTGCGTCCGATACCGAGTATCTGAAGATCTACACCGCCAAGCTCTTTAATCTGTTGTTCATAACGTGCAGTTTCTGCATCCATATCACTTGCCAGCCCATTCGGAAGATGCGTATTCTCCAAAGAGAGGTTCACTTTATGGAAGAAATGTTTACACATATAAGTGAAGTAGCTATTCGGATCTTCTTTGTCGAGACCGACGTACTCGTCCAGGTTCACTGTGTGAATGTCTTGATAATCTGTTCCGTTCTGAATGTGGTCTTCCGCAAGCATTTGGTACATTCCTTCAGGGGTTTGGCCTGTCGCAAGCCCGAGCAATGCATTCGGTTTATCCTTCACAAGGGATATGACTTTCTCGGCAGCAAGTCTGCTCATATCTTCATAGTCCTTCGCTTTGATCAATTCGAATTTCCAACTGGAAGGATTATTGTTGTGTCTAAGTTTCATTGTGCGTCCATCCTTTTATATGCTATTTTTCCGCGGCAGATTGTCAGGGCGATACTATGATCTTCATCCAAGAGGACAATATCCGCGTCTTTTCCTATTTTAATGCTGCCTTTACGATCGAAAACGCCGATCTGTTTAGCAGGGTTTTCGGAAGCGAGCTTGATGACCTCGGCCAGTTCCAAATCGGTGAATGAGAGCATATTGGTCACGGAATCGATCATTCGCAGAATGCTTCCTGCAAGTGTTCCATCGTCAAGTGTGGCTGTTGTGTCCGTCACATTGACCATTTGTCCGCCTAAGTCATATCTTCCATTCGGCATACACTTGGCTCTCATTGCGTCTGTCACCAGCAAGGCACCGTCCGCACCTTTTGCTTTAATCGCCAATTCCACCATTTCAGGTGCGATATGGATTCCATCCGATATCAGTTCTGTTCTTAGTTCATCGAACAGTAAAGCGGCTCCTGCCGTACCCGGTTCGCGGTGATGAAGACCGCGCATCCCGTTGTACAGGTGAGTGACTTGTGTTGCGCCGGCGTCTACAGCCGCTTTTACATCTTGATAGGTGGAGTCGGTATGTCCGATTGAAGCTGTCACACCATTGGAGGTGATATAGCGTATGAATTCTAGTCCGTTCTCCATTTCAGGAGCGACGGTCACCAGTCTGATATGTCCATTCGCTTCGTTTTGCCATTCCTTGAATAAGTCGATATCGGGTGTGATGATGTGCTGTTCAGGCTGCGCCCCTTTTTTGGAAGGATTGATGAACGGCCCTTCAAGATGCACACCAAGCACTTCGGCTTCGGCTCCTTGATTGTGATTCTCTTTATAGTCAGCCGCATTCCGCAGCGCTTGAACAATCTGGTCTTTTGCCTGGGTCATGGTCGTGGCGAGGAAGCTGGTTGTCCCTTCTTTCGGAAGGACATTGGCCATCGTACCGATTGCTTCGGTTGTACCATCCATTGTGTCCGCTCCGCCTGCACCATGAATATGAACATCAATGAAACCTGGAACAGCCTTGTATCCTTTCAATGAGATGACTTCAAGGTCAGTCTCATCAATCGTGCTAGATGAGGATTTTCCGAGATCTTTAATTACGCCGTCTTCAATCAAGACGTATCCATCTTCAATTACTTCGTTTTCAGCCATGATAGCGGCATGTTTGATTAACATTCGTGACATCTCGATTCCTCCTAAACCTTTCTGGACAATTCATGTTGTTGTATATCTATATTAACAACTAATTGTATAGTTGTCTATACCACTTTACGGGATGAGGGAATTTTCAACACAATGTTTGGTTATAACGGAAATAGTGCTAAAATGAAATCAAACTTCATGTTGCGGGAGAGACTGATTTCTGCTCATGGATGTTTGCTGATTATCATCAACCAACGCAGGGCATTTAAACCACTTGCTTCCTGATGGCGGCGATCGGCAATAAACCCGCAGTTGTTTGATGAAAGGTTGATCATGTTTAACTAAAGGAGGCTTTACAGTGCCTAAAGTACGAGCGAAAGATATAATTGAGAAGTTCAATTTGGAGCTGATAAGCGGTGAGGAAGGGATCAATAAGCCGATTTCGACAAGTGACCTTTCCCGTCCGGGTATAGAGCTTGCCGGTTATTTTGAGTATTATCCCGCGGAACGGCTGCAATTACTCGGTAAGACAGAGTTGACATTCTTTAATCAATTGAGTGCATACGAACGCCGGAACAGGATGGAACAGCTCTGTACGGATATTACGCCTGCAATCATCGTGACGAGAGATCAGGAAGTACCGGAAGAATTGATCGAGGCATCCAACCGTGAGTCTGTGCCGATCCTGCGTTCACCGATGACCACAACCAGACTGTTCAGCAGGCTGACCAATTATCTTGAAAGCAAGCTTGCCCCGACGACTGCCATTCATGGTGTTTTGGTAGATATATACGGGATGGGTGTCCTGATCACAGGGAAAAGCGGTGTCGGTAAAAGTGAAACGGCATTAGAGCTGGTGAAGCGCGGACATCGCCTCGTGGCGGATGATTGTGTGGAAATCAGACAGGAAGATCAAGACACTCTGATCGGAAATGCACCTAATCTTATCGAGCATCTGCTTGAAATCCGCGGTGTGGGCATCATTAATGTGATGACTTTATTCGGAGCGGGTGCGGTCCGAAACTTTAAGAAAATTTCCTTGATCATCAATTTGGAGCTCTGGGAGAAAAACAAACATTACGATCGTCTGGGACTTGAAGATGAAACACAAAGAATCATCGATACGGATGTACCTCGTTTGACGGTCCCTGTCAGACCTGGACGAAATCTGGCGGTCATCATCGAAGTTGCGGCCATGAACTTCCGTCTGAAGCGTATGGGAGTAAATGCCGCTCAGCAATTCTCGACAAAGCTTACCAGTGCGATCGAAGACAATGAGCATGAAGATCTATAATTAGAGTTGATTTCTTTGGGGAAAGGAAGAGAAGTTTATGGTGAATCTAATTGAACCAATCAATCCTTTGGCAGTCGATTTAGGCTTTCTGAAGGTACATTGGTATGGTGTCATAATTGGGGCAGGCTTGCTCCTTGGTTTGATCCTCGCTTTGCGGGAGTCTGAAAGAAGAGGACTGCCTAAGGAAACATTCCTGGATATGATTTTGTATGCTGTGCCAATTTCCATCATCTCGGCCAGAATTTATTATGTCATCTTCCAATGGGATTATTATTCTCAGAATCCGGGAGCCATCATACAAATCTGGAATGGCGGGATTGCGATTCATGGCGCGCTGATTGGGGCAGTTTTGACGGGGATCGTATTTTCCAAGGTAAAGAAAATCTCGTTTTGGAAGCTGGCTGATATCGCTGCACCGAGTATTCTCCTTGGTCAGGCAATCGGACGCTGGGGGAATTTCATCAATCAAGAAGCGTACGGCGGCGAGGTCAGCAGGCAGTTCCTTGAAGGTCTCTATCTGCCGGACTGGCTGATTAATCAAATGTACATAGAAGTGAACGGGGTATTTGCCTATCATCATCCTACGTTCTTATATGAATCGTTATGGAACTTTGCCGGGGTGATTGTGCTGCTGTTGCTTCGAAAAGTGAATATGAGAAGAGGGGAACTGTTCCTGACGTATATCATCTGGTATAGTGTCGGCAGATTTTTCATCGAAGGTATGCGGACAGACAGTCTGATGCTTGCAGGCGATCTTCGTACAGCTCAAGTACTGTCGATCATCCTTGTTGCGGGTTCGATCATCACACTGATTTACAGAAGGATGAAAGGAGCAAGCAAGGCGCGTTATTTGGATGCATAAATAAGGGGAGAACAAGGGGGAGCTTAGCAATTGATCAATTGGAAACAAGGGGTATTGTCCGGGTTGCAGACAACTTGGATGCTCGGGAAGATCGTCTTTCCGGTCACATTCCTGATCACCATTCTTGGGTTTACACCTGTGCTCGGGATGGCAGTGGATGCGATCGCTCCCGCAATGAGCTGGATAGGGCTGCCGGGTGAAGCGGCGGTACCGCTCGTACTGGGGAATTTCCTGAACTTATATGCAGCCATCGGGGCGATATTGTCCTTGGAGCTTACAGTCAAGGAAGTATTCATCATTGCCGCAATGCTGTCATTCTCCCATAATCTCTTGGTTGAGTCGGGAGTGGCGATCAAGGCAGGAGTCCGGCTTTGGATCGTGCTGGTTGTCCGGATCGGACTCGCTCTTCTGGCCGCGGTCACAATCCATCTTGTTTGGCAGGGGGGCGGCGAAACGGCCAGTTACGGGTTCGTTCAGCTTGAAAGTAACCAAGTAAGCGGTGCAGGGGAGATGATTCTATCAGCAGCAGGAAAAGCGGTCATGGGCGTACTTCAGCTTGCTGTCATTGTGATTCCGCTGATGGTCTTCATCCAAATCATGAAAGATTTGAACTGGATGAATATGATTTCAGCCCGCATGGCTCCGATCACGAAAAGACTCGGCATGAATGAGAATACATCGTTCACACTGCTCACAGGTCTGGTTTTCGGCTTGGCAATGGGAGCGGGTGTGATGCTTCAGGCAGTCCGGGAAGACGGCGTCAGTAAGAAGGACGCCACATTGGCGATGATCTTTCTCGTGGCCTGCCATGCTGTTGTGGAAGATACATTGATTTTCATTCCGCTTGGAATACCGGTTCTTCCTCTGCTGTTGATCCGGCTCGTTTCTGCCGTGGTACTGACGGTGACGGTAGCTTACTTCTGGAAACGGTCGGAAGCATCGGCTTCCAAGAAGCAGGCGGATCTTCATGCAAATTAACTACTATCTTGAAGGTTGAGTGAAAATGAGACGAACAAAACGCTATGAAGTAGAAGGAGCCAATTCCCTTTGGCATGTGTATCAGACAGTCCCATTCTGGAAAGTGGCACGCAACTTCATCGTGATACAGGCAGCGAGGTATACCCCTTTTCTCGGGATGAAAAATTGGATGTACAAAACGTTTCTCGGTATGAAGGTCGGGGACAAAACATCATTTGCCTTGATGGTTATGCTGGATGTCATGTTTCCTGAGAAAATATCGGTCGGACGTAACTCGGTCATCGGCTATAACACCACCCTGCTCGCCCATGAGTACTTAATCAAAGAATACCGTCTCGGGGATATCAAAATAGGAAGTGAAGTCATGATCGGAGCAAACTGCACCATCCTGCCCGGAGTCGAAATCGGGGACGGCGCAATCGTGTCGGCAGGTACACTCGTCCACAAAGACGTCCCTCCAGGTGCCTTTGTCGGGGGCAACCCGATGCAGATCATCTATACAAAAGAACAACTTGCCGAACGATGGAAGCAAGACCCGATTTACGGAACAGACAAAACAGCAGCCGGAAAATAAATTCCGGCTGCTGTTTTTTTTGATCTGACCCAAGAAAGTTAGACATGTATTGCTAGGCTGCTTCGAGGACCTGAGTTCGGTATTCCACCGGACTTAGGTCTTTTAATTTTGCCTTCATTCGTTTGTGGTTGTAATAATGGAAATAGTTCGCAAGCTCATGCGGACCTCGCATTTTAGACCGATTTCATTCATTAGCCTATTCGATACCCATATCTTCCTTTATGTTCATGATAAATCTGTTGAATTTTCGCTTTCACATCCGCGTATTTATTCGGACGGTTCAGACGTTTTTCCCAATAGTAATAGGTGCTTCGCGGAATGCCTGCGACGTCATTGATTCGTTTCCGTATAAGTATCTTCGAATTGTTTGAACTCGTTGTTCAGCATTCAACTTAGCCATAAAAACACCCTTTAAAAGTTAGATTGATGTCTAACTTTTGAGGGGCAGTTCAATTTAATGTTGTTTTTTCTTTTGTCAGACCAAATGCTACTCTTCATTAGATATGATTGAAGCGGAGAACGGCGACTCCTGCTTAGATCAGCGAGCAGGGTGAGACCTAAGCACGTAGGAGGAGGCTCACCGCCCGCCCCGCGGAAAGCGTCCGTTCGCAGCGGAAATCAACATAGAACTTTAACAGATCTTTTCAGAAAAATCAGGAAAATAGTCCTTATTCCTGATTTGTTAATGGGACTCTCCTCGAATTTTCCCAAGAGTTGGTTCCTTGACTTCAAAAAGAAACTTCGTTAC
>JAZNGP010000025.1:0-7889 GCA_045576475.1 Bacillus sp. (in: firmicutes) | reverse complement strand
CGTGATACACTTAACTGCCTTGGGTCCGTCTCTGTTGCGAGTTCTAAGACATCAAGCCTAATCGACCTCAGTGTAACTGCCTCTACTTCTAGTATAAGCCGCAATCATTAAGTTTTCATTCATCGTGATGCAATGATTCAGGTTGCATGGATGTCTCTGTTATCGTTTAATGTGTTTTTCTCTTGGCAGATCAAATGCTGCTCTTCGTAAGATATGATTGAAGTGGAGAACGGCGACTCCTGCTTAGATTAGCGAGCAGGGTGAGACCTAAGCACGCAGGAGGAGGCTCACCGCTCGCCTAAGCGGAAAGCGTCCGTTCGCAACGGAAATCAACATAGAACTGATCCTGCAGGAGTCTCGCATCTTTCGCTATGTAAATCAACTTATTACGAACTGGCAGCGCATTTCCCATAAATGAGACATAACTTGTTGTAATGCACTCCCGATCATAAGAGAATGTTAATTCGCCCTTTATGGAATTTATTTCATAATTTTGGAAATGTTCCACATGAAACGCTTGGCGCTCTTATGGATGGTACAATATAAGAGCAGTAAGTTTGAAGATGTATGGGTATAATAGGTACAATTGCTTTAATGTATATTTAACATAGAAGTTACTGAAAGGAAGGAAATGTATTTGAATAAGGGAAGACGCATAGCGGAGAGTGGTGTCATGCTGGCTCTTACCGTCATTATATTTTTGGTTATTTTCTACGTTCCGCTGATCGGAACTATATTCACATTTTTACTGCCTGTCCCTTTTGCTTTGTTAGCCATTAAGTATGGAGCTAAATGGAGTTCTTTATGCTTATTCGCATCCCTGTTATTGAGCGTGATTCTAGGAGTTTTTCTGGTGGTCTTGCCGCTCGCATTGATATTCGGATCAATCGGAATCATCATGGGACATTATTTACATAATCATAAAAGTAAACTTGAAATGTTTATCTTATCGGTCTTGGTAACGATCTTCGGACTGGTTGCCTCCTTTGCGGCACTCAGTTTGTTGATGGACATTGATTTCATCGGGGAAATCGAATCAGGAGTCCATTTGTATGCGGAGCAAATCAATAACATCATGGAGTCAAATGGTCAGGAAGAACAACTGGAGGCCTTTAATAAAGAACTTCAGATATTCCTTGATACCGCAAGATTGATTATGCCTGCCATATTGGTATTGAGCAGTATATTCATGACGGCGATCAGCATCCTGCTATCTAAGCCGTTCATTAACCGATTCAGCGATCATCCCTTGCATATAGCACCCTTGAGGGAGATGAAGCTGCCGAAAAGCCTTTTATGGTATTATTTAATTATTATGATTGTTTCTCTCTTCATCAATGTGGAGTCAGGAAACTTCATGTATCAGGCTATTGTCAATATCATGGTCTGCCTGCAATTCCTGATGTATTTACAGGGGATATCGTTTCTCTTTTTCTTCAGCCATTTCAAGGGGTGGAACAAGACAATTCCTGTGGTGATCACCACTCTTTCTCTCGTTCTTCCTATTGCATCCCTCATAAGGATTCTTGGTATAATTGATTTGGGATTCGATTTAAGAAAAGTACTGGAGCAGACAAAGAGTTAATTGTATATACGTGATGCGTAAATAGCTTTTAGGAGCTGAAACAATGTCGATAAATACAAAGTTGAGAACAGTCCGTTATCCGTTGTACGGTCTTGTCGGTGCAGTGACCATATTGCTCATTTTTGTCGCCTATCATAATTGGATGGTCGCTTTATTGAGTCTCCCCTTCTTCATTGGGTTGATTTATGCTGTCATTGTGTTGGAGCAGAGAAATAAAAGAACGATAAATGATTATATCTCGACTCTATCTTCGAGGCTGAAGAAGGTCGGTGAAGAAGCATTGCTCGAAATGCCGATCGGGATCATGCTTGTGGATGATAATCTGAAAATAGAGTGGACAAATCCGTATTTGGCAGCTTGTTTTCAGGAAGATACATTGGTCGGGAAATCCGTCTACGATGTATCCAATGCACTTATACCAATTATTAAGCAAGAGATGGATTTGGAATTGATAACGATCCAAAACAGGAAATTCAATGTCGTCCATAAAAGTGCCGAGCGCCTTCTGTATTTCTTCGATGTGACGGAGCAAGTGGAAATCGAGAATCTGTATAAAGAAGAACGAACCGTGATCAGCATTATCTATCTTGATAATTATGATGAACTCACACAGGGAATGAACGATCAGAAGCGAAGCAGCTTGAACAGTGTCGTCACTTCCCTCTTGGATAAATGGGCGGAGGATAATGGTGTATTTCTGAAAAGAACCTCCTCAGACAGGTTCATCGGGATCTTCAATGAGAACATCCTTAGGAAACTAGAAATGAATAAATTCTCCATATTGGATACGATCAGGGAAACAACAGCGAAGAAGCATGTCCCATTGACGCTCAGTGTCGGAATCGGCTGCGGAGAGCTGCCGTTGCCCGACCTCGGGGGATTGGCTCAATCTAGTCTGGACCTGGCGCTTGGAAGAGGCGGAGACCAAGTAGCCATCAAGCTCCCGAATGGGAAAGCAAGATTTTTCGGAGGAAAAACGAGTCCTGTAGAGAAACGGACGAGAGTGCGTGCACGTGTTATCTCTCATGCTTTGAAGGATATAATTCTCGACAGCGATAAGGTCATCATCATGGGGCATAAATATCCGGATATGGATGCAATCGGTTCGGCCATCGGCATCAGTAAACTGACTGAAATGAATGGCAGGGATTCTTATATCGTCGTGAATGAGCAGGAACTCGATGTGGGTGTACAGCGCATGATGGCAGAGATAAAAGGAAAAGAAGAACTGTATTCACGTTTCATCCGGCCCGAAAGCGTCTATGATATGGTCACGGAAGATACATTGCTTGTAATTGTGGATACGCATAAGCCGTCCATGATTATTGATGAGAACATACTGAAACGCATCGATCGTGTCGTCATCATCGACCATCATAGGAGAGGAGAGGAGTTCATAAACCACTCGCTCCTGGTCTATATGGAACCATATGCATCTTCCACAGCTGAATTGGTAACGGAACTGTTGGAATATCAGGAAAAGAAAAGCAATCTGGAAATGTTGGAAGCAACCGCGTTATTAGCTGGTATAATAGTCGATACGAAGAGTTTCACCCTCAGGACCGGATCGAGGACATTCGATGCAGCGTCCTATCTTAGAACGCATGGAGCCGATACAATCCTTGTCCAGAAGTTCCTGAAGGAAGATTTGGATACCTTCTTAAAACGTGCCAAGCTGATTAAATCTGTAATGGTGTATAGAGATGGAATCGTGATTGCGAAGGCTGATCAAGATGAAATCAATGAACAGGTGCTGATCGCACAGACCGCTGACACGCTTTTATCAATGGAAGGGGTGGATGCTTCCTTTGTTGTTTCGAAGCGTGATGAAGATTTGGTCAGTATCAGCGCCAGATCCCTTGGGGAAGTCAATGTACAGGTAATCATGGAACAGCTGAATGGCGGCGGTCACTTGACGAATGCCGCGACACAATTGGAAGGTGTAACAATTGATGAGGCTGTTGAACGCCTGAAGAAAGTTTTGGATGAGAATGTTGAAGGAGGCAGTACAGAATGAAAGTAATTTTTCTGAAAGATGTTAAAGGTAAAGGCAAAAAAGGCGAGGTCAAGAATGTATCCGACGGCTACGCACACAACTTCCTGCTGAAGCAGGAATTGGCGGTTGAAGCGACACCGGGCAACTTGAAGAAGCTTGATGCACAAAAGAATAAAATGAACCAACAAGCTGAAGAAGAACTTAAGCAGGCGAAAGAGCTTAAGGATCGACTAGAGAAAATCACAGTGGAATTGAGTGCGAAAGCAGGAGAAGGCGGACGTTTATTCGGCAGTATCACGACTAAGCAGATTGCGGAAGCATTGCAGGCAGCTGAAGGAATCAAGCTCGATAAGCGCAAAATGGAACTAGCCGATGGTATCCGATCTCTGGGCTATACAAAAGTACCGGTGAAGCTGCACCATGAAGTATCGGCAACTTTGAATGTACATGTAAAAGAAGTTAAGTAATCTATAATTTAACATGTACCTTACAGCATAATGGATGTAAGATAATCAATAGAACATGAATCTTAGCAGACTTTTAGCATCAGTGCTTTTGAGTCTCGGATAAACGGCTCCTGTTCCTCTAGTATTGAAGTTCAGGGGTCGTTTTATGCATTTTGAACGGTTATTGAATAGGAGGGTGGCCATTAATGAACGAAATCTTTCAAAACCAAATACCGCCTCAGAACATCGAAGCGGAGCAGGCTGTACTCGGAGCTATCTTTCTGCAGCCTGCATCGCTGATCGTTGCTTCTGAATTATTGATCCCAGAGGATTTCTACAGGCTTTCTCACCAAAAGATATTTGAAGTCATGCTTCGTTTGAATGATGAGGGGAAAGCCGTCGATCTCATCACGGTGACGGAGGAATTGGCGGCAGCCAAGAATCTTGAGGATATAGGCGGAGTATCTTACTTAAGTGAACTTGCGGATTCGGCACCGACTGCTGCCAATATTGAATATTATGCGAAGATCGTAGAGGAGAAATCTTTGCTGCGCCGTACGATTCGTGTTGCATCGCAAATCGCCCAGGAAGGGTACACTCGTGAAGATGAAGTCGCGGCTTATATCAGCGACGCAGAAAAAACGATCATGGAAGTGGCACAAAGGAAGAATACGGGTGCTTTCCAGAACATTAAGGATGTCCTTGTCAAGGCTTACGATAATATTGAGGAGTTAGCGAACCGGACAGAAGACATCACCGGTATCCCTACCGGTTTTGCGGAACTTGACAGGATGACTGCCGGCTTCCAGCGCAATGACTTAATTATCGTTGCTGCGCGTCCTTCCGTCGGTAAAACTGCTTTTGCGCTTAATATCGCACAAAATGTCGCCACGAAAACAGATGAAAATGTGGCTATCTTCAGTCTGGAGATGGGCGCGGAACAACTTGTCATGCGTATGCTTTGTGCAGAAGGGAATATCAATGCCCAAGGTCTCCGTACCGGAACCTTGACGGATGAAGACTGGCGCAAGCTGACCATGGCTATGGGAAGCCTTTCTAATGCGGGTATCTTCATCGATGACACGCCCGGCATCCGTATCGGGGATATACGCTCCAAATGCCGAAGACTGAAACAAGAGCACGGTCTGGGCATGATTCTGATCGATTACCTCCAGCTGATTCAAGGAAGCGGACGATCAGGAGAGAACCGTCAACAGGAAGTTTCGGAAATCTCGAGGTCCCTGAAGGCTCTTGCCCGTGAATTGGAAGTGCCGGTCATTGCCTTATCCCAGCTTTCCCGTGGCGTGGAGCAGCGTCAGGATAAACGTCCGATGATGTCTGATATCCGTGAATCAGGTAGTATCGAGCAAGATGCGGATATCGTTGCCTTCCTTTACCGCGATGATTATTATGATAAAGAAACAGAGAACAAGAACATCATTGAGATTATCATCGCGAAACAACGGAATGGTCCGGTCGGTACAGTATCGTTGGCTTTTGTGAAGGAATTCAATAAATTCGTCAATCTGGAAATGCGATACGAAGACTCGAATATGCCTTCAGGAGCATAAAGGAAGCAGGCTGTGCCCATCATAAAAGGGTACAGCTTTTTTTTGTTCTTTTCTTGTAATATTATTCCGAACAAATAGCGATATCCTTTTCTCTAATGTTCGGTTTTTGGTTGACTTACCTACTTGGTAATTGTTAAAATGAGTATGTTTGATGGAAATCGGATATAAGCGAACCTTCGGAGGTGCAAGGAAATGTCATCAGTAGTAGTGGTTGGAACACAATGGGGAGATGAAGGAAAAGGTAAGATAACAGACTTCTTGTCTGAAAACGCAGAGGCGATTGCACGTTATCAAGGAGGCAATAACGCCGGCCATACAATTAAGTTCAACGGAGAAACATATAAGCTCCACTTGATTCCATCCGGAATTTTCTACAGTGAAAAGATTTGCGTGATCGGAAACGGAATGGTTGTTGATCCAAAAGCATTGGTAGAGGAATTGAAATATTTGCATGACCGCGGCGTATCCACTGATAACTTACGTATCAGCAACCGTGCTCATGTCATCTTGCCATATCATATCAAGCTTGATGAAGTGGAAGAGGAACGGAAAGGTGCCAACAAGATCGGTACGACCAAAAAAGGAATCGGACCAGCGTATATGGATAAAGCAGCCCGTATGGGAATCCGTATCGCGGATTTGCTGGATCGTGAGACATTCGAGGAGAAGCTGACGCATGTTCTGAAGGAAAAGAACAGACTTCTTGAGAAGTTCTATGAAACAGAAGGATTTAAGCTGGAAGATATCCTCGAGGAATATTATGAGTACGGACAGCAAGTGAAGAAATATGTATGTGACACATCCGTCGTATTAAATGATGCATTGGATGAAGGAAGACGTGTCCTGTTTGAAGGTGCGCAGGGTGTTATGCTGGATATCGATCAAGGAACATATCCTTTCGTGACATCTTCCAATCCGGTAGCAGGCGGAGTCACAATCGGCTCTGGTGTCGGACCGACGAAGATCAATCATGTTGTCGGTGTGTCCAAGGCCTATACGACAAGAGTAGGTGATGGTCCATTCCCGACGGAACTTGACAATGAAATCGGACATCAAATCCGTGAGGTGGGACGCGAATACGGTACAACTACAGGACGCCCGCGCCGTGTGGGATGGTTCGACTCCGTTGTTGTACGTCATGCACGCCGTGTCAGCGGAATCACAGATCTGTCATTAAATTCCATTGATGTCCTTACAGGAATTGAAACACTGAAGATTTGTGTAGCTTACCGATACAAAGGCGAAATTCTGGAAGAATTCCCGGCAAGCCTTAAGGTATTGTCTGAGTGTGAACCTGTCTATGAAGAAATGCCAGGCTGGACGGAAGATATCACTGGCTGTAAAAACCTAAGCGAACTCCCTGATAATGCGAGACATTACCTTGAAAGAGTATCACAATTGACGGGCATCGCTCTTTCCATCTTCTCTGTAGGACCAGACCGCACGCAAACTAATGTGGTAAATAATCCTTGGAGATTAGTTTAAATCATACGAAGGTCCCTTCTAATATAGAAGGGGCTTTTATTTTTGCAAAATTATTTCTCGGGAAATACAAACTGAGTAATATATATATACTTCACTTGTTTTCCTCCTTGAAACAGTGCTTATTTTCAGAATAAACTGTTTTAAGTTTTTTTAAAAAAACAGCTTGCGCAGGCTTACAGCCTGTGATACTATTAATCTCGTTGCTGATAAAATAGAAACATGAGCCATTAGCTCAGCTGGTAGAGCATCTGACTTTTAATCAGAGGGTCGGGCGTTCGAATCGCCCAGGGATCACCATTTCTTTTTGCGGATGTAGTTCAATGGTAGAACTTCAGCCTTCCAAGCTGACTACGCGAGTTCGATTCTCGTCATCCGCTCCATTGTTAATACAAGTTATCTTCGGATAACTTTTTTTTGTGCAAAAATTTAAAAAAGAGAGTACTTTTGGTAGGAGTATTCTCTTTTTTTTGCGTATAAGTTAGTAGGAGGGATATTATGAAGAAAATTATTAATGTATTTGTAGTATTATTAATCGGTATCTTATCAGGGTCCGTGATTATGCTTGCAACAGGAGCTACAGCAGCAACAGATCTTCTTGCCAATATGGGTTCCGGAGCTGCAGGAATGTTTGAAACAACAATGGTAGCAATCCTGGTATCTGCAATCTGTGCACTGATTCAGGAATACGGAGGATTTGTAGCGTTACTTAACTTTATCAAAGGTATTTTCAAGAATAAAAAAGGTGGAAAACTCGGAATGGGACTTTTAGTTGGAGCAATGGATATTGCGACAGCTAACAATACAGT
>JAZNGP010000024.1:0-6706 GCA_045576475.1 Bacillus sp. (in: firmicutes) | reverse complement strand
TGATACATATACTCCCTCAATATTCCTTCCTTCTGGAAACCGGCTTTGATCAGAAGATTATTCGACGCCTCATTTTCAAGGAAAACAATCGCTCCTATCCGGTTTAAATCCATCTCCTGAAAGGCGTAGGCAATGACTTTCAATAGAGCTTCCGAAACATATCCTTTCTCCAATGTTCAGGGTGAATTTCGTAACCTACTTCGGCTCTTTTATGTTTGGGCATCCAAGCATTGAAGCCGATCGTTCCAATTAAACCTGGAGTTTCTTTTCTCTCTATTCCCCATCGTATGCCTCTTCTTTCGGTGAGGCTCTTTCGGAAAAATTCCACGAAAACTTCTGCTTGATCGATATAACTCAGTGTTTCCTGTCCATAAAAACGAGTGACCTCTTCGTTTGAAAAACATGCGTAAACGGCATGTGCATCTTCTTTTTCTATTTCTCTTAACATCAGCCTATCCGTCTCCAGCACCGGGAACATATAACACTCTCCTTCTAACATGTAGTTTGACACTATCATTCTATCATAACTGGAAAATTATCCCAATTAATATCATTACCGTACTTTCAAACGAGTAGTTCTTAAGTCACGAAAGATCAATTGTTTCCGAAACATATTTTAGAAAAATAGTAATCTTCCGTATTATAATAGTCCTATTTGACAAAATCTGATTGACAATTAAGAATGAGAATCATTATCATATAGTTTGTGTCTTGCAATATTGTTGCTCTCATGCCGGCACCGTTAAGCATAAGCATTAACTCGTTCTAATTATCCAGTATATATGCGCAAAAAGGAACGCTGGTCAGGACAAGAGCAAATCTCATTATTGTTACATAATTTTATAGAAAAGAAGGGTTCAGTATGAAACATAAGTCAATCATTCCAGCAGCTGTTTTAACAGCTTCCCTATTATTAGCAGGATGCGGAGCTGACGATGAAACAACTGCAACAGCAGACAAAGCAGCATCCGCCAAGACGGCTGCCGCCGATTTGAAATCCGAAACGGATCAATATAAGACATTCGCTTTGGAACAAATGGATTCTTTTGTCATCGAGACCGGGAAATTTGTGGATGCATTCTTAGCAGGAGATATGGAAACGGCGAAAGCATTGTATCCGGAAGCACGTATGTACTTTGAACGCTCCGAGCCGATTGCGGAAAGCTTCGGTGACTTGGACCCTCGTATTGACGGCCGTCTAGCCGATATCCAGGAAGAAGGCAAAGGCGAAGAAGAATGGACAGGCTACCATAAACTCGAGTATGCCCTATGGACCGAAAACACAACGAAGGGCTACGAAGAAACGGCGAATCAATTAATGGCTGATACGAAAGAATTACACGCCTTGGTGCAAACAGTGGAAGTGGAACCCGATTTAATGATCACAGGCGCTGTAGATTTATTGAACGAAGTATCTACTTCAAAAATTACCGGGGAAGAAGAAATATATTCCCATACGGACCTGTATGACTTTAAAGCAAATATCGAAGGATCCGAAAAAATCTTCCATATTTTACGCGATAAAATCGAAAAGAAAGATGCAGACTTGGTTGTTGTACTGGATGAAAAATTCAAAAAAATCAATGAATTATTAGCGCAATACGAAACGGCGGACGGCGGCTATGTCTCTTACGAAGAATTGACGGAAGAAGATACGAAAGCATTAGCCGCAGCCGTCAATGAATTGGGTGAACCATTGAGTCAGATGGGAATCATTATAGAATAAGGGTGAGTATCGGTGTCCATGAATAAAATGACGAGACGCGAGATGTTGAAGCTGACTGGTATAGGGGCAGCGGGAATAGCCATTGGCGCAAGCGGAATGGGTACCGTGGCGAAGGCTTTAGGCTATGATTTAAATCCATTGGATGATGACCAATCCGTAAAAAACAAAATGGCTTTTTACGGAAAGCATCAATCCGGCATCACGAGCCCATTGCAAAGCCATATTTACTTTGCGGCATTAGATGTTTTAGTAGAATCAAAAGAAGAATTGCGCCAATTGTTCAAATTGTGGACACCGCTTACTGTTCAGCTGATGAATGGTGAACAGTTCGGCGATTCTTCCACTAATGGGTACATCCCTCCTTCTGATACTGGTGAAACGATGGGAATGGATGCTTCCAACTTAACCATTACGTTCGGAGCCGGCCCTTCCCTATTTCAAAACAAAAGTCTCCATATGCAGCACCTGAAGCCGAGAGAGCTTAAAGATCTGCCGCATTTCCCGAAAGATCAATTAGATGAGGCGTATAATGGCGGCGATCTATGCATACAAGCATGTGCCGATGATCCCCAAACCGCATTCCATGCCGTACGGAATTTAGTCCGTGCGGCAAGCGGAAAGGTCAAAATCAAATGGTCTCAAGCCGGATTTAATGCCATTCCGCTGGATGGAGGCACACCGCGGAATTTATTTGCATTCAAAGATGGTTCCGTCAATCCTTCCGCAAAGAGCGAATATAAGGATTCTGTCTGGATTCAATCAGGAGATTCGAAAAATTGGCTGACCAACGGGACCTACTTGGTCTATCGCCGTATCCAGATGCATCTGGAAACTTGGGACCGCACTACTTTGCATCAGCAAGAAGCGACATTCGGCCGCCATCGTGACAGCGGAGCGGCATTCGGTAAAAAAGGGGAATTTGACGATTTTGATGCATTGGAGAAGGATGCGAACGGAGACTATATTGTTCCGGAAACCTCCCATGTCCATCTTGCCCGATTGGCGAAGCAGACGATTCTGCGGCGGTCTTATTCCTATTCTTCAGGCATGATGTCGAACACCGGAGCTTATGATGCCGGCATGATGTTCATCTCGTTCCAGAAGAATCCGCAGCAATTCATCGATATCCAAAATAGTTTGGGCCGTGCCGATCAATTGAACGAATATATCACACATCGAGGCAGCGCCATTTTCGCCTGCTTCCCTGGTGTTAAAAAAGGGAGTTATTTAGGTGAAGCGCTTTTTACAAATATGTAGTTTCCTGGTTTGTATGCTTGCGGCTCTGCCTGCTTCTGCTGCAACGTCCTACAGCTCGTATTACATATCCATCAGTGATGCATTACTTCATGCAAAACAAGGAAATGATGAACAGGCACAGCAAGCGATCAATGAGTTCGCGCATAATTGGGCAGCGGAGACTTCCGATCAGCAGGATGCCAAAAGTGCCGTAGATGAGGCGCTGTCCGCCGTTCTTGCATCTTCCACACAGGAAGAACAAGTGAAAACAATCATGCAGCTGTCGACAGCTCTTTCCCGATTGGAAAAGCTTGAAAATCCAGTGGATGAACAAGCGGAACGGAAAGAATTCGGAACGAAGTATGCACCTTATATGAAGCAATTCGAGGAAGCATTAGCGACAAATGACTTCGATAAAATACTGAATGCATACAATGTCCTGAACGGAAAATGGAATCAATATGAACAGCCTGTGAGGGCGCAAAGTGTCGGGTTATATGGACAGATAGAGACACAGCTGGCCTTCATCCGTATCACATTGGCAGGAGAAAACCCTGACTTATCACTTGCGGCGAGTCAATATGCAACGTTTAAATCCTACATTGAACAATTCCTGTCAGGTGAAGATGTAGTCGTCGATGAAGGAAATCACTCGCTTCAGACATTGGTCGATCTCCTGAATGATTCCCTGCAGGCAATTGAGAGCGGAAAGTATGAAGAGGCCGGCAGCATATTAACAGAATTCATCATCGTTTGGCCCAATATCGAAATGGAAGTTTCCACTCGTAATAGTTCCTTATATACAGAATTAGAAAGTGATTTGCCGATTCTTGTCAGTGAATTACAGAAAGAGACGGTTGACGCAGATTCAATCACCCGCCAATTATCCGTTTTCAAGACAGAAATCCAATTATTGCAGGAAGACGGTGATTATTCCTATTGGGACTCTGCGCTGATCTTATTGCGTGAAGGATTGGAAGCGCTTCTTATTATCATGGTGCTCGTATCGTTCCTGAGGAAATCGGGTCAGCAGCATATGGCCAAATGGATCCACGCGGGTGCTCTATTAGGCGTCGTTCTCTCCGCTGCTGCCGCTGTCGGACTGTCATTCCTCTTCAATTCGCTGACCGTGAACACGAGCCGCGAAATATTGGAGGGCTATGTCGGGCTGCTTGCCGCTGCCATGATGATCGGGGTTGGCGCTTGGCTTCACAACAAATCAACTGTTGCCTCCTGGAATGCCTATCTGTCGAAGCAAATGGGACAGGCAATCTCCAGACAGTCGGTGTTCGCCATGGCAAGTATATCTTTTCTGTCCGTCTTCCGAGAAGGAGCGGAAACGATCATCTTCTACGCAGGAATCGCGCCGAATATGCCGATGTTTGATTTCATCCTAGGTATTATCATCGCATTAGCGATTCTCGCAGCCGCTGCCTTTCTATTATTCAAAATGAGTGTGCGCATCCAAGTCCATAAATTCTTCTTTGTTGCTACCATTCTCATCTATGTATTGGCATTCAAAATCATCGGTTCAAGCATCCATACATTGCAGCTCACCAATATAATGCCGACAACCGTCATTCACGAATTGCCGGTGATCAGTCAAATCGGTTTTTATCCGACAGTGGAAACCATCGCCGGTCAACTGATTTTGATTCTTATCTATGCGGGAATCGCCGTTTATAATAAAACCAAAAAATAACTGGGATTGAACACCATAGAAAAAAGGCTTGCCCGTAAGCAAGCCTTTTTCACATTTATTTCTTCGGCGGGTCATTTTTTCGGGGATCCCTTTGCGGACTGATCTCCCTTTTCTCCTTTTGTTCCTTGGAATCATTGTTGTTTCTTTGTTGTTTTTCTTCGTTAGTCATCTCTTCAGAAACCTCCTTCTTCTATTTAAACGTTCATGAGATTCAATTTCATCATCGAGCGGTGACAGGATGTTTGATCCATAGCCACGCATCTTCCGTTTGTCCTTTAGGGAAGTGCTTCAGGTCCATCCCAGGCATGTAATTGCCCAGTTCAGTCACTTTTTCGATCCAGTTCTTCTCACTGACGACAGCAATTTTCTTCATCCGTTTCATATATTGAAAATCAAACTTCAAACCTTTCGCCATCCCGGATAAGGTGGTCCCGTCTATATCATGGATTACCGCCAATATATTGAATGGCTGCTCCGGTCCAAAACGCTGTTCCACATGAGTTTCCATCAATTTTGCGTCATTCTCATCGGCTTTCCCGGAAACTTCCACGGCAATTGTCGCTTCATCTTCACTCGGTAAAATATTGATCATCTGATACACCCCTCCTTTGTTGTTTCATTTCCCGTCTCTGCAACATTCAAACATTTGGGAGATTCCTGCCCGAAATCTCTTTATAATAATAGATGGTGGCAGCCAGTTCCCCATTCGCCGATTTCGCATAATTAGGAATCCGCCCTGCTCTTCTATATCCAAGCTTGTTATATAGGAGGTTAGAAGGATCACCTTCCCTTGTATCAAGAACCAATAATGACCTGCCTTCCCTTATTGCCGTTTCTTCCACTTCCTGCATAAGCAAACGGCCGATGCCATTACGTCTGTAATCAGGGTGTGTCATTAATTTGGCAACTTCCGCCCGATGCCTTCCATTCGCCTTTGTCGACAAATGCAGATGTACACTGCCGACAATTTTATGGTCGATTTTTGCCGCTAGCAGAATAATATCCGGGACCAGCACCGTATGCCAATAATCCGCGGCATCCCGCCTTTCTACTGGAGAGAGAAAACCAACGGAAGCACCGTCTTCCACTGTTTTCATTAAAAGTTCGGAAAGCTCATCCACATTTTCTTCCATTGTATGTATTCGTTCTATTGTCAGATCATTCCTCATTCAAACACCTCCGATATACTAGAATATAATCATATTATGTAAACTTACTTTAACAGACCTTTGAACAATCCCTATCGCATCATTTCTATTCGTTAATCTTTTTTTCAGTAGTTAAAGATTTACTCTGGAGTTTTTTTGCTATAATTAAAACAGTTATGAATAAAACGAAAGAATAGGGAACCGACAACATGAAAGAAATGACGATGTATACAATCTCAGAGGAAATAGCAGCGCCTGCACATAAGGTATTCTCTTATATTTGTGAGGACGACAAGATAAAAGAATGGAATTCGACATTTGTGGAGAATCTCTATGAAACGGAAGAAGATCAAATATGCAGACCCGGTGCGACATACAAAAGCGTCTCAAAAATCGGCAAAAAAACGTATACCGCTGATGCTGTGGTGCTGGAACATGATCCTCCATACTCCACAGCAGTCAAAGGATTCACGGATCAAGGGGAAATCACGACCAGGTACATACTGGATGAGCATCGGATCGACGATCATATCGTGACCTTATTGACAGTGGAAGTATCCATGCTCCCAAAGAACCGCTATCAGAAATGGATGGCGAAGTGCTTCGGCTGGACCTCCAAACTAATGATGGCCGAAGAATTCGAGCATCTGAAGGAACTCCTTGAAAATCCAGACGGCAGCAGCGACTTATCCGAAGATAAAGAGCAATAATCATTTTCCATAAATAACAGAACACGCTTGGAAAACTCCAGGCGTTTTTCTTTTATTTCACATCCACTAATTCGAACCGTTCACAGACCAACATCATATCCTCTGTATATTCAAGGCCGTATTCATGTAACGCTCTTGTGAAAAATCTTACATGGGCATCTTTCCAATATTGATACGTTCGATC
>JAZNGP010000023.1:0-17327 GCA_045576475.1 Bacillus sp. (in: firmicutes) | reverse complement strand
TTCGTTTTGTAAATGTTATTTGCTCTCCGATAATCCCTTTTTCATTAGCAACAGCCACTCCCAGGACATTCGTAGATGTATCAATTGCTAATACATTCATTAAAATATCTCCTCACACAGCTTTTCATAAAATTCACCTTTAGGTTCTGCTATAATTTTCCTTCTATTATTTCCATCATGATATAAATATAAGGTTAGAAGTTCTTCCGGCAGTTGCCCTTTTATCAGGTGAGCCCACTCAACAATCGTGACCCCTTCCCCTTCAAAGTATTCTTCAAATCCGAAATCTTCCTCTTCATTTTCTATTCGATAAACATCCATATGATAAAGTGGAAACTTCCCCTTATATTCTTTCATAATGGTAAAGGTCGGGCTATTCACATTTCTTTTTACACCTATCGCTTTAGCAATTCCTTTGCTAAATGTTGTTTTACCTGCACCTAGGTCTCCCTCAAGCGCAATCACAGAACCTGGAATCAGGCGATTTCCAATCTCTTCTGCCAGTTTCTGCGTCTCTTCTTCACTACTACAAAATCTAATATATTCGGTCACAGTCATTCACCATGCTTTATATTTTATTATTAAAGTTTACATTATTTTAGTGTGTAAATCCAATTTCGTTTTTTAAGTGGTATTTCAGATATAAAAGAGGACAGTTAGTGAGACTAGTTTTGCCTTGTTTTTTTGTATCCTCATTAGAACATAAGCCTGGATAAGTGTTTACTGAATGACAGTCATCCTTTTATCCCCTTTCATGCATCTTTGCCCTCTCATAGTGACGGTATACCTACCTGTTCTCAATCCGCTTTTCCCCGACCTATAATCACCTTCACTAAAAGATAGGCATTCCAATGCTGTTTGTCTCCTTGACTCTAAAAAAACATACAAAAAAACCAGCTCATGAACTGAACTGGTTTGGATTGCCCGGCAACGTCCTACTCTCACAGGGACTCGCGTCCCAACTACCATCGGCGCTGAAGAGCTTAACTTCCGTGTTCGGTATGGGAACGGGTGTGGCCTCTTCGCCATCATCACCAGACATATTGTTTTTCTCGTCATCTCTTGCTGACAAGATTTAATTTACCACCATATCATTCAAATGACAATAGGAAAAAATAAAGTTCTAAAATTCAAATTTCTCCACAAGGAGAAAAATCCCCTGCATTATGCCTGTAAATATTGATATAACAGTGTTCTTGTTGCATAGAACGGTTATTTGACTCCTATCATGACTCAATAAAATGGATGAGACGAATTGCTCTTCTTTGATTTTTCCTTCTTTTTCCTTTAGTATATTTATTATTCTAAAAACTCCGTTTATTCAATATACAAGTTGTTTAACAGGATTGAATTAGGATACAAACAGCCCTTTCCAGAAGACTATCTTAAAGAAGTAGGAGACTGATTTTATGAAAAAGAGTTTGAATTTGGCTGGCGCGTTTGTCGGTGTGATTGTGGGTGCAGGCTTCGGATCCGGACAGGAAGTCATGCAGTTCTTCACCAATTATGGATTGTACAGTTTACCGGCCATTTTGATCGCCCTTCTGTTGTTTTCGTTCATCGGCATGCAAATCGCCCAACTGGGCAGCCACATCAGTTCGACGTCCCACAAACAAATCATCAACCTCATCTGCGGCCGTTATTTAGGAACAGCTGTAGATGTAATTCTTTCTTTCTTCCTCTTCGGGGTCGCAGTCATCATGATTGCCGGTGCCGGAACATTGGTGGAACAACAATTTGGTCTGCCGCCTATTTACGGGACAATCGGAATGACTGCCATAACGATCCTTACCTTATTGCTCAATGTGGACAAGATCATCAACATCATCAGTGCATTCACCCCTATTTTATTAGTTATGATGATTATCGTGTGCGGATACTCCATCTTCACCAATGATTTAAGCACAGCCGAAATCATTGAGTTTGCACAAGTCGAGAATGCTGTCTCTTCCAGCTGGATCATAGGCGCTTTATTGTACGTTTCTTTCAATATCGCAGTAGGATTCTCCATGTTGTCTGTTATTGGGGGAACTTTGAAGAACAAAAAGCAAGCTGCCCTAGGAGGTTTGATCGGTGGGGTATTATTGGGAATTTTACTTCTTCTCATCAATATTGGGATGATGGCTGACCTCAAGAATGTACATAATGTCGATATGCCTACATTACACCTTGCCAATCAACTCTCGCCACTATTCGGTAATCTATTGTCCATCATTCTTTTGGCGATGATTTATAATACATGCGTCGGCATGTTTTATGCATTCACCGCAAGATTTGTTCCGAAAGAATCGAAATACTTCAATCTCTCAGTAACAGTAGTCGGAATTGCAGGTTTTGCTTCAAGCTTCGTCGGATTCGCTTCATTAGTGGGAACAGTCTATCCCATTATGGGTTACGTAGGTTTCATTTTATTAGGAGGCGTAATCTTATCCTGGTTCCGTTCATTACATCATTCCCCGAAAGAAATCAGAACTTCTTCAACCGATGAAAGGGAAAAAGATATATCCTGACTGAACAGAAGCAATCCAGATTATACTTGCGCTCGGCGGGAGTTCCCTCTTAAACCTGACAAAAGGACGATCCGAGATTACGGATCGTCCTTTTTTGCCTGGCTCACTTGCCTCTTTGAACGACGATTTTCCATTGGGCCTCACTCAATTGCTCGAATTCAGTAACCGGATGCCCTTCCGATGCAGCCCATTCGGGAATGCTTTCTGTCGCTTGTGTACAATCGAACTGTATGATGAGTTCCTCGCCCACATTGATTTCCTGTATCGCTTTCTTTGCTTCTTCTAATGGAAATGGACATACCATTCCTGTAGTTTCTAATATTTTAGCCATTATTATCTCCTCCATTATGACGAAGCGACTGCTTCGCCTTGTATTTTAGCGGCTCTCGCTCTCTTGTTCGGGCGTAGAATCGTAAAGTAAACGGCGATCCATGTTCCGATCAGGAAGAACACGATTGCGGCCCATCCCTGCCAGGTAAATATCGCGGAATTGACCAAACCGTTACCAATTGTACAGCCGCCCGCTATACTTGCGCCAAAGCCCATGATGATTCCTCCGAACGCATTATTTCCGAGTGTCTTTTTATCCGGCAGACGGAAACGGAATTCTCCAGCACCTTTTGCGGCAATGAACGATCCGATCATAATACCCAGCACAAGGAATACTCCCCAATCGATGAGGGCATCTTCCCCTGTGACCAAGAATGTCATGATATTAGCCGTCGGCGTCGTAATCCCAAGGCCATGCATCCTGCCGGTCGCTTGACTTAAAGGCCATGCAAGGATAGCGATTAATCCGATTAATCCGGCTGTGACGAACGGATGCCATGATTTTTCGAATAAAAGATGTGCAAGCCCGGTTTTCTTCGGTTTCATTCTGGCAATCTTGATTTTTGGTTTCTTCAGTTCCCTCCACATCAAACCGCCGACGATACCTGTCAATAATGCGACCAGCACCCAAGGAGAAATATGGAAGGTTTCATGGATATACGTTTCACTGGACTGGAAAGACTTCAAATAGTCCCCTGCGGGAAGAAGCACTCCATACTTTGTCATGGCCGCACCAAGCGCATAACCGCCCAAAGCGATCCAGCTGCCGATTAATCCTTCGCCTGCACGATACCATGTTCCTGTGGCACAACCTCCGGCAAGCACCATTCCGATTCCGAAGATGATTCCTCCAACCATCGTTCCGAGCCACGGGAACGGGCCGGCTTCAAGCGAAATCACTCCTGCGGATGTTAAAGCAAAAACACCGATGCTTTGAATCGCGATGACGATGAATGTAGCCAAGAACATTTTACTTTTCTTATTTATGATAAGATCCCGATAGGCACCCACAATGCAAAAACGACCGCGCTGCAGTACAAATCCCAATAAAAGACCGCAAATAATTCCTGTAATGATCATGTTGTTCTCATCTCCCTTTATGACTGTAAAGAGATATTACAATAAAACTCATCAAATTACTATGGATTAAATCGAAATAAAAAAGAATCATACGAAAGACCCATATGATTCTTTTCATTGCTGATTAATGTTCTTGCATCTTTAATTCTCTTTTATCCAAAACAATTAACCTGACCGTCAACAGAGCTGCAACCAATGACATGACGGAGAACAGGAGATAGACATGGAATACACCATAATAATTCATTAAAATACCGCTGAAGAAGGTGCTGAACCAATTCCCGAGTCCATTACCGAACGCTGAATAGATCGTAACCGCCGTCACTGTGATCGCTGCAGGAACAACTCCTTGAATATATTGAAGCGCAGCCGGGATGAACAGACCGAGAGAAAGACCTTGAACCATCGATGTCGCATAGATGAAACCTAGGGATGGTTCAAAGAAATAAGACAGAAAGCGTACAGTCGAAGCAGCACAAGCTATCAAAACGACCGGCAAAAGGCCGATTTTGTATATCCATTGTCCCGCAAACCGCATGAACGGAATTTCAGAAAGGACAGCAAGCAAAAACGCCACGCCGATTCCGGCAACGGTTCCTCCCTTCGCTTCGATGAATATGCCATAATACACATTGTTCGCCAGGTTCGGTCCGAAAAGAAAGAATGTGATCCCCAATAAAAGGAGAAATTTCTTAACGGAAAGTAATTGCTTCATCCCCGCTAGAAGCTTGACCTTAGAAGCCGTCACCGGCTGTTTCGGAAAACCGTATGCCAAGACGGCCGATAGGAAAAAGCCCGCAAAGAAAGCATAGAATATGACATTCAAGCCAATGTCTGTTTCAGACAGCCTCCCCATAAGAAAAACGGCCACTGCAAATCCAAGGGACCCGAACATCCTGATCTTGCCGTAATCAGCTTTAACTTTGGATGCATATTGCATTGTGATACCGTCAGAAACCGGGATGACAGCACTTTGGAAAACGGCCAGCAGGGCAGAAAGCCAAACAAACCATATGTAATCGTCCACTCCGAGATAAATAAGCCCGATAAAGCTCGTAAAAGCTGCAGCAAGCGAAAGAACTTGTACAGGTTTTCCCGTGGTATCGCAAAGTATTCCCCATACCGGCTGACAAACCATCATGACGATCGGTCCGAGCGACATGATGAAGCCGATTTGGATTCCATTAAATTGCTGCACTTCCTGCAAGTACAGACCAAGAAGCGGAGTCAAGCTTCCGACCGCGAAAAATGAAAAGAAATAAAAACTTTTAAGCTTTAACATATCATGCTGCATTTTAGAAACCACGCCATTATTGCCCCCCAAAAAATCACTATCGTCCATTCTACCATTATTCCAAAATATTCAACAGCCCCTGAATAAAACATATCTATACAGCAAAAAACAAGGATGCAGATGCTTCCTTGTTTATCACCGACACATTTATCAAGCCATTACCCTTCCTTAGCTTGGTTTTTTTCTTTAATCACCGTCTTCAGATCATCCTGTACACTTTCCTCTGCCAGCTGCACATCCGAATAATAGGCTGCCCTGCAAAGGACATGTGCCGCAACGGGAGCCGTCAGAAACACAAAGAAAATTCCCAGGATGAGACGGATGCTGACGTATCCCTCCGAAAGCCAAAAAAACAGGAAGGAACCTGCCAACGTACACAGAACACCAAGTGTCGCGCTTTTCGATGCAGCATGTGACCTTGTGTATACGTCCGGAAGCCGTATAAGTCCGATTGCGCTTAAGAAACTTAAACTGACACCAAATAAGATGAATAGCCCGGAAATGATTTCAATCACGTCGATGTGCAATAGCGACACCCCTCTCCAGGAATCTTGCAAAGGCGATGGTGCCGATAAACGAGAGAATACCTACCAAAAGCAGGATGTCCATGAATGCATGTGTCCGGAACATAACGGATAGAATGGCCACGGCCGCAACGAGATTAATGCCGATCGCATCCAGCGCCATTACCCGATCAGGCATCGACGGACCCTTGAATACCCGGTATAACGACACCAAAATGGACAAAGCCAATATGAACAGAGAAATCAGAAGAAATGTATGGAACACTATCTCGTCACCTCCTTAATCGCTTTTTCAAATACCTTCTTGGATTTGATGATCGCTTTCTTGGATTCGTTTATATCCAACGCATGAATGTAAAAGATTTTGTTATCACTGGAGATCTCTACGACAACGGAACCCGGGGTTAAGGAAAGCAGCAATGCAAGCAGCGGGATTTCCCATTGTCCCTCCAAGTTTGTCTTCAATTTGAAAATGCCCGGTTTAACGTCTATCTTAGGCCGCACGACTTGTTTCAGCACAAGGAAGCTCGACGTTACAAGCTCCCTGATGAATACAATCAACAGATGGACGACAGAAACCATCGTCTTCAGATAGAAAGGATGCGGAAAGAACCGTCTAATAATGAAAAGTACAACGATCCCGACCAAATAACCGCTGATGAAAGTCAATACATTCCATTCATCCTGCAAGAACATCCACAAGGCCGCGACACACAGATTAATCAATAATTGTATGGGCAACATGACCACCTCTTTCACTTAAATGCCTCTCGGAATAATGACTCTTATGGAGACGGATCGCCGCCCAAAACAGCTTCAATATAGATGGAAGGATCCATCAAAACTTCCGCCGCCGGCTCCACGAATCCCTGGATCCCTTCGGCTCCCAGACCCAGCGCTACCGTGGCTGCCGTAAGAAGGAACAATGGAAACAAAAGGCCTTTTGTCGATCCTTTTTCTTCTTCCGGGCTTAAGTTCGTCTCTCCCCAGAACGCATTCATGAAAATTTTCATCATGCTGTACAATACCAGCAAGCTGGTCGCAAGACCAATTGCGCCGATCCAGTACATTTCTGCCTCAAGTAATCCTTTCGTGATGAACACTTTCCCAAGGAACCCGCTTAATGGCGGAATTCCCGAGAGCGAAAGAGCTCCGACAAAGAACATCCATCCAAGGAAAGGATGCGAACGGATCAAGCCGCTTATTTCTTTCAGCTTATCTGTTCCGGCAATCAAGATGACCGTACCCGCTAGTAAGAATATCAACATTTTCACGATGATATCGTGAATAAGATAATAAATGGAACCAGTCATTGCGGTAATATTGAAAGCAGCCATCCCGGATAGGATAAATCCAACAGCTACAACCACATTATAGACAATGATTGACCTGATCTGATTCGAAGCCACTGCACCGAATGCCCCAAGGATCATCGTGATTGCCGCCATAATACCGATGATGAGATGTGTAATACTCGTTTCATGGTAAAACACCAGCGTAAACATCCGGATTATGCCATATATCCCGACTTTCGTAAGAAGTGCGGCGAACAATGCTGAGATGGCGGTCGGAGCAGCGGAGTAAGAACCCGGCAGCCAATAGAAAAGAACCAGTCCCGCTTTCAGGCTGAACACCATCAAAAGCAGCAGCGCAACTGTAGTGATCAATCCATCCTGCCCCGCCTCCGCAACTCTCTCAGATAGATGAGCCATATTCAAAGTGCCTAAAATGGAATATAAGTAAGCCACTGCAACCAGGAAGAAAAACGATGATATGACATTGATCGTGACATATTTCAGTGATTCACGCAGCTGTCTCTTCTCTCCGCCGAGAGTAAGCAAAGCATACGACGAAATGAGCATCAACTCGAAGCAGACAAATAAATTGAATATATCTCCTGTCAGGAACGAACCATATACACCCGTAACAAGGAAGAGAAACAACGGATAAAAGAAATTCCGTTCTCTTTCTTCGCCAATCGAACGAAAAGCGTACAGTAAACAAACAAATGATACAAATGAAGCGGCGACCAGCAATAATACAGCAAACAGATCCGCCACAAAGGTGATGCCGAATGGTGCTTCCCAGCCGCCAAGCTGGAGTGCCAGAATGCCGTCAGCACGGATTTCAAACAAAAGCCACACAGAAATGACGAATGTGGACAGTGTTGCAGCTGCACTGGCTGCTCTTTGAAATGGCAGAGAACTTCGGAAAATTATGAGTATCAGCCCCGTTATCAAAGGGATGATAAGAGGCAGTATAACTAAGCTATTCATCTTCATTTCCCCTTAATTTTTCCATATCGTCAGTCCCTAAAGTATGATAAGCGCGGTAGCCCAGCACAAGAAACAAAGCTGTGACAGCAAAGTTGATGACAATCGATGTCAAAATCAATGCCTGTGGAACCGCATCTGTGAAATGCGCTGTTTTTCCGTCTAGTAAAGGGGCGCTGCCGCTCTTTACCCCGCCCATAGTAAGAATCAGCAGATGAACTCCATGACCAAGGATGGAAGTACCCAAAATAATTCTTAATATACTTTTTGACAGCACCATATACGTACCGATCGTGAAAAATATCCCGACAAGGATAGACAGTAATGTTTCCATATCACCCATCCTCACTTATGCTTGTAATGATTGTCATAGCTGTTCCGATTACCGCAAATGCCACACCGATATCAAACAGAACAGCTGTAGCCAGCTCTGTTTTTCCAAAAACAAGTAAATCGAAATAACCGAATGTCTGGGTCAGAAAAGGAACTCCGAAAAAGAAAGAACCTGTCCCGGTCAACACAGCGATCAGAACACCCGTTGCTGCCATTGTCTTGAAATCGACCGGAATCAGTTTCCGGACAGTTTCAATATCGTACGCCAGATACAGAAGGATAACAGCGGAAGAAATGCCCAGTCCTCCAACAAACCCTCCCCCTGGATTGTGATGTCCCGAGAAAAACAAATAGATGGAAAAAGTAAGGATGATCAGCACAGCTACCTTCGTGACTGTCTGAAGCAATATATCATTTGATTTCATTTCTTTTCCCTCCTAGCCGGCCGAAGTTTGATCAATGTGTAAACCGTTAGTCCCGATACACATAACACAAGGATTTCAAGCATTGTATCGAAGCCTCGGAAATCCACCAATATGGCATTCACGATATTCTTCGCTCCAGCCAAATCATATGAATTCTCGAAATATGCCGTAATCGGCTCAAAAAGGCGATTTCCATTCGCCGAGAGCGCAAGCAGCGTAACGAGCACTCCTACACACACCGAAATCAGCATCTTGATCATCTTGAAATGAGTGGTTATCGATTCTTTCCGGTACTTCGGCAAATGATAAAAGCAAAGCAGGAACAAAACGACGGTCACGGTTTCCACAACAAGCTGCGTCAAAGCTAAATCTGGTGCACGAAGGATGACAAAGAAAAGGGACACAAGATATCCGAGGGCGCCGACGGAGATGATCGCCGTCATCCTCGAACGAGTCAGCATGGTGATCAACGCTGATATGCACATGCCTGCAATTAATGCAGCTTCATACCATTCAACCGGAGCATTCCCGGATGAGTCAAAATGGAATCCATCAAGAAGCACTAATGAACCCCCTACCATGACAATGATGAAAACAAATATATAGCTGAGATAATCTCGGATGAAACCGGTCATATATCGCTTAGTAATCATCAATGAACCTGATTCCAAAGCCGCAAGTCCGATATTATAAAAATTATTGAGCGAAAGCGTTTCGGGATAGAGGCGGTAAAGCTTCATCCATTTCTTCAGACTCATATATAAAAGTCCGCCAAACAAAATGACTCCTATTGTCATCCATAACTCCATGTTGAACCCATGCCATGCAGAAATTTCCTTACCAAGACCTCCGGCATCCGCATATCCAGGCAGTATGGCAATCAATGTCGGTTCAAGAATATATTTCGCCATGACATTTGGCATGAAGAAAATCAAGATGACAAGAACTGCCAGGATAATTGGCGGGATCAACATTCCAGCTACAGGTTCATGTGCGTCTTTCTCAAGCAAATCCGGTTTATACTCTCCAGTAAACGTCTTGAATACAAGGATCATACAATAAATGAATGTGAACACACTTGCGATCCAAGCAATGACAGGAAATAAATAACCGACCGTCTCCATTCCAAAAACCGGGTTTTGCGCTATATTCAACAAACCGGTAAAGAACATTTCCTTACTGAGGAACCCATTGAACGGAGGCAGACCCGCCATCGCAAAGCTCCCGATAATCGTAATTGTGAATGAGATCGGCATGAGGCGCATCAAACCGCCCAATCTCCGTAAATTACGTGTCCCGGTTTCATGGTCGATGATCCCCGCGACCATAAATAGACTCCCTTTGAAGGTAGAATGATTCACAAGATGGAAAATGGCAGCGAAAATCGCAACAGCATATATTTCCCCTGAATCCCCATATCCGTAATGAACAGCAGCAGAACCAATCCCAAGCAGACTCGTAATCAGCCCAAGCTGGCTGATCGTTGAGTATGCAAGGAGTGCTTTCAGATCGGTTTGCTTGACGGCTGTAATGCTTCCGTACAGCAAAGTGACCAATCCGACAGATGAAACAATCCAAAACCAGGTGGAACTCCCGCCAAAAACAGGTGTGAAGCGCGCAATCAGAAAGATTCCAGCTTTGACCATCGTCGCCGAATGAAGATATGCACTGATGGGTGTAGGTGCTTCCATCGCATCCGGGAGCCAGATACTGAAAGGAAATTGCGCCGATTTAGTGAAAGCTCCAATTAATAAAAGAATCATAGCTGGAATAAATAAGCTGCTTTCCCGGATTAAATCCACTTGCCCGATAATTTCACGGATACTATATGTGTCCGTAATAATCGAGAGTATCAGCATACCGGCAAGCAATGATAGTCCTCCGCTGATTGTGATCAGCATTGATTTCTGGGCACCGTAACGCGATTTCTTACGCTGATACCAATACGCGATCAAGAGGAAGGATGAAATGCTTGTCAATTCCCAAAATACATACATAACAAGCATATTATCCGAGAATACGACCCCGAGCATCGCCCCCATGAACAACATTAAATAAATATAGAAATTATGCAGGGCCTCCCTTGCCTTTGAAAGATAGAAGATGGAGTATAGGATAACCAGCGATCCCATCCCGGTTATCAACAAGCTGAAGGTAAGTGACAATCCATCCACATAAGCGGAGAAATCGATCCCGAGTGAAGGAATCCAAGGGATTTCCTTTATGACTGTTTCCCCATTGGAAACAATGGGAATATACTGTAAGAAGTACAGAAATAATATGGTTGGAACAATCAGTACAAACCAACCTGTATGTACGCGCGAATTGAATGACTTATATAGAAAAGGTATCAAAACGGCAAATATAAACGGAAGCAAAATAGCAGCATGCAACCAAGACATCAAACCCCTCCTCTTGCTGACATGATTTTTTTATTCAGTCGTGCTGCGGATTGGCTCAGGAGAACCCTTTCCCCTCCCCAGAAAACCGTGCGTATTGGTTATTCAAAAAGATTCAATTTTTTCTTTATAATATTAATTGACTGTTAGTTTTACATAAGCTATAGTCATATATAGTCTTTAGAACTCCCATCGATTTCGAGGTGAATTTCCAATGAAAAGAAACAAAAGCCGAATGGATGAATGCATCCTTGTATGTGTATACTACGGCCCGAATGGCGAACGGCTCATCCAGCGCGGCTGCAAAATGGCCAGTATGATGGATTGTCCCCTCTACATTATGACGGTCGATCCAGCTCCCTTTGACGAACTGGATGCCGAAAAGTCAGAATATATAACAAAGTGGAGAAAACTTGCCGAGCAGCACAATGCAGAGGCTTTTATTTTGAAGGACAATGAAAAGCGCCCATTCACAAAAGTAATCGCTGAAGTGGTAAGACAAAAACATGTGACACAAATCATTCTTGGCCAAACGGCACAAAGCCGCTGGGAACAAATAGCCAAGGGTTCAATCATAAATTCGCTGCTGAAGGAACTGCCATTTGTTGACCTTCACATTGTATCGGTTGCCAGAGCCTTAAAAAGCGATATAAATGGATTATATGAGAATGGAGTAAGAGCCTATCTCGTGAAAGACGGCGACCAATATCGCCTCAGTTTCCGTCACGCAAAAGAAAGTCAATATGAAGGAATCTTTTTTAAAGATATAGGGACCGATTTCAATAACGGTGTATTTAAGTTCATGAAGAATAAAGAAACGCTTCAGGTACGCGTAGTTGAGGATTGCGTGAAAGAATTGAAAAATGATACAACCGTTAAGGTTCCTACCGAAGAAGATATTTAAGAGATTTATCCGCTCCACGCAGCTGCGTGGAGTTTTTTATTTAGAGGTTTACATCCACTTTGACAAGGCGTTCCTCATGCTTGTCGATTCCTAGATAGCGAAGCGTTTCAGCAGGGGTATGGTGATTGAAGATTTCCATAAGGATGCTGATCGCGATGCCTTTTCTATAAGCATGATACCCGAATGTCTTTCTTAATGTATGTGTACCGATTTTGCCTGTGATACCGACTTCCTTGGCAGCATGATTAATGATTCTATATGCCTGTTGTCTTGTGATCGGCTGCGTATTCTTCTTCGACTTAAATAAATAATCTTCATCTTGGAACGAAATGGAGGATAAATACTCCTTCAAAGCGTACCTTACCCGGATATTCAAGTAAATGGCTTTCGGCTCTTCACATTTTCCTTCATATATATATAAGAACTCTCTGACTTCAGATCCATCCCAAACATCAACCACTTTCAAAGACAATAAATCACTCACTCTGATCCCTGTATTTATACCGAGGACAAACAATAATAAATCACGTAAAGATTGCTTCTTCAGCATCTTCTTTATCGAGTTGATTTGTTCAATGTCCTTAATAGGGTCAACGTATTCCAAGTCATTGTCCCTCCTGTCGCCTAATGTAACTTAATTAAATGTTAGCAAAAAATAAGTAACATTACAAACATAATGATTATTCTTTTAATTCAGGTTGTTTCCGCACCAATTAAAACAACAATCTGTATATACAAAAAGAAATACCCGCCCATTTATCCGGACGGGTATTTCTTTTACATAATGATTTTTATTATGTAACTTACTACCTTACACGCGGGAAACCGAATCCTGAAGCATAATCATCTCCTGTTGCAGCTCCGGTTCCGCCTTTAATATCATATTGTTTTGCTTTCGTCTGAAGCTGTGTCCTGATTTGCCTGTTTGTCTGACTTGGATTGGAAGACCAAATCTTTGCAGCAAGGCCGGACACATGAGGAGTGGCCATCGAAGTTCCGCTGATTGTATTATAACCTCCATTATACCATGTGGATTCCACGGCAGAACCAGGAGCGGATACTTCTATATCCTTTAACTGGATCACGTAGTCTCCATCCGTATTCGGATTGCCGCGGGAAGAATAATTGGCTACTCTATACGTGCCGTTCGCCTGCACATTTTCAAGTGCCGCTACAGCCACTGCATTCACGAGTGCCCCCGGGTAACCGATCGTATTGGCTGCACTTCCTGAATTCCCTGCCGCCGCGATCACAAGCACTCCTTTACCATAAGCATAATCGACCGCACTTGAGATTAAAGAATCATTTCCGCTGCCGCCTAATGACATCGACAAAATGACTTTCGAACCTGTACTGGATGCTTGGTCGGCTGCATGGCGGATGGCCGCAGCGATATCATCCGAATATCCTTGACCGCTGTCTGTCAACACTTTATATGCCCAAAGCTTCGCCTGCGGTGCGACTCCGTATATGCCTTGCCCATCAGAACCTCCATTTGCTAGAACAGTACCCGCAACATGCGTACCATGTCCGTTTCTGTCTGTGCATGAATTGTCCACATACGGTGACCCGGTCGTGAAATCCTTACATTGTTCCACATTGCCGGCCAAGTCTATATGGGATGTATATACGCCGGTATCCAAAACAGCCACCTTAATTCCGCTCCCGCCCGAAGTGCTTGTCAGCGAAGAATTGTTATAAATCGCCTTAATTCCCCATGGCGTCCGTGTTGAAGGAGTTGCGGAGACTGCCGCTTTCACATTCTCAGTTACTTGATTAATAGAAAAAACCGATACCTTGTCCACTTCCAAATCGGCATCTTGCTTCAGCTTCTCATATTCTTCGCTGCTGACGATTGCCGTATATCCATCCTTACCGAAGTCTTTCTTCGGCTTAAACTTGCCTTTTGCCGTTTTAAGTTCTGCAGAGGTACCTTGGATATGTACCCTTATTTCTTCTTTCTTTTGCAAAGAAAAATCACTCTGTTCCGCACTTGCATCCCCTGCAAATAAGCTAAAACTCAAACCGGCACTCAATAAAGCCGCAAACCATTTACCTTTCTCCGCCATCTCCATACCTCCTCTATTAAATCCAGCAAGTCTATGAATCTGGATTTAATTGATTATATTCTGGAAGTATATATTGCTACATGTGCAGATAGTTGCTTTTAACAGAGTGGAAAAATACCTGTTTTTCCATGTTCAGACATCGGGTACAGGAACTTCATCCCACTTTACCGCATTAAAATACAAAATTATCTAACAATTCTAAATTTAATGACAAAAGGCGTATAAAGACAATAAGAGACAAAATATAGTCCTGCCCTTCTTAAATGAAAGTTCTTCCCTTCATATTCATTCCTCCTATAAGCCATAAATACTATTTCTGCAAATAGTATTTATGGTTTAAGAAAAAGCAAAACAGCCCTCCTAAACAGGAGGAACTGTCATTCACAAAAAATCCCAATATTATCCATCAACTTTCAGGGCGCCGATTTCCTTATGCAGCTCTTCCATTTTTCGATCAAGTTCTGCAGCAGTAAGGGCCGCTTCCCGGAGCTCACTGATCAAGTTCTGTGGAATTTCTTTATTGAATTTATAGTAGATTTTATGTTCGAGACTTGCCCAGAAATCCATAGCAATTGTCCGGATTTGCACTTCCACACATACATGCTCAACCCTATCCGACATGAAGACCGGAATCTTGACTATTAAATGGAGACTTTGATATCCGTTCGGTTTCGGATTTTTAATGTAATCTTTCACCTCGATCACTTCGATATCCTTCTGTGATTGGATCATTTCACTGACTCTGTAGATATCCGAACGGAATGAGCAAGTGATGCGTATGCCGGCTATATCCTTGATATGTTCCTGAACACTCGACAAGGATAAGGGGATTCCTTTCTTGTGTGCCTTCTTAACGATACTCTCCAATGTTTTGAGACGAGTATTGACATGCTCGATTGGATTGTACTCATGGATATATTGAAATTCTTCTTTTAGAATATTTATTTTTGTTGTGATTTCATCAAGCCCGAATTTATAGGCCATACTGAAACGAGCAAATGACTTTCTTAATTCCTGAAACTTTTCACGTTCTACTGCTTGCAGATCATTCATTTTTTCCAAGTCTTCTTTTCTCGGGTAACTCAATTGATTGGGGATAGGAAACAAATCACTTCAACTCCAACTTCTCATATTTCTCTAATATTATATAGGAATACTATTAAGAAAATATTAAATTTATAATAAAAAAGAGCAAGTTTATACATGCTCTCCCTTAAGTCAGTTTGAAAATGCTTGTACAGCTTGTCTCATCATAGATTGCCGATCGATACATATTTCGTCTCGAGATATGGTTCAATCCCTTCAATTCCGCCTTCACGCCCAAGAACGCTTTCCTTCATTCCTCCGAAAGGAACATTTGCAGCAGATGGAGCCCCATCATTCCAGCCGATGATACCGAAATCAAGCCTTTCATGTAAGTACCTTTTCGGTAATCATTTGTAAAGAAGTAAGCCGCAAGTCCATATGGGGTATTGTTCGCAATCTGCACAGCCTCCTCAATTCTGTTGTAGCTGATGATCGGAGCCACCGGTCCAAATGTTTCTTCCTGCATGATTTTCATATCGGAAGATACATTCGTCAAGACGGTCGGATGGACAAAATAGCAGTCTTTCTCCACATCGGCTTCATCATGTGTTGACTGCAAATTGATAAGCAGCAAGTTTTCGAAAACAAAAAAAGCAAAACAGCCCCAAAAGACTGTTTTGCTTCTTCTTATCGCTCCTTGAATACGATCGCAATGATTTCGTCGGCAGTCATATCGCTTTGAAGTTCGAAAGTACCTGGACGCAGATTTTTCTCTACACCTTTACTTTCAACGCGTTTCGAGAATCCTGGAACACTTTTGATGACATTTGCTTGATACAGGGCTTTACCCACATCATAGCTGGTCATACCCGATGTGACAGTCAGCATTGTGCGATAGACGACTTTCTCATCTTCGTTCACTATCTCTTCTGCCGCAGTTTCTTCTTTCTTGCCGCTTTCAACCGGTTTGCTCGCAGTTACTCTCTCTGCCAGTTCTTCGTTTGTCAAGACGACATATCCTTCTGTTTTCAATTGACTCTTCATTTCTTCCGTCGACATTTCCTTTGGCTTGGTGCTTGTTTTCTCATCCCCGCCAAGGAAGTGAACCGCACCCAATACGCCGGACGCCACCAGCAGCCCAATTGCCAAGCTGCGCATCGTGTTAGCTTTCATCGGCGATATTTCCTCTTACTGTTTTCGCTTTCTTGAATGGAGCGATCAATTGTTCTACTTCGTCGACAGACATACTTTTTTGTTTTGCAATTGTTTCATTGGAGTACTTTCGTCTATGAAGATCGAGCACATCTCGCTTCAGCATTCTTTCTTCCTCTGATTTCACTCCTGCCTCATGGGCCAGGATTTCCATATCAAGCTCCATGATGCGGATTTGCTCTTGGAGATCCTTGATTTCTTTCATCGCTGTCAGATGATAAGAGGTATATTCTTCTTGTTGTGTTTTCGTTGTTTTTCCGGAAACTGAAAACGATAAAATGAGCAACACTACTGCTGCACCAACCAAAATGGCTAAAGCCCATTCCATCCTGTGTATCCTCCCTTGCCTGAAACTAGTAATCTACAATGATTTATTATACCTTTAATAAATTTAAATATCGAACGATAAATAGTGGAAAAGATACACAAATATATATTATTCAGGAAAGCTGATCCGATTAAAAAAGAGACCCCGGATAGGGGGTCTCCTTGCATGCCGTTCATCAATAATCCGTTTCAAGTTTCAATGACCCGTCGTTGTATTGCTCTTTATCCAGATCACCTGTCACCTTACTCGTTAAGATTCCGGAAGTCATACTGCCGCTCACGTTTACGGCAGTACGTCCCATATCGATCAATGGTTCGACAGAAATCAATATTCCGGCCAAAGCTACCGGAAGATCCATAGCCGACAATACGAGGATTGCGGCGAATGTCGCTCCTCCCCCGACTCCTGCTACACCGAATGAACTGATGGCCACCACGAGGATCAGCATCCCTATGAATGATGGTGTGAGCGGGTTTATTCCGACCGATGGCGCAATCATGACAGCCAGCATCGCCGGGTAAATTCCAGCACAGCCATTCTGGCCAATGGAAGTCCCGAAGGAGCCGGCAAAGTTCGCAATCCCTTCAGATACACCCAGCTGTTTTTGCGTCTGGATATTC
>JAZNGP010000022.1:0-9731 GCA_045576475.1 Bacillus sp. (in: firmicutes) | reverse complement strand
TTGCTTTCTTGTCTTTTGTTTACATCCGCCTTGAATTTCGGTACACTAACGGCAAGATCATTGCATGAGAAGAAGGAGCAAACCGATTATGGCAGGGAAGAAGAAGTTTGAAGTGATGGAAAATGAGACGATTGACGCATGCTTGGACCGCATCAAGCAAGAAGGCTATATGCCGGTCAAACGGACCGAGAAGCCGATCTTCAAGGAAGTGAAGGAGCACGGGGAAGTAAATTATGTGCCGGCGGGCCGGATTATTGTCTTTGAAGCCATTGAGCTTCCTTAGAATACGAACATTATAATCTTGTGCCTTTATAACGTTCGATTATTGCTTGACAATAAATAGACGCCGTTGGTAATATGGGTGTATTAAAGCAAATGAAAATAATGGATAACTCTCATATAATCTTGGGGATATGGCCCATAAGTTTCTACCCGATTACCATAAATAATCGGACTATGAGAAAGCTGCGACTATACTGGGCAAAGAGGACAGCTGTTTCGACAGCCGTCCGCACAGCCATTTGAAGGTAGTTTGCTTTCTCTCGGGGAAGTGGACTATCTTTTTGTGTTTTCAGGCAGTCAGCGCTTCTGACGAATAACGGGAGGGAAATAATGATTCCACAGGTAGGCATAATAATGGGGAGCATATCAGATTGGGATACAATGAAGCATGCTTGTGAAGCATTGGATACATTAGAGGTTGCATATGAGAAAAAGGTGGTATCGGCCCATCGGACTCCGGACATCATGTTCGAATATGCGGAGGGAGCAAGAGCTGCGGGTCTGAAAGTGATTATCGCCGGTGCGGGAGGGGCCGCCCATCTGCCGGGCATGGTCGCTTCAAAGACAACATTGCCGGTGATCGGGGTGCCGGTGCAGTCAAAGGCTTTGAATGGGCTTGATTCGCTTCTCAGCATTGTTCAGATGCCTGGAGGAGTGCCGGTCGCTACAGTGGCGATCGGGAAGGCCGGAGCAGCCAATGCGGGATATCTTGCTGCGCAAATGCTTTCCGCATTCGATGAAAAGCTCGCTGAAAGGCTTACGGCAATGCGGAATGATATGAAGGAAAAGGTGCTGAAGTCAAATGAGCAGCTTACCTAAAACAATATTGCCCGGTCAGACAATCGGAATCATCGGAGGCGGTCAATTGGGCAGGATGATGGCCCTTTCAGCAAAAGCCGCGGGCTTTCGGGTGGCTGTGCTGGAACCATCAACGGACAGTCCATGCGGACAGGTAGCCGATATCGAAATCATTGCATCTTATAATGATCTGGAGGGCTTGAAGCAGCTTTCCGATGTGAGCGACGTCATCACGTACGAGTTCGAGAACATCAACGGCGAGGCACTTGAATGGCTGCAGCAGAATGCATACGTCCCCCAAGGATCCCGGCTGTTGAAGATCAGCCAAAACAGAATCAAGGAAAAGCAAGCCATAGAAGCGGCAGGAGCGGAAGTAGCCCCTTATGCCATCGTAACGAATGTCCATGAGCTGCAGGTATCCATTGATCGAATCGGGCTCCCTTGCGTGCTGAAGACAGCGACAGGCGGTTATGACGGCAAGGGGCAGTATGTCCTGCGGGAAAAGGATGATTGGAAACAGGCGCAGCATCTGCTGGAGCGGGATGTCTGTGTCCTGGAGAAATGGATTGCTTTCGAGAAAGAAATCTCGGTCATTGTGGCAAGAAGTGCTGGCGGCGAAACAGTCGTATTCCCTGTGGCGGAGAATATCCACAGAGAGAATATCCTTCATCAAACGATTGTTCCGGCACGAATTACCGTTGAAACAGAAGTGAATGCATTCATGGGGGCGACGCAAATCGCCGATGCACTCGGACTTGTCGGGACACTTGCGGTCGAGATGTTCGTCATGGAAGATGGAAGCATATTGATCAATGAATTGGCCCCAAGACCGCATAATTCCGGGCACTATACGATGGATGCCTGTGAAACATCACAATTCGAACAGCATATCCGTGCGATCTGCAACTGGAAGCTGGACGGCACCGAGCTCTTGAAGCCGGTTGTGATGGTGAATGTGCTGGGTGAGCATCTGGAAGGGCTGCTTGAGCGAATACCGAAACTTGATAATTGGAAGATCCATTTATATGGAAAAGAAGAAGTGAGAAATAAGCGGAAAATGGGTCATGTGAACATTTTGCGCAACAATACGGATCAAGCGCTTCAGGAATCTCGCGAAAGCGGGATCTGGACTATAGAAAAAAACCTTGAAGCAATAAGGATATCGGAGGAATAGACAAATGTTAGATCGTTATACAAGACCTGAAATGGGCGCCATCTGGACGGAAGAAAATCGTTTCAAAGCATGGCTGGAAGTGGAAATACTCGCATGTGAGGCCTGGGCGGAACTGGGCGTAATCCCAAAGGAAGATGTGGCACTGCTGCGTAAGAATGCCGGATTCGATATAGACAGGATTAAAGAAATCGAGGAAGAGACACGTCATGACGTGGTGGCATTCACAAGAGCCGTGTCGGAGACGTTGGGTGAAGAAAGAAAATGGGTGCATTACGGTCTGACATCGACGGATGTTGTCGATACGGCTCTTTCGTATTTGTTGAAGCAGGCGAATGATATCCTGCAGAAAGATATCGAACGCTTCGTCGACATTCTGAAAGAGAAGGCCATCGAGCATAAATATACGGTGATGATGGGACGGACGCATGGTGTGCATGCGGAACCGACAACATTCGGACTCAAAATGGCTCTATGGTATGAGGAAATGAAGCGGAATCTCGAACGTTTCAAAGCAGCGAGAGAAACGGTCGAATACGGAAAGATATCAGGCGCGGTGGGTACATATGCGAATATTGATCCTTTCGTGGAGAGCTATGTGTGCGAGAAGCTTGGCACGAAGCCTGCACCTGTTTCCACGCAGACACTTCAGCGGGATCGCCATGCACATTATATGAGCACGATCGCATTGATCGCGACGTCCATCGAGAAGTTCGCTGTCGAGATCCGCGGTCTGCAAAAGAGCGAAACAAGGGAAGTGGAAGAATTTTTCGCAAAAGGGCAAAAAGGTTCATCCGCCATGCCGCATAAGCGTAACCCGATCGGTTCAGAGAATATGACCGGTATCGCCCGCGTCATTCGCGGTTATATGCTGACTGCCTATGAAAATGTGCCTTTATGGCATGAACGGGATATCTCGCATTCTTCTGCGGAAAGAATCATTCTGCCGGATGCGACGATCGGCTTGAATTATATGCTGAACCGATTCGGCAATATCGTGAAGAACCTGACTGTATTCCCTGACAATATGAAGCGGAATATGGACCGTACATTAGGATTGATCTACTCCCAGCGTGTGCTGCTTGCGCTCATCGATAAAGGATTGGCGCGTGAAGAAGCATACGATACGGTGCAGCCGAAAGCGATGCAAGCCTGGGAAGAGCAAGTGCATTTCCGTACATTGATCGAAGCGGATGACAAGATCACAAGCTTGCTGTCTGCCGAAGAGATTGCGGATTGCTTCGATTATAATTACCACCTGAAGAATGTCGATACGATTTTCGATAAAGTAGGTTTGTGAGTTTCGGGTGTCAAAAGGGAGAGTGAATCCCGCTCTCCTCAAGGCACCTTCACATCATAATTTAACTGAATATTTAGTTTGTATTAAATGTTCTTATAATGGAGGGCGGACAAGTGGAAAAAGGCGCATTATTATATGAAGGCAAAGCAAAGAAAGTGTATGCGACAAATGACGAGCAAATTGTTTGGCTGGAGTATATGGATCAGGCCACCGCTTTCAATGGAGAGAGAAAGGAATCAATCTCCGGAAAAGGGGCACTCAACAACGGCATCACAAGTGTTTTGTTCGAGAAGCTCAAGGAAAAAGGAATCGATTCTCATTTCATCCGTAAAATTTCCGAGCGCGAGCATCTGGCGAAGAAAGTCGAAATCATCCCTTTGGAAGTGGTCGTCCGCAATGTGGCGGCCGGCAGTCTGGCACAGCGCCTTGGAATGAAAGAAGGCACCCCGCTTCAAACGCCGATCATCGAATTCTATTATAAGAATGATACCTTAGGAGACCCGCTTCTGAATGAGGCGCATATCGGTATCCTGAAGCTTGCGTCTGAAGAGGAAGTAAAGGAATTGACGGAGAAAGCATTCAGAGTCAATGATGTCTTAACCGGTTTTTTCGATGGAATCGGCATCAAGCTGATTGATTTCAAACTCGAATTCGGACGCGCTGATGGTTCCATCCTGCTTGCTGATGAGATCTCACCGGACACTTGCCGCCTTTGGGATGTGAAAACGGGGGAAAGACTTGATAAAGATGTGTTTCGCCGCAGCCTAGGGAACGTAACGGATGCATATGAACAGATACGGATGAGACTAGGGAGGACAACAATATGTACAAAGTGAAGGTTTATGTGACATTGAGGGAAAGTGTCCTGGATCCACAGGGAGCGGCTGTGCAGCATTCTTTGAACAGTCTGTCATTCGCCGAAGTGAAGGATGTCCGCATCGGTAAATATATGGAGCTGACAATGGAAAAAGGCGGGCGCGATATCGACTCAGCCATCAAGGAAATCTGTGAAAAGCTGCTCGTCAATACGGTCATTGAAGATTATACGTACAGTGTCGAGGAGGTCGTCGCCCAGTGAAGTTCGCCGTCATAGTGTTTCCGGGTTCCAATTGCGATGTCGATATGTATCATGCGGTCAAAGATGAGCTTGGGGAAGAAGCGGAGTATGTCTGGCATACAGAGAAGGATTTGGCCGAGTATGACGGGATCCTGCTTCCGGGGGGCTTTTCATATGGAGATTACTTGCGCACAGGGGCGATCGCCCGTTTCAGCAATGTGATGGAGCAGGTCATCAAAGCAGCCGACAAGGGAGTGCCTGTCCTTGGTGTGTGCAATGGCTTTCAGATTATGCTCGAGGCGGGGCTGCTGCCGGGGGCGATGAGAAGGAATGAAAGCTTGCATTTCATCTGCAGGAATGTCCAATTGAAGGTGGAAAACAACCAAACGATGTTCACTTCCGAGTATGCCGACAAGGAAATCATCACCATTCCGATCGCACACGGCGAAGGAAACTATTACTGTGATGAGGAAACATTACAGAGGCTTAAGGATAATGGGCAAATCGTCTTTACCTATCACGGGCGGAGCCCGAACGGAAGCCTGGCGGACATCGCAGGCATCAGCAACGAACGAGGGAATGTGCTCGGCATGATGCCTCATCCTGAACGTGCAGTTGACCGTCTCCTGGGAAGCGACCATGGTCTGGCATTATTCAAATCTATCGTTAAACAGTGGAGGGAATCACATGCAGTTACTTCTTGAACCGACTCCGGAGCAAATAAAGGCCGGCCGCATCTATGCTGAAATGGGACTTTCCGATGAAGAATTCGGCTTAGTGACGGACATCATCGGCAGACTGCCGAATTATACGGAACTGGGCTTATTCTCTGTCATGTGGTCCGAGCATTGTTCCTACAAGAATTCCAAGCCGGTGCTGAAGAAATTCCCGGTGACCGGAGAGAAAGTCCTTCAAGGCCCGGGCGAAGGGGCAGGCATCGTCGATATCGGGGACAGCCAGGCGGTTGTGTTCAAAATCGAATCGCATAACCACCCATCCGCCATCGAGCCATATCAAGGGGCCGCAACAGGTGTAGGCGGCATCATACGTGATGTGTTCTCGATGGGGGCAAGGCCGGTTGCTTTGCTGAACTCGCTGCGGTTCGGGGAACTGGATGATGCGCATGTGAAATACCTTTTCAAAGAAGTGGTCTCAGGCATCGCCGGCTACGGGAATTGCATCGGGATCCCGACAGTCGGAGGAGAAGTGCAGTTCGACGATTGTTACGCAGGCAATCCGCTGGTGAATGCGATGTGTGTCGGATTGATCGACCATAAAGACATCAAGAAAGGGCAGGCGCATGGTGTCGGGAACACGGTGATGTATGTCGGTGCGAAGACGGGACGAGACGGCATCCATGGAGCGACTTTCGCCTCTGAGGAATTGACGGAGACATCCGGGGATAACCGTCCTGCCGTACAGGTCGGAGATCCGTTCATGGAGAAGCTTCTGCTGGAAGCGTGTCTTGAACTTGTCCATTGTGATGCATTGGTCGGGATCCAAGACATGGGGGCGGCAGGATTGACAAGTTCTTCAGCTGAAATGGCAAGCAAGGCCGGATCCGGCATCGAGATGAATCTTGATCATGTGCCTCAGCGTGAAACAGGAATGACGGCCTATGAAATGATGTTATCGGAATCCCAGGAAAGAATGCTGATCGTAGTGGAGAAGGGAAGAGAGCAAGAGATTGAAGACTTATTCTCCAAATATGACTTAGAAGCTGTCGCGATCGGGAAGGTGACGGACGATAAGCGGCTGAGGCTGATTCATCATGGCGAAGTAGTGGCGGATGTGCCGGTCGATGCTTTGGCGGAAGATGCCCCGGTTTATCATAAGCCTTCAAAAGAACCGGAATATTACCGGGCGTTCACTTCCATGTATCTGGATACTCCTGTGATCAAGGACTATGAAGAGACGCTGAAGCAGCTTCTCTCGCAGCCGACTATCGCAAGCAAAGAGTGGGTATATGACCAATATGATTATATGGTGAGGACGAATACGGTCGTAAGCCCGGGTTCCGATGCGGCAGTGGTGCGCATAAGAGGCACAAGGAAAGCATTGGCGATAACGACGGACTGTAATTCCAGGTATATCTATCTTGATCCTGAAACAGGCGGCCAAATAGCGGTTGCGGAAGCGGCACGCAATATCGTCTGCAGCGGAGCGGAGCCATTGGCGGTCACTGACTGCCTGAATTTCGGAAACCCGGAGAAGCCGGAAATCTTCTGGCAGATCGAGAAAGCAACGGACGGAATGAGTGAAGCCTGCCGTATGCTGTCCACACCGGTCATCGGAGGAAATGTTTCTTTGTATAATGAAACGAACGGAGAAGCGGTCTTCCCGACACCGGTTGTCGGCATGGTCGGGCTTGTCACAGACCTCGATCACATCACGACCCAAAGCTTCCAAACAAGCGGAGATGCCATTTATGTGATAGGCGGGGCGAAAGATGATTGGGGCGGCACGGAACTGCAGAAGCTGATGCATGGTTCCTTCTTCGGACCTGCGCCATCCATCGACTTGGATACGGAAAAGAAAAGGCAGAAACAGCTGCTCACAGCCATCCGTAAAGGAACAGTGGCATCCGCGCATGATATTGCGGAAGGCGGATTGGCGGTGGCCCTGGCCGAATCATTATTCAATAGCAATCTCGGTGCTTCGGTGAAGCTTAAAGGAGAAGAAGTAAAGGAAATGTTCAGTGAAACGCAATCCCGCTTCCTTGTTTCTGTCCCGCAGGAACAAAGAAATGAATTCGAAAGCATCGTCAAGGATGCGATCCGTATAGGAGAAGTGAACGATTCAGCTGTCTTGCATATCCGGAATGAAAATAACCAGGCAGTCCTGCAAACGGAAGTGAAGGAATTGGAAGCAGCCTGGAAAGGAGCTATCCCATGCTTGCTGAACTAAAAGGATTAAATGAGGAATGCGGTGTATTCGGAGTCTGGAATCATCCGGATGCGGCTCAATTGACGTATTATGGCCTTCATAGTTTGCAGCACCGCGGGCAGGAAGGTGCCGGAATGGTACTGAACGATAACGGGAAGCTGACCGGACTGAAAGGGGAAGGGCTGGTCTCGGAAGTATTCACCGAGGATAGGCTGAAAGAAATCAGCGGAAATGCGGCGATCGGCCATGTGCGTTATGCGACGGCGGGCGGAGGAGGCTATGAGAATGTACAGCCTTTGCTGTTCCGCTTTCAGAATGACAGTATGGCTTTGGCGCATAATGGCAATCTGATCAATGCGACGCAGATGAAATCGCAGCTCGAAGCACAGGGAAGCATCTTTCAGACAACTTCCGACACCGAAGTCGTCGCCCATTTAATCCGCCGGTCCGGATTCATCTGTTTGAAGGACCGCGTGAAGAATGCACTCAGCTTGGTCAAGGGAGCATATGCATTCCTGATCATGGGAGAGAAAGAAATGATCGTAGCGATGGATCCCCATGGATTAAGGCCTTTATCCCTTGGATTGATCGGGGACGCTTATGTCGCGGCATCCGAAACATGTGCGCTTGATCTTGTCGGCGCGGAGTTTGTCCGTGATGTGATGCCTGGCGAAATGCTGGTGATCAACGATGAAGGAGTCCATGCAGAACGGTTCGCCGTCTCCCGGACAAGGGCGATGTGTGCGATGGAATATGTGTACTTTTCGCGGCCGGACAGCAATATCGACGGAATCAATGTCCATACAGCCCGCAAGAATTTAGGGAAACAGCTTGCCTTGGAAACAGCCATTGAAGCAGACGTTGTGACCGGTGTGCCTGATTCAAGTATTTCTGCGGCGATCGGATTTGCGGAAGAAGCAGGGATTCCTTATGAAATGGGGTTGATCAAGAATCGTTATGTCGGCAGGACATTCATCCAGCCTTCGCAGTCATTGCGCGAGCAAGGGGTGAAGATGAAACTTTCTCCCGTCCGTGGTGTTGTGGAGGGGAAAAGGGTTGTCATGGTCGATGATTCGATCGTCCGCGGAACAACAAGCAGAAGGATTGTGAAAATGCTGAAGGAAGCCGGGGCGACAGAAGTACATGTCGTCATCAGTTCCCCGCCGATCAAGAATCCATGTTTCTATGGAATCGATACTTCATCGAGTGAGGAACTGATCGCTTCACAGCTTTCCGTGGAGGAGATCCGCAAGATGATTGAAGCGGATTCCCTGACATTCCTTAGTCCGGCCGGTTTGGTGAAAGCGATCGGCAGACCTTTCGGAGGAGAGACAGGCGGGCAGTGCATGGCTTGTTTCACAGGCGATTATCCTACCGAAATTTACTCGAGCGAGAAAGAACCGGCCGCAACGAGCTGATTATGCAGGCGGGACGGCGGCATAGCGATACGCTGCTGTCTGCGGATGGCTGGTTACATAAAAATATTCTGGGGGTCCGAATCATGGCAGAAGCCTATAAACAAGCAGGTGTTGACATTGAAGCCGGCTATGAAGCCGTTCAGAAAATGGGGAAGCATGTCAGGCAAACGCTGAGGCCTGGTGTCCTCAGCGGACTTGGCGGGTTCGGAGGAATGTTCGACCTATCCGTCTTGGGGCTCGATGAACCTGTGCTCGTTTCGGGAACGGACGGTGTCGGCACAAAGCTGATGCTGGCATTCATGCTCGTTCGGCATGACACGATCGGTATCGACTGTGTAGCGATGTGTGTGAATGATATAGTGGTCCACGGGGCTGAACCTTTGTACTTCCTTGATTATATTGCATGCGGAAAAGCCGATCCCGATAAAATCGAAGCGATCGTGAAAGGCGTGGCGGAAGGATGCAGGCAGGCGGGAGCAGCGCTAATCGGCGGAGAAACGGCGGAAATGCCCGGTATGTATGAAGCGGAAGAATACGACTTGGCTGGTTTTGCGGTCGGTGCTTGCGAGAAAAAGCAGCTCATCACCGGTGCATCGATTTCTCCCGGGGATGCCCTGATCGGTCTTGCTTCGAGCGGAATCCACAGCAATGGATATTCGCTCGTCAGGAAAATTCTGCTGGAGGATAACAGCCGGGAATTAGATGTCTTCGTGGAAGATCTCGGGTGCAGCCTTGGTGAAGAATTACTGCGGCCGACCAAGATTTACGTCCAATCCTTGCTTGAGGCAAAAGATAGATTTAAGCTGAAGGGAATGGCCC
>JAZNGP010000021.1:0-10183 GCA_045576475.1 Bacillus sp. (in: firmicutes) | reverse complement strand
CACATTACCGCGCCCGAATGCCGGAGAGGAAGCATTTTATTGGTCAGCTTCCAGTCACATCCTTAATAAAATTCAAAATCACCGCGGAACGGTCATAATGCCTGGGAAAACCGGTCCAATCCCGGATGTATTGTATTCAGCAGCAGGAAATTCCGCAGATTATTTATGGTATGAGAAAGGCATTTATGCATGGAATTTCGAAGTCGGTGCCGACTTGTACAATAAGTCCACGAAAAGATGGGAAGCTGTCGGATTTCAGCCAGATTTTGAAGAAGGACATGAAGAAGCTATGGAATTCTCAAATGGTCTGATCGGATTGATGGATGTTGCTTACAATCAGTCGAAAGACAAAACAAACCCGCGGACAATCGCTGATCCCGGAAGCGGAACATATAAGGATAAAGTGGATGTATCATTCATTACAAGTGAGCCGGCCACTATCTATTACACACTGGATGGCAGCCGTCCTAATTTTGAATCACCGAAATTGATGCTTTCCGGTGTAAGGGAATCAGCCGAATCCTTAGAAATCACAGAGACGGCGACCCTCAATTGGTTTTCTGTAGATATTGCCGGAAACATCGAAAATAATTATAATCCGTTTGGAAACGGTAAAAAGTTTAATTCCGCCCAGTTTAAGATTAAATGATTCACCAGATAAGGTGAATCATTCCAATAAAAAGCCAGGAATGTTGTTAAATCAACATTCCTGGCTTTTTTTCAAGGATTCATCTGAATAGCTTCCTGTTAAGTGGACAAAAGCAATTCTTCAAACAATCCATTATTCTACTGTTACGCTCTTCGCCAAGTTACGCGGCTTATCCACATCGCAGTCGCGGTGCAGGGCAGCGTAATACGCAATCAGCTGAAGCGGTATTACGGAGATAAGGGGTGTCAATAATTCATTAACCGCTGGAAGCACATAGCTGTCGCCTTCTTCTTCCAGACCTTTCATACTGATGATGCAAGGATTTGCTCCACGTGCCACTACTTCCTTCACGTTTCCGCGGATGCTCAAGTTGACTGCTTCTTGTGTAGCCAATGAAATAACCGGAGTGCCTTCTTCAATCAAAGCGATTGTGCCATGCTTCAATTCACCGCCGGCAAATCCTTCCGCTTGGATGTAGGAGATTTCCTTCAATTTCAAGGCGCCTTCCAATCCAACGAAGAAGTCCATCGTACGTCCGATGAAGAAGCAGTTGCGTGTCACGGACAAGAATTCACGTGCAATATGCTCGAATGTCTCTTTATCATCACAAAGTACTTCCATTGCGTTTGCGACGATCCCAAGCTCTTTCACAAGGTCAAGCTTCGGCTCAAGACCTTTGGATAATGCTGTGACATGCGCCAAAATAGACAATACAGCAATTTGGGCTGTATATGCTTTAGTGGATGCAACCGCAATTTCAGGACCGGCATGCAACAGCAATGTGTAGTCCGCTTCACGGGAAAGAGTGGAACCAGGTACATTCGTGATCGTCAATGCTTTGTGGCCCAATTCTTTGACAGAGACAAGTACTGCACGGCTGTCCGCTGTTTCACCGCTTTGTGAGATGAAGATGAACAATGGTTTCTCGGACAGGATCGGCATATTGTAATTGAACTCGGAGGCAACATGCACCTCAACCGGGATGCGTGCCATGTTTTCAATGAACTGTTTCCCGACCAATCCTGCATGATAGCTTGTTCCGCAAGCTACGATATAGATACGGTCCGCTGCCTTCATCGCATCCAATATATCTTCAGCGATTGTAAGTTCTCCTGCTTCATTTTGGTAAGCTTGAATGATCTTACGTGTCACAAGCGGCTGCTCATCGATTTCCTTCAGCATATAGTGAGGATACGTACCTTTCTCGATGTCGCTCGCATCTAATTCCGCCGTGTATGCAGCACGTTCAACAACTGTACCGTCAAGCTTCTTGATTGTGATTTGTTCTTGGGTCACAATGACCATTTCCTTGTCCATGAGTTCCACGAATTGATCGGTTACTTGAAGCATTGCCATTGCATCAGACGCGATTACATTGAACCCTTCGCCTTTTCCGATAAGAAGAGGGCTCTTATTCTTGCCGACATAAATGAAACCATTTTGCTGTGCATCCAGAAGGGCAAGCGCATAGGAACCTTTCAGTAAAGTGAGTGTCTTGGAGAATGCCGCTTCTGTGGAAAGTCCTTCTTCTGCAAACTTTTCCACTAAGGCAACGATTACTTCCGTATCTGTTTCACTTTTGAAAGATACCCCTTGCAGATATTCGCGCTTCAGGATTTGATAGTTCTCGATGACTCCGTTATGGACCAGTGTGAATCGGCCGGATTCACTTTGATGAGGATGCGCATTTGCATGACTCGGAACTCCGTGAGTAGCCCAGCGAGTATGCCCGATCCCTGTCTGTGCGAATACATCTTGATCCACTACAGCACGCAAATCGGCAATACGTCCTTTTTCCTTGAAAACATGGATTCCGCTGTTATTCTCCACCGCGATACCGGCTGAATCATAGCCGCGGTATTCAAGTTTCTCGAGACCTTTCAACAAAATTTCCTTTGCATCACTATTTCCGATATATCCAACAATACCACACATACTTGTTCCTCCTATATAGAAGGGGACAAGAACATCCGGGGACATTCCTGTCCCCTTATCTCATTTATTATTATAAAGTGCATTCCCTTCCTTTTGTACAAAAGGTTACCCTTTTGCTTTGAAGAAGAAATCTACAGCTGTGCACTTCAACTGGGAGGTACCCGCCGAATGATCGATAATCCTCCACCTCGTCAACTAAACGCAGCTCCGTCCCGCTTAGTTCAGGCGCTTTTTTTTGTTTATATTCCTATTTGTTCCCCACAGCCACCTTCCATTTAATTAGAGCTTCTTTCTTTCAAAGAAAGCACGCTAATCATACCTTATTTCCAGACCTTCCGTCAATAGAAGTAATAATTCGTCTTTCAATTGAAACATTACTATATAAAAATATGCATAAGAAGCAGATTCGTGCTTCTTATGCATACGCAATTCTTATTAATCCAATCCCATTTCTGCTTTCACTACGTCACAAATACGCGCGACGTATGCATCACAATCTTCTTGAGTCGGTGCTTCCGCCATCACACGGACCAGCGGTTCTGTTCCGGATGGACGAACAAGCACACGGCCGTTGCCATCCATTTCTTTCTCTACGTCTGCGATCACAGCAGCCACCTTCTCGTTATCCGTCACATGGTATTTATCTGTAACACGGATATTGACGAGCTTCTGAGGGAACTTCTTCATTTCTCCTGCAAGCTCGGAAAGTGGTTTCTTCGTTGCTTTCATGATATTCACAAGCTGAAGTCCTGTAAGCATCCCGTCTCCAGTCGTATTGTAATCAAGGAAAATGATATGACCGGATTGCTCTCCGCCAAGGTTATAGCCATTTTTCTTCATTTCTTCAACAACATAACGATCCCCTACGGCTGTTTGCGCACTGTCGATTGCTTGTTCTTTCAGGGCTTTATAGTAACCAAGATTGCTCATCACAGTGGAAACGACTGTTGAATGCTTCAATCTTCCTTGTTCATTCAAGTACTTCCCGCAAATATAAAGGATTTGGTCACCATCGACGATATTGCCTTTCTCATCGACGGCAATGATCCGGTCCCCATCTCCATCAAACGCAAGTCCAACATCCGCTTTCTTTTCCTTCACGAACTCCGCTAAGGCTTCCGGATGTGTGGATCCCACACCATCATTAATGTTCAAACCATTCGGAGATGCTCCCATAGTGGAAATATCCGAATCCAAATCAGCAAACAGGTGAGTAGCTAGTGCTGAAGTTGCTCCATGTGCACAATCCAATGCAACATGAATGCCGGTGAAATCCTCTTCCACAGACTGCTTCAAGTAAGATAAGTATTTATGTCCGCCTTCGAAGTAGTCATTGACCTGGCCAAGGTCTTTCCCAACAGGTCTTGGCAGTTCATCTACAGGAAGCTCCATCAATTTCTCGATTTCTTCTTCCTGTTCATCCGATAGTTTATAACCATCACTGCCGAAGAATTTAATTCCGTTATCTGCCACAGGGTTATGCGACGCAGAAATCATCACACCCGCTTCCGCACTCAGTGCCTTCGTCAAGTATGCCACCCCTGGTGTGGATATGACTCCCAGACGCATTACTTCCGCGCCGATGGAGAGTAAGCCTGCCACCAAAGCACCTTCCAGCATATGACCTGAAATACGAGTATCCCGACCGATCAATACTTTCGGCCGCTCTGTGTTCTTGGTCAAGACATAGCCGCCGAAACGACCCAACTTGAATGCAAGTTCAGGCGTCAGCTCACTATTTGCGACTCCTCTTACTCCATCAGTTCCAAAATATTTACCCATGTTAAACTTCTCTCCTTCATCTATCCATTGTGCGTCCCGCACAACAAAATTTACCTCTCAGTATGCTTACTGATTTATTTATACCAATTTTGGTAACACGCTGCCTATGCTTTTCCGATAGTGTATGAGGGAAAAGCCGCTATCGTGAAATTGGGATGACTCTTCTTCCATCTCGGGAAGCTCAGATGCCTCCGAAACTTGTTTCTTGATTAAGATGCTTGCGGTTGTTACCGCTGCCTGCCCTTTGACACCATTATCCGGTGTTTTCACTACGAGAGATGCTGTATGCTCCCCTTCTTCTAGTCCTGCAACATTCATGGATACTTTTATGTCCGAAGCTTTCAAGGATTCGACAGCACTCTTTGAGCCGCTGACCTGAACATCAGTTGTACCTGGTGCAGGGTTGATGAAGAGCAATTCATAGCCGTCCGACAGTCCTGTGTAATCGACGCGGATGGCTGGGAAGGTCTTGGACGCTGTTTCTTCAGGCTCAGGTTCAGATTCATCCGGTACGGTCGGATTATCAACCGATTCGTCCGGGTTTTCCTGTTCAGGCTCTTCATCAATACCTTCAGCGGCTTTCGCTTTGACATTGACCGTGACCTCGTTGACGCTCGCATTCTTCACGCCTTCCGGCAGATCAATGTCGACTTTGAAACTTGTATCCTTCGTCACTTTACTTACATCGACAGGCAATTGAAAGACGCTGATTGTATCCAGCACGCTTTGGTTCCCGTAAAGCGTTAATGTTTCCGGTTCCGTTGTCAATGAATCAATTACGGTTCCTTCACTCGGGTTGCCGGATGCAACCGGCTCTATATCCACTGTCTTGCTTGGACTTCTGACATCCACTTGCACTTTGACAGTTTCAGGGGAAACCACGATTCCTTCGATTTTATTCATACTGCTGTCAAGCACCTGGATAGGGGCATCGATCTCGATCGTGTCATTGGCACCTTCTTCGATGTTAACGATCGCCTTCACATAAGCGATTTCGTCGATATCCTCTTTCCCTCCCGTTATTTCCACGGTTTTCGGATCAACGACAGGCTCACTGCCGAAATACCCTTCTTCAAGTAAATTTCGGTCATATTCAGCTTCAACCGCAAACTCCTGCGTCACCTTTTCCTGAATAATGACATCCGCATAAGAAGGTTCAATGCGGTATTCCAGCTTATCACTTAAATCGCTTACCTTCAGGGTGATTCGTTGTTTACCTACCTGCGCTTCCGATAAATCTACAAACACACTAAAGTCACGGGAATTCACCGTAGGAATCAGAATGTTTTTCGGCCCGCTCAGAATGACATCCACTGTTTTAGGGATACCGGATAATACCAGATTATCCTGATCATAATATACTTCCACAGGAATGGATTCCACGGTTGCTTCCTCTTCGGAGGCTGGGGTATCAAAGCTGAAAGAATTGCTTTCAGCCTCAAAGTTAATGGTCACAAATAACAGGACAGCTAAAGCCAGCGCTATGATTTTGCCAAACCATGGGGTCTCTATCCATTTATCCATTTCTTCTTCCCCTCCAGTTCCAGCGTGCAGGAGCATTCGAACGGGTTTGGATCACCAATTCCTTCTTCAGAAGCTCCTTGAATTCTTCCGGGGTCAGATCTCTGTGTAAATCTCCATTTTTCGTTAATGAGATGCTTCCCGTCTCTTCCGAAACAACCACTGTCAAGCAATCCGTGACTTCACTCACACCTAATGCGGCGCGGTGTCTTGTCCCCAGCTCTTTTGAAATGAACGGACTCTCGGATAACGGCAAGTAACAGGCCGCAGCCGCCAGTTTATCTTTCTGGATGATCACTGCCCCATCATGGAGCGGTGTATTCGGGATAAAGATATTGATCAACAATTCAGATGTAATCTGCGAGTCAAGTCCGATGCCTGTTTCGATATATTCATTAAGTCCTGTTTCCCGCTCAATTGAAAGCAGTGCTCCAATCCTTCGTTTTGCCATGTAAGTCGTAGCCTTGGTAACTGCCTCGATCATTTTTTCCGTTGCATTCTCTTCTACAACATTGCGGGAGAACAGTTTTCCTCTTCCAAGCTGCTCGAGTGCTCTTCGCAGCTCAGGCTGGAAGATGACAATAATTGCGAGTACACCCCACTCCATCGCCTGCTGCATCATCCAGCCAAGTGTATTCAAACCAAAGAATGCGCTTAATGAACGGACAATGATGATGACGAATATTCCCTTCAGCAGCTGAACCGCTTTTGTTCCTTTTATAACAACCAATAATTTATATATAACTAACCACACAAGGGCTATATCTACAACATTTATAATAATGTCAAAGAAATTAAGACCGAAAAATGACATCTTATTTCCTCCAATTAAGGCGTTTACGCCCATCTACATTTCTTCTTAACTTAGCTATTATACCATATATCATATCCTACTAACTAAGCTTAGCATACATGTCTTCCCCCAAAAATGCAAAAAGCCGCCTTCATGATGCAGGCGGCTGTCAATCCTCGCTATCTTCTGTAAAAAAATCTTGTATGGAGGCGGCTCCAGTTTTGATTTTATACCACAGCCATTCAAAGACCCGGTCCACTTCTTCTATATCTCCGGATACTTGGCCTGCAGAAGCCATATACTGTTCACCATTAATGACAGTGACATTGCCTTCTACTTTTCCATCTATCTGTATATCCCCATTGCGGACAAAAACATCGCCTTTCACTGTTTCCCCCTCGGGTACGATTACCGTTCCGTTCTCCACGATCAATTCCGGCTGTTTGGAGAATGAGAATTGATAATCTTCTTTCCAAGTGGAGAAGACGGTCCCTCCCATCAAAATCAGAAAAAGCGAGGCGGAAACGAATAAAGGGTGATTCCTGGTCCATCTCTTTAAACCGACTTTACGCTTCTCCTTAGGGAGTTTGGACATCACGTTCTCTGTGAAGCCGGAAGGCGCCGACAGATTGGTTGTATCCTTTATGAATAATACAGCTTTCTTCAATTCATGAAAATGGAACTGGCAGTCTTTGCATTCTTGCAGATGGCGGCGCAGCACTTGTTCATGGTCTCTGCTTATCTCATGATCCAGATACTCATGCATATACTCAATTATTTCATCTGAACATTTCATTATTTTCACACCTGCTCTTTATAAATTGCTCAATTGTTTACGCAAAGCTTCTCTGCCCCGATGTATACGGGTTTTTATCGTACCGATTGGCAGATTGACAATTTCTCCAATTTCTTTGAGAGATAATTCTTCTATATATTTCAAAACGATCACGGTTCTGTATTTCTCTGGAAGCTTCATAATTTGTTTCTGAATGGCGTCTTGCAGTTCGATACTTTCTAACTCCTCCTCAGGAAGGGCAGCCGCCGCAGCAACCGTTGCATACATATTCAGGCCATCCGTTCCAGAGAGCTCTGCATCTAGATAATAATCGGGTTTCTTCTTACGCATTCGATCAATACACAAGTTAGTCGCAATTCGGTACAGCCAAGTGGAGAACTTCAGTTTCACATTGAAAGTATGGATATTCACATATGCCCGAACAAAGGCTTCCTGCGCAATATCCTCGGCTTCATGTCTATTGCCGAGGATTCGGAAACATAATTGAAAGACCTTATCCTTATAGATTTCCACAATTTCTCCGAATGCATTGTGATCGCCCTTTAGTACTTCTTTAATTCTTTGTTTTATAAGTAATTCCATTTTCCCCGCTTACCCCTCCGCCCCTTGCGGCTATACGATATTTACGGATAGGCCGCATAAAGGTTTCATTTTATTTTCTAAAGGCACTTACATTTTTTTACTTTATAGTTTACAGTATATAATTAATGGGTAATCGTATATGGCAGATCAAACAAAAACCATTTTATTCAAGGAGGTTATAACTATGTCAGTGGATGTAGGTCAATTACTCGAATCAATAGAATCCACCCGAGAACGTATGTTATTTCTCGCTTCAAATTCTTCCATTAACGATAATCAAGTAGTTCAAGTCAGTATTGAATTGGATGACTTACTAAATAAATATTTCTCTTTAACAATGAAGCCATAAGGTTATAGCTTCTATTTTTTTCTCCTTAAAAGATGGAAATTACCTGGATTGTTAAGATTCGATGAAAGATAAAGATCAATAACTTCTATCTTCCCCTTCTAGTTACAAGTGGTCTCCTTCGTTACCTTAGACAAATCCATCAAGTCATTTCACGCTTTGTGTATCATTTAATTTCCTTTTTGAATGATCTCACGCTCTGGAGGTTCAACTGATTTTATTACAGTATGGGTATGTTGAGTAAATAATCATAAATATCAGTCAATTCAAGACATCCAAAACCAAATATACAGCAAGCGGATAGCAAGTGCATTCTCGCTGATACTTCTGTCGCACTTCGACGATAACAGAGCCAAACTACCTAATATAATATGTGATCTACTTCTAATAATAACGGAAAAGATGACTCTCCGACAACTTCATCCGCTTTTATTAACCATACCTCAATGATGGTCCAGTCCCAATTAAGGAATCGATATGCGAACGTCCTTCTTTCATATAGCACTGCCTTTTCAGGCTGGGATTTCACTCGCACATAAAAAAAACCTTAAACCGTTTTGGTTTAAGGTAATAGTATGTAGTGTATGGTGGAGCCTAGCGGGATCGAACCGCTGACCTCCTGCGTGCAAGGCAGGCGCTCTCCCAGCTGAGCTAAGGCCCCATAAGTATAAAAATAAAAAATGAGCCATGAAGGACTCGAACCTTCGACCCTCTGATTAAAAGTCAGATGCTCTACCAACTGAGCTAATGGCTCTTTGTTGGCTGGGCTAGAAGGATTCGAACCTTCGCATGACGGAATCAAAATCCGTTGCCTTACCGCTTGGCTATAGCCCATCGATGCCATTACATACAAATAGGTGGTGAAATCATCATTCCTACCTGCAGGATTGATAACTTGTCCACAAAATAAAAATGGTGGAGGGGGACGGATTCGAACCGCCGAACCCGGAGGGAGCGGATTTACAGTCCGCCGCGTTTAGCCACTTCGCTACCCCTCCACTATTTAAATAAGAGATGGTGCCGGCAAGAGGACTTGAACCCCCAACCTACTGATTACAAGTCAGTTGCTCTACCAATTGAGCTACACCGGCAAATGATATGGTGGAGGATGACGGGATCGAACCGCCGACCCTCTGCTTGTAAGGCAGATGCTCTCCCAGCTGAGCTAATCCTCCACTATATTGGTGACCCGTACGGGATTCGAACCCGTGTTACCGCCGTGAAAGGGCGGTGTCTTAACCGCTTGACCAACGGGCCATCTCATTTTCAATAAAAAAGCTCCCAACCGGGCTCGAACCGGTGACCTCTTCCTTACCATGGAAGTGCTCTACCTGCTGAGCTATGGAAGCAAATATTGGCTCCGCAGGTAGGATTCGAACCTACGACCGCTCGGTTAACAGCCGAGTGCTCTACCACTGAGCTACTGCGGAATAATAGCCTGGCGACGTCCTACTCTCGCAGGGGGATACCCCCAACTACCATCGGCGCTGAAGAGCTTAACTTCCGTGTTCGGTATGGGAACGGGTGTGACCTCTTCGCCATCATCACCAGACAAAGGCATTTGCTTGCTTATTCATCAGGACAATATTAATTATAATATTTTCACTGGAATTTTCAAGAGGAAATTTCTTCACTCTCTCAAAACTGGATAACATAAGAAGTATTTTTGGATCATTTCACCGAAAATTGTGGTTAAGTCCTCGACCTATTAGTATTCGTCAACTCCATGTGTCGCCACACTTCCATCTCGAACCTATCAACCTGATCATCTTTCAGGGG
>JAZNGP010000020.1:0-12143 GCA_045576475.1 Bacillus sp. (in: firmicutes) | reverse complement strand
AATAAAAGTAAACGGGAACCATTGGACTTAAAGGCCGCGGCTCATTTCCCAGGAAAAGTTGGTATGGAATTTGCAAGTATGATAGACAAGTATAGTAAAGGAGGCATCTCATTTGAGTGATTCATTATTTGATTTGAGAGGGCGTACCGCATTAATCACTGGAGGCGGAAGCGGTCTTGGGCGGATGATAGCTGAGGTGTTCGCTGAATATGGAGCGGATGTTGCCGTCTGTTCAAGGAAGCTGGCGAATTGCGAAGAGACGGCGGAGGCTTTGCATGCTGCCTATGGTGTGAAAACGAAGGCATATACCTGCAATGTCGCGGATGAGCAGGAAGTGGAAAGGACGGCTGCTTCAGTGATCGCCGAGTTCGGAAAAATTGATATCCTTGTCAATAACAGCGGGGCGACATGGGGGGAAGCAGTGGAAAAAATGCCTATAGAGGCTTGGCAAAAGGTAATAAACGTGAATGTGACAGGAACTTTTCTTATGTCGAAGACCGTAGGAGTCCACATGATTGAACGGGGATACGGCAAAATTATCAATATTGGTTCTGTCGCAGGGCTTAAAGCGGAACCGGGGGAGGTGCTGAATGCGATCGGATACAGCACGAGCAAAGCTGCAATACATCATTTCACGAGGGATTTGGCGAAGAAGTGGGCTGGATATGGAATATATGTGAATGCCATCGCGCCCGGTTTCTTTGAAAGCAAAATGACGAAGGGCGTGCTCGCAAAGCATGAGAGCCGAATTGTCGCCGCCAATCCGCTCCAGAGGATCGGTGACCCGAATTCTCTGAAAGGGACAGCACTTTTGCTTGCAGGGCGAGCAAGTGATTATATAACGGGTCAGGTAATAGCGGTTGATGGAGGCAGTTCCATTTGATGATTCATAATTGGATTTCGATGCAAATATGAATCGATATCAAAGCTTTAAGCAACCAAAAATGATCGGTAAACGGTAATGAGCATGTCAAACTAGTATTCTTTTAATTTGGTACAGTTCTTGCAACAAGCAATGAGGAGATAAAGTCCCGCAGAAGGAGGTTTTTTCATGGATAGACCTTGGTTGAAACATGTGGCGCCGGGTACTCCCGCATCCATCACGATACCTGAAATAAGTTTGAATGAACTGCTGGAGCGGTCCATCGCCGCATATCCGGAACATACGGCGATGACTTTCAAAACGAAGAGATATACATACAGGGAACTCGGCGGTTGCATCCGGAGTGTCGCAGCTTCGCTGGGCAAAAGAGGGGTGCGCAAGGGAGATCGGATAGGCCTGATGCTGCCGAACTGCCCGCAATATCCGATCAGCTTCTTTGGGGCATTGGCATGCGGAGCAGAAATTGTCCAGCTGAATCCGATGTATAAATCCGGCGAACTGCTGCATGTCCTGAATGATTCAAATGTGAAAGTGCTAGTGATATTGGATCGATTGAGTCCGGTCATTGATGCGATCCGTAATGAAACACCTGTCGAACAGGTAATTACAGTCTCTTTTGAAAGCGCTTGCGTGTTCGATGAGCTGCTTGGAGATTCAGGGGACTCTTTTCAAACGGTCACTATCGATCCAAAGGAAGAAGTCGCAGTCCTTCAGTATACAGGGGGCACAACAGGCATGGCGAAAGGTGCCATGCTGACCCATTTCAATATTGTCGCCAATACACTGCAAAGTGCCGCGACGTCTGAAAGCCGGACAGTTGCCGGTGAAGAACGTGTACTTTGTATTTCGCCCTTATTCCATGTGTATGGTATGACAAGCGGCATGTGCCTGACCTTCCATCATGGCGGGAATCTGATTTTGGCAGAGAAATTCGATGTGGAAGAGACTGTACAGCTCATCAAGGAAACACAGCCGACGACTTTTCCTGGTGTTCCTACGATGTATATCGCGTTACTGAACCGTTACAGCAGACAGCCATTCGATTTGGGATCCTTGAATAAATGCGTTTCCGGTTCTGCCCCGCTGCCGCTTGAAGTACTTGAACGCTTCAAGACAATCGGCGGTGTCCAGATCATGGAGGGCTACGGTTTGTCGGAAGCATCGCCGGTGACGCATAGAAATCCGATTGAAGGACTGCAGAAAGCGGGCAGCATCGGTATTCCGATCCCGAATACGGATGCCAGGATCGTCGATCGCGCGACCGGAATGATGGATCTCCCCTTTGGCGAGGTTGGGGAGCTGATCATCAAAGGACCGCAAATCATGAAAGGCTACTGCGGACTGCCGGAGGAAACGGAACAGACCATCCGCAACGGCTGGCTGTATACCGGCGACTTGGCGATGATGGATGAAGACGGATTCTTTTTCATTGTCGGCCGAAAAAAGGAAATGATCATTGCGAGCGGGTTTAATGTGTATCCAATCGAGGTTGAAAATATCCTTTATATGCATCCGGCTGTACTCGAAGCAGCTGTCATAGGAGTGGCGGATCCCTATCGCGGTGAATGCATCAAAGCTGTCATCGTCCTCAGGGAAGGGATGCTGGTCAGTGAAGAGGAGTTGATTTTGTACTGCAAAGAGAAGATGGCGGCATACAAAGTTCCCTCCAGTGTTGTCTTTGTGGATGAGATGCCAAAGACGGCTGTCGGGAAAATACTGAAAAGGAAGCTGCAAGTTTAAGTGTTATGAATATCAGAAGGGCTTCATTGTTTGTCATTGATTCGTATTAAAATCTAAGACCATGCAAATGGCCGGAGGGAATGGAGAGGACAATTATGCATTTACGCCTGACGGAAGAACAGAAAATGGTACGCCAGACGATACGTAGATTCGTCGAAAATGAATTGATGCCTTTGGAGAATGAGGTGCTGAAGAATGAACGGGAAGGCAAGCCGGGAATAAGCAGGGAAAAGCTTAAGGAACTGCAGCTAAAAGCGAAGGAGTTCGGATTCTGGGGGATCAATACACCTGAGGAATACGGCGGAGCCGATCTTGGGCAGATGATGATGGCCATTGTATACATGGAAGTGTCAAAAACATTTGTGCCCTTCTCTTTCGGAGGTTCGGCGGATAATATCCTGTATTACGGAAATGAAGAGCAGAAGAAGAAATATCTTATCCCGACAATCAACGGAGAGAAAAAATCATGTTTTGCGATGACAGAGCCGGATGCCGGATCCGATACGCGCAACATCAAAATGACAGCGGTAAAAGACGGGAATGAATGGGTGTTGAACGGTGAGAAGACGTTCATAACAGGAGGTAATGAAGCAGATTTCGTCATGGCAATCGCCATAACAGATAAGGAAGCACATGCAAAGACGGGGCGAGATGGTGTTACATGCTTCATCGTCGACAGAGATATGGGCTGGAAATCGGAATATATCCACACGATGGGCGAATGGGGGCCTGCCGGGCTTGTGTTCGATCATGTCAGGGTGCCTGAAGAGAATATTCTTGGGGAAATCAATGGCGGCTATAAGCTTGGTCTTGAATGGATTGGTTTTGCGAGATGGGTGGTCGGTGCACGGGCAGTCGGTACAGCGGAACGTCTTTTGCAGATGGCGATTGATTATGCCAAGGAACGGGTGACGTTCGGACGTCCGATTGCCGACAGGCAAGCGATCCAATGGCAAATCGCTGATTCAGCAGTGGAAATCGAAGCGGCGAAGTGGCTGGTTCTGAATGCCGCTTTCACCCTTGACCAGGGGGAAGACAACCGCCACTATGCAGCGATTGCGAAACTGTTCGGCGCTAATATGGGCAATAATGTGGTCGACCGTGTCATGCAGATACATGGAGGAATGGGCTACACGCGTGAGCTTCCAATCGAAAGATGGTATAGGGAAGCGAGGCTCTGGCGCATTTATGACGGGACGGATGAAATCCAGCGTATGATCATTGCGCGGAATTTGCTCAAAGGACATGTGAAAGTCGGACAATATTAAATAGGGGGAACAGAAAATGACTGGTAATTTTCAAGGGAGAACAGCTTTTGTGACGGGAGGAAGCAGGGGAATAGGCAAAAAGATCGCTGAGCGCTTCGGGGAAGAAGGAGCGAATGTCGCAATCATCGATCTGAATGAGGAAGCGCTTCGGCAGACGGAGCTGGAGCTGAAAGAAAAAGGTGTCAATGTATTCGTTAAGACAGCGAGTGTCACTGATAAGGAACAAATCACACAGGCGGTCGATGAAGCAGCTGAACAATTCGGAACCATCGATATACTGGTCAATAATGCAGGGGTTATCCGCGACAATATGCTGTTTAAAATGACGGATGAAGATTGGTCGATTGTCATGGATGTCCATCTCAAAGGAGCGTTTTTTACGGCACGGGCGGTTCAGAAATTCATGGTGAAGAACGAATATGGGCGCATCATTAATATATCATCGACATCCGCATTGGGAAACCGCGGCCAGTCCAATTACTCGACAGCAAAAGCCGGGATCCAAGGCTTTACGAAAACTCTTGCAATCGAACTTGGAAAATACAATATTACAGCCAATTCCGTAGCTCCCGGTTTTATTGAGACCGATATGACGAAAGCGACGGCAGAGCGGATTGGTGTCCCGTTCGAGGAACTGGTGAAAGCAAACATCAGCAAAATACCGGTCGCAAGAAGCGGTAGACCTGAAGACATCGCCAACGCGGTAGCTTTTTTCGCTGATGAACGGTCAGGTTTTGTCAGCGGTCAGGTGCTGTATGTGGCAGGCGGTCCAAGGAATTGAGGGTAAAAGAAGTGGAAAGGTGAGGTGAGCGAGCTTGTTCAAGGAATCAATTGGTAAAAAGTCGAAGAAAATCAAAAATGTCGTAGAAAGGGGTGCGGTAGCGAAGTTCGCGGCTGCCATCGGAGATGAATCACCGTTCTATTTGGATGAAGCTGCGGGTGAGCTTTCGGTGCATAAACGGAACATCGCCCCGGTCACATTCCCTGTGACATTCCAATACGGAAATATACCGGGAATCGAAATGCCCATCAAAGGACTTATTCATGGGGAACAGCGTTTTCGCTATGAACGTCCGCTGGCAGTCGGAGAAACGGTGTATTGCTATACGGAAGTGAAGGATTATTATTTGAAGAAAGGAAATTTCGGGGAAATGGGTTTTCTTGTCCTGGCCCGTATCGCAGAAGATGAGTCCGGGCAGCGTGTGTATGAATCCGAAAGTGTTCTGATTTTGAATGATGCATTAAGGAAGGAGTTGTCTGTATGAGCTTGCTGACACAATTGAAAGCTGGCGATTCATTGCCGGATATTGCCCTTCCTCCAGTCTCAAGGCTTGATTTAATCAAATATGCGGGTGCGTCCGGAGACTTCAATCCAATCCATACGATTGATGAAGCTGCTGAAAAAGCCGGGTTACCCGGTATCATTGCACATGGAATGTGGACGATGGGGAATTTGGCGAAGCTATTCACACCTTGTATTGAGTACGGCTTCATTCAGGAAATGTCTGTCCGCTTCGCTGGCATGGTCTTCCTCGATGATGTGATCACCTTGAAGGCAGCCGTAGAAGAAAATATGGATCATAGATGGATATTCCAAATTGCTGCCGTCAATCAAAACGGGAAGGACGTATTGAAGGGAAAGGCCGTCATCTTCATGTATGACTGAGACACTTATTGAAGCAAGTCCTGTGAAAACCGAACAGGATTTCAAAAGGACAGGAAGGGGGATGCTTATGGAAGAGATTGAAGACATCGAGATTTACGTGCGTTTTAATGAAACGGATGCTGCTGGACATGTCAATAACATCAGCTATTTTCTGTACATGGAGGAAGCACGGACGAAGTTTTTTGATGGTGTGCTTAAGGAAGTGCAACAGATGGCGGGAAAAATGAACTTCCTCGTCGCCTCCACGAAATGTGATTATCTCCAGCAGCTTTATGCCAAGCAAATCATCTTAGTGACCACCTCCGTCAGCAGAATCGGCAAAAAAAGCTTCACGCTCGAACACAATATCAAGCTGAAAGAGACAGGAGAGGTGGTCGCAGCCGGCAGTGCGGCAATTGTCTGCTTCAATTTCAAGGAACAGAATTCGGTCCCGATCCCTCCAGATATGCGGATCATTCTGGAACGTCACTCCGTCCCTGTGGCAGGGAATTGATGAAAAGGGGAGGAGTTCCATGGATATATTGATACAGCAATTATTCAACGGCTTGACAGTGGGGAGCGTATACAGCCTTGTGGCTTTAGGGCTGACGCTCGTCTATGGCATCCTTCACATTCCGAATTTCGCCCATGGTGCATTATACATGATCGGCGCCTATATCACATTGACGATGATGACGTCAGCAGGAGTGCATTATTGGCTGGCGATCATTGTCTCGATTCTTGCGGTGGGCCTGCTTGGCGTCTTGATGGAAAGACTTGTTTTTCATCCGTTGCGCCATGCCCCGCCTACCCATGATAAGATCGCCGCTATCGGGATGCTTTTATTTTTGGAGGCGCTTGCACATTATATTTGGGGAGCAGACTACAAGTCGATGGCGACACCTTACACAGATGTCATCACAATCGGAAGCCTTACTTTCACCGCCCAGCGCCTCTTGATTATTGTATCCGCACTTGTCGTCATGTTCCTTCTTCATCTATTCATGAAAAAAACCGTAATCGGTTCATCCATCATTGCGATGTCCCAGAATAGGGAAGGTGCCATGCTTGTGGGCATCAATATCAGAAAAGTCGTCATGTTGACCTTCCTGATATCCGGAGGCCTTGCCGCATTAGCTTCATCCCTTGCATCTCCAATCAATCTCGTTTCCCCCGGAATGGGGCATCTTGTCATCCTTAAAGCGTTCGTCATCATCATCCTCGGGGGCATGGGAAGCGTTCCGGGAGCAATCCTTGGCGGCTATATTCTCGGTTTCAGTGAAAGCTTGGGTGCAGCCTATATCTCCAATGATTATAAGGATATCATCGCTTTTGTACTCTTGGTGGCCATCTTATCCATCAAGCCAAAAGGATTATTCGTGAAGGAGGGCCGCTGATGAAAGTTTCAAAAAAAGGGCTTATCCTCGGCCTCCTTGTCCTGGCGATCCTTTTTCCGTTCATGATCCAAAATGAATATTACCTCCATATCATGACGCTTGCCTTCATTTGGATCATCGCTGTTTACGGTCTGAACCTGCTTGCCGGCTATACTGGATACCTGTCTCTTGCACACGCCGGCTTCTTTGCCATAGGTGCATACGCACTTGGGCTGTTGACGACAAAATGGGAGATGAATTTCTGGTTCGCATTGCTGCTGTCCTGCGCAATCACATCACTTGCCGGGTTACTTGTAGGGCTTGTCGCATTGCGGACGAAAGAGCATTATTTCGCCATATATACACTCTGTGTCGGTTACATCATCTATCTGGTGATCAACAAATGGGAAACATTGACCGGCGGGGTAGGCGGATTGATCGGTATCCCTGCTCCTTCTTCGATCGGTCCATTCCATTTTGAAGAACCAAGGGGTCAGTATTATCTTGCCCTTACCTTAATGCTTCTTACGGCAGCCATTTTTTATCGCATTGTGTATTCATTGACTGGACGTACCTTCATGGCGATCCGTAATAGTGAAGATCTCGCCGTATCAATTGGCATATCCTCCATGGTAAATAAGTTGACAGCATTTGTCCTATCCACTTTCTTTGCCGGATTGGCGGGTGCTTTGTATGCTTCATTCATCCGCTTTATCGGGCCGGAAATCAGTTATACGAGCATCATGTTCGATATGCTTATCTTTCTGCTCATCGGAGGAATCGGAACGATGTCCGGTCCGATTGTCGGCACCATCCTGATCGTTTTCCTATCCCAGCAGCTTCAATTTCTGCAGGAATACAGGATGCTCTTCTTTGGACCAATCCTGACACTTTTGATCATTTTTTATCCAAGAGGGATTGCCGGGATGTTTTCCGACGTAAGGATGAAATTCGGAAAGTACAGAAGGAAGCCTGGAGAGCGGCTCCCTTCGAATAGGGAAGTATAGGCAAGCGACGCGGATAGCGGAAAGAGTCGGAAGGAGGGATAAAGTGTTTCTTGAAACAAAACAAATCACGAAAGCCTTCGGAGGTCTCCGAGCGGTCCATTCGGTTGATTTCTCCGTTGAAAAAGGAAAAATCACCGCAATCATCGGACCGAATGGGGCCGGTAAGTCAACATTCTTCAACCTGATCAGCGGCTTCCATAAACCGACGGAAGGACAGATTATCTTCAAGGGGGTCGACATAACCGGGATGCCGGCGAATAAGGTCGCTAAGCTCGGACTAGCGCGTACGTTTCAGACGACCCATTTGTTCGAGCAGGCAACGCTATTCGAAAATGTTTTCATCGGTCATCGTCTCAGGACGAATTCCAATCTGTTCGACAGTATATTCCGGACGAAAAGACTGCAAGCTGAAGAAGAACTTTGTAAAGAAAAAGCATGGGAGGTACTCCGAGTAACGGAAATTGAGCATCTTGCCGATCGCACCGTAGCGAATATATCGCAGGAGGAGAAGAAAAGGGCGGCCATTTCACTTGCTCTTGCAACGGATCCTGAAATCATTTTCCTCGATGAACCAGCGGCAGGTGTGAATCCTGATGAAACCGACGGGTTGGCAGAGCTGATCAGAAGGATAGCAGCAAATGGTATTACGGTCTGTCTGATTGAACACAAGATGCGGATGATCATGAATCTGGCCGATCACATCATGGTATTGAACCACGGAGAGAAAATCGCCGAAGGAACACCTGATGAAATCAAAAATAACGAGTCTGTCATCAAGGCGTATTTGGGAGGCGAAGCCATTGCTTAAGCTGGAGGATGTCAGTGTGAAATTCGGACAATACCGGGCGGTGGAGCAGATCAGCTTCGAGGTCGAAGAAGGGGGGATTGTCGTCTTGCTCGGGGCGAATGGAGCAGGAAAAAGTTCGGTTTTCAGGGCCATAAGCGGTCTCGAAAAGCTTGATGGAGGAAGCATAACCTTCATGGGCAGGGAAATCGGAGGATTGTCTGCCGATCGAATAGTGGCAGAAGGCATTGTGCAATGTGCGGAAGGCAGAAAGCTGTTTCCGAAAATGTCGGTACAAGAAAATCTTTTGCTTGGTGCATATGTCCAGCGGAGAAAGAAGCCTTTGATAAAGGAAACCCTTCAGCATGTTTTTGAATTATTTCCTATTCTTATGGAAAAGAAAAATGACAGTGCGGGTTCGCTTAGCGGAGGGCAGCAGCAGATGCTCGCAATCGGAAGGGCATTGATGGCAAAGCCGAAACTCATTCTGCTCGATGAGCCGTCTGTCGGGTTGGCTCCTTTGATTGTCGAGCAGATGTTCCGAATTATCCGGCAAATAAATCATGAAGGAACAACAATTTTGTTGGCTGAACAAAATGCGAATGCTGCCCTGAAGATTGCGGACAAAGGGTATGTATTCGAAAATGGTTCACTGGTGCTGAGTGGAACGGCTGAGGAATTGCTTGTGAATGACGAGGTAAAAAAGGCGTATATCGGTTCCTAATTTAAGGGGGAATGACAAGATGTTGAGTTTGATGAAGAAAACTGGTCTGGTCATAGTCACAATCACATTATGCCTGTTGTCGGCATGTAATGCGGAAAGCACGGGGGGAAAAGGTGAAGATAAAGGCAATACGGTGAACATTGGTTACACAGGTCCGCTCAGCGGTCCGGCTGCAGTCTTCGGGGAGCGGGCGTTGAGCGGACTCGAAATGGCTGCGGATGAAATCAACGATGAAGGCGGATTTGAAGTGGATGGCAAGAAGTATACAATCAAAATCCAGGCTCTCGACGATAAATATATGCCTAATGAAGCCGGATCCAACGCCAAAAGACTCGTGCAAGAACATAAGACGCCTATTATATTCGCTCCCCACTCAGGTGGTATATCAGCTATGCAAGTATTCAATGAACGGGATAAATTCCTGATTGGGGCATATACGAGTGAGCCGGCGGTCACAGAAGGGGGAAACAAGCTCACTGTCCGGGTCGCTCCAGGCTTTGATGGATATGTGGGACCGTTTTCCGAATACCCAATGGAACGATTTGGGGAGAAAATCGCCTTGCTTCCACCCTCCACCGAATATGGCAAAGAGTGGACGAAAGAGTTAAAAGGACATCTGAAGGAGTCGGGAGGGGAAGTGGTCTATGAAACATCGATCGATTTCTCTAAAGAGACCGATTTCTTCACAATCATAACGAATGCCTTGAAGAATGATCCAGACGTCATGCTTATCGGTGGGTCTTCCGAAGCTACCGCTAAAGTTGTGAAGCAGGCCAGGGAGCTTGGCTTCAAGGGCGGATTTGTTGTCATGGAGCAGGCGAAATTCGATGAAATGAAAGCCATCACCGGAACATATGAGATATTGGAAGGTGCAGCCGGAATCAAATCGCTTGTTGAATACGAAACGGAAGAAGCTAAGACATTCATGAAAAACTATCGAGATTCTTTCAAGATGGAGCCCGGTTCCGAGGCTGGATTGAACTATCTGTCTCTATATGTGTTCGTGGAAGCGATGAAGACGGCTGGATCCGTCGATGATGCGGAAGCGATCCGGAAAGCAATAGCTGAAGGAATCAAAAATGTTCCGGCAGAAAAGCAGGTGTACGTCATTAATGGGATAAGAGAAGACGGCAGTTTCGAGCTAGCCTTGAATATGTCTTATATTGAAGATGGAAAAGTCATCTCGGTTGATATTGACTGATCAGAAAACAGCAAAAGCGCTTCCCAGAATAGTCACTCTGTGGAAGCGCTTTTTGAGCTTATGACCCATAGGGTCATGCGTTGTCCCAGGGGATCTGACAACCTTTTATTCAGTGGTCAAGAAGCCTTTTGTATTTCTTCAATAGGCGGGTTGAATTGACCTTCTGATTTACTGATGACAATCGCTGCAAGTGCATTTCCCATTACATTAACCGCTGTGCGGCCCATGTCCAAGATACGGTCAATACCCGCAATGAATGCTAATCCTTCGACTGGAAGACCGACTGTCCCAAGTGTAGCGAGCAGGACAACAAAAGATACTCCCGGTACGCCGGCGATTCCTTTGGACGTGATCATCAATACTAACATCAGCGTTATCTGATCAACAATCGTCAAGTCAATTCCGTACATCTGTGCAATGAATAAGGCAGCGAGTGCTTGGTATAAGGTACTTCCATCCAGGTTAAATGAGTACCCGGTAGGGATTACAAAAGTAGCGATGTGCTTTGGACAGCCTTCTTGTTCCATTTTGTCCATAATCCTTGGAAGAACAGTTTCTGAACTTGCGGTAGAGAATGCCAAGATAAGTTCTTCCTTCAATACTCTGATGAGTCTAAAAATACTATAGCCAACCGCTTTTGCGATCAAGCCGAGAATTACCAATACAAAGAAAATCATGGTGCCATAGACGGTGATTGCAAGCTTGCCGAGAGGGATAAGCGACGTGATTCCGAATTTTGAAATCGTAACACCGATTAAACCAAATACACCGATAGGCGCGAACTTCATTACTAGATTTGTAATATAGAACATGACATGAGAAACGCCATAGAAGAAGTCATAAACAATCTTGCCTTTTTCTCCTATTGCTGCTATACCGAGTCCGAAGAATACGGAGAAGAAGATGATGGCGAGCATATCAGTTGTGGCAATCGCTTCAAAAGGATTAGCCGGAACGATATTAACGATCATATCAATGATTGATTTTTCTTCTTGTGCCTCTTCTGTTTCTACATAGCTCGAGATATCCGATTGCTGTAGGGAATTCATGTCCAATCCGGCCCCTGGCTGGAAAATGTTTGCCGAAATCAAGCCTACAACGATGGCTACCATTGTCACTAAGACGAAGTAAGTAATCGATTTACCCCCAAGTTTTCCGACGGACTTTATATCGCCTACTCCGGCTATAGCAACGATTATACTTGAAATGATGATTGGTACAACAATCATTTTGATTAAATGAAGGAAAATATCACCAAGAGGCTGTAAGTACGTTTGCGCTGTTGTACTTCCATAGAATATTGCACCGACAATGATACCTAAAAGTAAGCCAATCACAATTTGAGAGGCTAAACTAAGATTCTTTCTTTTCATCCTGTGGTCCCCTTTGCTCATGTGGTATATAAATAAAGATATAGCAGATTAAAATGTTTCTTATACTGCTATATCTATCCCCTGTTTTTTAGAAAATATGCATCTAGTTAATTCTTTTATAATCTTTATTTTTATTGAAAAA
>JAZNGP010000019.1:0-16363 GCA_045576475.1 Bacillus sp. (in: firmicutes) | reverse complement strand
AAAAGTGAGCGAAACTGCGCAAGGGCTGACTTTTAAATGGAAAGAAAACAGCAGCAAGCAGGTTCAAGTGGGAGTGCAGGCGGTGAAAGCAGGAAATTATGCCGCTCAATTCTCATCACCATCCTATTCTGCTACAGCAATTGTTACTGTCAACGAAGCTGTAGTGGCGGATGAGCCTGTTGTCGAAGAAGAAACAGCAACGGAACCTGCTGAAGAAGCGGATGACGAAGATGCAGCAACGGAACCTGCTGAAGGAACAGTTGAAGACGATGCTGCTGATACGCAGGCTCAACCAGAACAGGAATCCGTTGAATCAGATGATGCAGATGAAAATATGGATCAACAGAAAGAAGAAGCGGATAAAGGAATAGCAACATTGAATGAGGAAGCAGATCTTGAATCAGGACAAGAGAGAGCATCTGGAGATACATATGATCATGTGGATATCCAGGTTGCGGTGGATGCCTCTTTCACTATTAACGGTAAGCTGGTCACCATCAATATAGATAAATTGGATGCTAACCGTTTGAAAGTAGTACGTGATAGCTCCGGTGAAGAATTATCATATGTTGGTACCAAATCTACTTACGATAGCAATACGAAAGCATATGAATTAAGAAAACAAAAGCTAACTATTGATATGAATGAAACATTCACCGTAAGTTACACCTTCAATAGCGATGAAATAACAGGGCTTGAAGAAGGACAAACCATCACCTACACAGGTGTATACAGCTATTACGTGAATAACTCATGCGGCGGGAAAGAAGGTGTGAATAAAGGGCTTGATATTCACATTACCGCTGATCGATTGGAAGACTTCTTCACGAATGGAACCTTGGTGATCAACAAAAATATCACTGGCGGTACTCCTTCGAAAGAAGCGGAATTCACATTTAAGGTAACATCTCTTAAAGATTCAAAAGAATATGGACCATATACTGTAAAAGGGGAGAATTTCGTCACTATCACAGATCTTCCGGCAGGTTCTTATATTGTTGAGGAAGTGAATTTACCTGATGGATATACAGTGAATGGTTCTTCTCAACAGGTTATTGTGAAAACGGATGGACAAGTAACGAAAGTGGACTTTGATAACTATTATACAGATGATAGTGAAAGTCTGACAATTACGAAGAAAGTCGAAGGCGTCAATGAAGACGCGACTTTTGAATTTGAAGTTACGGGTCCAGATGGAAAAACTAAAACGGTTGAGATTACGACAGTAAAAGGCAGCAATAGCTATACAATCAATGGATTAGCAGCCGGTGAATATACAGTAACCGAAAAGAATCCTTCGGCTAAGTTCACAGATTATAGTCTTGTGGGTGTAACGGCTGGCGATAAAGAACTGCCTGCTACAGAAGGCGATTACACAACAAAAGTTACTGTTGGATCGGGAGAGAATAATATTCAATTTGTGAATGAATATTCCGATACTGGTTCGCTGCAAATCAAGAAAGTGGATGCGGATAATGAAAATGCACCGCTTGCTGGAGCGGTATTCACCTTGATGCAGGATGGTAATGTGATTGGTACAGCAACAACAGATGCAGAAGGTATTGCGACATTCGAAAACTTGCCTTTTGGGGATTACTATGTAAAAGAAACAACAGCACCAGATGGTTATGTGCTAAAAAGCAATGAAGAGAAAGTTACAATTAAGCCGAATGTTCAATTAGAGCCATTGGTATACACGAACAAGCTGATTAAAGGATCCGTAAAAGTAAAGAAAGTGGACGAAAATGATAAGCCGCTTGCTGGAGCGGAATTCACATTGAAACAAGGCGACAATGTGATTGATACGGCAAAAACTGATGCAGAAGGTATTGCAATATTCAAAGATGTGCCTTATGGAGAATATACGGTCCAAGAGACGACAGCACCAGAAGGTTATGTATTAGACAGTAAGGTAGAGTCAATCACCATTAAAGAAGATGGAAAAGAACTAACATATGAATTCGAGAATAAGTTGATCAAAGGATCCGTAAAAGTAAAGAAAGTGGATGAAAATGATAAGCCGCTTGCTGGAGCGGAATTCACATTGAAACAAGGCGACAATGTGATTGATACGGCAAAAACTGATGCAGAAGGTATTGCAATATTCAAAGATGTCCCTTACGGAGAATATACGGTCGAAGAGACAAAAGCACCGGAAGGTTATGTATTAGACAGTAAGGTAGAGTCAATCAACATCAAAGAAGATGGAAAAGAACTAACATATGAATTTGAGAATAAGCTGATCAAAGGATCCGTAAAAGTAAAGAAAGTGGACGAAAATGATAAGCCGCTTGCTGGAGCGGAATTCACTTTGAAGCAAGGCGACAAAGTGATTGATACAGCAAAAACGGATGAGGAAGGCATTGCGACATTCAAAGATGTCCCTTACGGTGAATACACTGTCCAAGAGACAAAAGCACCGGAAGGTTATGTATTAGACAGTAAGGTAGAGCCAATCACGATCAAAGAAGATGGCCAAGAATTACCACTGATATACACTAACCGAGCCATCAAAGGAACTGCCCAAGTAACGAAAGTGGATGAAAAGGGCAACAAGTTATCCGGAGCGGAATTCACACTTTACCAAGTTACTGGTGAGGGCGAAAACAAAGAAGAAGTAAAAGTAAAAACAGTTGCAACAGGTGAGGATGGAGTCGCAATATTCGCCGACTTGTCTTATGGCGTGGAGTATAAAGTAAGGGAAACAAAAGCGCCAGAAGGCTATGTGCTGGACGATACAGTTGAGACATTCAAGATAACGCAAGACGGCCAAAAAGTGCTGATTGAGTACATCAACAAAGCAATCAAAGGAACTGCCCAAGTAATGAAAGTCGATGAAGCGGGCAACCTATTGGCCGGAGCGGAATTCACACTCTATCAAGTTAAGGACAAAGAAGATATAGCAGTAACAAAAGTGACAACAGGCGAAGATGGAATCGCAACATTCGCTAATTTGTCCTATGGTGTGACATATAAAGTTAAAGAAACGAAAGCACCTAAAGGCTTTGTACTTAACGATCAAGAGGAAACATTCCAAATCGAAAATCATGAACAATTGGTTGAACTGGAATATGTGAACAAAGCCATCGAAGGAAGTGCCCAAGTAGTGAAAGTCGATGAAGCGGGCAATAAACTGGCAGGGGCGGAATTCACACTCTACCAAATTACTGGTGAGAATAAAGAAGAAGTAGCAGTAAAAACAGAGAAAACAGATGAATATGGAATCGCAACATTCACTAACTTGTTCTATGGTGTGGAATATAAAGTAAAAGAAACAAAAGCACCAGAAGGCTATGTACTGAATGCGGAAGAAAAAACATTCCAAATCGAAAATAATGAACAAACAGTAAGATTTGATTATGTCAACAAAGCCATCAAAGGATCTGTCCAAGTAACGAAAGTGGATGAAGAAGGCAATGCGTTGGCAGAAGCGGAATTCACACTTTACCAAGGCGAGGACGAAGTGGCAACAGCGGAAACCGGTAAAGACGGAATCGCGACATTCACTAACTTGTCTTACGGTGTGGAATACACAGTGAAAGAAACAAAAGCACCGGAAGGCTATGTATTGGATGCGAAAGAAGAAACATTCACGATCAAGACAGACGGCCAAGTGGTTCCGATGAAGTTCACGAACAAAGCCATCAAAGGCTCTGTCCAAGTAACGAAAGTGGATGAAGAAGGTAATCTGTTGGCAGAAGCGGAATTCACGCTTTACCAAGGCGAGGATAAAGTAGAAACAGCGAAAACCGGTAAAGACGGAATTGCGACATTTACTAACTTGTCTTATGGTGTGGAATATAAAGTGAAAGAAACAAAAGCACCGGAAGGCTATGTACTGGACGCGAAAGAAGCAACATTCACGATCAAGACAGATGGCCAATTGGTGAAACTAAAATATGTGAACAAAGCCATCAAAGGATCTGTCCAAGTATTGAAAGTGGATGCTGTAACAGAAGAACCTTTAGAAGGTGCTGAAATTACCCTTAAAGCAGGAAAAGAGGAAATCAAAACAGCCGTAACAGGCAAAGACGGTATTGCCGTATTCGAGGATTTGTCTTATGGTGTCGAATACACTGTGACAGAAACGAAAGCACCGGAAGATTATATTCTAAGTAACGGAGCTACAAAAACATTTATGATCAAAGAAAACGGTCATGTGGAGTATGTGACGTTCACGAATACACCATTAGGTTCTTTGAATGTTAACAAGGTGGATGCTACAAATGCAAGTATCCAACTTGATGGAGCTGTTTTCAAACTGACGAGTGAAGATGGCAATTACAGCAAAGAATTGAAGACGGAAAATGGCAAGGTGGAATTCGCCAAACTTCCATATGGTGTGTACACGTTGACAGAAACGAAAGCACCGGAAGATTATGTATTGGGTGAAACAAATGAATGGGAGATCACAATTGATCAAAATCAACGTCATGTGACAAAAACAATTGAGAACATCCCAGTCGGCTCTGCAGTAATAACGAAAGTAGATGCTGAGACAGGTGCATCACTGCCTGGAACAGAATTCACACTTTACGATAATGATGGTAATAGCATTGAAACAAAAGTGACTGATGCAAATGGTGAAGTGACATTTACTGAACTTTCATTTGGTGAATATACTGTAAAAGAAACAAAAGCAGCAGAAGGTTATTTATTGAGTGAAGAAGCCGCCGACACATTTGTGATTGAAGAGGCTGGGCAACTTGTGACGTTCAAGTATGAAAATACACCTGAGCACCCTGGCTTGACTATTGAAAAAACAGCCGATAAATCTCAATACTTGCCAGGTGAAACTGTCACATACACGATTGAAGTGACTAACAATGGCAATGTCGATCTCCAAGATGTAACGCTTGAAGATGTCTTCTATAAAGACGGAGAGTTGGCTGAGCAGCAATTGATTATCGAAGGCTATGACGGACCATTCGATTTGTTGGCAGGCGAGAAAGCAACATTCACGTCCACTTATGATATACCGGCTGAAGATTTGGCTGACACAGTATATACAAACTATGTAACAGGAACATCCGGTGATATTTCTGATGAAGCGGATGTGGATGTTGTCGTGGATCCTACGTATGCATTGAGTGTCGATAAAACAGTCGACAAAACAGAAGCAACCGTCGGAGAAACAGTGACTTACACCATTACAGTTACAAATACCGGCAATAAAGCACTTGAAAATGTTTTAGTTGTCGATGACATGATCGGTTTGAATGAAGTGGTGAACCTTGACGTCAACGAAACGAAAACATTCACCGGTGAGTATGTATTGAAAGCCGAGGATGCAGGCGACTTAGTGAACATCGCTACTGCGACTGTCAATATCGGAGACGAAACAATTGCGGAAGAGGGTGCTGTAACGGTTCACGTTACTGCAAAACCACCTGTTGAAGCAGACCAAGAGGATGATCCATCCAATATTGTGAATGATATCACAGACAAAGTGGAAAAATGGGTCAACAATCCGAAAACAGGTGAAGACATTACGGCTATCTTGTTGATTGCTGGAGCTTTCCTCTTATCCGGAGCCGGTTTATACGCTTACAGGAGAAAGGCAAGAGATTGATCCAGTAGTAAAGAATTAAGAATAGAAACGTAAAGAAAAAGGGCAGCTGATTTTCAGCTGCTCTTTTTCAACTTCCTTCTTTCACCTCGGGAAGAGAGTGCTTCGTCTGCCCCTTTATGACCAATTCCAATTCCTTCATGTATTTGTCGGTTGCTTCCGTACGGTTCAAACCATTGCCATCCTTCACATATATAGGAGGGTAGATGATGATTTCAGCTTTTTGCCCTTTTAAGAAATCCGATAGCCTTAGTGGACCGTTATAGACGGCTGGCACCAATGGGGATTTGCTTTTTAGAGCAATGGAAACCGCTCCTTTTTTCATGGCGATATCTTCGGTTGATCGGGTGCCTGTCGGAAAGATACCTACACATTTTCCTTCCTTCAACAGTTACAAAGGAATCTTAACAGCGCTTGGCCCTGGATTTGCCCTGTTCACGGGAAATGCCTTCAGCGACCGGAAGAATACATTTTTGGCCCTGCCTTCGAATAGTTCTTTCTTAGCCATAAAGTAAATCGGCTGAGGGTATAAGGTGGTCCCAAGCATAAGGATGTCAAGAAAGGTCGTATGTGTACAGGTAAGCACAAATGGTTCGCCCTTCGGTATGTTTTCTTTCCCTTTTACGGTAAGGGAGTTGGTCAACTTTGTTAGGACATACAGGATGCCGCAGATGAGACGATAGATGGCCATTTCAGCTCCTTTTCAGATAAAATATGGTACGCAGCGACAAAGGGCTTTTCACTCACAAACCCAGGAAAGGCCCATTGTTTTGGCTCCTGTATGGACGCCGGCGACCGGGATAAGGAACAATGTTTCCGTGTCGATGCCGGGGGCCTGTTCTTTAACACGCTTTTCCCATATCTTTGCCTGCACAGGGTTATTGGCGTGTATGATGGCTATTTTATGTATGGTGTGATGCTCCATATCTTCTTTCAAAGTTTGGAAGATCTTCTCGATCGCTTTTTTTCTGCTTCTAACTTTATCTTTAATAATCGCCTTTCCTTCTTCAACGGCCAGGATCGGCTGAATCTGCAATAAAGATGCCAAGAGTCTTTGACTGCCCGTGACACGGCCGCTCTTATGGAGCTGATTGAGGTTCTCCGGCAGCAGTAATAGACGATTTCTTTTCTTTAATTCATTCAGATGGGCAAGAATATCTTCTATTGAACACCCTTGTTCGGACATTTGGATTCCTGTCCGGATAAGGTGGCCCAGAGGGTATGATCCGGTGAGGGAATCGATATGATAGACTTTGAAGCCTGTCATTTCAGCCGCCATCAAAGATGTTTGATAGGTTCCGGATAGTTTACTGGACACATGCAGGGCGATGCCATATTCATACTTCTGCTTCAACTGCTCATACAAACGGACGAATGTACCTAATGATGGCAGGGAGGTTTGGAATGTGTCCTCTTCTTTCTCCATACGCTGATAGAGTTCTTCTTCCGTCAGGTCGATTGTTTCTTGATAGGATGTCTGATTGATGATGACATTCAACGGGATGACATGTATATCATGGGCATCGATGAATGCTTTGCTTAATGAACTGGTGCTGTCTGTAATCCATGCTGTATTGTTCACTGTGATCCTCCAAATGCTTATTAGTGTTTATAACCTGGTACTAATAGTTAACTATAATAATATGATTTGATATGGGGGACGGTCAAGTGACTTGTACTTCTATCAGTAAATCTGGAGAAAAGCGGGGAGTTTCGTGCATAAAGTGTAAATGGTTACTATATTTCCAAAAGATTACAAACATATTTCTAAATTGTCATCTTTATATCAATACTCCTAAACTACTTACAAATGGGTTTAAAACGTATTAATATAAAAAAAGAAAATATAGGAAATAAGTTGTAATTAAAGGAGAAGCTATGAACTCTATCTTGAAGCGTGTATTCCGGACCGGTATGATTGTGTGTAGTTCGGCAGTTTTGTTGGCAGGCACTTATACAAATGACTCGGCACCAATTGGATCAGACGATCAGCGAGAAAAGAGTGTACAGAGCGAGACCTCTTTACATAACAGCAAGACCACCACGGTTAAAACAGAAACGCTTACAGCTGCAGCTGTCACCAAAAACGGGAATTATTATCATAAGAAACTCCCTCTTTCAAGAATGCAGCAGTTATATTTATACGAATTGAGTATCAAAAGAAAACTGAATTATGTCGATATGCTGGCATTCATCCATCATGAAAGTACATTCCGGGCAAATGCCAGAGGCGGAAAGAACTATGGCTATTTTCAGATCAATAAAATCAACCATGCACGTTTGAGCAAAGTGCTTAAAACAAAAAACGCACCCAATGACCCATATGTGAATATGAACTGGGGTACATATATGATTTCGGAGCTGTATACGAAATATAAGAAAAAAGGGCTTAAAGGCACAGCGTTGAAGAATGCGGTCCTCAGCGCCTATAATAAAGGTGAAGGCGGTTACGCCCGCACAGGCTTGGCTAAGGCATATATCAAGAAACATAACCAAAGCCTTGCCTATGTGAAATCAAAAAGATAATGAAACAAAAGCAAAATCCCCTCCGGAAACTGGAGGGGATTTTCTCTTTCACAAGCGGTAGAAATCTGTATTTTCTGTCTTTGTGGGTGTATGATGGATATAACTAAAATAGCAGAAATGGTGGCGGGACAATTGTTGAAGGCAATCTTTTTCGATTTGGATGATACTTTATTATGGGATAAAAAAAGCGTCAGCGAAGCATTCAAGGCGACATGTACATACGCGGAACAGAAATGCGGTGTGAATCCGGAAGCGTTGGAGGCAGAGGTGCGCAAGGCGGCAAGTGAGCTGTATGCGACCTATGAGACATATGCTTTCACGCAGAACATCGGCATCAATCCGTTTGAAGGGCTTTGGGGAGATTTCGGGGACGGAACACTTGAGTTTCCTCAAATGAATAAAATTGTCCCGGGTTACCGGAAAGAGGCTTGGACTGTTGCTTTATCCAATCTGGGAGTTGAGGATAAGCTTCTTGGGGCCAGCTTGGCCGAACGCTTTCCGGAAGAAAGACGGCGTCTGCCGTTCGTATATGAAGAAACATTCACGGTCCTTGAACAGCTGAAAGGGAAGTATAAGCTGTTGCTGCTTACAAATGGTTCTCCTGAACTGCAGCAGACAAAGCTTACCATCACTCCTGAAATCGCCCCGTATTTCGATCACATCATCATTTCGGGTGCGTTCGGAAAAGGCAAACCGGATGCGGGCATTTTCGAGCATGCTTTGGATGCGGCTGGTGTCGGATGTTCAGAGGCTTTGATGGTCGGGGACAATTTGATGACGGATATTCTGGGTTCGAACCGGGCCGGCATCCGGAATGTGTGGATCAACAGGGAAGGGAAACAAAGGAATGAAGTGGAGCCAACTTACGAGATCGGGCATCTGGAAGAGCTGTTCACGATATTGGAGAACTGGAAGTGAGAATAGCCCTCCCTCATCCGAGGGAGGGTGTCTTTATTCCTCGACCAGTGTTGTCCCTTTACAGTTTGGACAGGTCATTACAGCAGGATATAATCGGATGGCACGTCGGAATGCCATTTCATATGAAAATTGGCCGCTGTCGATCAATCGGGTCAATTCTGCATCCAGCTTCTCATAATCCACATGTTTTTCATCAATGATGTTACCGTCAATACACTCTCCGCATCTCTTCAATGATGGACCTCCTCATAACTTCAGACTTCAGAATTAGTATAAGGCGGGTGAAAGATTAAATCGAAGGATAAGTCCCTGTTTTTCGAAAAATCAGCAGTCTATCAATCACTTATTATGTTAAAATAGTAAATGAAAAGGCTTACATTTTTCTTTGGTCAGGAGTGAGGCATAATGGGTTTGGGTTTAAATCAATGTCAATGTGCGCTTTGTGAGAAAACCGAAAAATATAAAAAATGCAGAAATGCTGCTGTAATTATTGGTTTATTGACGATTCCTGCTATCATCTGCTGTTGTGTGAAAAAGAAATCTGAGAAAGAATGCCAAAGCAATGAATAAAAAGAAGAATCCGCAGCAAGGGCGGATTCTTTTTTTATTCAACGCAGTTTCCGTTCCCTCTTAATCTCGAACCGATATTTGTCCAAGAACACGGCAATAAGGACAGCCGCAATCAGGATCGGATATAAGCTGTTGATCACTTGTTTCTGAGCTCCTGCTCCCCATAAGGCCGTCAAGAAGGAACCATCGCCCATGGTCTGGAAAGAAGCGATCAAAATCAAAGTATGTAATGCAAACCATAGTACGGAAACACTATTGGTACTGAACCGGCCTAGGGCGGCAAGTCCGCCAATCAATAATGATAAAAGAAGTATAATGGCAGTTGATCCCAGTATGGATACGTTTTCCACGAAATGCTCTCCGCCGTATGTGAAGAATAGGATGGCCAGGAACATGGTCGTGGCGGTATACGTGATGAAAATGCTTACCCGGCTGGGTATCCTTTTAGAAAACAGTAATGCTCCCGTGGCGGCCAAGAGTATGGCTGAAAGGAGGAAATTCCCTTCATTCATGATTAATGCTATGACTGCAATGATGGAAAATCCGATATTCAGAAGATCGGCTTTATGGACAATCGTATTAAACATGGCTGTACCACTTCCTCTCTTACTCCCATTATACCCCAACCGCATGAAGACAATCTGTTTTTAATTTGAGGAATTCTTAAAAATGGATGGCTCACCCCTGTCATATTTTACTAATAATTATGCTGCACGAACCGAAATAGATTGTGAAATACAAAAAGTTATGATAAATTTAAACTAATGTTGTCGAGAAATTGGAGGTGGACTGCGTGAATACAGCTCTAACAGTTCTACTGGTAATTGTAAGTATCGCTCTTATCATTGTCGTTTTATTGCAATCAGGCAAAAGCGCAGGGCTTTCCGGAGCGATTTCTGGTGGTGCCGAGCAATTATTCGGTAAGCAAAAAGCACGCGGGGTGGATTTGATTCTTCATCGAATCACAATTGTGCTGTCCGTATTATTCTTTGGCTTAACAATTGCATTGGCGTATCTCGCTTTGTGAAACGGAAACTTCGAAACCAGCGGATGCTGGTTTTTTTACTTTGTAAATGTCTGATGCCTTCTGTTCCCGAAATCGCCTTACTTTCCCCGTTTTCTTCATCAAATATATGACATAATGGGGATGAATAAGGGAACATTGGGGTGAAGCGAAATGGGAGGACTTTTATGCGGAAAGCGGGTCTTGGTTGTGGAGGATGAGTGGAATATCCGCCGAATGATCAAGCTGTTCCTGCAGAAAGAAGGCTGTGAAGTATTGGAGGCCGCTGATGCCGTATCTGCGCGAGCATCAATCATGAACGACAGTCCGAATGTTGTCATTCTTGATATTGTGCTGCCGGGTGAATACGGGACGAGCATTTACAGATGGATTCGGGATGAATTGGGAAGCGATATACCCATCATGTTCGTCAGTGCCCGATCGGCGGAAGAGGCTGTGAATTGGGGTTTAAAGAGCGGAGCGGATGATTTTCTCCCTAAGCCATTCAGTCCGATGGAATTGGTGGTCAGAGTGGAAAGCATACTCAGCGGGACCGCATGAAGGCAGATGTAATAGGATAAACAGCTTCTTCGTAATGGAACGGAGGGCTTTTTTTTATGCTGTTGCGTATTGATTGGCATGATGATGAAAGTCGTGCTTAAATGGAAGTAAGGACATTATAATCATCATGAAATCAAAGGGGATATTGGGATGAAGATCAAATTACCGGAACCCTTCTTATTCGAACAAGGAAAAAGAGCGGTTCTGCTATTGCATGGATTCACGGGGAATTCGGCGGATGTACGGATGCTCGGCAGATATCTCGAGAAGCAGGGATACACATGCTACGCTCCGCAATACAAGGGGCATGCGGCGCCTCCTGAAGAATTAGTCAAGTACGGACCGTCTCAGTGGTGGAAGGATGTCCTGATGGGCTATGATTTCCTGAAAAGAAAAGGGTATAATGAAATTGCTGTAGCCGGGCTGTCCCTCGGAGGCGTATTTTCCTTGAAATTGGGTTACACTGTACCTGTAAAGGGAATTGTTACGATGTGTTCGCCGATGACTTTTGATAATAAAGAAGACAAACGGGCAGGCGTCCTTGCTTATGCAAAGAACTTCAAGAAAAGGGAAGGAAAGACGGATGGTCAAATCAAGGAGGAAGTTGCCCGTATCGATCCGATGCCAACCATCGATTCGGTTGAGACATTCATCACCGATGTGCGACAATCCGTTCATTTAATTCCTGCACCATGCTTTATTGCACAAGGAAGGCTGGACGAAGTAATCGACCCGGACAGTGCTAATATAATGTATAAAGAATTATCGCATAAACAAAAAGAATTGAAATGGTATGAGGAATCTGGACATGTGATTACGCTCGATAAAGAAAAGGAACAACTGCATAAGGATGTGCACCGTTTCTTGGAGCAATTGAACTGGAAAGAGTAGCTTTTACCCTTGGTTAGGGAGGTTTTTAATAGATGGAAGAAGAAATTCGGCATTATTTCGATAAATTGCTGCGTTTTATGAAAGAAGAATCTTATAAGCCGATGACAGTGCAGGAGCTTGAAGAAGTACTGGGGATTGAGGAATCCTCTGATTTCAAGAGCTTTGTGAAAGCACTTGTGAAGCTTGAAGAGCAAGGCCTTGTGGTGCGCACAAGGAGCAATAGGTACGGGATGCCTGAGAAGATGAGCCTGATCCGCGGGAAACTGTCGGCGCATGCGAAGGGATTTGCCTTTGTCACGCCTGAAGAACCGGGAATGGATGATATCTTCATCCCGCCGAATGAAACAAAGAACAGTATGCATGGCGATATCGTACTTGTCCGTGTATCATCCCAGAGTTCCGGTTCAAGAAGAGAAGGGTCCGTCGAGAAAATCCTCGAGCGCGGACTGAAGGAAGTTGTCGGAACATATGTGGAAAGCAAGCATTTCGGATTCGTCATTCCGGATGATAAGAAAATCGCCAATGACATCTTCATTCCGAAAGCTGCAAGTAAAGGAGCGGTTGAAGGACATAAAGTCGTCGTGAAGCTGACTGCTTACCCGGAAGGCCGCGCAAGCGCCGAAGGGGAAGTCATTGAGATCCTTGGCCACAAGAACGATCCGGGTGTCGATATTCTATCCATCATCCACAGCAACGGACTGCCTTTGGAATTTCCGGAAGATGTGCTGAAACAGGCTGAAAAGACACCTGAGACCATTTCGCCGGAAGATTTGAAGGACCGTGTTGATTTACGTGATGAAGTAATCGTCACAATCGATGGAGCCGATGCGAAGGATTTGGATGACGCTGTGACCGTGACCGAGCTCGAAAACGGGAACTATAAGCTCGGCGTCCACATTGCTGACGTCAGCTCCTATGTGACGGAAGGCAGCCCGATCGACCGCGAGGCATATGACCGGGGAACGAGTGTCTATTTGGTGGACCGTGTAATCCCGATGATCCCTCATCGATTGTCCAACGGGATCTGTTCGTTGAACCCTCGTGTCGACCGCCTGACATTATCATGCAATATGGAAATCGATGCGGCAGGGACGGTCGTCAAGCATGAGATTTTCCAAAGTGTGATCAAAACGACGGAACGGATGACTTATTCCGATGTGAACAAGATCCTGGTCGATCAAGATGAAGAACTGCGAGGAAAATATGAACCGCTTGTTCCGATGTTCGAAAGAATGGAAAAGCTTGCGGCGATCCTGCGTGAGAAAAGGATGCGCAGAGGCGCAATCGACTTCGATTTCAAGGAGTCGAAAGTGATTGTCAATGAAGACGGGGAACCTGTCGATGTGGTGCTCCGCGAGCGTTCCGTTGCGGAAAAACTCATCGAGGAGTTCATGCTGGTGGCCAACGAAACAGTGGCTGAGCATTTCCACTGGATGGAAGTCCCGTTCATATACCGAATCCACGAAGATCCGAAAGAAGAAAAGCTGCAGCGCTTCTTCGAGTTCATCACGAACTTCGGATATGTCGTGAAAGGGAAAGCGAACAGCATTCATCCTCGTGCCCTTCAGGAAATCATCGAAGCGGTCGAAGGGAAACCGGAAGAAATGGTGATCAGCACGGTCATGCTCCGCTCGATGCAGCAAGCAAAATATGACCCTGCAAGTCTGGGCCACTTCGGTCTTTCAACGGAGTTCTATACGCATTTCACATCACCGATCCGCCGTTATCCCGATTTGATCGTACATCGCTTGATCCGCACGTATTTGATCGAAAAGAAACTGGATACAGCGACGAAAGAGAAATGGAATGAGCTTCTTCCGGAAATTGCCGATCATACATCGAAACGCGAACGCCGTGCAGTCGATGCGGAACGCGCGACAGATGATCTGAAGAAAACGGAATATATGCTCGACAAGGTCGGGGAAGAGTACGACGGTATCATCAGTTCTGTCACGAACTTCGGTATGTTCGTCGAGCTGCCGAATACGATTGAAGGACTTGTCCACGTAAGTGCGATGAACGATGACTATTACCGTTTTGATGAGCGCCATCTTGCCATGATCGGCGAGCGGACCGCGAAGGTGTTCCGTATCGGTGACGAAATCACAGTTAAAGTCATTAATGTCGATAAGGACGAGCGTGCGATCGACTTCGAAATCGCCGGCATGAAAAACAACAGAAGCCGTGACACTTCCGAGAAGCGTGTGTTCAAAGCCGGCAGCCGTGACAGAAAACGCGGCGGCACTCAAGGAAAAGCGCCAAGCGGAAGCGATAAACGAGGCGGCAAGAAGCGCGGAACAGACGATAAACCGAAAACCGGCAAGAAACCGAAAAAGACAAAGAAATTTTTCGAAAATGCACCGAAAGCAAAACGCAAAAAGAAAAAGCGTTAAGCTGAAGAGAGCCTTTATCTCGGGCTCTCTTTCCGTTATCATAAAGGATACAGACAGAAGTTTGGGAGTCAGGAGGAGTCGCAAATGGCAAAAGGAATGGGCAAGCAACTCGCCCAAAACAAAAAAGCGTACCATGATTATTTTATAGAAGAGACATATGAAGCCGGCATCGTGCTGCAGGGGACAGAAATCAAGTCGATCCGCAACAGTCGCCTGAACTTGAAGGATGCCCATGCCCGTATCCAGAACGGGGAGATGTACCTTTACAATATGCACATCAGCCCATACGAGCAAGGGAACCGTTACAACCACGATCCTCTGCGTCCGCGCAAGCTGCTCCTTCACCGCAAGGAAATCAATAAGCTGATCGGCGAGACAAAAGAGCAAGGGTACACACTTGTCCCGTTGAAGGTATACCTGAAGAACGGATTCGCAAAAGTATTGATCGGTCTCGGACGAGGGAAGAAACAATACGACAAACGCGAAGACTTGAAGAAGAAAGAAGCGAAGCGGGACATCGAGCGCGCATTCCGCGACCGCCAAAAAATGTAGACGTGAAGTGAGGGAGCCTTTCCCACAAATGCTTGCCCTTCTCAGCTTCACCAAGTACTGTCAATTGCAATTCACGCTGTATATGATATAATGTTTGTACTGAATGACAATTGAATAAGAGCTGCTTAGGGCTCGCTATTCACTTTCGTTCGTTCCTTTTCTTATCATGGGGACGTTACGGATTCGACAGGGGTAGTTTGAGCTTAAGTTGCGAGTCGAGGGGATCGGCCTCGTTAAAACGTCAAAGCCTATAACTGGCAAACAACAAAACAACTTCGCTTTAGCTGCCTAAGAACAGTCTATAGCGGTTCCTCCCTCCATCGTCCATGTGGTAGGGTAAGGGACTCACTCTTAGTGGACTACGCCGGATCTCACCGTCTGAGGGAGAAGGAAGAGAACAACCAGACTAGCAATGCGGAAGCCTGTCGATTGGCCGAAGCATCTGCGAAACACTAATAAATCGACTACACTCGTAGAAGCTTAAGTGCCAATATTTCTGGACGTGGGTTCGACTCCCACCGTCTCCACCAAATATATATGTTTGGTGGTTTTTTAATTTCTGTGACTTAACTCATAAAATTGCCTGATTGGTAAACATATGGGTTAAATGCTTTAGACAATTTTATATGTAATTTAAACAAAAGGCTTAAGTTAATCTTACGATAAACTTAAGCCTTTTATTATTTTTTGATTTATGAAGGCTCTTAGCGGAAGAAGGAAAATATTTATTAATGTTGAATACATAAAGAAAAAATATGGGAGATGGCTTTTTTGGTAACTAATGTGTACCTAGTAAGACACGCACATTCAACATATACGCCTGATGAATTAGGAAGACCTTTGTCTGCTAAAGGTTATACTGATGCAGAGAGAATTAGTGACATAATTGAATACGAAAATATACAGGTTGTCATTTCTAGCCCCTACAAAAGGGCTATTCAAACAGTCGAGAGAATCGCAAAAGACATAGGGAAAGAAATTATAATTGAAAAGGATTTTAAGGAACGAATCATATCTTTAAAGCCTATTGAAGACTTTAATATAGCTATAACAAAAGTATGGGCGGAACCCACATTTTCTTGGGAAGATGGAGAATCAAATGTTATCGCTCAGAAGCGTGGGATTAAGGCATTATTAAAGGTATTAAAAACGTATGAAGGTAAAAACATCGCAGTGGGAACACACGGGAATATGATGGTTCTTATAATGAATTACTTTGATAGAAAATATGATTTTAGTTTTTGGAAAGGTCTGGATATGCCAGATGTTTATAAATTAACTTTCGATAATGCAAATTTAAAAGAAGTTAATAGGATTTGGAATAGGACATAGGAATATTATTAACTATCGGGCCTTTGATCCAAGAAGAAGGATTAAGGC
>JAZNGP010000018.1:0-11083 GCA_045576475.1 Bacillus sp. (in: firmicutes) | reverse complement strand
CTTCACTCCTTCATCCAGTAATGAACAATCCAATTCGCCAAGCAGCAGTCCGGCCGTCAAAATTCCGTTCGTCCACCCGCTTTCGATGCAATATGGCCCCCAGCCTGTATCGCCGTTATTGCCGAAATATTCCTTCTTTTCGGCATGGAAAGCCCTCATCCAGCCGCCATCCACCCTCTTGTCTTCCGAATGGATTTGAATACCGGCAAGATAATCGGCAAGCTTTTTATAGAAGTCCAGATAGGTTTGTTCTCCCGTTGCTTTCCATGCTTCCCACATATTCATCAGCAAGAAGTTATTCGTGTACAGCTGATCAGTGATTCCTTCCCCGTCACCCACAAATACACCCGTGTCTTCTTTTCCGTAGCGTCCCGGCAATGGGTTATCCTTTTCTTCCACGCCTCCGTATGTATTTACGCAGCCTTTCAAGTAAGAAAAGACCCGCTCCAAACCTGCTTTCACTTCAGGATGTTTCACTGCCGCATATACATGGGACAGCCCGAGCATGAAGCGGCTGCAGGCGGCTGTTTTGCTGTACATCCATTCTAGTTTCCCTTTTTCATCAAGCTCCAATAAATATAAAGTCCCTTTCAACGCTGTTTGCAGATAACGCTCTTCTTTCGTGATGAGATACGCTTGTATGTATGCGGCATGGACGATGCTTTGGAAATGCGGATTTCTGTTTTCTTTACCGGATGCCGCGGCAAACGCACGCCCTTTTTCCTTAAGCATGCTTCCGCTCAACACTTCCGGGCGCAAACCGTTGACATTTTGCGTCTCAAGCAGCGCTTCCGTCGTCATTAAACCCCTTCTGCGATATTCCTCATTCCCCGTTTGACGGTACATATAGAGGAGCACATACGCTGTCCAGCCATTATCATCAGTAAAAATCTGATCGACTTGCCCGGGGAAACGGAACCATTTCCAAAACCCGTCCGCCTCCGAATTTCCTGCTTCCTGCATGCCGGATTCCATCAGAAAGCCAAGGATATTTCCGGCGGTTTGTTTTGCTTCCATCGATCCGCGGGCGTTTCCGTACAGCCAAAACAGCAAAGCAGACTGGGCATTGCAATCGGGCCGGATGTCTTCACTCACTTCCCGCTTGAACGAGTGGATATTTTCATAGACACCCAACTTACCGGACGGATCGGCCATGATGCCTGAATGTCCGAACCACTTGATGCTTCTGTCAACCGCATCTTCTATACTTTGTGTCTTCAGGACAATATCCGCCTTGCGTCTCTCCGCCTGAAAGCCGTAATCGCGGTTCAGCCTTGAGATGAAATCTTCCCAAAGATGACGCGGACGGAGAGACCAGCTGTTTTCATTGGTGAATAAAGAAAATGCACTGTACAGAACAGTGCCTTTGCCGTGCCGCTTCACAGTGAAAGCAGGATAATCCCCTTCCGCTTCCGTACGATGCGTTTCCTTGAAGATGCCGGTCTCAAGCAGCACTTCGTCACTGATCGCGAACCCGGTCTGAAACGGCCCGTTCAGCTCCATAAGATTGTCTGTATCGGATTGCGTCATCTTCCATTTTTCCATTCTCCGGTACGTGAGCGGAAACTCCTGCCGGAAACCGAAAAGCCTGGATGTCGGAAAGTCTTCACAAGATATCAGTTCCCCGTACAGCAGCCCTCCGGATTCCACAAACCGCCAAAGTTTTTCCACCAGATCGTAGGGAATACTCTTCAAGCCCGAATCGGTACGTCCATGCATGGCGATCATTCCGTATTCTTCGAAATCGACAGCGGCGAATGCCGCCATATCTGTATACACTTCTGCATCCTTGAAATAAGAAGAAAAGATGCCGTTGTCCGCATTATAGATGATCGTATTCATGATGATCGCTCCTGTTTCATATAATGGTCGATTGCTGCCGCCGCTCCGATAATACCGGCATCATTCAAGAAATGAGCCGGCTTCACAGGCAGGACAAATCCTTGTTCTTCCATATATTCATGGAATGCTTCCATCCAGTATCCGCTTGAATGGATCAGTCCGCCTCCAAGCAAGAACAGCGCGGGATCCAAGACAGCGTGGATATTGCATAATCCGAGATACAGATCTTCGATGAATGCTTTTACTATTTTTTTCGCTTCGGCTTTAATGGCGGCATCCTCTTCTTGTCCGGATGCTGCGATGGCGAATAATGCTTCCGGGTTTATGTCTGCAGCCGACAAAACAGGACTGGCGTCAATCGATCGGCGGATAGCGCTCCCCGAGACATATTGCTCGAGGCAGCCGGCTTTACCGCAATTGCATGCTCTTCCATTCGGATGCAGCACCATATGGCCGACTTCTCCCGCTCCTCCGCTCAGCAGCTGTCCTTCCGCGATGATTCCTGCCCCGACTCCCGTACCGAGTGTGATGCAGACGACATTCCGAAAGCCTTTGGCCGCTCCGTAAAGGCTTTCCGCTCTTGCCGCAGCGTTGGCATCATTATCGACCGCCACAGGCAGTAAGAATCTGCCTTCCAGTTCTTTCTTGACGTTAGTTCCTTTCCAGTTTTGCAGATTATCGGTTGCTCCGATAACGACTCCCGTCCTCACATCGACAATCCCTGCTGTTGCGATGCCGATTCCGGAAATTTCATCAGAATACAGAGCTTCGATCATTTGGATCAGCTGTTCCATGATCTGTCCTTGCTTCGTCGGCGCCGACATCTTATGACTGATTATACCTTTAGAAACAATGGCGGCTTTCATTGCCGTACCGCCGATATCGACTCCGATATATGCCAACGCTTCCGCCTCCTTATCCCTGTTTTGCTTCGTCAAATGATACCGGAGCCAATTTGGCCGCCGATTCATATGCCTTCAAGGCCGCTTCCATCGCTTTCAAGCCATCATACCCTGTGATGAACGGCTCTTTTCCTTCCTTCACCGTTTGGATGAAATCACGGATCAGCAGGAAGTCGATATCGTTTCCTCCGTAACGATACGTCAAAACAGGCTTCCCTTCTTTACGGAAATGATCGACTCTATGGCCGAATGCGTCAGCTGTCGCTCGCTTTTTCGTCCCGATGATTTCGATTGCCGCATCACCCCATGCAGGGTAATCACTGAATCTTGACCAGCTCGTATCATGGGAAGCTATCACGCCGTTCTCGAACTCCAGCATCAATAAGCCGGCGTCATCCGTCTTCTCTTCACTGAAAAATTGCTGTCCGACCAGTGAGTAGACTTCTTTGATCTCCGAACCGAGGAACCAGCGCATGATATCGACCATATGGACTGTGTGATCCAGTACGGCTCCCCCGCCGGACAGGACAGGATCGGTGAACCAGCCTCCAGGGTTCTGTCCTCTGTTCGTGGAGCGGATGGCGATGATGTCCCCGAAGGCACCCTCATCCAGCTGCCGCTTCATCTTTTGGATGCTGTCCGCGAACCGGACCGGAAATGCAGTCTGCAGGATCACCCCATGCTTCTTGCAAACCTCAATCATTGATTCAGCATCTTCAACAGAAACAGATAAAGGCTTTTCACATAATATCGGAAGCTTTGCTTCAGCGGCTTTCTCGACCAGCTCTTTATGCCTGGCGTTTTCGCTGCAGATGATCACCGCATCCAGATCTGATTGGAGGAAAGTGTCGATATCCTTATAATAAGAAGCGTTATAGGTGACCGCAGCCTCTGTCCCCCTGCTTTCGTTATCGTCGTAAATGCTGACGAGAGCCGCATCCGGCAGCTTCTCCAAACTGTTCGAATAACTGTATGCATGCATATGCGCATAACTCATCATTCCGACCTTGATCATGACAATTCCCCCTTTAACCGATTCCAGGCAGACACTGCTGTTTCCGTGACAGGCTGGCTGTTCCGGATGGCGAGAGCCGCATCATAACAGATCTGCCGGGATCCGCTTTCCCTGAAAGCTTGCTGCTTACTAGCATCAAAGGATAAGATACCGGATTCACCGGACCATTCCATTTCCAATTGCTCCTCCGCATCTTCCATCACCGTGTATTCAAACTGGGCGATGACTGTATTCCCGAAGGCTGTTGTGATGATCATATGCATCAGACCTGAATCATGCTGCGCCTTCTTCACCTGCATGCGCACCGCTTCTCCGAATACCTGCTCTATACAAAGAAGATCCGACACCGCCCTCTCCATTAGCGGAAAAGAAGCGACGTGATGCAGACGGAAGACTCCTTTCAAAACGGATCCGCTCTCTTTTACAGCATGTAAAAAAGTATCGGCACCCAAAATGGCTTTCAGCGGATGATAGTATGAGTGTTTTGGAGTATCCGGATGGCCTGAAGGCAAAATGATTTCCGCTGCCTCAGGAGCAGCTTCCAGGAATCTCCCATACTCTTTTTCTTTCAAAATCACTTCCGCTGCCTCTGGATCTTCCCGCCAATCCGGCAGCCCGCTTGCATCCCATAGATGACATTGCGGCAATAATATCCCTTTCATCCTTTCACCCTCCTTTAACCGTCCAATCTGATTTCTTTGCCGGATTCCGCGGAAGCATAGACTGCCTTCAATATATTCGAAATCAGCAAACCATCCGCCACAGGTGAAAGGGTCTGCTTCCCATGCAGGATACAATCGATGAAGTGGTTGACTTCCTGGTCGAATGCCGATTCGAAGTGAAAAGCCGTATGGTCGATTTGGGGCTGTATATTGAGGATCGTTTGGTGCTTCTCTGTGACGATCATCAATTCCGGCTCGATTTCGGCGCCGCCCTTATCTCCATATATCTTGCATGAGATATCGTCTTCCTTCGCATGAAGCGTGAAACTGACGTCCAGCATCATGGAAGCCCCGTTCTCGAACGTGATCAAGCAATTGGCCAAATCTTCCACATCATTCAAGGAAGCATCATAATCCGCCGCTTTGTAAAAATCAAGATGTTCGATATGGCTTCTGTTCCCGAGCTTCTTGTATGTATTTCCTGTGACCGATACCGGCTTCGGTCTGCCCATCAAGTACCAGCAGAGATCGAGCATATGCACGCCAAGGTCGATCAGCGGACCTCCGAAGGAACGGCGTTTGTCCGAGAACCAGCCTCCCGGGTTCCCGAGTCTCCTTAAAACGGATGCTTTCGCATAATAAATCGAGCCGAGATCTCCTCCGTCGATGAATTTCTTCAACACAGCGACATTCGTCCCGAATCTGCGGACAAAACCGATCTGCGCCGTCAAATCTGTATGTGCAAGAAGCTGCTCCAGCTCCGCTTGCTGTTCTTTTGTGACAACCAATGGCTTTTCGACCAAGACATGTTTGCCGGCCCGCAGCGCATCTATTAAGATGGACGCATGCGAATCATTCCAAGTGCAGATACTGACCGCATCGATCGCCGGGTCGTCCAGCATCTCTTTATGCGTTTTATACAGTTTTTCCACACCGTACTTTATCCCTTTTTCCTGCAGGCGGGCTTCGTTTTGGTCACATAATGCATGAAGCGTCACATCCGGATGTTTCATATACGGCTTGATATGGAACTCCGAAATGGAACCGGTGCCGATTACTCCGATATTCAAATCCATCTCCTCCTTCTGAAAAATCAATAAGCGATAATTTTCGTCAGTACATTGGAATTTTTGTCTTTTAAAGTTTCGTATGCAGCAGCTGCTTCTGTGAGAGCGGCTGTATGTTCCGTATATGCCGAGACATCGATCCGCCCTTCCCCGACAAGGCGCAGATACTCACATACATTACGGCCTTCCGTCCAGCGGATGAATCCATACGGATAGTCGATTGCTTCTTTTTCATACAGCGGATCATATCTCCCCGGACCTCCCGCACGCGCGATAAGGATTTCCGCTTCTTTAGCGAACATCTTGCTGCGCGGGAAATGAGGTTCGATATCCCCGACGATCACGACTTTCCCCCGGTCCCTGAGCCAAGTGAGACTTTTGTCCGGCAGATCGGACTGTTTTCCTCCCGCACACAGAAGCACGCTGTCCGCGCCTTCACCCAAAGCATCCTGCAGCAGGTCGTTTTCCGAGAAGCTTTTGATCCTTGGATTGCTTTTCAATAAATCGGCTCTTTCAGCGGATATATCGTACGCATATACATCATAGGAAGCGGCATCGGCTATTTGGGCGATCAGCTGGCCGATGATGCCAAGACCGGCCACAACCACTTTCTCGCCGAATTGAAGCTTCGCGACACGCAGCGCATGGATGCTGATCGCACCGATCCCCGCAAGCGAAGCCGCCTCCGGTGATACGGATGACGGCACCAATCCGCAAAGCGTTTTCGGCACGAGCAAATACTCCGAATGCTTCACATAAGGAGCCCCGTAACAAGCGACGATATCCCCCGGTGCGAAACCAACCGCTGATTCCCCGCATTCCACGACTGTTCCGACAGCACTGTAGCCGAGATGGACTGGCATATCCCTGCTTGAACCGATTATCGCCAATTCCGTACCGGGACTGATAGCGGAATACAATGTTCTGATCAACAGATAAGATGGCGCGATGCTGGGCTTCTCTTCTTCCGCCACTTCAACAGCCGCACCTCTGGCAACAACTACTTTCATTCCGATCACCTCATGTTTTCATTTTTGCTACCTTGCGGGAAAGCTTTTTCTCCACATTCTCAAGGAACTGTCTTTCATCTATCAGCTCCGAGAGATAGAAGCGCATCTCATTACGGATTTCCGTCAATTCCTGTGAATCCAGCCCCAAATCCGTGAAGAGACTGTAAGACGGGATGATTTCCCTGAACAATTGGTATCTGGACGGCTTATATACCTTTTCCCGGCCGGTCTTCACCGTCGCCCTTTTCAGGACAGGCAGACTGAGTGTGTGGATCCGGACTGCTTCCTGCGCTTCATCACCCGCCATAAATTCGGCGAACAGCTTTGCCGTCTGCTTACCGGAAGCATGCTTATTGACAGCCATTCCGATGATCAGCAAGAAGGTTTTCGGATCTTGCATATATGGAAGGGGCGCAATATCATATTTGATGTCATGACGGCTGATTTCGTTCAATATGAAGTAAGAGGCGGCAATCATGCTCGTTTTCCCTTCGACAAACAGCTGCTCCGCATCTTTATTGCTGTCGGAGAGGAAAGTCTGCAGCAATCCTTGACGCTGGAAAGTATGGGAGATCATATTGATGCTTTCAAGCATGGCAGCTTTCGGAAAAATGATTTCCCCATCAGAACCCCTTTGGAATGTAACACCGTTCTGAAGCATGAACAGCGGCCATCTATTCATCGATAAAGGATGGAAATAGAGCCCGCAAACCTTTTCATCTTCCTTATCCTTCATCAGTACATCCGCTGCCGCGAGGGCATCATTCCACGTCCAGCCGCTGTCGGGGTACGCCATATTCTTTTGGTCGAAATGCTCCTTGTTATAACAAAGGACAATCGGAGAGAAAACAAAAGGCATCACATACTGCCTTTTATCCACTTGGAACGGCGTCTGCAGGAAAGGATAGATTTCTTCTTTGTAATCCATCTCTTCCAGCAGCTCCTCATCCCCGCTGAGCTCCTGGAAGTCCTTATAATTGATGCTGACGGCATCGAGCATGTCATTCAGGAAAAGGTCCCTTACGACTTCCCTGTAATTGTCGTACGGAAGCGCGACCAGCCTTACCTTCACATTCGGATGCTTTTCTTCGAATTTGCCGACGAGATCGGTGAAATGGACTTCATTGATCAATGAAGGATAATAACCGATCCGGAGCACCTTTTTTTCAAAAGGCTGGTCGGATACCACTTGGTTGCCGACGCGCGGCTGTTTCAGAATCAACCCCTCCTCGACCAGCTCGGCAAGACCTCTTCGGACTGAATTCTTGCTCAGTCCATATTGATCCGCCAAAAATAATTCTGAAGGCAGGTAATCCCCGATTGCCATTTCCCCCGTCATGATCTTTGTCCTGATCGTGGACACCATATGATTCAATTGTTCTTTAAATATTTCGCGACTTTTCTTACCTGCCATTGCATCCTTATCTCCTTCTCTTTTGATGTGATTATTTCATTCCTGATAGTGCGATGCCCTTCACAAAATAACGCTGGAAGAACAGGAAGATCAAAAATGTCGGTATGAAAGAGATGACCGATCCGGCCATTTCCACACCGAAGTTCCCTTCCTTCGTCAGCAGAGATGCGAGACCCACCGTCACAGGATACATTTCATTGCTTGTCGTGAAGATCAACGGCGTCAGCAGGTCATTCCAGTTCGAGATGAAACTGAATGTCCCCACGGTTGCGATGACCGGACCCGACAGCGGCAAATATACCTTGAAGAATACGGTGAAATCATTCGCACCATCCATATAGGCCGCTTCCTCCAGATCCTTCGGCAATGTCATCATGTACTGCCTCACGAAGAAAACACCCATGATGCCCCAAATCTCCGGAACAATCAGCGGCAAATACGTATTGATCCAGCCGAACTCACTGAACATGACATAGCGCGGGATGATCAGCAGCTGACTCGGGATCATGACCACACCCATCATCAGCCAAAAAATGAATTCCCTGAAAGGAAATGGCTTCTTGGCGAAAATGTAGCCGAGAATGGCTGCGAAGAACATATTCGAGAAAACAGGGATGATGGTGATGACCAATGAATTGAAGATCCACCTTCCGAAATTCGCATTCGTGAAAATGAATATAAGATTATCGAATGTCAGCTTTTCTGTAAAAATCCATTTGAAGGGGTGTCCCATCGGATAAACCATCTTCACCATCGCCCCGAAGAGCATGATGAGGAACGGCATCAAGAAGAGGAGCCCGAGCAGAATGAGCGGTATATAAACGGCATTTCCCCTAAGTTTTTTGACCATGACGAGCCCTCCTTATTTGAAGCTTGTTTCCTTACCGAGAAATTTCTTCTGAATGACGGAAATGATGAATATGATGATGAACAGCACATACGCCAGCACACTTGCATAACCGAGCCTTAAAGACACAAATCCTTCTTGATACAAGTAATACACAATGGTCGTCGTCGCATAATTCGGTCCGCCTGCCGTCAACAGGAAAGCCGAATCAAATACTTGGAAAGAACCGATTGTCGTGATGATCGCCACATAGAAATGGATCGGCAGCAGCAATGGAAAAGTGATTTTCCAAAAGACCTTCCAGGATGAAGCCCCGTCGATCCTTGCCGCTTCATATAATTCTTCCGGAACCGATTGCAGACCCGCATAATAATAAATCATGGTGCTTCCGCATACTTTGAATATGGAAAGTCCGGCAAGGACAATCATCGCTTGAGTCGAACTGGAGAAAAAGAGCTGGGGCTCAACCCCGAAGAACATCAAAAGCATATTGACCATCCCGGATTCCGTCCCTTTGAATAACCATGCCCAAATACCGGAAATGACGACGAAAGACGTGACGACCGGAAGGAAAAACAGGCCTTTGAAGAAAGATGTCCCTCTTTTTCCCGTATTGATCATCAATGCAAGACATAAACCTAAAGCCATTGTCGGGATGATGTAATAACAGGAGAAGACGACTGTATTCCATAACGCCTTCCACGCCCGCTCATCTTTCAGCAGGGCAAGCCAGTTCTTCAGGCCCACGAATTCCGGTGTTCCGATGACCGGCCAATTTGTGAACGTCAATACAAAACTGAACAGGATCGGAAACAATTGAAAGATGGCGAAATGAATCAGGATGGGTACCAAGAAAACATATACCAATCCGTATTTCCCCCAATGCCGCTTCCACCTCTCCGGACGTGTTTCATGCACCTTCACCTTCTGGGCATTCACATTTGTTTCCATAAATAACACCCCTTAAAAAAATGGCTTCCACCGATGGACAGGTTCAGCGTATGCTGTTCCGATCTCCATTAATGGAAGCTGATTTCATCTGTATGAATGCCTTTACTTACTTATTGCTTGTCGATTTCAGCTTGAATGGCTTCCGCGGAAGCATCCGCAGCTTCTTTCGGTGTTTTGCTGCCTTCCATCATCGCCTGCAGTTCCGCTTGGATTTTAGGCATGATATCCCGTGCCACCGGATGAAGCACGCCCGGTTTGTTATATTGCAGCCAGTCGACCATTTGGTTCATTTCTTCGTCTCCTTCATAGATATCCGCAGCATTTTTGTTTGCCGGGATATACTTCGTCAACGAATTGAACGCTTTTGAGCTTTCCGTGTCGGTCATCGTTTCAACGAACTTGACCGCCGCTTCTTTGTTTTTGCTGGTGGATGGGACAACGAACATTCCTGTTGTTCCGAATGTCAGCTGCTCTTCACCTTTTAAAGGAGGACCAAGCACATAATTCGTGTTTCCGTCGGATTTCAATCTTGCAAGAGTGGCGCCTGAAGCAGTCGTTGCCAGGAAATCACCCTCAAGGAATCCTGTAAAATGATCCAAGGCAGTCGTGGAATCTTTCGGAATCCAGCCGTCTTTATACCATTTATTGATTTTCTCGAACGCTTTCACCCCTTTATCATCGTTGATGACGATTTTGCCATCCTGATCGATGATATCACCGCCTGCTTGCCAGATGATCGGGTACAAAGTGGCGTTCAACGTGTTGGCGCCTTCAAAGTTACGGGCATAATAGCCTTTCTCCACCGCTTTGGCGGCAGCAGCGTCAAACTCTTCCCATGTTGCCGGCGGCGTTGCGCTGCCTGTCACTTCTTCAAGGATTTTCTTGTTATAAACCATCGCTTGCACTTCATGCAGGAGCGGAAGGCCGTAAATCTCGTCTTTGTATGTAACCGCTTCTAAGGAGCTTTCAGGAAAAACACTTACATCCAAATCATCACCGAGAGTTTCAGTGAAAGATGTCAATACTCCTTTATCGGCGAATTGCGCCATCATATCCGGGATCAGATAGAAAACATCCGGTCCTTGATTGGCCGCCAATGCAGTCAGTATTTTCGTTTCTCTGTTCGCCCAAGGAATCTCTTCGAATTTCACTTTCGCTTTCGGATATTCTTCTTTGAAACGAGAAGCCATATCCTCAAAAACGGCTGTCTGTTCATCCTTCGCATCAGATGAGACATACGGATGGATCCAGACCGTCAATGTTCCTGAGAACTCTTTTCCTTCGCCGTCGGACGAAGCATCTTCATTATTGCCGGAACAAGCTGTCAGAACTAGCATGAATACCAATGCGACGATGAGACCGTAATACTTTTT
>JAZNGP010000017.1:0-6437 GCA_045576475.1 Bacillus sp. (in: firmicutes) | reverse complement strand
CCTTTGAAGGGACAATCCTCTTTTTCACAGCAAGCTGGCCGCTGAAGCTGGATCACCGAAATGCTGAAGCGGCCGTTCAGCTTGTGAAGAAAATAGGGATTGACCCGCAAAAGGCGCTCTTGGCCTTTGAAGGGACAATCCTCTTTTTCACAGCAAGCTGGCCGCTGAAGCTGGACATCACCGAAATGCTGAAAATGCCTTCTCAGATCAAACAGCAAAAAAAGCATCGTAATCACGATGCTTTTTTGGTGTACCTTTATGTATAATTCTTATATCGTTCAGGGTTCTCGTTGATGCTTTGCAGCATGCAATCAATCAGCTCTCGCGGGAAACGCTGGCTGCCTGTACGATTTTTTGTTGTGTAATGTACCATATAAACTTCTTCTTCCTCATCCACCTGCAAGGCAGTGACTTGAAAATCCGCCTGCAATACGTTCCAGAACATGTCCACTGTTTCCTTTGCCGCTTGATCATCCTGGCGGGCATCACTGACCACCTTGATCGACAACCAGTTGTATAAAGCATCTTGAAGTGATTTCATTTAACATCCCTCCATATGAATATACTTACGGACAAGTGATGCTATTATGCGCTCTTTTCGCTTTTTCTGTGAAGATGAAGCCTGAAGCGGTATATACCAAGAAAAATAGCAGTAATAAACAAAGCTTCTGTAATGGGTAAAAATACAGCAAAAAAGGTGAAGATGGTACATCCTAATGCCATACAGAAATAAATGACCACATTTTTCAGCAAAGAAAGTTTTTTCGCAAATCCCAATTTATAGACAATTATACTCAAAATAAAGACAGTAAAATACAGCAGCCGCATGCCTGCTTCCGCATTTTCATCCACTTGGAATAAGGCGGCAAAAAACGTCAGTTTTTCCCCTAAGCTTCCTTCCATTTACAACTTCCCCCTTCGAAAAATACATAAACGGATAAACAAGTACCCAAAGGGCAATCGCCCTTCGGGAACCGTTCAGTTACTATTATTTATTTTGTTTCGGAGAGCTTTTTCTTCTTCGCTACTCTTTCACGCTCGCCTTTATCAAGGATCTTCTTACGAAGACGGATGCTTTCCGGAGTCACTTCGCAATACTCATCATCATTCAAGTATTCAAGTGCTTCTTCCAACGACATGATACGTGGTTTCTTCATTGTCGTTGTTTGGTCTTTATTCGCTGAACGCATGTTTGTCATTTGTTTCGCTTTAACGATATTGACAGTCAAATCGTTCTCACGGTTATGTTCACCGACAATCATACCTTCATAGATTTCCGTACCCGGCTCAACAAAAATCACTCCACGGTCTTCAACGCCCATGATACCATATTGTGTCGCTTTTCCTGTTTCCATGCTGACAAGGACACCTTGACGACGGCCGCCGACTTGGCCTGTTGCCATTGGCTGGTAGCTGTCGAATGTATGGTTAAGGATACCGAATCCGCGAGTCAATGTAAGGAACTCTGTCGAATATCCGATTAATCCACGTGCAGGAACATTGAATACTAGACGAACTTGGCCGTTACCGTTATTGATCATATCCAGCATTTCGCCTTTACGTGCGCCAAGTGATTCCATGATTGCACCTGTATGTTCTTCAGGAACGTCGATTTGAACGCGTTCAATCGGCTCGCAACGGACACCATCGATCACTCGAACGATAACTTCCGGTTTCGAAACTTGAAGTTCGAAACCTTCACGTCTCATATTCTCGATCAAGATGGATAAGTGAAGCTCACCGCGTCCTGAAATGATCCACTCATCCGGTGAGTCGGTCGGATCGACACGAAGCGATACATCAGTCTGCAATTGTAATTGGAGACGCTCTTCAATTTTTCTTGCAGTTACCCATTTTCCTTCTCGTCCTGCGAATGGGCTGTTGTTCACCAAGAATGTCATCTGCAAAGTAGGCTCATCAATACGAAGAACAGGCAGTGCGTCTTGATGATCTGCCGGACAAACTGTTTCACCTACGTTGATGTCTTCCATTCCGGATACAGCAATCAAATCTCCTGCATACGCTTCTTCGATTTCCACTCGTTTCAATCCGGAGAAACCGAAGATTTTCGTTACGCGGAATTTCTTAACTGTGCCGTCAAGCTTCATTAACGCAACTTCTTGGCCGACTTTCATTGTTCCTCGGAAAACACGTCCGATTCCGATACGACCAACATAGTCGTTGTAGTCAAGCAATGCTGTCTGGAACTGTAATGGCTCCTCGCGGTTATCGATCGGCGCCGGGATATGCTCTATGATGGATTCGAAGAGAGATGCCATATTTTCTTCCTGATCTGCCGGATCCGGGCTCAATGATGCCGTACCATTGATACCGGAAGCATAAACTACCGGGAATTCAAGTTGTTCTTCGGAGGCATCAAGCTCAATGAAAAGGTCGATGACTTCGTCAACCACTTCTTCCGGTCTGGCAGCGTCACGGTCAATTTTGTTCACGACCACGATCGGCGTGATTTTTTGTTCTAATGCTTTTTTCAATACAAAACGTGTTTGGGGCATACATCCTTCATATGCATCGACAACCAATACAACGCCGTCGACCATTTTCATGATCCGTTCTACTTCACCGCCGAAGTCGGCATGTCCAGGTGTATCAAGGATGTTGATTTTTGTGTTTTTATATTCAACAGCCGTATTTTTGGCAAGAATCGTGATTCCACGCTCTCTTTCGATATCATTGGAATCCATTGCTCTTTCTGCAACTTGTTCATTCTCCCTGAATGTGCCGGACTGTTTTAATAATTGGTCCACCAAAGTTGTTTTACCATGGTCAACGTGTGCTATAATAGCAATATTGCGAATATCTGTACGAAGATTCAAGCGTTTCCACTCCTATAATTTCAAGATTAACTTATATAATATAACATATTATCGGAAATAATCCTAATTGTTTCTATTGATAATATCCATCTGAGGTGAACTTAATGAAGGTAAAAGCATTTTTCCTCATGCTCGCATTCCTAGCCGCGGCATGTATGGGAGGCGTCGGAATCAGTGTTGGATATCGCAGTCTGATCGGGATATTCATCTGTATCCTCGCTTTATGTGCAGTCATGGGCTTCGGTTTCACAATGAAGCGCAAGTTCCGTGAAGAAGGCAGATTATAAGTGTATACAAAAAAGAATCCGGTCACGGATTCTTTTTTGTTTGGAATGATTGAATGATTTCATCATAAAGTTCCGGTCTGCAGGCAATGAATGAACTTGCTCCCCGATAGGTCAATTCTTCTCCATCCAACTTGGAAACAACGCCTCCCAATTCCTTCATCAATACTGCTCCTCCGGCATAATCCCAAGGAGAGAGCTGCATGGAAAGATACGCATCCAATCTTCCTGCTGCAACGCCGGCGATTTCAAGTGCCGCTGAACCGATCGATCTTGTTCCCCTCGCATTCTCCAATACATTCAGAATCCCTCTCCTTAACAAGCTGCTTCCGCTCACTACCCAAGAAGCATTCACGGCCACAAGGCTTGACTCAAGAGGCAGAGGAGAAAGCCGCTCCAACCGCCGGCCATTCATATAGGCACCTTCCCCTTCGACTGCATGGTATATCTCATCACGAACCACATCATAAATGATTCCCACTTTGCCGATCCCATTCTCGTAAATGCCGATGCTGACCGCAAATTCGCGCTGTTGATGGATGAAATTCAATGTCCCGTCTATCGGGTCGATGATCCAGACATATCCAGAGAGGTTCTCCAATTCATGTCCGGTCCCTTCCTCTCCGATCACTTGATGCTCCGGAAAGAATTCGTTTACTTTATCTTTGAGGAAAATCTCTATTTCCTTGTCGATGTTGGTCACCAGATCACTTGCAGTTGTTTTCACTTCTATATTTATTGAAGACAGAAAAGAAGCGGATGCGATTTCCCCTGCTTCCTTTGCCCAAGTCAGCGCTTTATCTACCATCATCTTCATGCCTGTATCCATCATATCGCACCCCCGTTTTCCCTATTATATGTCTTTTTCACATTTAAATTAAAAAAACAGACTCGAAAAGATCATCGAGCCCGTTCGGAAGCGGTATCACAAAGCTTTCAGTTTAATGAGTTCACGACGGATTTTCTCAAGCTTCTGTTTGCATCTCATTTTCTTTTGTTTATCCTTTTCTTTGATTGCTTCGAATAATGTTGCCAGTTCATAATCCATTTCCAACCGGAGTACCGCCGTTCGATTTTTCTCGGATTGCTTCGCCTTCACTACTGAATTCATCACTTGTTTCATTTGGTTTCCCCTCTCCTTATATAACTGAATATTTAAATAATTAGCAGCATAAACTAAACTCGGATTCATCATTCCCCGCCCCGTGTCGAGTCCTGCATAACATTACCGTCGAATCCTGCGTTTATGATAAGATATAGCTACAGATTCAAGACAGTACAGGAGGCTATTAATGGAATTCAACGGTTTCAAAGCATCAGATTTCAATGTATTTAAAGTGGATGGACTAGAGCAACGGATGGAAGCCCTTATCGAAAGAATTCGTCCGAAACTGGATAAGCTCGGCACTCATTTCTCAAGTGAGTTATCCGTTATGACAGGAGAGGAAATCTTCCCTCATGTGGCCAAACACGCCAGACGGACAATAAATCCGCCGAATGACACGTGGGTGGCATTTGCTACAAGTAAACGAGGCTATAAAATGCTTCCACATTTCCAGATAGGCTTGTGGGAAACGCATATTTTTGTTTGGTTTGCCATCATTTATGAAGCTTCCTCCAAAGAGGCTTACGGCAAAAGATTCCAAGAAGAAGCTACATTTATCAAGGAACACATCCCTCAGAATTATGTATGGTCGATCGATCATACAAAGCCTGAAGTGAAGGTTCATCAAGACCTCTCGGAAACTGACCTAATAAATATGTTCGAAAGGCTTCAAAAGGTCAAGAAAGCTGAGCTGTTATGTGGTATTCAAATCCCGCGGGAACAGGCCCTTCATATGAGCGGTGATGAATTGATCGACACCATTCATGATGCATTTGTTACATTACTACCCCTGTACAAAATACGGTAAACATGACAATTCGACAATTAATTCATAAGCAAATGCCGTTTCCTACCCTGGAAACGGCATTTTTCATCCAATCATGTAGTTTGCTTTTAGAGGGCATATGAAATATATTTCACTTCAAGGAATTCTTCCATCCCATGATGGCCGCCCTCTCTGCCAATACCGCTTTCTTTCATACCGCCGAACGGGGCTTGAGCAGTTGAAGGGGCACTGTCGTTCACACCTACGATGCCGTACTCCAGCGCTTCGCTGATGCGGATAGAACGATTGAGATTCTGCGTGTAAACGTAAGCCGCCAAACCGTACACAGAGTCGTTCGCGCGCTTGATGACTTCCTCCTCAGTCTTGAATACGGCCACTGGCGCAAGCGGCCCGAAAGTTTCTTCCCGCATACAGATCATACCGTCCGTTGCATCGGTGATAATTACAGGGGACATCAAATTGCCTGTGTCTTCATCCACTTCCTGACCCGTATGAACTTTCCCTCCTTTTTGGACAGCATCATCCATTTGCGCTTGCACTTTTTCGACTGCATTCCGGTCAATCAACGGACCGATGTCCACTCCTTCTTCCAGTCCATTCCCTACTTTCAACTCAGTGAGTGCTTTGATGAATTTTTCGTTGAATTCTTCGGCAATCCCTTCTTGCACGTACACCCGGTTCGTACAAATACAAGTTTGTCCCCCATTACGGAATTTGGATGCGATCGCACCACTCACCGCTTTATCCACATCCGCATCATCCATGACAATGAAAGGAGCATGCCCGCCAAGTTCAAGGGAAATCTTTTTCATCGTGTCAGCCGCACCCTTCATCAGCATCTTACCGACCTCAGTGGATCCGGTGAATGTCAATTTACGCACTCGACTGTCTTCAAGCCATGTGTCTCCAATGGCTTTCGAGTCCCCGATGACTACATTTAAGACACCGTCAGGGATACCAGCTTCCTTTGCCAGCTCCACAATTTTGATGGCGGTCAACGGAGTGGAGGAAGCCGGTTTTATTACGGCTGTACATCCTGCGGCAAGAGCGGGCCCCACTTTCCTTGTAATCATTGCTGCAGGAAAATTCCATGGCGTGATGGCTGCCACGACTCCGACAGGCTGTTTCTTTACAATAATTCTTTTATTATAGGAAGATGCGGGAATCGTTTCCCCGTATATCCGCTTCCCTTCCTCCGCATACCAAGACAAGAAACTGCTTGCATACTTGATTTCACCGATCGCTTCCTTCAATGGCTTTCCCTGCTCCATTGTCATGATCCGTCCGATGCTTTCTTTATTCTCTTCTATCAGTTGAACCCACTTCATCAATAACTCGCTGCGTTCATAAGCCGTTGTTTTAGACCAAGTGCCGAACGCTTTGTGTGCAGCATCGACTGCCTTTTTCGCATCTTCTTTCCCGCC
>JAZNGP010000016.1:0-5881 GCA_045576475.1 Bacillus sp. (in: firmicutes) | reverse complement strand
ATTCCCTGCGTCTTCCTGTGCTTTAAAGCTTCCAAAATCCGGCTGCAGATTCAATTTGACCTTGAATCCATTTTTCGTGAGCTGATCACGAAGGATATTCACATCCGACTCGTTGGCGCTCATACTTAATATTTCAATTTCGGCCGCTTCCTTCTTACCTCCTTCATTCACTTTCTCGCTTACATCATCTTTCGTCTGGACGGAGCAAGCGCTGAGAATCAATAAGAACACGAGCAGCAATGACATAATCCCTTTATTCTTCAAAATTATTCCCCCGAATATTCAATTTTGTATTTCTATTCCCTTACATTCATGATGACCGGTCAAGCTTCGGATCCAGCGCATCCCTCAAGCCGTCGCCTAGGAAGTTGAATGACAGCACCAGCAAAACGATGGCCACTCCCGGGAAGATGGCAAGGTAAGGCTGTGATTCAAGATAGGCGCTGCCTACCCGCAAAATATTGCCCCACTCCGGTATATGCGGTTCCACCCCGAGACCGAGATAGCTCAAGCTGCTGGTCGAAATGACGGCAGCACCGATCGTCAAAGTGGATTTGACAATCATAGGAGCCAAGGAATTCGGAATGATATGCCTGAAGATGATGGCGCGATCCTTTACCCCGAGAGCCCTTGAAGCTTCCACAAATTCATAGTTGGACACCTGCAGTACGTTCGCACGCATCGTCCTTGCGTAGGTCGGAATCGCTCCGACACTTAACGCGATAATCAAATTGACGGTATTGGCACCGAAAGCCGCAATGATGGTAATCGCAAGCAAGATCCCCGGAATGGCGTACAGAATATCGAGAAGCCTCATGATGATATTATCCGTATGTCTGCCATAGTATCCGGAGACCGCACCAAGGAATCCGCCGATCAGCACAGGGATCAGGGTCGCCAAGAAACCGACAATGAGCGATATTCTCGCACCGAATATAAGCCGGGAGAACACATCCCTGCCGAAATTATCCGTACCGAACGGATAAACGAGACTAGGAGACTGCAAGATTGCCCCGTAGTCATTATCGATCGCCAGACTCTCTTCGAATGTAAAAATACTGCACACCGAAATCATGAACAGGAAGGTGATGAAAAACAAACTCAGCATCGCTGCGAAATGTTTCGTCAACCGCCCCCATATCGATTCCCACTGTGTCTTGACGCCATATTGCTGATTCTTTGCCCTGAGAAGCATCGTAATCCCAAGCACCAAAGCAAACAGATTTCCCGTAAGGGCGCTCAAAAGAAGGAAAACGGCGAGAGTGATGGATGCCTTCCCTCGCATGAGAAACAGAACAGCCGCCAGATGGAAAATCGTGATCCCAATCAGCGCGCCCATCCCTGCCATAAAGCTATTCGACACATATGGCTTGAACAGATTCAAAGCAGAAACAGCTATGACAACAAAATCCGTCAACACCATATAAATGCCAAGAGAGTAATAGATGCTTTTCTTCTTTTTGATCAAATTCAAAGCGGCTGCCGCCAAGAAGACATTGCCAGTGAACAGGCTCAAAAGCTGAACAATCCCAAATCTCCTTGTCAGAAGCGATATATATCCATTCTCCAATATTTCCTTCTTCATTCTCCCTAACAAAGCACCCTGCAAAGCAGTGAAGAAAGCATACATCCCGAACATCCATAAAACGGAATCCCTAACCTCCATGCTGTTGAAATCATATACATTAAGCAGGAAAATGGCTGTAAGGATCAAAGATGCACCGAAGGCGAACTTTGCCTGTCTATATTCCTGTGAAGCTTTTAAACTATTCATTTCATACACCTGCTTTAGTATTGTTTCATTTTATGCCGGATCCGCGGATCAAAGAATGCATACAGAATATCGATGATCATATTGACGACGGAAATGATGATGGCTGTATAGATGACAGCTCCCATCACCGCCGGTATATCCGGTATGAATTGTTTATCGACAATATAGCTGCCGAGTCCGCTGATATTGAATACTTTCTCCGTGACTGCCGCTCCGCCGAGCATCCCTCCGAATTGAAGGCCGATGACTGTGATGATCGGAATGAGCGCGTTCGGCACAGTATGCCTCATGATCACCCTTCTTCCGCTCAGTCCTTTGGCCCTTGCCGTCAGCATATAATCTTCATGAATGACTTCCAATGTCGATGACCTGGTCATCCTGGCGACCGCGGCTGTCAATCCTGTCCCGAGCACGACAACAGGCATGATCAACGACAGCCAGTTGTTCGCATGATACGTTGCAGGCAGCCATTCCAAATGAACAGAGAAGCCCAAAATAAAGATCAGTCCCTGCCAGAAACTCGGAATCGATAAGCCAAGCAATGCGATCAGCATGAAGGAATGGTCAAAGATCGAGTTCCTTCTGACAGCCGAAATGATTCCTGTAGGCAATGCGACCGCGACCGCAAGCAATAAAGAAAAGACGGCAATCGTCAAGGTAATCGGGAATTTCCGCATAATGGCGGAAATAACATCCTCATTTCCGGCGAACGAAATGCCGAGATCGAATGTGAAAATACCGACGATCGTGTTCCATAATTGAGTCAGATAGGGCTGATCCAGTCCATGCAAGGCATTGAATGCGGCAATCTGTTCTTTCGTTGCCGTTTCCCCGAGTATGTTGGCAGCAGGATTAAACGGCGAAATATACAGAATCGTAAATACAAGCACACTGACACCCGCAACGACAAAGACAGTCATGATCAAACGTTCAATTATGTATTTTACATATGGATTACTGTAGAGAAACAGCAATATATACATGAAAAAACCGGCAATGAAAGAAAAGAATAAAAAGCTCCTTTTTCGAAGCAATACAGAAAAGGCATCTTCAAAACGCATCTTCCCTTGCCCCGTTTCATTGCGGTACGATTCCATCATTAATGCGCTTACATAAGTATCAAGCCGATCCTCCGCAAGCTGTTCTGCTTCCTTCTCGATTTCCTGATCGCCCGTTTGTTTTCCGAAGAAATCCCGCTTTCTTCTCAACTGGTCCAGATAGTCCTCTTTGAAGGCAGCGAGTTGACCAGAATCGATGAGCGATCGCTTCTGTTGCTCTTCCGCTTCCGTAAATCCATCTCTGTTCCTTTTGAACAGATAATACAGCAGGACAATCCATAAGAGCGGAGCCCCCAATATCAGGAGGAAGATCTTATAGGAAGGGTTCGCCATCATTTTCCTGAATGTGTGATCCACTCTCTGCACAAAAGAGCGATCCCCCTTCCGCTCCTGCTCATTAACCATTGATATCCACCCTCCTTTCATCTTCTCAGCAGCACGCTGAAGATGTATGATCATTTGCATAAACAAAAGAATCAAGAATAATTGCACTTTTCCGAGTGGTATAGTATATTTTATTTTAACAATTGGTAAAAGTCAACAACAACAGAAATTATATCCAGCATTCATTACTGGACCAATAAGATGATTTGGCAGGTGTCATTCGATGAATTCATTATTGCAAGTAGAGCATTTATCCGTGTCTTTCGAACAGGATGAACAAGAAATCCAAGCTGTGCAAGATATCAGCTTTTCACTTCATAAAGGAGAAACATTGGGGATTGTCGGAGAATCAGGAAGCGGCAAAAGCGTCACCGCACGTTCGATCATGCAGCTGCTGCCTGTGAGTGCCAGACGCAAGAACGGCACTGTCCTTTTTGACGGGAAAGACATCGGACAGTACTCCGAGAAAGAAATGGAGGGCATCCGGGGCCGCGATATCGGGATGATCTTCCAAGACCCGATGACCTCTTTGAATCCGACCATGAAAATCGGAAATCAAATCGCGGAAGGATTAAGAAAGCATGAAAAACTATCGGATAAAGAAGCGAGGAAACAAGCACTCGACATGCTGGAGTTGGTCGGCATCCGGGAAAGCGAAACCCGCTACGACCAATATCCGCATGAATTCTCCGGCGGGATGAGACAGCGCGTAATGATCGCCATCGCACTGGCATGCCGTCCTTCTTTGCTGATAGCGGATGAACCGACGACAGCGCTCGATGTCACGATACAAGCACAAATCCTTCAACTCATGAAGAAGATGCAAGAGACATTCGGAACAGCGATCATCCTGATCACACATGACTTAGGTGTGGTCGCCGGAATGTGCGACCGGGTCGCCGTCATGCAAAAAGGAGTGATTGTCGAGACCGGTACGACAGAGGAAATCTTTGCTTCCCCCTCTCATCCGTATACAAAGAAGCTGCTTCACGCACTTCCGAAACTGAATGAGAAGAAGAAACCGAAAGCGGTATCCCATCTATTCCGAAACATCGATGATGCCCCGTTGCTTGAAGTGCGAAATCTTAAGCAATACTTCGACATCGGTAAAGGAAAGACGGTCAAAGCAGTGGATGATATCTCTTTTTACATCAAAGCCGGGGAAACATTAGGAGTCGTCGGAGAATCAGGGAGCGGTAAATCCACAACCGGACGCTCCATCCTGCAATTACATACACCGACAGGAGGAGAAATCCTCTACAAGGGAATGGCACTCAACAGTTTTTCCCCTAAAGAAATGCTCGTTATGCGCCGTCATATGCAAATGATCTTCCAAGATCCATACGCTTCCCTCAATCCGAGGATGCGGATAATGGATATCATCGGCGAAGCACTGGATGTCCATCGCATCGCCGCAAGCAAAGCGGACCGCAAGAAACGGGTCGAAGCATTGCTTGATATGGTCGGACTGGAGCCTTCATTCGCGATGAGGTATCCGCATGAATTCTCCGGGGGACAAAGACAGCGAATCGGGATTGCCAGGGCATTGGCTGTCGATCCTGCCTTCATCGTGTGCGACGAACCATTATCTGCCCTCGATGTCTCCATCCAGGCACAAATCGTCAAACTGTTGGAAGATCTGCAGCAGCGCCTCGGGCTCACCTATCTGTTCATCGCCCATGATCTGTCAATGGTCAAACATATCAGCGACCGAGTCGCCGTCATGTATAAAGGGAAAATAGTCGAGCTAGCCGAAAGTGAAGCATTATACTCCAACCCGCAGCATGACTACACGAAATCCTTACTCGCTTCGATCCCTATCCCGGACCCAAAAATCGAAGCACCAAAAAGGAAAGACAGAGCAATCCAAACAGAGACAAAAGAATATGATGTGGAGAACACCAAATTGGTGGAAGTGTCGGAGGGTCATTGGGTCGCAATTCAAACTTGATTGTAAAAAGAGGCATTCAGGATTTCTGAATGCCTCTTTTTATTATGCTTTGCTCCCTTTATGAAGACGAAGTGCCAAAATACCGGCAATCATTAAGAAAATGAAGGACAATGTAAAGAATAATCCATTCATAAAGAAGCCGGCGACACTGATGACAATCAAACCGATTCCGGAAATTTTATTCCATTTCCAAGAAGTGAATCCTAAAATGATTGCTAATGCAGATAACCAAAATACAGATGCTCCGCTTGATGCCATAGCATCCTCACTGAAAAGGGAACCAGCTGCGGTAACAAAAAGGCCGCATGCCAACCCGGTGACCCCGCCCAAAATGGATAAAACTGCTATCCATGCTTTCATAAAATAATTCCTCCTGTATAAAATTCCGCACACAAAAATACCTGCCGAAGCAGGCAGATGCGTTTGCTATATATTTTTGTTCCGCTTGTTACTATATGTACATGAAGGAGATCTTTCAATATGGAATTGTTTCCAAGATTACTAGAACTGAATGTTATGTTTGTTTTTATGTGTTAATTCATTTAGTTCATTTTAGGTTCTGTTAGAGTTCCATGTTGATTTCCGCTGCGAACGGACGCTTTCCGCGGGGCGAGCGGTGAGCCTCCTCCTCCGTGCGGGGTCTCACCCTGCTCGCTGATCCCGCAGGAGTCGCCGTTCTCCGCTTCAATCATATCTAATGAAGAGTAGTATTTT
>JAZNGP010000015.1:0-28181 GCA_045576475.1 Bacillus sp. (in: firmicutes) | reverse complement strand
TGTAGTTCCGAGCTCGTCAAATTGAAAATACTTCTTCATTTCATTTCCCCTCCGATAAAGTTCTCATCGTCCATTCCCCATATAAAAACCCCGTTCCAATTGAATAGAACGGGGTGATCTGCAATGAAAAACCGCATAGTGATCGAAAGGAAGATTCCTGACAACCTGCGGATTATTCCATCGTAGTCAAGCCGTTCACGGCAGCTTGGTAGAGACTTTCGGGCCATATCCCCAAAGATATACGATAAAGATGTCTATTTATTTAATAATGAATCAATTCACCCTTATAGTATCAACAGCAAACCTTTCAAGTCAAGGAAAAGGCGAACATTGAATATGTAAGAACATACATAGTTCGCTTTTTGGCATTTATCCCCAATTAACCTCTCTAGAATGTTCATATGCAGCCCTCTAATAATCACATATTTCTAATGAAGAAAATAATCCGGATGTACATATCCGCCATCTGGTCGGGAGTTTCGGCTAATCCCCGCTCAAGCCATTGTTCCACCAATCCCAAAAAGGCCGAGGTAGCAAAGGAGGAAAGATAATCTTCCGGTATGTCCAAGTTATGAAAGAATGATTTGTTTTGCGTTATCTTTTCCCCAAAATGATTGACAAAAAATGTCTTAAGCCTCCTATGAAAGCCCTGGTTATTGTTCCCCAGCAGAACACGGAAGACCTCCGCATTCAACTGGATATAACGGAACATCTCCACTGAAAGCTTGGAAATGCTCCCTTTTTCAGCTTCTTGGAGCAGCTCATCCGGCTTCAAACGCAGCAATTGCAATTCCAAACCTTTCAATAACTGTTTCTCTATTTGTTCGATCAGGTCGTATTTATCTTGATAGTGCAAATAGAATGTGCCTCTATTGATTTCTGCCAATGTCGTGATATCGCGGACGGTTATATTCATGAAATGCTTTTCTTTAAGCACATTCAGAAAGCTGGTTTGGATTTTTCTTTTTGTCTTATCGTTCATTTCTTCATAGATCGTTTTCATAGTCTTTCCTCCTCACACTGTCGAACAAATACCATACATTTGTTTATTGCTTTCATTTTAACAATAAATTAGACTTGAGCCATAGCATTCAACACAGTGTTGAATGCTTATCATATAAAGTGAGGTTGATTACAATCAAGAAAACATCCATTGTATTAATGCTGATTTCTCTTGCGGTTTCTTTATTTATGATCACAAAAGGAATCATCTTGAACGAAGAAGTTAAGTTCTTCCTGATGATCTTTTTCATCGTCGGTTTAGGATTGGCATTGCTCCGGCTTTTCGTGAATAATTCCATCAAAAAGATGAAAGGCAAAAGTGTATACATCAAAATCCTTTTCTTCGCCGTACTCCTTGGCATAGGGCTTCCTTTTCAGTCTTGGTTCAGAAACGATGTGCTTCTGAGCATGGACTCTTCATTCTTACCCAGCAGCATCTTGATCATGGTTGCGGGGGTAATCTTCATGACTACTCTCTTCGGATTGCTCACAGAAACAAGTAGAAAAAGACTCGCCGAATAAGCAAGAAAAGCGTACGTTCCATTCAGCTGGATGGAACGTACGCTTTTCTTCATTATGGCTGTTTTCATAAACTTTGTTGCAACGAAACTGAGTAAAATGTTAGTGAGTGTGAGTTACCCGCTTCAGGCTGCTCGCTTTCCGCAGGGCGAGCGGTGAGCCTCCTCCTGCGTGCGGGGTCTCACCCTGCTCGCTGATTCTGCAGGAGTCTCGCACCTTCCGCTAAAATTAACCACTCATTTTTGGGTGGCTTTGTTCCTTAAAACAACAATCTTTTAGAAATGAGCCTTTTTTTAAAATTAACCTACGATCATACCCGCGATAGCGGCACTTAAGCAAGATGCCAAAGCACCTGCAATGATCGCTTTCATTCCTAAACGAGCGATATCCGGTCTTCGTTTAGGAGATAACTTCCCGAGTCCTCCAAGAAGGATTCCCAAAGAAGAAAGGTTGGCGAATCCGCATAGCGCGAAGCTGATGATGACAACCGATTTCTGGGATAGAGTGTCGATCATCGGACCAAAATTGCTGTACGCCACAAATTCATTCAATACAAGCTTTTGACCAATAAAGTTACCTGCCATTAAAGCTTCATCCAATGGAACACCGATGACGAACGCCAATGGAGCAAATATATAGCTCAGGATCAGTTCGATCGATAGTTGTTCAAAACCGAACCATCCGCCGACAGCTCCAAGAATACCATTGACCAGTGCGATCAAAGCGATGAACGCAAGAAGCATCGCTCCAACATTCAATGCCAGCTGCAGTCCTGTGGACGCACCATTCGCAGCAGCATCAATCACATTCGAAGACTCTTCGTCTTTTGCCATTTCGAATCCTTCCGCATCCTCTTGGCTCTCTTCCGTTTCCGGAATCATGATTTTAGCCAAAAGCAATCCGGCCGGCGCAGACATAATACTTGCAGCCAGCAGGTATTCCAGCGGAACACCCATCATGGAATATCCAAACAAAACAGTACCTGATACGGAAGCCAAACCGCATACCATAACGGAGAATAGTTCAGAGTTAGTCAACTTATCGATATATGGTTTTATTACTAGAGGAGCTTCAGTACAACCTACGAAGATATTAGCAGTTGCGGAGAATGATTCGGCTTTTTTGGTACCCAATAATTTAGCAAGTCCGCCGCCAACATATTTAATGATGAGCTGCATGATTCCCAAGTAGTATAAAACAGAGATCAATGCAGAGAAGAAAATGATGATCATTAATACATTGAACGCAAAGACGCTTGTGATGCCTGATTCAGGAGTATAAAGACCGCCGACCAGGAAGTTGATCCCTTCATTGGCATAACCAATGACATGGTTAACCGCATCCGTGACTTTTTGAAGAGCAGCCCGGCCTAATGGCCATTTTAAAACAATAAATGCAAAAGAAATTTGAATCCCTAATGCCACAAGTACCGTGCGGACATTAATTTTTCGTTTGTTGTTAGAGAATAGGTAAGCAATACCTAAAATACAGACAATCCCTAACAAACCCCATAAATAACTCATTATGTCACCTCATGTTTATTTTTCTGAAAACAGTATAGCCTGTTTCGGGTTTGGTAATTAATATATCAATATATTAATTTCTTTTCAATAGAGGATTATATGAAATTAAGAATATACTCATTCGTGTCATTAATAACAAGGAAAACCTTAGATAACATGCTGTTATCAAATACTTCAAACTGTACCAAATTATTATTTTAATATTTAGTTAGTAACCGTTTCAAATAGTATGTCACATTTTTAGCGTCGAATTGGGGGCTGATTTCCGTTGCAGGTGCTCCGCTTTCCGCGGGCGGTCTTGCGAGCCTCCTCGCGCTTTGCGCTGCGGGGTCTCTCTCGACACGCTTGTCCCGCAGGAGTCTTCGCACCTTCCACTCCAATCAGCTGTGGAAGATGGTAACTTGCAAATAATCTTATTGGGGCTGTTTCATAAACTTTGTTTTAGAAAAGAAAAATGGGATCAATTAAAAAGCTTGGAAAGCCTATTCATAATAGGTCCTCCAAGCTTTATTTCTAATATTTTTGCTGGTTAAGCTTATCTCGGCACAAAACTGTAGATAATAACCCGTAAAATACGGTCTATCTGAACTTGTGCTATCAAATTGGAATTCGATGATAGATTACCATATAAATGGTATCAAGCGATATTTTACCTTTTGCTTATACTCTAGATAGCCTACAAGCTCTCTTTCAAGAAATTCTTCTTCGCCCTTAATTCTCTTTGCAATTATAAATGGATATGCAAGAAAAATCATAAATGAATAAATGGAACCCAACACAAGCGGCATTGACAAAAACAAAAGCAATGTGACACTATACATTGGATGTCTAACAATACCATACAATCCTGTGTCGATAACCTTTTGATTTTCCTGCACTTCTATGGTACGGCTAAGGTATGTATTCTCCCTAAGTACCTCTGCATATAGGACATATGCTAAAAGAAATATCACCGCAGAAGCAATTACAACTCCTTTCGGTAAGATATACCATTCAAAGCGTACTCCCAGCCCTGCGACGATAAAACCAATTAAAAACATAAGCCCGCTGAATTGAACCACAAGGCTTTGCTCTTTTTGTTCTTCTTTTGCGTTAAGTCTCTTTTTTAGTAACTCAGGATTTTTGAACATCATTACAATTCCCGCAAAGAACATTGGCACGAATAAAACCCCCATAAATAACCAACCATTAAAAAATGAAAGAGTGCCTGCTGGTAAGAATATCAATAAAACAACCAAAACAATACCTAATAAAAATTTAGTTATGGCTTGAACAAATAACTTTGTTGTCATAATAGTTATCCTCACAAATTCTAATTTACCTCTTTGATGAAAATTGTTACATATATTGTAATAACTTCTCAAAATTATTTCAATATAATTCTGACATTTTATTTCTTATCTACCGACTCTATTCTCTTCCCCACTTCTGATCAACCTCTCTCAAGACCTCCCTATTCTTTTCTCGGACACTTTTAATTGCTTTTTCCACCTCAGGCTTGCCAAATGCCCGTTGAACACAGTCAAATTTCTCTTTAATTTTTAGGCTCTGTTATCATTTAATGTTGTTTTTTCTTCTGTCAGTCCATATGCTGCTCTTTCTCAGATATGATTGGAGCGGAGAACGGCGACTCCTGCGGGATCAGCGAGCAGGGTGAGACCCCGCACGCAGGAGGAGGCCACCTCGCCTAAGCGGAAAGCGTCCGTTCGCAGCGGAAATCAACACAGAGCTAATTTTTAGAGAATAACGACAAAAAAGGCCTGCCTGAAATTATTCATTCAGATAGACCTTTTCGTCTCGTTTATATATCTGCTATCGTTTTGCTATCAATCAGCCTAAAACTGCTTCAAGAACTCAGTGTTTTCAAGGGTTTTAGCGATTTCCGATATTACTCCCACTCAATCGTAGCAGGCGGTTTAGATGTGATGTCATACACGACGCGGTTGATGTGTGCGACTTCGTTTACGATTCTTACGGAGATCTTCTCCAATACATCCCATGGGATACGTGCCCAGTCGGATGTCATGCCGTCGATGGAAGTTACCGCACGGATTCCGATTGTGTAGTCATATGTTCTGGCGTCTCCCATTACACCGACACTGCGGATATCAGGAAGGACAGTGAAGTACTGCCAGATGTCTCGGTCCAGTCCTGCTTTTTTGATTTCTTCGCGAAGGATATGATCTGACTCGCGGACGATTTCCAATTTCTCTTCCGTTACTTCACCCAATACGCGGATGCCAAGACCTGGACCTGGGAACGGCTGACGCCATACTACTTCGTCACTCATGCCCAATTCGGTTCCGAGGGCACGTACTTCGTCTTTGAATAGCGTATTCAATGGCTCTATCAATTGGAATTGCATATCTTCAGGCAGCCCGCCCACATTGTGATGGGATTTGATTGTTTGGGCTGTAGCTGTACCGCTCTCGATGATATCTGTGTACAGGGTACCTTGTGCAAGGAAATCGATCCCTTCCAATTTCGCAGCTTCATCATCGAATACATAAATGAATTCGTTACCGATGATTTTACGTTTTTGTTCCGGATCGGATACACCGGCAAGTTTCTTCATGAAGCGTTCTTTTGCATCCACTTTGATGACGTTCATGTGGAAACCTTCACGGAATGTCTTCATGACACTTTCCGCTTCTCCTTTACGCAATAGACCGTGATCGACGAAGATACATGTCAGTTGGTCTCCGATTGCTTTATGGATCAGAACGGCAACAACAGATGAGTCGACACCGCCGCTTAGTGCGCAAAGTACTTTCTTGTCGCCGACTTTTTGGCGGATTTTCTCCATTTCGATCTCAATGAAGTTCTCCATTGACCAGTCTCCGGCACATCCGCACACAGTGAAGACGAAGTTCTTCAATAATTGGTTTCCGTACTCAGAATGCTGTACTTCCGGGTGGAATTGTACGGCATACAGTTTAGCAGCTTCGTTGCTCATTCCGGCAATCGGGCAGTGCGTTCCGCTTGTTGCATCGGTGATGAATCCTTCCGGTGTCTGAACAACCAGGTCTCCGTGACTCATCCATACGATTTGCTCTTCAGGCGTCTCGCCATAAAGGGCAGTTTTATGCTCAACCTTCAATGTTGCTTTTCCGTATTCACGCTGACTCGCAGGCTCGACTTTGCCGCCGAAGTGTACGGTCATCAATTGCATTCCGTAGCAGATCCCCATAACCGGGATGCCCAGATCGAATAAGCGTTCATCACAGCGGAATGATTTCTCATCGTATACACTGTTCGGACCGCCTGATAAGATGATCCCTTTCGGATTAATTTTCTTGATTTCTTCAACTGAGATGGTATGTGGATGTAATTCAGAATAAACACCGAATTCACGGATTCTTCTTGTGATCAATTGATTATATTGACTTCCGAAATCAAGGACCAATATCATTTCCTGATTCTGTAGTTCTGCTTTTCCTGGCACGTCGGTCACCTCTGAGTGTATTTTATTTTGCCGCGAACGGTGTTCATTCGCTCTGACCATATCTTTAAGGATGGTCCAAATCGTTTTTAAGTATAAAGAAAAAACTAGAATCTGAACTATATTGCATACAGCAACAGCGTCAGTCTAGTTTTATTTCCAATCGTTACTTTGAAGAATCTATCTTGAGATAGACTTCTTTATCTTCATAGTCAGATCATTTACGGTGATCCGGTAGAAACTTTCGACCCTTATTGTCGAGGATATACGAAGGAAATAGTTTTATTCACAATGTAAAAACAAGTCTTATTGTACCAACTGGGTTCCAAAGAGGTCAAGAGAATGTTCTCCTCATCATTTTCTCCCAGATATGTTTGGACTTGTTCCAGCTTTCGAGAGAATCTTCCCCTCTGTACAGGACCTTCTCATATTGTTCCGTCAATTGCTTCATGTCATGCTCTTGGAAATAGGCATCGATATTATTGGAATAGTCCCTCAGCGTCTGTTCCGGTCTTCTGCCGATCCCGAGTCTGCCCAATTGCTTCAATAACACCCGGTAAGCTTTGGACATTGTCTTGTCGGTCGGTTTTTTCCTGAAATAAACAATCCACAGCAGCGGAATCCATTTACTTCTCGTCATGAACAGAAAAACAGCTGAAACCGCAAGCAAGACCACAGTCCAAAAGAATAAGGCTGCATGATCCGCCGCAATATCCTTGATGGATCGGCCGGCAGTATCGTTCCCAGTATCCGGCTGATCCATCTCCTGCTGTGGAGGAGTCGGGGAAGCCGGTGTAACCGTCTCTTCCTCTTCCTCTGTCTCTGCTCCGTCGGATGTTGGATTGTCGTATGTGAATCTCGTGCTGTTGGTGAATCCTTTGGTCGGCTCGAACGGCACCCAGCCATGGCCTGCAAAATACACTTCCACCCAGGAATGTGCATTGTTGTTCGTGACATGATACTCGCTTTTCCCGTTTTCCGTACGGACAAAATCACCGTCCGTGAATCCCTTCACCCATCTTGCTGGAATATCCGCAGCCCTGAGGAGTACGGCCATGCTTGTGGAGAAGTGATCACAATAACCGATAGTCGTTTCGAATAGGAATTGATCGACAAAATCCTCTCCCTCGTCCGGATAAGGAATCCTTTCCCTTTCATATGTATAGGTTGGAGATTTCAAATATGTTTCGACGGCCTTCACTTGATCATATTGATTTCTTTCGTTTTCCGTTAATGTACGCGCCAGGTCGACAACCCGTTCCGGCAGATTGACAGGTAATTGCAGATAAGGATCGAAGACAGCATCTGCGGGGCCTGTCACTTTCTTCAACTGGTCCACATTATAGATCGGCATCGTATAATTGACCGAATATTGCCCGATATTGTCACCGGATATTCGGCTGGCCGCTTCCTCATAAAACAAGTTTTCCTGCATCCGGACCCTGTTTGCCGACTTCACTGTGCCTTCAGCCATCGGGTTCGGGTATGGGACATAATCGTTTAATGACACAATTTCTGCTTCATCCGTATAAGGGATGGTCTTCTCCACTTGATTTGCGATATCCATGTCATCTAGGGTAAGTCCTTCTAAATGTCCATTCCCCGCTTCAGGAATTCTTCTCCATTCCCAGCCTGAGCCGGTATACACTTCTTTGGACTCTACTTTCCAATAATGCTTTGTGGATACATACGTCTTCATGACAAGGGAGTCATCGAGCTCGAAGCCGCCTCCGAGCCTAGAGTCATCCTCATCATACCCGACCTTGCCCGTCGTCCCTCCTCCCCCTGTGAACTTTGCGGATTGCGACTTGAAGAATGGAACCGGGTCCGGCCATTGTGCACTTATTTTAGGTGAATAGAAACCGATTGCAGCACTGACCAGCACCAAGGCTGTCAGGATGATGAGCCATCGGAACCGATGCTTTCTTGTCAGCTTTAATTCACTGGAAGCCGCCAGCTTCTCCAGCTTTAAGCTCCCCAGAAGGAAGAAGCCGATCGCACAGACTCTGATGATCGCAAAGTCTCCATCATAAGGAGAAAAGGTATCAAGAATAGCAATAAACAAGACACTCATAAAAAAGAAAAGCAAGATGCTCTTCTTGACAACCAGCCAATAATGAACCAAATAAGACAACATCATCAGCAAGAAGAAAAATAAGACGGTACGAAAAGGATTGCTTACGCCTTCCCAGTTTTGTCCGATGGCAGAGCTTATACTATCCTTCATGTCCAATACAACCTGCGGCACCCAGGCTGACAAAAGCGGGTATTCCCCGTAATACAAGTAATGGACTGCGCCAATGATATAAGCCGCTAAAAGGATGCCTTTCCAAACGAAGCCCTTTTCAACGAACCGGAACAGGAATAAGATAACCAAAAAGAAGAGAAACACATTCATGTTGAGAATCTCGGCAAGAACCCCAATAGGACGAAGCCATTCCCAAATCAATAAGAAGCCGAGGGCAAGCGGGACCATTTGGAATATGTCAGCGCGGATCCTTCCCATCAAACCGCCCCCCTGTTCAACTCATGCCGCCAGCTTCCAGGTTTCAACTGATATAATTTGATTCCCTTTTGAAGAGCTGCCGCGGCTGCCTGCCTCTCTTCCATGGCAGCTCTGCCTTCCTGAATCTGATATACAGCTACCGAACCTTTCCCTTTCAGATAACTCAAAACATCGATCAATTCTTTGCTTGCAGAAGAAGTAACAACAATATAGGATGCATTGGCAGTATGCGGATTACGCAGATTCCTTAAATATTGCGTTATTGATCTGTCTTCTCCCTCTGCCGCTTTCGCCAACTGATAGAAGATTCTTTTTTTCTGCTGCTCTCCCCTGCCTGTGAATAGGACTTCCGGTAGAATTCCCGTTCCTGTGTACCCCATCCCGACATCCTCTTTCAAGATAATATGTGTAAGGGAAGCGGACAGCGATACCAACTCTTCGAAATGGGGTGAAGCGGCCTGGTCGAGGATCAGGAAGGAATCCTGACTCTTCCGTTCTTCGAATTCCTTCGTCATCAATTCATTTCTCTTTGCGGTCGCTTTCCAATGGATCCAAGTCAGGCGGTCGCCCGGCATATAGTTCCGGACACCCGAAACCATGGCCGTCTCACTGTGGTTCAGGATCGGGGACGCATGCTGGCCATGCTCATAGAAAGCCTCATCCTGTCTGAAAACAACCTGATGGAATTCCGGGTACACCAAACGAATATCCTGACAGGGCAGAACAACCCGCTTCGTGTACAAGCCAAGAAAATCCCCCGTTTCCACAACCACGGACTGAAAGTGATGCTCTCCCCTGCCGACATGTTTGATCCTATAGGTATGCTTCAGCTCTTTCTGAAAAAGCGGAAACAAAATGGCACGCTCTCCATCCGCATGCCGGCCAAGCTGATCCGGTATATGATCCTTTACAATCAGATATAAGACCGGCATAAACCGGCGAATGTTGATTTGCAGCATCACTTCCATCGTTTCTCCCGCTTGATACTGTTTCCGGTGAAAGGTACGTGTGACCGTCACTTTATTCAGCGGAACAACGCTTAAGACAAATGGATACAGAACAAAAGGCAATAAGGCGGTAAACAGAAACCAGCTCACAAAGCCGCCCTGAAACATGGCATATACAAAAGAAGCAAGCCACAACAACAGGACAAATACGAGGCTCCATACATTTTTGAATTTCGCCTTGCAGCTTTTCATCTTTCTTTCACGAGCCTTTGCACAGGTATGGCAACACTTGCAAGCGCCTCGAAGATCAGCGTTTCCGCGAACAGCCCTCCATATTTCGCCTCCGGTTTCAGAAGAATCCGATGACTCAGGACGTACGGGGCCAAATATTTGATATCGTCCGGAATGACGAAATCTCTTCCCTGCATATACGCATAAGCCTGTCCCGCTTTCATGAGAGCGACAGATCCCCTCGGACTGGAACCTAAAAAGATTCTTTCATCCTTTCTGGTGAACGTAATGATATTGACGATGTATTCTCTGATTGTACGGTCTACGTACACTTCCTTGACTTCTTTTTGCAATATTCTTAATTCTTCGAGTGAAATGACAGGCTGAAGTGATTCGATGGGGTGTGTGGATTGTGTGTTTCCAAGCATATCCGTTTCTTCCGCAGGATGTGGGTAGCCCATTTTCATTTTCAGAAGAAAACGGTCAAGCTGTGCTTCAGGAAGCGGGTATGTACCTTCATAATCGATTGGGTTCTGGGTGGCCATGACAAAGAATGGCTGTTCAAGCTTTCTTGTGACACCGTCCACTGTAACGCTGCTTTCTTCCATTCCTTCTAGCAGAGCGGATTGTGTTTTCGGGGATGTTCGGTTGATTTCATCCGCCAAAATGATATTTCCCATGATTGGACCGGGCCTGAAGAGGAAATCTTGTTTCAACGGATTATAGATGCTAGTGCCCGTCACATCAGAAGGCAGCAGATCAGGAGTGAACTGAATTCTTTTGAATTCGGCTGAGATGGATTTAGATAAGGCACGCACCAGCATCGTCTTGCCTACCCCCGGAACATCTTCGAGCAAGACATGTCCTTCCGCAAGCAATGCGACCAAGCTGAGTTCTATGGTTTCTCTTTTTCCGATAATGACCTTCTCTATATTTTCAAGGACTTTCTCCATTTGACTGTTTCGATTTCCCTGTATCATTTGCCCCTCCCATTTATTCCATATTTTTCTTCCATCATACCATTTATCCTGATGAAACCATATAAAAAGGAAAAGTTGCCCGCATCATTTCAGGCAGCTTTTCCTTAAGGGACCAACTATTCAGCTTTCCTTGAACAATCCGTCCCCGATTGGTGAAAACCGTGCATTGAAGAAGCGAAGGGAAGGCGGTTCATAGTCCATCCGCAAACCGGAGACGGATTCCCTTTTTTCAAACAAAGAAAGCACCGAATCGGCAACGACATCCATATGGTTATTCGTATACACCCGGCGGGGGATGGTCAACCTCACCAGCTCCAGCTTCGGGATATTTTCTTTTCCCGTATCCTTATTCCGTCCAGCCGATACGATGCCCCGCTCCATCGCCCTCACTCCTGAATCCAAATATAGTGCTGCAGCCAGTGCCTGTGCCGGATATTGGGTTTGTTCCAGATGAGGAAGAAATGCCGACGCGTCCAGATAGACCGCATGCCCCCCGATTGGCTGTACAATGGGGACTCCTGCTTCCCGCAATTGATCACCAAGATATCTCACTTGATGGATCCGGTGGCTGATGTAATGGTCATCGACAGCTTCAGCGATCCCGATGGCCATCGCTTCCATATCACGGCCCGCCATTCCTCCGTAAGACGGCATCCCTTCATACACGACAACAAGCTCGCGAGAACGTATATACAACTCTTCATTATTCATGGCGAGGAATCCGCCGATATTGACGAGGCAGTCCTTCTTTCCGCTCATCGTGCACCCATCCGAATAGGAGAGCATTTCCTTCAGAATCGTTTTGACAGGTACATTTGTATATCCTTCTTCCCTTTCTTTAATGAAAAAAGCATTCTCGACACATCGGGTGGCATCGAGCATGACATCGATTCCATGAGAACGGCATAGTGCATACACTTCCTTCATATTGGCCATGCTGACCGGCTGACCGCCCGCTAAATTGACGGTGACGGCGACACAAACATACGGAATCTTATCGGCGCCGACTTCTTCAATCAAGTGGTTCAGTTTCCCGATATCCACATTTCCTTTGAACGGATGCAGATTTGCCGGATCATGTGCTTCATCAATGATGATGTCAACAAAAGTGGCTCCATTCAATTCCTGATGTGCTCTTGTGGTAGTGAAATACATATTTCCCGGCACAAAATCACCCGGCTTGATCTTGAGCTGCGAAAGGATATTCTCCGCTCCCCTGCCTTGATGAGTAGGCAGGACATATGTATAGCCATAGATTTCCTGAACCGCCTTCTCAAGCTTCTTCCAGCTTTTGCTCCCGGCATACGCTTCATCGCCTGTCATGATCGCTCCCCACTGTCTGTCACTCATCGCGGATGTCCCGCTATCCGTCAACAAATCGATGTAGACATCCTCCGAATCGATCAGGAAGGTATTATATCCGGCACGTTTAAGCGACGCCTGCCTTTCACCCTTCGTAAGCATGGCCAGTGGCTCCACCATTTTGATCTTATAAGGCTCTGCCGTTCTCCTTGTCATCCTTTATCCCCCTTCATATACACATCTTCCTTCCAATATAAAAAAAGAGACCGCTTCTCCTCAAGAAACTGCATTACATCTGAACCGCCCTGCTTCTTCGAATGGCTAAAGCATCATTGTCATCAATCGACAAGATTCCAAGGGTTTCCCCCCTATTCCACAACGAAAATGATTTTCTTCCCAGAATTAATGTCGGAAAAAGACGATAAAAAAAGACTTCTCCAAATAAGAAGTCTTTCTTCACTTCCCTTTCCCATGATTTCTTACAAGGAATAGAGCCGTCGCAATCCCTCCGGCCAAACCATCGATCATATCGAACATTGTGTCATCCGGGTCCCTTCCTTGCGCAGTGAAGTGGAATAGCTTATCACCTGCAAATTCAAGCAGTTCCCACAAACCGGCCACCGCCAAAGCGGACAGGATGATATAAAGAGCGACGAATGCTTTCGGCAGCCCTTTCGCTTTCTCATCCCCGACCATATAGAACATCAGCAAATATGCCCCGTAGCCGATCCAGACTCCGGAAAAGATATGGAGGAAGTCATCGAAGTGCTTGATGCTGTATGCACCTCCGAATGTTCCCAGACCGACAGAAACAAAAATGAATAAATAAGTCGTGATCCCGAACAACGGTGGAAACGGGCTGCGTGCCTTTTTCTGCCATAATCCAACAGCAAGCAGCGCGCCAATTGTCAAGATACCCATGAAGGTCTTCGTGCCTTTTCCATCCATATACATCATCACTGACCATCCCGTGATGATGAGTGTTACGGCAAGCCAAATGATGCCTTCTATTCTTCTTGCTTTTTTTCCGTTACTTTTCATAGAATGCTCCTTCTCCATAGTCTTTCTTTCTATTTTATACTTATGTAGATTCTATGCCACAGGCAATAAAATGTAATGCTTTCGTTTCCTCCCCTATTTTGAACATTTAGTCGTAGGTCCGTTACTAATGATTCATTCCTTCTCCTCATTTCGCCTTATCCATGATTTGATAGAATGGAAGTGCTGATAATCAAGGAGTGTTTCTCCTCAAGAATGAACCATCCTCGCAGAATGATGCTCCTATTCCAAAAAGGAGGCAAATTCATTGTATAAGGTAAAGAAATCCCTCACGTTCCTTCTCATTCTTTTGCTGATGCTGCAGCCGTCTCTTGTTCCCTCCATTTTACCCTCTGCTCAAGCAGCGGAAACCAGCGGCGGGTTCAGCCTCGGTCCGATCATCGAAGAATGGTCCAGAGACATCACACCAGGCTTCCAAGAAACAAGGATGCGCATCGACAGTACAGCCGGCAAGCAGGAATTGTTCGTAATGGAATTGGATGCAACCAAGGAAGATATCCATATACAATCCGCACACGCTTACAGCGAAGGACTGGGCAGCCTGCGAACCGTCAGGGAACAGGCGGCATCCCGCTCCAAACCCGGGAATGTCGTGATCGGAGCCGTCAATGCCGACTTCTACAACACAGCAACCGGAATTCCGACAGGCCCCGTCATTCAAGAAGGAAAGATACTGAAGCCGTCCAAAACGGAAGCATTCGCTGTCGACTCAGACGGGAGAGGAATGATCGGATACCCAAACCCCTCCTTCACGGCCGTCTTGCCTGACAAAGAGCTCACCATCAACGGAATGAATCAGCCAAGAGAACAGAATGCCCTGGTTGTCTATACTCCTTCATACAAAAACACCAAGACAAACGAACAAGGAACTGAAGTCATCTTATCTTCTGCTGAAGGAGATATGCAGAAGCCTGGAATCGTCACCGCCGTAATTGATGAAATTCGTGTGAACGAAGGCAATTCAAGTATCAAGGAAGGCAAATTGGTGCTTTCCGCTTCAGGACAAGCCGCAAATGAGCTGCTGGATCTGCAGAAAGGCGATACGATTCGAATCAAGACAGCAGTGGCTTCCGGCTGGGAAGATGTACAAGACGCCGTGGGCGGTAAACATATTTTAGCCAAAGCCGGAAGCAAAACTGCTTTGCCGACGGATTCTTTCACGACTGCGAGGGCACCGCGCACAGCAGTCGGCATTAAAGCCGACGGCGATATTTTCTTCCTTGTCGCCGATGGAAGACAGCCTGCATACGCAGAAGGGCTGACCGTCTTTGAATTACAGGATCTCATGTTGGAATTGGGAGCGGTCGACGCCCTTAATCTGGACGGAGGCGGCTCATCCACTTTCGCAGCAAGAACCAATGGTGAAGGCGGGCTTCACACAGTCAATATCCCATCCGACGGACAAGAAAGGAAAGTAGCGAATTCCTTATTGGTCACATCCTCCGCCGTACCCGGTCCATTAAGCCAGCTGGCCGTACAGCCGGATCATCTGCTCATGCTCGCCGGCAGCACCTATGACTTCAAAGCAAAAGGAATGGATGCTTCCCATCATCCGGTACTGATGAAAGACCAGCCGTCCTGGTCCGTCAACGATGAATCGCTCTCCATCAATAACAATGGCAAATTGACCGCAGGCAGTGAAAGCACGGAAGCAAAAGTCTCCGCTTCCCTGAACGGCAAAGTAGGGCATTCAGCCGTATCGGTCACAACCGAACTGACGGAACTGACCCTTCCTCAGGATCAAATCACTTTAAAACGCGGGGAAGAATTGCAACTTGAAGCGGCAGCTTTATGGAAAGGCAAGAAAGTCCACGCCTCCCCGGATGCACTGAGCTGGGAAGTGTCGGGCAATATCGGGACAATCGACCAAAATGGTGTCTTCAAAGCTGTTCAAGACTCCGCATCCGGAAGCATCACAGTCCGTCACAGAGATTTGTCTTACACGATGCAGGTCCAAATCGGCAAATTGCCGGTCATACTCGAGGATTTCGAGAACGGGATCGATGACTGGGAAGCGACGGGAGCAAGATATCAAGCGATTTCCATCAGACAGTCCACATACCCGGAGCCTGTACGATTCGGCCAGCATGCGCTTGAGCTGACATATGACTTCACAGGCACAATCGGCACATCCGGAGCATACGCGCATCCGAAGGAAGATATCATCCTTGAAGATTACCCGGAAGCAATCGGCATGTGGATTTACGGGGACGGCAACGGGCATTGGCTGCGTGCGCAAATGCGGGATGGCGGCAATAATGCATTTCCGATCGATTTCACGACTGCGGTCGATTGGGAAGGATGGAAATATGTCGAAGCGCCAGTGCCGAAAGGAAAAGCTACACCATTGAAACTGGACATGCCTGTACGGCTGATGGAAACAAGTAATGACAACAAAGATGCGGGAACGATATTCGCAGACAATATCCGCGCTGTATACGGGGAAACAAATGATGACTTGATCAATCCGATAATCGGCAGTGAATCCCCTTCTGCAGATGAAGTGACGGCAACCAATCAACTGAAGATCAGCGCCATCGCAACTGATGCAGAAACAGGCATTGCCGCGGAACGTATCCAAATGCAAGTGGATGGGCAAAACGTGAACCATCAGTATGACGAAGTCTCAGGCGAAATCAGCTATATCCCCGAGGCTCCCCTGCTGGATGGTTTCCATCAAGTGAAAGTCGCCGTCCATGACCGATTCGGCAATGAAACCAGCAAAGTGTGGGATTTCGAAGTGGCTGCAGGCGATACTGGCATTTACCCTTCATACGGTGAAAAAGCATATATTGGGGGTGAGTATAATATTCCCCTCCATGTCGTGAAACCGGAAAACATAGATGAGATCACCATTCACAGCCAATTTGATAATCACATATTGAAGCCTGCAAAAGACAAGATCATATTGGATAAGCGAATCCCTGAATCACATGTCGTCCGCAATGAAATATTGGCGGATGGACAGGTACATCTCGTCTTGAAGAATATCCATACCATCAAAGAGATCCATCTTGTGGATACAATCGGGTCCATCCCATTCTCTGTTCCGCCAAGCGCCCTTGAACCTGCCGGCATCCGTTTCTCTGACAGCAAACTCAAGCTGAAGGGACAAGAAACAGACATTTCCCTATACCTGCCGGGAAGAACAGTGGAATTGGACGCACATCTGCAATTGTCTGTCGATCGTGCTTCCCACGGGTTCAGAAGCAAATTAAAGGTAATGGATGAGAAAGGCAAACCCGTCAAGGGAGCAGTCATCACGATGGAGAATCCATCCATTGAGCTCGGACGGACAAACAGCAAAGGAGAACTGACAACATCCAAGCTGACCGAGAATATCGGGACCTTTGTCATCCAAGCAAAGCGTGGAGACCGATACAGCTTCAAGCAATCTGTACAAGTATTGGATCATTTGGGAACGGAAAAACCGGAAAGCCTCACGGTGACATTCGCGGACTCCCCGGCCAAAATGAACGTCTCTTGGACAACAAACCCGCTTACGACGGACTCTGTCGTTCAGTACACGGAAACAAAGGCGTACAAAAAGGATGGATTCAATAAAAGGAACAGTCGAACCGTTAAAGGAGACAGCCGCCACCATTCCTTTGATGCCGGAGAAATCCAGACCCATACGGCTGTTCTGAAAGGGTTGAAGCAAGGGACAGCATATACGTACCGGGTCGGGGACGGATCAAAAGACGGATGGAGCGAAGCCGCTTCCTTCAACACGGAAAGCAAGAAGGATACAGACTTTTCCTTTCTGGTGATGGGTGACACCCAATCTCCGCCGCTTCAGAACGATTCCGGATTCGGCATATTCTCTGAGCTATTCACGAGAGCGAAGCAGGAAGATCCGGATGCCGCCTTCATGCTGCATGTGGGGGATATGATTGACGACGGAAATCTGTACTCGCACTGGAATGCTTTTCTTCAGTCCGTGAACAATCCCGCTCAGCTGGCTTCCACCCCATTTGTGCCGGCTGTCGGGAACCATGAGAATATCGGGAATGGAACCGAGACCTTCAAAAGACTGTTCACACTGCCGGATAACGGACCGAAGAACTTTAAAGGTACCGTATATTCCTTCGATTACGGAGATGCCCATTTCGCTGTACTCAATACCGAAACAACTAAAGAAGGGCTGCAGGAACAAGCGGAATGGCTGAAGAAAGACATGAAGAGATCGAAGAAAAAGTGGAAAATCGTTACCTATCACCGATCCCCGTATGCATCCAATCCGGCAGGCGGAAGTGAAATGGTGAAGGAAGCCTGGCCGAAAGTGTTTGATGAAATCGGGATCGACCTGGCCATTTCGGGGCATGATCATTCGTACGTCAGGACCTTCCCTTTGAAGGACGGGTCCAAGCATCCAAACGGCACCACGTATATGATAGCGGGATCCACCGGACAAAAGTTCTACAACACGACCCCTCAAGATTATATGGAGCTGTATTTCGATGAAAAAACCCAGGTATACACGAATGTATCCATCACATCGAAAAGTATACAGATCACCGCCAAGACAAGGGACGGGCGCATTGTGGACCAGCATACGATCACCAAAAACAAATAATCAGGAAAAGAAGGCGTATGGAGCAGCTCCATACGCCTTCTGTTTGCGATTTTAATGCCTCTTCCCTATCCTTACATAATATCATCATGTTCCAGTCTCATCTTCAAATCACCTGTCCAATCGGTGAATCCGATTTTTAATAGTTTCTCTGCGATTTCATCCGGCCTGATGACAAAACCATCCCTTACCCATAGGCTTAAATAACCGATGGTTCCATAGCTTGCAAAGATCGCATAATCTTGGTCATCATAAACAGTCAATAAGTGCGATGCCAATTTATTGGATAGTTTCATGACTTCATTCGCATCGTTAAATTCAACCTGATAAAAGGAGCGATACTTAAAAATATGTTCGCAAATATAAAAAGGAGTAACTGGTCTTTCTTTAAAAAAAGAGTCTTTTTTGTAGAAGGACAAAAACTGATCATTAAGCGTCTTCCTCACATTCTCCATAAGGTCGTACTTATCAATAAAATGCAGATAAAAGGTCGACCGGGAAACATCTGCTTTTTGGACAATTTCCTTCACGGATATATCTTGAAGACTCTTCTCATCTATCAACTGCAAGAAAGCATTTATTATAGATTCTTTAGCTGTGACCAAATTGTGACACTCCTCTGGACATTTCTATTGAATTTGTCTCGTCATGCCCCCTTTGAAAGCGCTTATAATGAAAGCATCATAATTAAGGGGTTGGGAAACATGACAAAACAAGTATATGTCATTACAGGCGGATCAGGCGGTATGGGTAAATCGACTGCTGAATTAGTCGGCAAAAAAGGGACTGTCCTTTTGGCGGACGTGTCGGAGGAACGGTTGATCCGAACAAAAGAAGAATTGGCCGCAAAAGGGATTACAGATGTACATTACCAAACAGTCGATATTACTTCAAAGGAAAACGTTGCGGCGTTGGCGAAAAAAACAGCAGAACTTGGCACGTTAAAAGGCTTGGTACACACAGCAGGCCTTTCACCGACAATGGCGGATTCAAAAAGGATCACAGAAGTGAACCTATTGGGAACAGGAATTGTATTAGAAGCATTTCTCCCTCTTGCTGTTGAAGGAACTTCTGTCGTATGTATCTCTTCCATGAGTGCTTATATGACTCCTCGACAAGGTCCTTATATCGACGTCTTAAAAAAACCGTTAGCAGAAAATATTGTGGAGACAATGGAGCAATTTGCTCAAGGAAACCCGGGCGCAGCATACGGTTTGTCCAAATTAGGTGTTCAATTGATCGTAGAGGATCAAGCATGGGCATGGGGAGAAAAAGGAGCCCGTATCACATCACTCTCTCCCGGTACAATCAATACACCAATGGGCCGTCAAGAAGCCGAAAAACAAAAAGAAATGCAAACAATGCTTGAAATCACACCGTTGCGCCGTGAAGGAGAAGCTTCCGAGATTGCATCAGCCGTCGAATTCCTGTTAAGCGACGCAGCTTCCTATATCACAGGCATCGACTTACGAGTAGACGGAGGCACTGTCGCGAACCTTGCCAAAGTTAAAGCAGGCGTCTGATTCTATTCTCATAAAACAGAAAGGCGGAAAGCAGATGTTTGCTTTCCGGCTTTCTGTTTCACAACTAATTTTTTCTATTTAGATAAGATTTCTTCGAGATTATCCAATGCCAATTTATTACCATTTGCGGAATAGTCCAGCCAAGGCTGTTCAGAGATAAGGAATACTTGATCGTTTTGAACCGCTTTTAGGCTTTGCCAAATCGGATCTTGCTTTAATTCCTCATATACTTCTTCGCTGCCTTCATCCACTGAAGATACCAAAACGAAAATGGTGTCCGCATCAAAGTCCGGCAGTACTTCTTTTGAAATATTCTCCCAGTTCTTATCGATCGCTTCCACACCATTTGCCGGTTTGAAGCCAATATCCTCGAATAAAATCGGACCTAATGGGCGCTCCATGCCGTACACGCGTAAACCTTTCGCAGAGATGCGCACCGCCATCACTGTTCCTTCACCAAGTTTTTCTTTTGCCAGTTCAGCTACTTCCGCTGCTTTTGCTTCATACTCTTCAATGAATTGTTCCGCAGTTTCTTCTCGCTCCACAACAGAAGCGATGTCACGGAGATGGTCTTGCCAGCGGCCTTCATCCAAGTTGATGACATTCGTTGGAGCAATGGCTTCGTACTTCTCTAAACCATGCTTGCCTGCAAACTCTTTATCTATGAAAATTTCATCCGGCTGCATCGCAATCAATGCTTCCATATCCGGCTCTTTCGTGAATCCTAAGTATTCTGTTTCCGGAAAGCTTTCTTCATCAAGCGGCAAGTAGTCACTTGTTGTCGTTCCATCAGGCGTGATACCTAATGCCATCAGGTCTCCAGTCAAGAATATGGAAATGGAAGCCACTTTCTTATCATATTCTTTCGCGTCACTATCTGCAGATGCCTTTGTATCCTCGGCTTCAGCCACTTCCGATACTTTCTCTTCCCCTTTGTCATTCCCGCAAGCCGCCAGAATGATGATGAATGCACTCATCATTAATACAAGTAGTTTTCTCATGATGATCCCCTGTCCACATATTTTTAATTGATAATGATTATCGTTTTCGATTATACAGATAGACCCGTCATTCCACAACCTGTTTGTGACATTATTTCGACTTAAATAATAAATATAGAAAATACGGGGCGCCGATTGCTGCGACCATGACGCCTGCAGGTATGGCATTCGGTTCAAAAATAGATCTTGCGATTGTATCCGCGAACACTAATATGACGACACCGATCAAAGCGGAGATTGGCAGGACATATTGGTGCATCGGTCCCACCAGCCGCCTGGCGATGTGAGGAGCAACCAATCCGATGAAACCGATCCCCCCCGCCATCGCTACACTTGCGCAAGATAATGCCACCGCGATGCAAAGTAATTGAATCCGTCCCTTATTCACTCTAGTGCCGATGCCGGCTGCGAGCGTATCCCCCAGAGCAAAGCTGTTCAATGTTTTCACCTTCAGAAACGCCATCGGTATCAAAATCACCATCCATGGAAGCAGTGCATACACATTGATCCAATCCCGACCCCATACATTTCCGAGAAGCCAGCTTGCTGTAAAGGAGTATGTTTTTTCATCCAGCTGCAGCGATAAGTATAGACTGATGGCATTGAAGCCGGCCGCAATAGCGATGCCGACGAGCAAAAGGCGTGCCGGGAGCAATCCTTTCCGTTTGTCGCTTGCCAGCAGGAGAATAAGAGCTGCAGCCAGACATCCTCCGATGAAAGTGAACAGCGGGATGGTCAACGCAGGTGCCGTATTCAAGGATGTAAAATAAGTAACATAGACAATCAATCCGAGACCTGCACCTGCGTGGATACCCAAAATACCGGGATCGGCCAATACATTCCGTGTGATTGCCTGGAAGATGGCGCCAGCTATGCCAAGCCCCATTCCAGCCAAAATAGTAATGATGATTCGGGGCATCCGGTATTCGAACAAGACCATCTCATACATCGGGGTGCCGAAACCAAAGAGCGTTTTGATGACATCGAGCGGCGCAATCTTCAAAGAACCGGTATTCAATCCAAAGGCGATGATCGCCAAGGTCAACAAAACCATGACTATCCCGACCTGAAGACATTTCTTTCTTCTTTTCATGATGATATTCATAGACTTCTCTTTTCCTTCCGGGCAACAAATAGAAAGAACGGCACACCAATCATCGCGACAACCACTCCGATTGCCAATTCTTTCGGCGGATCCATCGTTCTGGCACCCAGATCGGCAGCCACAAGCAATATGGCTCCCAGTATGGCCGACAGTGGAATGACAAAACGATAATCAACACCGACCAGTTTCCTTGCGATATGCGGCACGACCAGTCCGATAAAAGCGACGGAACCGACCGCCGCAACGGAAATTCCTGCGAGAATCACCGCAAATATCATCGCAATCAAGCGAATCCGCTGTGTACGGACACCGAGGTTGACCGCTATTTCTTCTCCCATTGCCATCAGTGAAACAGGTCGCCCAAGCAGGCAAGACAAAATCAGCACAACAAGGAGAATCGGTGCCACCGCTTGAAGCTGCGGCCATTCTACTCCCGCAACTCCGCCAGCGTACCAAAATGCCAAATCCTGACTCAGTTCAAAGTAAATCGCAATGCCGGATGTGAACGAATGCAGCAGTGACGCAACCACTGTTCCGGCTAAAGTAAGTTTCAGCGGTGTCAGTCCTCCAGGGGAACCGGCACCCAAACCGAAGATGAATATTGTCGTCAAAGCCGCTCCAAAGAAAGACAAAATCATTAAAGAAGTAAATGGAAGATCCGGCAGGAAAACGAAAGAAAGTGCAACCACAAATGCAGCGCCTGCATTGATTCCAAGAACACCGGTATCGGCTAAAGGATTCCTGGTCACTCCCTGCATCAATGCTCCTGCAACCGCGAAGGCAGCTCCCACCAATGCTGCCGCAAGCACACGCGGAAACCGGATGGACTGCAGAATCTGGTGCTCGATATGCGTTTCATCAAAATGCCAAACAGCTTCCCATACCACAGGAAGCGAAATCTCCTTGGCCCCTGTTGAGACCGCTATGAATATAGCGAATCCTAAGATCAGAAGGCTTACAGACGATATAAGATAAAATCGGCCAATGCCGCTGTCACAAAGCAATTTATCCTTTCTTCTCATCGTGTATCCCTATCCAAGGTGTCTTTCGGTATACAAATCGGAACATTGGTCTCCGGTTCTATATAAATCACCGCTTCTATATGGAACACGTCCTTCAGCATCCTGTCATTCAACACTTCATGAGGTGTTCCTTCATGCATGACTTCCCCTGCTTTGATGCATACCATATAGTCCGCAAACCGTGTTGCATGATTCAAATCGTGCACGACCATTACAATGGTGCTTTTCTCTTTCTCATTAAGATCACGAAGGAGCTTAAGCACTTCCAGCTGATGTCCCATATCCAGGAACGTCGTCGGTTCATCCAATAGAAGAATCCCTGTCTTTTGCGCCAAAGCCATCGCAATCCAGGCACGCTGACGCTGTCCGCCCGATAATTCATCGACCGGTTCATTCTGCAAAGCCGTCAATCCGGTTGAGTCAATGGCCCATTGGATGATTTCATAGTCTGATTTCGTCGAGGAACTGAATGCTTTTTGATGCGGGTAGCGTCCGTAAGCCACCAATTCACTCACGGACAATCCATCTGGGGCAATCGGATTTTGCGGAAGGATAGACAATTTCTTCGCTACTTCCTTCGTCGGAAGTTTCTGGATGGCTTGACCATCAATATAGACATCCCCGCTTTGTGGCTGCATAATACGGGCGAGTGTTTTTAAAATCGTTGACTTCCCAGAACCATTCGCACCCACAAGAGCCGTAATCTTTCCCTGCGGTATCGTTATATTTAAATTCGGTACAATCACTTTATCTTCATAACTAATTTTCACTTGTTTCGTCTCGAAGTAATTACTCATAGTTGAATCCTCATTCTTTTAATTGATAACCGTTTTCAGTCTATATGGGATAGGGGTACGAGTCAATCTTTATATATAAAAAACGGGAACGACAAATAGACCTTAACTATTCCCATAGTCATTAGGTCCATTTAATCTTCTTTTAGTTTCTATTTAATTATATCATCTTTAATAGACTTTCCATTTCCGTAAGCTGTTTTTGTTGAGTAGTGATAATGTTTTGCAGGATAGTTTTCAGTTCCATATTTTGCGGATACGTCATTATATTTCGAGACATTTTGATTGCACCTTCATGATGTGGAATCATTTCTTCGAGGAAATCTTTATCAATATTCCCTGTTAGTTTAGCATCTTGCATGGCCGTAATCATTGTTTTGTAGATGTTATTGTAAGCCTTTAGACCAAATAAAAAAATCTACTATATTAGTAGACCTCTTTATCAGTAAAAAAATTTATTGGTTTAATATTTAAATAGCATAGCAATCAATTCAAATCCTGCACCAACAGTCCAGAACAATACATAATCACCACGTTTAACTTGACCTGTCTCTACAGCTTCATGTAATGCAATAAAAGGGCTGCTCGTACCTGTGTATCCAAAGCGATCTCCTACATAAGTAATTTGCTCATCTTTGATTTTTAGATGTTCTTGAATCTTTAGGATGTTTATTAATGCAAATTGGGAGAAGCAATACGATTTAATATCATTTGCCGTAAGGTTGTTTCTTTCTAGAATTTGATCAATTATATTAAATGTAGGGGGAAGTGAATCTGAAGCATCAAAAGGGAGCCATTTGATATATCTTCCATTGCTTGCGCCTTTTTGTTTTTTTGATAATCCATCAGCAGGATAACGAATAAATTCTTGATGCATCGGATCGGTATAATAAATAGAATCAATAAAACCTGTGTCTTCTTCTGTTTTTTCTAAAATCACTGCAGCAGCGGCATCTCCATAATTTGCATATGTAATTTCGTCATCCGGGCTACTTAGTAATGAATTGTAATCAGAACCTACGACTAGCGCTTTCTTAACATAGGGACTGGATAGCATATAATGACAAGCTTGATCTACCGCCACTGTCATCCCAGCGCAGTTCGCATTGGAATCTAAAACGATTGTATGGTTATCTCCTTCTATTGCTTGATGAACAAGCACAGCATTAGTTGGATAGGTTGTTTCAGGAATTTGAGTGCTAAAAACAATCATATCAATATCTTTTCCAATTAAGTTAGCTTTTTGAAGCACACGTTTAGCCGCTTCAATGCCCATTGTTAAACCATTTTCATCATCATTATCAATCAGATACCGGTCTTTTCTTCCCATAACATCTAAAAAGTTTTGAATGCTTTTACCCTTTTTTTCTTGAAAATGCTTTAGATAAAAATCGTTATTAACTGATTTCTCTGGGTGATAGATTGCGACTTTTTTTATTTTAATGTACGACATGTTGTATTGTTTCTCCTTTACAATATAAAAACAAATCATTCATTTCTAAGGAAAGTATTATTTAATAGATAGTTCTATTAAAAAAAAGATTTTTTTTTAGAGACCTGCTTTCCATATTAAATCTTTACTACTTCTGCTTGGGTAAGACCCGTGTTTCGAGCTAAACGTGCCAACTGCATTTTTAAGATTGTACTATCTTTAATCTTGAAAATAATTTTCTTGAAACCGGATTGTTTATATAGTTGATAAGAGCCTTCTAAATCGGGGACCATTTCAGGTGTAACAACATTCATTGTCGTACAATCGATTTCTAGTGTGTAATTTGATGCATCGATTGAACCTACTGTTTTATTGTAATCATTTATGAATGCCTTTGCGTCAGCTGGCGTGAATGAACCACCTATAAACATATCTATTACTTTTTTGCTTGCATTAATGTTTATGTCGTACTTCTTTATCATGATCTAAAACCCCTCTTTGTAAAAAATAATAATTGTTGACAGTATAAAGGTGAATTTTTTCCCTACTAAAGAAAATGCAGTACTTTATATCCGTACACTTATATCGGATAATCAGAAGTTTTATTAATACAAATCAAAAAGCAGGAAAAACTGTTGGTCACACAGCAAATAATTTTCTATATTATACAATTGAATATTTAGGCAAATTTTCACAAACATAGTGATTAAATAAATGGCTCAGTTCACTGCTCTTTTTTGTTATTATATATTTTTTCCTTTGAATTTTATCATTAATTCTTGTAGATTAACTGCCATGTGTGTTAACGCATTTGCTGATGAAGTGATTTCTTGCATTGAGGCTAATTGTTCCTCTGTAGCTGCAGCAACACTTTGAGAATGCATAGACGTTTCTCTTGAAATGTGTGTAATATCAGCAACTGTAAGAGATACCTCATGGGCACCTGCTGAAATGATTTCAGATGTGGATGCCATTTGTTGAACAAGTTCACCAGTACTTTCCAATGCACGAAGAATATCATTAAAGCTTTCTTCTGTTTGTCTAACAATACCAAGGCCTTCATTTACATCTGTTTTCACTTGACTAATAGAAGAATCAGAGCGTTCCATATCTACTTGAATTTCTTTAATTAATTCAGCAATTTGAGTAGCTGATTTCTGTGATTGTTCTGCTAACTTACGAACCTCGTCTGCTACTACCGCAAAACCTTTACCTTGCTCACCCGCTCTTGCCGCTTCAATCGCTGCATTTAACGCTAGTAAATTCGTTTGATTTGCTATCCCAGTGATGACCTTTGTGATGTCACCGATTTCTGCAGATCTCTTACCTAACAATTTAATTGCTTCGCCGCTTTCATGAACAGAAACATGAATAGCGTTCATTTGATTCACAGTCTTTTTAACAAACCCTTCACCATCATGGGCTTTTTCAGAAGCTTGTTTACTTGATTTAGCAATCAGAGCTGAATTATTAGCCATAGTCTGAATACCATGTGAAACTTCTTCCATTGCTTCTCCAGTTTCTTCTACAGATATGGTTTGACTTTCTGCTCCACTAGCTACTTCTTGAATAGATTCTGTAATTTGTTCAGTCGCCTTACTTGTTTGTTCCGCTCCAGCTGTTAATTGTTCTGATGAAGCTGCAACTAACTCTGATGTTTGTAAGACTCCTTGAATCATATTTTGGAGATTATGGCTCATGTTATTATAGCTATTAGCTAGTACACTGATTTCATCTTTCCCATTGTCTCTAACTTCTGAAGTGAAATCTCCGTTACCTGCCAACTCTAATACGTTAGAAATATTCGTTAATCTTTTCTTTAGTCTACGTGTAAACCAGAATGTAATTAATACAGATAAAACAATAAATACAATGAGTACGATAATGAAAAATTTGAAAAAGGATGATAGTGTTGAGTCGATGATTTTTTGTGAGGTTCCGACATACAATGCTCCGATTGCCTGTCCGTTTTCGTCTACGAGAGGCATATAGGCGGTTTGTAACATATTCCCTGCTACTTCAGCTTCACCACTATAATTCTTCCCTTGTATTAGAACGGTATCTTTAATTTCTTGCGAAATTTTCGTTCCAATAATTCGTTCCCCGCTGTTCATCACGTTTGTAGCAATTCGTGTGTCTTCTTGAAATATTGTAACTGTGCCTCCAGAATCTTTTCCGATAGTATCAATGAGGGTGAAATTATCATTCATTACCACGGAACCTTTATATAATTTTTCTCCATCGATTTTCCAATCTCCAGCATACTTAGTATCTATGTATCTGTAGGCTGAAGCTAAATCTCCTTTAGCTTTTTCTACTGATACTGTTTTAACTACGTTTGAAACTTGTTGAACTACTACAAACCCTACGATAAAGGAAAAGCATAATATGATTCCTATTAAGATAAAATTTATTTTTGCTCCTAAGTTAAGATTAAATTCAATCCTTCTTAGCTTCAACCTGCTTCTTGTCTGCTCAATCTTTTCTTCCATGATTTCATTTGAGTTATCCACTGTAACTCTCCTTTATTTTTTCTATATGACAAACTCTCTTGGATTTTACTCAGTCTATTGCACAAATAAGAGTTTCCACTAAATAATTATCGGCATATTTTTTTTATTTTCAAATCCATTAATTTGTAAGTTAAAATTTCGCAAGGAAATTTCTCCTTGCACTTAACTTATTTATATACAAGAACTTTGAAATCCCTTCACTACTTAGCAACTCTTAACTCTTGTTTATTTAATGTATTAGTATTTGCGTTTACGCGCTTAAACATGCTATAAACAACGCTATCATAAGAGATTGATACAGAACGACAAATAGACCTTAAACATTCATATTACGATATCTTTAGGTCTATTTGTCGTTTCTCTTATTTTATTTTTAGTAGTCGGGTATAGAATACCGCTCAATTAATTTCTATGATTAACAGAAAGAAAAGCTGGCCAAAAAGTATTTATAATCGAGCTTTTTGGTCAGCTTATTCTTGGTTTTATTTATTTTATTGTATAGTCTTTAAAAGATTTTTCATTTGCATAAGCTGTTTTTGTTGAGTAGTGATAATGTTTTGCAGGATGGTTTTCAGTTCCGTATTTTGCGTATACTTCATTATATTCTGAGACATTTTGATTGCACCTTCATGATGTGGAATCATTTCTTCGAGGAAATCTTTATCAATATTCCCTGTTAGTTTAGCATCTTGCATGGCCGTAATCAT
>JAZNGP010000014.1:0-39071 GCA_045576475.1 Bacillus sp. (in: firmicutes) | reverse complement strand
TAGCCTAGGGTTTTCTTTTTACAATAAAAAAAGACCCTTCCGTTTCCGAAAGGGCTTGTTTCTATATCCATATTCTTAAAACTCTATAAGTCCTGTACTGATTTGCAATGCATTATCTACTTTCTTCATCATTTGCTCATCCAAATGAGTGATCTTATCCGTTAAGCGCTGTTTATCAATGGTGCGTATCTGCTCCAAAAGAATGACAGAGTCTCTTTCAAAGCCATATTTCTTGGCATCGATTTCGACATGTGTGGGAAGCTTCGCTTTTTGTATTTGCGCAGTTATAGCCGCCACAATGACAGTCGGGCTAAAGCGGTTACCGATATCATTTTGGATGATCAGCACCGGGCGGGTCCCTCCTTGCTCGGAACCGACCACCGGGGACAAGTCTGCATAGTATACGTCACCACGCTTGACAACGATCAATGGATTATCCTCCACTTACTAATCGTTCAACACAATGCTCTGCCTCATATTCAGCCAAGAAAGCCTCTGAAGCTATCCCAAGATTAATCGTAGCCATTTCAATATAGCCGCGTTTCATCTCATCACGAATTTTTCTCTTTTTTCGTTCGTGAAGATACATTTTAGTTGCGCGATATAGCAATTCATTGCGGTTCACGTCGTCTTCTTGCACGTATCCATCCAGCTCTGTCAGCAAGTTTTGAGGTAATTGAACTATTATTTCTCTTGTCGCGTTAGATTCGGACACAGCATACACCTCCACCATCACTACACACTAATACTAATACTAATACTAATACTAATTCAGTCTCCATATTACCATTAAAAAGGAAAATTGAAAAGGGAATAGTGGATTTTCCACAATCTTATTATAGTCATCCCGAACCGGATATTATGCATGAACCCGGCAAAAAACCTTTTTCCGCTTATAAAAGATCGTTCCGGACTGCCTTTATTTCTTTATGTCTTTTATAGATGCGCGGCACCCTTCTGCTGATCATGCATGTCACCTCATAATTGATGGTATCCAATTTCTCGGCGATTTCGTCCACACTCACCTTATCATCCCCGTTCGAACCGATCAGAACGACTTTTGTTCCGACAGGATACGGTCCAGGAAGCCGCACCATACATTGATCCATACAGACCCTTCCGACAATCGGCATCCGCTTCCCTTCAATCAGCACTTCCTGGCCGCTCAATTTACGGATCCAGCCATCGGCATAGCCGATCGGCAAGGTTGCGATCCATTCCGGATTCTCCGCTTGATAGGAGGCCCCATAACCGATGCACTCCCCCTTATCCACCCTTTTCACATTCGTGATGGTTGTGTATAAAGAGAAGGCTTCTTCCAAGGGAAAAGGGATAAGATCATTCATTTCCGGGGATGGACTGAGCCCGTACATTGAAATCCCGAAACGGACCGCATCATAACGGATATCCGGGAATCTTAATGCTGCCGCGCTGTTGCTGCAATGAATGAGCGGCGGCTTTTTCCTTAAAGACCGGATGAACCGGGAGAATTTCTCCTTCTGCCGCTCATAATAGCTTAAATCCATTCCATCCGCACAGGCGAAATGAGTGTAGAGCCCTTCTAATTCCATACATTCCATCTCATTCAGAATTTCTTCCGCTTCCATCAGTTCCTCGGCTGTACGGAATCCGATCCTCCCCATGCCTGTATCGCATTTCAGATGGATGCATAATGGTTTCCCATAAGCAGAGCCTTCCGCAGCCTCTAGCAGCCATTCTTTCCTGAATACAGTAACTGAGATACTATATTCCGAGGCTATATGCGCATCACAAGCCCGGATGGCTCCAAGCACAAGGATGGGGGCGGTGATTCCTTTGTTCCGGAGACCGATCGCTTCATCCAAGAAGGCAACCGCCAGAAAGTCGGCCCCTGCCTCCAAAGCCGTTTCAGCGACTTGTATGTCTCCATGTCCATAGCCGTCGGCCTTCACTACCGCGCAAAGGCGCACATCTTCCTCAAGCCTCGCCTTCATCGCGCATATATTGTTGTATATGGCATCCAGGTCGATTTCCGCCCATGTGTCCCTGTAAAATGATTTATCCACTGCCTCACACTTCCTTCTGCTTTCCTTCTCTGCGATTATCTATTTATTATAAAGGAAAACAATTGAACGATGTATCATTTTTCAGGGAATTTACTTATTTGACCGGTTCAGCCTGCACAGATCTGGCGATTTCAGCCATTTCTTCCTTCGTCAAATCGACGGAAGCAATGGTGTAATCCACTCCGTCGAGCGTCCAAGAGATACTCTTTGCCGTCATGCTTCCGATTGTGAAACCAAGATCGACCGGTTCTCCGGATACGGTAGGCACCGCCGTTGTCTCCACTACTTGCGCTTTCTCGGCAATAATGGTGAAATTCCTGTTCCCTTCGTATGTGAGAACAACCCTTTTTCCATTTTCCGATTTCACTTCTTTCTCTTCAGACAAAGTTACCCCATCCATGTCAGCAGGGTATTTTAAGCTCATTTCCTGCTCGTCAACCTGTGCCATCACGGGCACTTCCAGTTGGGCACCTGTCATATTCTTCTTCATATCGAATGCATCCTTTTCGAAAGAAGGGTTGAAAGAAACATTGGAGAATTCAACCGTGACGATCACGTTATTATCCGAATCCTTGATCTTCACGCTGACAGGCGCCAAGTCCTTCTTCGTAAAGGCGATTTCCTGGACAGGAAGCATTTGGCTGTTCTGATACCTCGTTTTTGTTTCGAACACATAATGTTTCTCTGTCGCCTTGAACACCGCTCCTTTATCCTCCATGATATCTTTCACGATGGATTCATACAGATATGCCTGGCTGCTTTTGTTTGGCCAGTCGCTTTGGAAATGGAAGCTCTTATTGAGCGCCGGAGTCAATACATACACACCGTTTTGATTCCGGAGAATCATTTGACTTTGTTCTTTTTTGTCATTTTTCAATTTGACTCTATAGAAGTTCGGGTTCTTATACCAAATATCTACATCATATACTTGCGGAGCATTACCCATCTTCATCGTCATCTTCGCTTTTGCCTTGTAGCTGTCCATTTCTTCCACTTTCTTGTTTAAAGACTGCACAACTTCCTCCTGCGATTTGTCGCCGCAGGCCGATAACATCAACAGAAACAGAATCCCAGCTGTAACGATCCATACCTTCCTCATCTACTCAACCCCTTCTTTTAATTGAACAATGGACTCTGTTACCATCTTGTTGAAGCTTCTCATTACTGATACAAAGCGTTGATTGATAACATAGCCGAATAAATAAGGAGAGACATTTTTCCGGCAGGTTCCATGAAAGAGATTCCATCATCCCCGCCAAAGGACTTGCCTCGCCTATAGCAATACAAGTATATGAACGCTTGTCTTTGATTATGTCCTTTAGAAATACGACGAAAAAAAGAAAAGAAGAATGAGGTGCTACTCGGAAATTGGAGGGCTGTTACCGCTTCACTGCTTGTGGAGAAAAATATAATGCAAGTCAATCGCCGCTTCAGGATGCTCGCTTTCCGCGGGGCGAGCGGTGAGTCTCACACCTTCCGCTATAGTCTCAACGCATTAAAATCTAGTTTTATTCAAATAATTTATCTTTAACAACAACTCCGGAGAAGATGTTTTATTTACCGTAAGTATTAATAGTAACTACTGATGATTGGAGCGGGAACGGGCGACTCCTGCGGGATAAGCATGAGCGGAAGACCCCGCAGGCGAGTCGGCGAGCCGAGGAGGCTGAAGCCATGCCCGCGGAAAGCGCCCGTTCGCAGCGAAAATCCATGTGAACCAATAACAGAGAAACATATTCAGCCATAAATAAACACCCCAAAAGGCAGATTTCGGTTCTGTCTTTTGGGGTGCTGTATGGAACGCGGCGCAGGATTTCTGTTATGCTTCGATGATCACTTGTGCGACCACGTATTCTTTGCTGTGTGAAATCGATAGATGGACTCCTTCGGAAATCGGTTTGAGGATGGCTGGTTTCCCTGCGCTGTTCTGGCCGACTTCAATGCTTCGGAAACTCAACTCCGCACCGATTCCTGTTCCGTACGCTTTACTGAAAGCTTCTTTCGCAGCAAAGCGTCCTGCCAGAAATTCCGCCCTTCTTCTGCCTGTATAAGCAGAGTATCTCTCCAATTCTTTCTCGGTGAGAATCCTTTCCGCAAACCTCGGCTGCCTCATGTCGGCAGATTGAATCCTCTCTATTTCGGCGATGTCTATTCCTGTACCTATTATCATTGTTACACCTTCTAACCTTATAATGCCTGTCATAAACTGATTACATGTCCACTATAGGAGTTGAGTGCTCATGTTCATCCGCCGTGAAAGCTTTAATGATTTTGTTCGTCTTTATCCGGTATCTTTCTGCCTACTCTGTCTGAATGGTTTCCTCTTCCTGATTGTACAGCTCCCTTTTCCGGATAATCCAATTATGGGAAGTACAATCGGGTTCAACCTGCTCATTCAAGAAGGAGAATATTGGAGGCTTTTGACTCCTGTATTCCTTCATACAAGTCCCACTCATTTCATATTCAACAGCTTTGCGCTTCTTCTGTTCGCTCCCGCAGTTGAAATGAGGCTAAGGCCGTCACGTTTTCTGCTTCTGTACCTGCTATGCGGCATCGGAGCCAATGCGGCCACCTATTTCATCATGCCGTTATCCTACGCGCATATGGGTGCCAGCGGAGCCATTTTCGGATGTCTCGGTTTCTTGCTTTACCTTGTCTTCTTCAACAAGCACACGATCAGCCGGCAGGATGCCAACATGATTCAAGTGATGTCCCTGTTTGCCCTGTTGGGTTCTTTCCTCCATCCGAACGTGAATCTGACGGCGCATCTGAGCGGCTTCATAATTGGTTTCCTTCTCGCTTTTGTCTTGTACGATGACTGATCAGCTGCGGAACCACTCGTAGATTCTATCCGCATACTCCTCTTCCAGATCTTTGATGAAACCGCCGCTGGTGCCGGCCCCTGTTTTTGTGACGCATTCAACCGTGGTCAGTCCTGCTCCTTTTTGAAAATAGCTCTGTTTGACATCAAGCGATTGTATGCGCCCTTTTCTCGCCAGATACGTATGTTTTGAAAGGAAGAGGCGATAGGAGAAGGATAATTGATCACGATCCAGCTTCCAGCCTGCCGCTCGGTAAAGGATATACCCCCAGAGTCCTGAAACCGGTAACAGCAATAAAGCGAAATATCCTGCCGGACGAAAGAAATAGATGGAGAGTCCGATGATAACGAAAGCCCAAAGCCACTGCCGGAGCACATAACGGAATGCCGTTTTTGCCGGAAGTGACTGAAGACCGCTATCAAAGACATACCCTGCCAGCACCTTGCTGACCAGATGCTCCGCTTCTGTCTTTTTCACTAAAGGAAATAACATCACCTTCGCATTTCCCTCTTCTGCCTCAGATCCTGATGCCGTCTCCAAATATACAGTGACCAGCCCGAACGGCTGTCTGATTATATTCTCGACCACTCTGATCGATTGTATTTTTTCCGAAGGAATCGTCAGCTGCCGCCTCTCAAGGAGACCTCTCCGAATGATCAACTCCCCGCCGCGCCTATGCAGTGTAAAGTTGGCGTATTTAAGGATTACCCCCACTGTCGCAGCAGCATATGCCAAAAATACAAGGAATAGCACGAGCAATGCAACCACCATAAATAATGCAGTGCCTGCAAATGATTGAACACTTTCAAGAAGATTAAAATCCATAGCGGTGATCGATTGACTGAACTGTCCAAGCAAAGCAGCAGCCCCGACAAAAACAGCAACGGCACCGCCCGATGTGATGGACATCCATAAAAGTTGTTTATACGTCATGCTGAACAACAATTCTTCAACCTGTTCCCCGGCCGGTGCGTCCATCTCCCTTACCGATCTGCTCAGATCTTTGGTTCTATTGTAGAACATACGGATTTCCTCGGCATCCTGTTTCGGGATGGCTGTCAGGACAGCTTCCGCTTCTCCGCCTGTTGAACCGGCTGTTTCCAGCGTTAAGTGGACAAGGGAAAATATCCTTTGGAGCACTCCCTCCGATGTATCGATACTATGTATTCTCTCTATAGGGATATGCCGGTTCTTTTTGACGAAAACACCGGAACGGATCTGTATTTCGGAATCTTCCATCCAATATCGGAATGTCAGCCATTGAACAAATCCTGATCCGATACTGAAGACAATATATATCCCAGCCATAATAAATTCCACATACCAATAGTCATCCTGAGATTCTCGAAACAGGAGAAATGCGGCGAAAGGAAGGATGGTACTCCGTATTGTTTTAAGGGCATTGATGATGATGGCGATCGGATGGAGCTTCTTCGGTTCAAACATCTTCTTTCACCATCTGGACCATATTGGAGATATAGTTCCGCAATTCCTCGGCCTCTTCGTACTCAAGCGCCGGTATCTCATGTACGGTGGCAGCTGTATAGATTTCGACACTCGCCAGATTATACTTCCTCATAACCGGTCCTTGACTCAAATCGACATGCTGCACCCGCACCATCGGGATCAGTGTCCTCGTCGTAATGAAAATCCCTTTCTTCGTTTCAATCTCGGTCATTCCAACCCGGTATCTCCACTGCCTGTATGCGAGAGCGGGCCCGACAAAAACCTGGTAAATGAAGTGGGCGGCCGCCGCAGCCCAGACGGCGATACTGATCCACATATACCAATCAAACAAGTATCCGAGCAATGTGATGATACCGGCAATGCAAATAAACACAACTGTCTGTATCATCCCGTTGATTCTCCAAACCTTCAGAGCCTTCAAAGAAATTCTGTTCGCAGATTCCATACTGTTCCCCCCTATATATAGGAACAGTATACTATTTACAGACAATTGTTTCTATACAGGCAATTAGACAATGCGGCTGCCCACTGGAATGAAGCTTGTCTCGTTTTCCCATTCCACTTGTTTCGTTGAGGCAATTTCTTTCATCAATACAAAAAGGGCCTCATCCTTCCTTTTCGCCTCGATCATGACATCGATTCGATCTGTACTTCCATCTGTCCATTCCACAAAATCCCAAAACATCTCTAATTCGATATGATCCGCATGGGCCCGGGGATTCGTTCCTGCCCTGGGACTGGAGATATGCACTTTGACAGGGAGGGTTGACCTGCTCCAGGTTTTCACTATTCGGTTCCATACTTCCCGCAGATCGGTTCCCGGATGATTGACAAGATGATGATGATAGTCAAAAACAAGAGGAATATCGAGCTTTTCACAAAGGTACAGTGTATCCTCGACATGGAAACTTGTATCATCATTCTCCAGGATAATCATCCTCTGCAGATGAACAGGTATCAGCCCCCAGTTCTGAATGAATCGCTCCAAGGCAAGCTCTTTATCGTTGTAGCTGCCGCCGACATGCAGCACACAGCGATGGGTCGGTTCTATCCCCATACCGGTGAGTAAATCATGGTGCATCTGCAGAACTTTAAGCGACATCTTGAATACGTCCTTCTCTTTCGTGTTCAGCAGAACAAAATGATCTGGATGGAAGTCCACTCTCATATAGGGATGTTCATCAAGGAAAACGCGAATCTCATCCAACTGTTGTTTCAAAGGGGTAATGAAGTCCCAGCCCGAGGTTTCCGGATGATTGGCCAACGGAATGAGCTTGGAGCTTAACCTGAAAAAGCGGATTTGATGCGCGGCATTATGCCTCAGCAGCCTTAAGCAGTTGGCAAGATTTTGATTGGCAATCCGTTCAAGCTTTCTGACCGCGGCTTCCCTGTCCGCGATTTTGGCAAATTGAGCGAACGTCATCGTTTTGGAAGGTGATGCATTCTGCAAATGCATACTCATCGCAACGTAACCGAATGAATATAGTGTCATCTTCGACCACTCCTTTGCCATTATTATGGACCTGACAGGCAATTTCCATGAGCGGACAGAACGTCAAAAAAAGACGCACAGAGTTCTGTGCGGCTTCCTTCATTCATTAATTTGTTCTTTCACGTCTTCCACCGCTGCGGCGTTCTCCGCTGTTGCGGTTACGGTCGCTGCTGTGGCGTTTGCTTCCTTGGTCCTTACGGTTGAAAGCTCGGCCGTTGCGGGATTTGCCATTGCCCCCGCCTGAGAATTTCCTGTCTTTCTTGAAGGCAGGAGCTTCACCAGTCAACTTAACCGGAGTCGCATCTGGTTCTTTCGTCATCAACTTAAGAACTGTCGCTACGATTGTTTTGGCATCATATTTCTCCAACAGCTCTTCAGCAGTCGGCATATATACTGTCAAATCTTCGTTTTCGATTGTTGAAGTGATTTTCTCAGAAACTGCTTTTTGTTGTCCAGCGATTGCTTCCGTCAACGTTGGAGTCTTGATGCGTTCCATACGTTTCTTCGTCGTTTTCTCGATCAAGTTCAGCTGAGAGCGTTCACGGTATGTCACGAATGATGTCGCGATACCTGTTTTACCGGCACGGCCAGTACGTCCGATACGGTGAACATAGCTTTCAGGATCTTGCGGAATATCGAAGTTGTAGACATGTGTCACACCGGAAATATCCAATCCGCGTGCCGCAACATCCGTCGCCACAAGTACATCGATACCGCCTTCCTTAAACTTCTTCAGAACAGACATACGCTTCGCTTGGCTGAGATCGCCATGAATGCCTTCCGCTGTGTAACCGCGAAGGTTCAATGCAGTGGAAAGTTCATCAACACGGCGTTTTGTACGACCGAATACGATAGCAAGTTCAGGTGTTTGGATATCCAGCAAACGTGTAAGAGCGTCGAATTTCTCGTTTTCCTTCACTTCAACATAGAATTGCTGAATGCGGTCCACAGTCATTTCTTTCGCTTGCACCTTCACATGATGCGGATCTTCCATGAATCTTTCAGCGATTTTGCGGATCGGGTCCGGCATTGTCGCAGAGAACAGCAATGTTTGATGCTCTTCAGGAACAGTTGACAGGATGGATTCAATATCTTCAATGAATCCCATATTCAGCATTTCATCCGCCTCATCAAGGATTACTGTCTCAACATCACCGAGTTTAAGTGTCTTACGGTTAATGTGATCCAATAGACGGCCTGGTGTTCCGACGATGATATGCGGTTTCTTCTTAAGTGCACGGATTTGGCGGTCGATATCCTGTCCGCCGTATACAGCAAGTACGCGAACACGTTTGCCGTAGCCTAATTTAAATAATTCTTCAGATACTTGGATAGCAAGCTCACGTGTAGGGGCGATTACGATCCCTTGTACATGTTCCGCCTTTGTATCAATTTTCTCCATCAGAGGTATACCGAAAGCGGCAGTCTTCCCTGTACCGGTTTGTGCTTGTCCGATAATATCTTTACCTTGAAGGGCAACCGGTATTGTTTGAGCTTGAATCGGCGTCGCCTCTTCAAATCCCATTTTTTCTACAGAACGCATTGTGGACTGTTGCAGTCCTAATTCACTAAACAAAGTCAATTTTTCCTAACTCCTTTTTATCGAGAAATAACTTATATATCTCAAGAAAAATCGTCACCGACTCCACAGCCTCATACGGCTCGGGATACACGCGGTTTACAGACGCTGAAAGGAATGATTCAGCACCACTGCATAAGACGATCCTCGTAAGAAATTTATTTCTAAACAGAAGAGTGCTTATGTTCCAAGCGTGTTAGGTGAAAAACTAGACATCGATTCATATCGATTCATACTGGTTTTTATTGTATAAAAACATGATAATAGTTAAATTTTCATAACTGGTCAAAAAACCAAAATTGGCCTAAAATTTTCTCAAAATACAGGTAAGTCTAAACCTTTTAGCAAACATCCTGATATTTATCAGTTTATCATCCATAAACAATTACTATACTATATTGCATCAGAAATGTCTTAATGAAAATAATAACACTTATTGAACTTTATTGCAACGAAGGCAACTCAGCCCCTCGAGCAACGGTCTCATCCTCCTTTTCAAGGAAAGCGAGAATTTCCTTGAAAAGGATCATATTGTTGCGGCTGTGGCAGATCAAATGCTTCGCTTCATCATCATAGAAAAGTACTTTATCGGGCGAAGGGATGTTTCTGTACAGGAAAGCGGCGCTCTTCACAGGCACAATCCCGTCCAGCCTGCCTTGCGCGATGAAGACAGGCACATGGATCTCCTTCAGCAGCTTCGTATTGGCCGAAACAAGTGATCTGAATTGCCAAGTGGCCTTCAGCGGCGTCTTAACGATCTTTTCTTTGTATCTTTTGTACATTTCATTCTCCGAAGCATTCCCGTTCAAGTAGTCTTTCAGAAGTCCGCCCATATCACGGGCCAACTGTCCGATATTGATATATTTAGCTGCAGCGCTCAAAAGCACCAATTTCTTGATCGGGTATTTCGCCGTCAAATAGCCGGCGATGATACCGCCCATGCTGAATCCGATGACATATACTTCTTCACATACGGCGAGCATTTCCTTTACGGCATCCTCGGCGAACGTATTCCACTCATCATACTGTATGTCCCGCAACTCTGAAAGATCCCCATGCCCTGGCAGGGTAGGTACATGAATATACCAGTCTGTATGCTGGCGGAGATAATCCGCAAGCGGCTCCACCTCGAACGGGGAACCTGTAAACCCATGCAGCAATAAGCAGCCTGCTTCCTTCATCTTCATCACCAAGTATCCGATTATTTTTTTATCAAAATACCTCGAAAACGAGATCCGTAAACTTCTTATGTGTCATTATATCCGCCGGTCCGTCATTTGTGCATGATGAGGTCATTTTTTTTGAAGTGCGTACACCACTTCTTCAAGCTTCATTCCGCGTGATGCTTTCACCAGTACAAGATCCCCTTCTGCGGCTTCCTTCTTTAGATCGTTGATCAGCTGATCTTTATCCTGATAGGCATGGACATTCGCCTCGCCAAGTTTCCCTTTGGCACCTTCTGCTATATCCTTACCCAGGCGTCCATATGTGTACAGTTTATCGATTGCTTCTCCATTGATGAATTCACCGATGGAATAATGGAAATCTCTTTCCTCTTCACCAAGCTCCAGCATGTCTCCGAGAACAAGGAACTTCCGTTTGAAACCGGTCAGCTCACTTACCAATTCAATTGCCGCACGCATAGCGGTCGGGCTCGCATTATAGGCATCATTGATGATTCTCTCCCCATTGCTTCCTTCGACCATTTCCATACGCATATTGGTCAACTTCAGATGCGATAGACCATTTTGGATACCCTTCCAGTCGACACCCAATTGAAGGGATGCGGCGATGGCTGCCATCGCATTAAGGACATTATGGTTCCCAAGAACCGGGATGTTGAGCTCTTCCCTGTGAATATTGAGTGTGAAAGCTGTAGATGTATTCTCTGACCGGATTTTCCGGGGATACAGATCATTGCTTTCAGCTCTTCCGAATGAAATCGACTTCCATTTTCCGTCTTTCAGTTTTCTGGATAACAGTATTTCATCTCCATGATAGATGATGATCCCGTCTTTCTTCAGGCCGGAAGTGATCTCCAGCTTCGCATCTGCTATCGCTTCCCTTGACCCCAGATCCAGCAGATGTGATTCACCGATATTCGTGATGATGGCGATTTCCGGTCTCGCCAAATTGGAAAGCAGCTCAATTTCCCCTTTGCTGCTCATACCCATTTCCAAAACGATGATTTCCGTGTCTTCTTCCATACTTAAAATCGTCAACGGCAAGCCAAGATGATTATTATAATTCCCTTCCGTTTTGTGGACTTTATATTTTTCAGAAAGAATGGAAGCTGTTGTATCTTTCGTTGTTGTCTTGCCATTGCTTCCGGTGATACCGACAACCTTAGGTCCGCATTCTTCCAAGTACTTCGCCGCCATCGTCTGCAGCGCCAGTAATGTATCTTCCACTATAAGCAACGGAATGCCTGTCGGCGGTTCCGGTACATCCTTCTGCCACAGCGCTGCGCTGGCTCCATTCTCAATCGCTTTCTCTATATAATAGTGTCCGTCGACATTTTCCCCCTTGAAAGGAACAAATAGATTCCCTTTCTGGACCTTCCTTGAGTCGATTGTGACCCCTGAGATCTGAATATCCCCTTGTGTTCCATATTCCACTGCAAGCATTTCAGCTACTTGCTTTAATGTGCGTTTCATCATTTTGTCCCTCCTGCTCTTAAACGGGTTTACCCCTATTAACCTGCACAGAAAACACTCAATCAATCGATTGATTAAATTGCCTCCATCATACAGGAAAGAAGCAAAAGCTTCATGAAATCCAATCCGCTCCTGCTTCCCGATTATGCCGACATATTGGTTCCCTGTCGATCAATCTATTTTAAAATGTATGTTTGATTTGCTGTTTCTCCTCATGACGTTCCAATGCAAGACGGATTAATTCCTCGATCAATTGCGGATAATCCAAGCCAGTGTTCTGCCATAGTAATGGGAACATGCTGTAAGGTGTGAATCCTGGCATCGTGTTCACTTCATTGATCAGAAGTTCCCCTTCCTCCGTCAGGAAGAAGTCCGCTCTAACAAGACCAGAGCAATCCAATGCCTGGAACGCAGTGATTGCTTGCTCCTTCAAAGCTTCATATGTTTCATCCGCCATTTCCGCAGGGATGACCATTGCTGTTGTACCATCTTCGTACTTCGCTTTATAATCGTAGAAAGTAACTTCTTTCGGAATGATCTCACCAGCTACCGAGCACTTCGGATCGTCATTGCCAAGTACTCCGATTTCGATTTCCCTGGCTGTGACTCCTTCTTCGACGATAATTCTTCTATCATATTCAAAAGCTTCAGCGAAAGCCGCTTCCAGCTCTTCCTTAGTACCACATTTGTTGATTCCTACACTGGAACCAAGGTTTGCAGGTTTAACGAAGCATGGGTATCCCAGGGATTCCTCCACTTTCGTATATGCAGCTTCGGGATTTGCCTGCCATTGCTTTCTTGTGAACCATACATAGTCGACTTGCTTAAGGCCTGCTTGGGCAAAGATATTCTTCATGACTACCTTATCCATACCGGCGGATGAAGCAAGCACTCCATTCCCCACATAAGGAAGGTTAAGAATTTCCAGCATTCCCTGTACAGTCCCATCTTCTCCATTCGGACCATGCAGAAGCGGGAAGATCACGTCGAATCCTTTTTCCCCTTTTTCTGCTGCCGCCGGAGAAAGTGTTGTATCCATACCCGGAAGCAATGCTGCTTGATCTGGGGACAATGCCAGCTGCTGTACATTTTCAGCAGGCGCAGTCAATTGTTTCCCTGTAATCCAAGCTCCTTCAGTTGTGATGTATATAGGATATATATCAAATTGATTGAAATCCAATGCTTTAGTCACTGCAAGGGCGGTTTGTAAGGAGACTTTGTGCTCCGCTGATTTCCCGCCGTATAATAAGCCTAATTTCTTTTTCATATCGTAATCCCTCCATTACTCAATCAACCCTTCTATTGTAACACTTTCTATTTACAGCAAGGAAATTTTATTCTATTTTCCTGCTGCTTCGCATTTCTTTCTTTCCCATCCATCTATTTTATGCCCAATTCGGCAAGGTGTACGAAAAAAGTGTCCCTTTCCATCAGAGATTGTCCTTTTTCAGTAGTTTATACTTAACGCATAAGGATAAAACGTGTATAATCCACCTTAGAAATACAATTGTTTTTTCAAGGAGGACAATTATGAAGAGATTAGGATTACTTCCAAAAATCCTTTTAGCTATTGCATTAGGTATCGGAGTCGGCATGGTCGCACCCGATTGGTTCATTAGAGTTTTCGCAACATTCAATGGCTTATTCGGTAACTTCCTCGGCTTTGCCATTCCACTAATCATTATCGGTTTCATCGTACCCGGCATAGCAACAATGGGAAAAGATGCCGGAAAAATGCTGGGAATCACCACAGGACTTGCATATGCTTCAACGATCTTCGCAGGTTTTCTTGCCTATTTTGCTGCTTCAACTCTCTATCCTTCTCTGTTGCAAAACCAAGCGCAAGAAAGCTTCGGTAACCCAGAAGAGGCGCTGCTTGGTTCTTACTTCACTGTAGAAATGCCCCCTATCATGGATGTGATGGCTGCGCTGCTGATCGCCTTCATCATCGGTCTTGGTCTGGCTGCCATAAAAGGGGACACGCTGCAAAAAGTAATGATCGACTTCAAGGATATTGTCGAAAAGCTGATTAACGCCGTTATTATACCGTTATTACCAATCCATATTTTCGGAATTTTCGCCAATATGACGCAAGGCGGACAAATCGCTTCCATCATGGGCGTATTCGCCAAAGTATTTGTGATGATCATCCTTCTTCACATACTTATGCTGGTCTTGCAATATATCGCTGCGGGGACCTTTAGCAGACAAAATCCGTTTTCCATGCTGAAGAAAATGCTTCCCGCCTATTTCACAGCACTGGGGACACAGTCATCTTCTTCAACAATCCCAGTGACTTTGCGCCATACAAAAGGGATTGGCGTAAGAGATAAAGTGGCGGACTTCTCTGTGCCGTTATTGGCCACCATCCATTTATCAGGCAGTACGATCACACTCGTCAGCTGTTCAATGGCTGTCATGCTCCTGAATAACCAGGAAACTACATTCATGGGCATGCTTCCTTTCATTTTGATGCTCGGCATCACAATGATTGCTGCACCAGGTGTTCCAGGAGGCGCAGTAATGGCATCTATCGGATTACTGGAATCCATGCTTGGTTTCTCTGATGTGATGATCTCACTGATGATTGCCCTATACCTTGCACAAGACAGTTTCGGCACAGCCTGCAATGTAACAGGAGACGGTGCCATCTCCGCTCTGGCTGATTCTTTCTCCGGCGAGGGCAAAGAGAATACCAAACAAGCAGCCTAACACAACTAAAGAAAGCCGACAGACTTACTCTGTCGGCTTTTCTTATTTGACCACCAGTGTCCACTCTTTTGGCTTTCTCAGATAAAGGAGTTTTGCTTCAGGCTCCTTCTGATTGTTTTGCTGATACTGGTCCGCCACTTCTTCGGTATCGATGCAATCCCCGATGATATATACAGGGATTTCGATGCGGCTTCTGCTTTGCTGCGCTTTCTCGAAAGAGATGACGACGCCCTCAGACATGAAAGGAGCCAGCTTAAGGAGTGCTTCATTAGGAATGACAGGATAGTCGTTCTTTCTCCTCAATCCGAGCCAGGACTTCTCAATCTTCAAATGACTCATCTTTTCCGGAATAAGTCCGCCGAGCAGGTTGAAGAATAAACTGTTGCTGCGGAAATACATTTTATTGAAATTCCCTTGATCATTCGATAAGTACACATATTCATTATTGAGTATTCGGTAGAATGGCGGCCGCAGATGCTGTTTGGAATGGCTCAAGTACAGAAGTTCCGCCACTTGCTGGCCCTCAAGAGCAGATAATGCAGATTCATCCTCGAAATCGATCCAGCATAATTCGCCCCGCTGTTCTCCCGCACTTTGGACAAACTTCGGAACGTCACTGCTGTCCACGTATTCCAGCATCGTATTCATATTGAAATCGGCATCCTTGTAAGAATGCTTCAGAAGAAGCAGACTTTGCAAAGGGCCGGGAAGAGAATAATAGAAATCCAAGAATGAAATGCCGCCGGAAAGAACAAAGCGTTCCGAAGCATTCAAATGAAGATAAATCAGCTCTCTGTTATCGTTGCCCATCATATGTCCTCCTACTTGCAGCTTGGGTGGGTCATTTTGCATCATACATTATACGAATTTATTTCCTTCTTTCCAGTATACCAAATACAAACCGTTTTATATTCAAACGCTGACTGAACTTTTACGAATATACATAATTGTAAGAAACACCTATAAATGATAGCATATACCATATCATAATAATTTTGGAAAAGGTGTGTAAAATGGAGCAAAGAAAGACATTCTCCGAGCGATTCGACTGGTCGCTCTGCCTGCTTCTGTTTCTGTTTCTAATTGTTAGCGTCATCAGTATATACATTGCTCAAAGTACAGGTCAGCACACAAGGAATTTCGCGATCCGACAGGTATTTTGGTATGGAATCGGATCCGTGATCATCGGTATCATCATGTTCTTCGACCCGGATCAGATCAAGAAGATGTCTTGGTATCTATATGGTTTCGGCATCTTTCTTCTGATCGCGCTCATGCTCGCTCCTGATGGAAAAGGACAGATAGGAGAGCCATTCAACGGTGCGAAGAGCTGGTTCACGCTCCCCGGTCTAGGGGCGATACAGCCGTCGGAATTCATGAAGACGTTCTTGATCCTTGCATTAAGTAAGATGACCATCACCCATAATCAGACCGTCATCAACAAGACTATCAAAACGGATGGGATGCTGTTCTTGAAACTATTCTTGCTTACTGCACTTCCGCTGCTTCTTATCATGCAGCAGCCGGATCTCGGGACAAGTCTAGTCATCATCTCTATTTTCCTCGGCATCGTCGTCGTTTCCGGGATCACATGGAAGCTCATTCTGCCGATTTTTGGAGGGACTGCCGTCATAGGCGGGACACTCATCTATTTAATGCTGTATATTCCTGATCTTCTCGTGAAATATCTCGGTTTAAAGCCGCATCATTTTGACCGGATATACACATGGCTCAGACCGGAAGACTACAGCGGAAACGAAGCTTTCCAGCTGGAACAATCAATGAGCGCCATCGGATCGGGTATGATGTCCGGGAAACTGATGTCAGGCGAACCTGTATACATTCCGGAGAAACACTCTGACTTTATCTTTAGTACGATCGGTGAGGAATTTGGTTTCATCGGGAGCAGCATCGTTGTAGGACTGTTCTTCATCCTGATTTTTCACTTGACGAAGGTCGCCCTTTCCGCATTGGATCCTTATATCTCCTATGTATGCGCAGGGATTATCTCGATGGTCACCTTCCATGTTTTCCAAAATATCGGCATGACCATCCAGGTGCTTCCCATCACAGGAATCCCCCTTCCCTTCATCAGTTACGGGGGAAGCTCGCTCATGGGAAATATGATGGCCATGGGCATCATATTCAGCATCCAGTTCTACCATAAGACATACATGTTCTCAAACAAAGAAACACCGATCCCGACCAGAAGCGGAAAGCACCCGTTCAGCTCCGTATGAACTGGACTGGCATCGAAAAGACCAATTAAAAAGAGACAGCTTTTTTTGCTGTCTCCGTTATTCAACGTAAGCCCTATAGTTTGGGCTTCACAATACCTTTGCTCTTTTAAATAGGCTCCTGTTAAAGTTCTATGTTGATTTCCGCTGCGAACGGACGCTTTCCGCGGGGCGAGCGGTGAGCCTCCTCCTTCGTGCGGGGTCTCACCCTGCTCGCTGATCCCGCAGGAGTCGCCGTTCTCCGCTTCAATCATATCTAATGAAGAGCAGAATTTGGTCTGACAAAAGAAAACACAACATTAAACGATAACAGAGCTTTTAAATAAGATATTTCATCCAATTGACTCATAAACAGTGTACTCCCCTGGAAAGCTAAGCAACTGCAACGGAAATCTGCCTCTGATTATTTTCTATCCAAAACAAACAACTTTGAGTAAGCTGGAGATAACTCCAATGCTCCAGCAAACCTAAAATTCCTAGAGCTTGATTGGAGTGGAAAGTGACTCATACGGGGTCACCGTTCGCCCCACGGAAAGCGAGCATCCTGAAGCGATGATGGTGCCACTAACTCGACTTTTATTCTGTCCGGGTCTTCAAAATATACAGCGTAATGTTCATTGCCTCCTGCGCAGGGATGCTTGTCTTGATAGAGTATGGCAATACCCTTTTGCTTCAGCTCATTGGTTATTTCGTCAACTTCTCTGCGTGAACTTGCGTGAAACGCCAGATGATTCAAACCGACTCTGCATCTATGATAAGGAATATCCATAAACCTTACTTCTGTTTGAACAAATACAATATACGTTTCGCCTATTTTCCAGCTTCGTCCTTTTTCCCAGACTTGGTATGATTCATACCCCAGCCTATTTAAGAGCCAGCCCCAAAATTCAACCGTCCTATTTAAATCTGAAACATATAATTCAATATGATGAATAAGTCCTCGCGACAAAGGATTACCCCCCTCGTAAAAGTTTCATTTATGTAGTTGTTTTCTGTAAAACTATATAGATATCCTTTTTGTTACGAGAATAAAAGAAGACCAAATCATCTAAGAAATGGTCTTCTGCTTTATTAAAACTTATTAAGTCTGACTTTCTGAAGCCGCAAAGCATTCAGGACGACACTGACGGAGCTGAATGCCATCGCTGCTCCCGCCACCCATGGCGCAAGAAAACCTGCAGCGGCAATCGGGATGCCCAGCACATTATAGCCCAGTGCCCAGAAAAGATTTTGCTTGATATTTCTGTTCGTCAGCCGGCTCATTTCAATTGCGTCCGCAATGGAATTCAGGTCTCCCCGCATCAATGTGATGTCGGCTGCTTCCATGGCAATGTCGGTGCCTGTTCCCATCGCCATTCCGATATCCGCCGCGGCAAGAGCCGGGGCGTCATTGATGCCGTCGCCTATCATAGAGACACGTTTTCCTGTACGCTGCAGTTTACCCACTTCTTCTGCTTTTTGCTGCGGCAAAACTTCCGCAATGATGGAGGTAATACCCGCTTCGGTACCGATTGCCTTTGCTGTCCTCGCATTGTCTCCGGTGATCATCCAAACGTCGATACCCGCTTCCTTCAATCTCGCCACAGCTTTCCTGGAGGAGTCTTTTATCGTATCCGCCACAGCCACAATACCTGCATACTGATCGTCGATTGCCACCAGCATCGCTGTTTTGCCCTGATGTTCCAAAGCTTCCATTTCTCGCAGTTTTAAAGCTGAAACAGTGATTTTCTTATTGTTCATAAGCCCTCTTGTTCCGATGACAATGCGGTGCCCATCGACTTCCGCCTCTATTCCGTATCCCGGAATGGCATGGAAGGATGCCGCTTTCCCTGTTTCAATTCCCTTTTCCACCAAGCCGGCCACAATAGCTTGTGCAAGCGGATGCTCCGACCCCTTTTCCGAAGCAGCGACAAGACGGATGAATACATCCTCGTCGACCCCTTCAATAAGCAAGTCCGTAAGCTTCGGTTTCCCATTCGTTACTGTACCTGTTTTGTCCAAAATCACTGTATCGATTTTATACGTTTGCTCCAAATGTTCCCCGTCCTTGAACAAGATGCCGAATTCAGCCGCCCGTCCGGAGCCGGCCATAATGGATGTTGGAGTGGCAAGACCTAATGCACAAGGACAAGCGATCACCAGAACTGCAATTGTATTTTCAAGTGATCTTGTGAAATTCCCGGGATCAGCAATGAAAAACCACACAAGGAAAGTAATGACTGCGATTCCCACCACAACCGGTACAAACACACCGGATATTTTATCAGCGAGACGCTGTATCGGCGCTTTTGAACCTTGGGCCTGCTCGACAGTCCTCACGATTTGGGAAAGGACGGTTTCACTGCCGATTTTCTGGGCTTTCACTTTCAGAAAACCATTTTTGTTCACTGTGGCACCAGTGACACTGTCACCCACGACTTTATCGACAGGCACACTTTCCCCGGTCAGCATGGATTCATCGACTGCCGATCTCCCTTCGACGACGTACCCATCCACAGGCACTTTTTCTCCAGGCCGGACATGTACAAGATCACCGACTTTCACTTCAGCGATCGGCACTTCGATTTCTGATCCGTTCCTTTCGATAATCGCCGTTTTGGCCTGCATCCCCATCAATTTCCGGATCGCCTCTGAAGCGCGCCCTTTCGCTTTTGCTTCGAATAGTTTGCCCAATAGAATCAGTGTGATCAAAACCGCACTCGTCTCGTAGTACAAGTGCAAGTCATGCGTGTGACTGCCGATGGAACGGACGCTTTGCACGAAACTATAAAGAAAAGCGGCTGAGGTACCGAGGACGACAAGCACATCCATATTGGCGCTTCCGTTCCGCAGTGCTTTATAGGCTCCTCTATAGAATTGACTTCCTATGATGAACTGAACAGGTGCAGCCAATGCGAACTGGAACCAAGGATTCATTAAGAAATCCGGCATATAAATGAAGGACGTAAAAGAAAAATGGCCTACCATTGTATAGAGCAGAGGCAGCGACAGAATGGCCGACAGCCAAAATTTCCTCGTCTGCTTCTTAACGGCAGTTTCCCGGAAATTCTCTTCTACTTCCTGTTGACGTTCTGCTGCATATCCAAGCTTCACAATTCGATCAATGATTCCCTGCGCATCCAATTCCGCTGGATTATAAGTGACTGCAGCCGTTTCCAATGCCAGATTCACATTGGCAGCCATCACACCCGGCATCTTATTGAGCACTTTTTCGATCCTTGCCGAACATGCTGCACAGGTCATTCCGCCGATTTGAAGATGGACTTCCTCAGATGCGACTCCGTAGCCGAGCTTTTCGATCTTGTGCTGGATATCTTCCGGTTTCACTTTTTCCTTGTCATACAAGATGGTCGATTTCTCCGTGGTCAAGTTCACGCTCGCCTTCGTTACACCATCCATCTTATTCAGCCCTTTTTCGATCCTGTTCGAACAAGCGGCACAAGTCATACCTGTAATAGCAAATGTTACTTCTTTTTTTGTATCGTTCATGATAGCACCCCCATACCCCTCACGGGTATATTTTCGAGAAAGAAAAACCCGGCTAAATCACCGAGTGTTCATTGCACATCATATCCTTGATCATCAATCGCTTCTTTGATCGCTTCTACAGATACCAAATCAGGATCATATCCGACAGTGACCGTCTTTCCGTTCAGGTCCACTTCCACTTTCTTCACTCCAGAAAGTTCTCCCACACTGCCTTCCACTGCTTTCACACAGTGACCGCAAGACATGCCATCCACTTTTAATGTCACATTTTCCATCAGCTATTCCTCCTAAGTCATTTTCTCATCAATTTATGTATCGTAATCAACACTTCGTCAAGAACTTCCATATCACCTTCGCGGATCCGTTCAGCGACGCAAGTCTTCATATGTCCTTCGAGCAGAAGTTTCGCCACACTGTTCAATGCACTTTGCGCAGCAGCAAGCTGTGTGATCACTTCGTCGCAATATACATCTCTTTCAATCATACCTTTAATGCCTCTCACTTGGCCTTCAACCCTGTTCAGCCGGGAAGTGAGGTTTCTCTTCACCTCTTCGGAGTGGTGGCTTTTTCTGCACTCGCAATCCGCTGTAATCATTGGTTCTTGTTGATTGATCGGGAAATCCTTATCCATCTTACAACCTCCCCTTCTTCCAATATAATATACCCCCCCACCCTATGTAAAGGGAAATACCATTATTTATCAATCCTTCGAAGGTTAAGTTATTTGGGGCAATGCGTTACAATTTAAATATATAAACATGCATAACAAAGGAGTGTTGATATGCTGACCATATACTTCACCAGACATGGACAGACAGAATGGAATGTACAGCAAAGAATGCAGGGATGGGGAAACGGAGAGCTGACCGAAAGCGGGATCGCCGATGCGGAAAACCTTTCCTTAAGGCTTAAAGATACCCCGATCGACAAGATTTATACAAGCACAAGCAAAAGGGCCTATTTGACTGCGGAAATTGTGGCCGGAGAAAGAGAGATTCCCATCGTCCGGGACGATCTATTCAGGGAAATGCATTTCGGGGATTGGGAAGGTATCCACCGTAACGATGTCATGACGAATTATCCGGACGATTACCATGCATTCTGGGAAACTCCTCATCTATTCAAACGAGAAAGCTGCGAATCCTTCGCTGATTTGCGTGACAGAACAGAGAAGGCTCTGGAGAAAATCCTAAAAGAGAATGAATCAGGCACCGTCTTGGTCGTCGCACATTCCATCTTCCTTCGAATGACTTTTGCCATTCTGAAAGAGCTGCCTATTTCAGACATTTTCACTCAAAACCCGCCGGGCAACACCAGTCTGACGAAAGTCGTTTACGACGGAAGCAAGCTGCATATCGAATATGAAAGCGATATGTCCCACGTAAAATAAATAAGCGGAACATTGATCAGAGACACAATCAATCATGAATTGTGTCTCTTTTTTATAAAAAAAACGCCCAAATTTCTGAGCGTTATCTCTTGAACTTCTTATCTTTCAAAGAAGCCAGCCAATATATATTTGGCCACATGCTTCTTACGGAGTTTCTTGATTTCTTTCTTCTCCATACGGACGGACTGCAGCGGCGTCACAAAGCTTGTCCCTGACAGCCTGACTTCCTTCGGATGTGTAACGATCAGATTTCCTTTTTTCAATCCTTTCGTCACTTCTTTTCTTCCATTGAAGGAAACGCCGGTTGAGATATTCTTTTTATTAATCGTACCTTTGTCCGTCAGTAATAAGACCGATTGCTTTTTCCCGTTCTTGAGGATACTGCCTTGTTTCACGACAGGCACATCCTCCGCTTTTGCCATTACGATCTTCAGATTGAGCTTGGCACCCGGCAAAAGTGTATCATCCGTATCGGCAAGCTGAACCGCGAAAGGATATTCAGGTTCTTCTTCCAGGGAAGGGGCCTCTGCCGGATAATTGCTGATTTTCTCGAGGGTTCCCTTATACTTTTTATCGAGCAGAGAAGCATGCACCAATACTTCCTGGCCTTCCTCCGCTTTTTGGATCTGCTCTTCTGTGAACAGTCCTTCGCCCTTTACCGCTGCGGAAGCAATTGTGATCAGAGGATTATCGAGCCCTTCGTCCAATGCAACAATCTCACCGTCTGTTTCACTGAGGAACGATACATCGGCAAGCTTGTCCTCCACCCTGGTCAACTCGTTCTCCAGACTGGCTTTTGCCGCTTCCATCCGCTCCAAGTCCGCTTCGGATTCCGCGATTGCTTTTTGTATATCCCCTTCAAGGACACCTGTCACATCCACTGTGACATCAACCGATACGTTCAAGTCTTCTTCCTTTTTTTCCGAGGTGGTGGTTTCATTGATATCCGACTCTGCATCAATTGCTTCCAGCTTATCGATTTGTGACTCCACCGCACTTATTTCATCACCGATTTGAAGGATTTCGGACTCCAATTCGGCCTTCTCCTCTTCCAAACCGGATGTTTCATATGTGAACAAAGGCATCCCGACGGTCACCTTATCTCCTTCATCCACCAAGAAAGAAACCGGTCTCCCTTCTTCCGGATCGTAGGAGACATAATGCATCTGCTCTGCTTCGACCACCGCTTCGCTGTCGAAAGTCTTCACTACATCTCCGTTATCGATCTTGCTCCATCCGGAAACATAAGCCTGTCTCTCCGCTTTGCTGTCATCCTTCAACAGAAGGAAGATATTCAATCCGATGAACAAAAGGGCTGCACCCAATACACTGAGCAATTTCCATCTTCTCATGCTGACACCCCCTTTTTAAAAAAATGTCCCGATTTTTATATAGGAGAACAAACCGGAAATGATCCAGTAAAACGTAAAGAATGCAATGACCAAAGCGATAACCGCCCCTTTTCGCTTGTCAGTCAAATGAATCAAATAATAACAAATGAAACTAATCATCGCTATCTGGAAGACAGTGATCTGGCTCAGGATATGGACAAGCAGTTCAGGACCTGCCGTATATTGAGCAAGGATACCTAGAGAAAGCGGGTTCGACTCGGAACCCACTTGCAAGTAAATGAAGAGTGGAATCTGTATGATCTTCTCCGTCAGGAACAGACAGAAGGCCGCCATCTGAATAACAACAATCCTGCGGTAGTCCACATTCATATAACTCCAGAAAAATAAAGAACTGAAAAACAGAAAGACAAACGGCACGAAAAGTCCCAAAGCAAGTCGCCCAATGAAGAACAGTTGCTTTCTTGCTTCATATTCACTTCCGCTCAAGTTATTGATTTCTTTCGAGATGGATTCCGATCCCAGTCCAAACACTGCTCCAAGGGCATATACAAATAAACTTATCAGGAAAAGGAAAACAATCCACCTTTTGTAACCGGTCATCGCCTCCGCTTCCCTCAGAAAGTATCGGTATGTTTCCGGCTTAAATATTCCTTTTAACGGTTGTATCCGGAAGGTCATTGTTCATCCTCCAATTATGTATTCATCTCGCCTCTCATTATTCTATAAAAAGCGTACATCCTTAATATTAAACTAAAATGGTAAAAATGTTTACAAAAAACTGTTAATTAGTTTCATAGATCTCTTTCAAAGTTCAAAGTCTATTCGTTTCACCTAATTGCAACTCTAAATTAACATTCTTGCACATGTTTATACTGCTTCCAAAAGTGGAAGAAGAGGAAGAAGCAACTGGATGATAATCCAGTGCGTTCATTATTATCTAATTGGGAAGGAGCTATTAAATGAGAAAAGTCCTATTTGTTGTGACAAGCCATCCTTCGATTAATCCCGAACTTCCTACAGGCGTTTACTTGGAGGAGTTCGCAGTACCTTATGAAGCCTTCATCAAAGAAGGATTCCAGGTTGAAGTCGTCAGTCCGAAAGGCGGCAATGTGCCTGTGGATCCGAATAGTTTACAAATATCCCAAGAGCAGCTGAAGGAATGGAACGGCAGTCTGCAGGCCCTTCAGGAGACAAGCTCATTGAACGGCATCATTGCCGACCATTTTGATGCCTTATTCATCCCGGGAGGACATGGAACCATGTTCGATTTTCCCGAGAATACAGAATTAGCCGAACTGCTGATGGACTTCGAAGAACAAAAGAAGATCATCGCTGCTGTTTGTCATGGTCCCGCTGCATTTGTGCACGCCCGTTACGGAGATGACACTCCATTTGTTTCCGGTAAAAAGATCACGGCATTCACAGATGAAGAAGAAAAAGAAATGGAGCTCACGGAAGAGATGCCTTTCCTGCTTGAGAGCAGACTGCGGGAACTTGGTGCCCATTTCGTCGGTGCCGCCGTATGGGAGCCGCATATACAAACCGACGGCAACTTGTTGACCGGCCAGAATCCCCAATCGTCAGCACGCTTGGCGGAAGCCGTCATCAAAAAATTGAAATAAGGAATAGAAAAAAAGCCGGGCGTCCACCCGGCTCAGGTTGCAGGTAAACATGAGGATCAAGTTTACCTGCAACCTTTTTTATGTCCATTTTTATATTATCCAAGTTCTGGTGCCCATATTTCCAGCCTCTTAATATTATCCAACATATGCCATACTTTTTATTATATCTCGAATGCTCTTCGATTCTTTCACAGATATAAATCCCTTTTATGCTCTATCGTTTGATGTTGTTTTTATAATTCACTAGACATAATGTTGCTCTCAGTCAGATGATTGAAGCGGAGAATGGGCGACTCCTGCGGGATCAGCGAGCAGGGTGAGACCCCGCACGGAGGAGGAGGCTCACCGCTCGCCCCGCGGAAAGCGCCCGTTCGCAGCGGAAAGCAACGACTGAATTTCAACAGCATTTTCCAAAATTAGTTAAGGTCATAAAATGGCTTGGCTAATAGAATGCTTACATCTTTCTATAAATATAGAAGGATATTGAAATACTCATTTCAATATCCTTTTATTCAATCCTGATCCAGGCATCCGCCCGTTTTTTTATTTAATTATGGATAGCAATTTGTCCAGGATCCCAGCCGTATCCAAGAATACGATGATGATCACCAACGGCACAACATAGCGCATGACGATAAACCAAACATGGAATGCTGCAGCACCCAGCTTGGAATGCGATAATAACTCCTCCTGCAATTTGCTTTTCTTGATCTTCAAAGGAACAAAAATGGAAATCAACAAAGCGCCCAAAGGCATCAGCACATTGCTGACAAGGAAGTCCGCACTGTCAAAAATATTCTTAGAGAAGAATGTGATATCGCCCAATACGCTGTAGGACAATGCCGATGGCACACCTACGATGAAAATAAGCAAACCGACGATCCAAGTATACTTCTTCCTGCTGGATTCCTTGTTATTCAAGATGGAAGCAACGATAATCTCCAGCATGGAAAAGGCCGATGTAAGCGTCGCGAACAGGAACAAAGCGAGGAAGCACACAAGGAATACTTCACCGAATATGATTTGGTCGAACACCGATGGCAGCACCACAAACAACAATCCCGGACCTTGTGCAGGCTCCAGGCCGAGTGAGAATACTGCAGGGAATATGGCCAGTCCCGCAAGCAGCGCAATCAGCAGATTCATAGAAACGATAGAAATCGCAGGCTGGATGATATTCTCTTTCTTCGATAAATAAGAGCTGTAAGTGACCATTACAGAGACACCCACACTTAAGGAGAAGAAAGACTGACCCATCGCAAATAAGACACTCTCTGAAGTAATCTTCGAGAAATCCGGCTGCAGGAAGAAAGCTACCCCTTCCATCGCATTATCCAATGTCAGCGATCGGATAATAAGGATGATGAACAAGAGGAATAAAGTCGGCATCAAGACTTTACTTGCTTTTTCTATCCCATTCTGGATTCCTTTTGCAACGACGGCGATGGTAATCGCCAAGAATGTTCCCTGTGCCGCGATCGACAGCCACGGGCTGCTGATTGTTTGATTGAAGATGTCTCCGTAAGGAATATCACTTCCGATGATTCCTCCCGTGATTCCTTTAAACATATAAATGAGGATCCAGCCGCCTATCACACTATAGAAAGACAGCAATAAGAAACATGTCAATACGCCAAGTTTCCCGATCCAAGGCCACCAGGTTCCCGGTGCGATTGCCCGGTAAGCGGAGATTGCTTCTTTTTGCGTGCTCCTCCCGATGATGAATTCGGCAAGCAGCAGAGGAAAGCCGATAAATAAAGAAAATAGGATGAACAGAAGGAAAAATGCCCCTCCTCCGCTTACTCCGGTCACATAAGGAAGCTTCCAGATGGCCCCTACTCCGATGGCGGATCCAGCCGCCGCCAAAATGAAGCCAATTTTGGATGACCATTGATCATTCTTTTCCATACAATCATTCCCTTCTTTTGTGTTTTAATGATAAGTCCACTCTTCCGGCACAAAAAAAAACACGCCCCTATCATACTGATAGGGACGTGGCTTATCACGCGGTACCACCCTAATTAGAAGCATCATTGCTTCTCACTTTGGGAAGATAACGGTTTTCTCCGTCTTCCCGTTCGTCCGCCGGCCGGGAAGAAAGCTCCAAGATTGAAGTTCACTTTATTTATGTATCAGTTCACACCGGCCACTGACTCTCTTTAACAGGGAAATAAAGCTTAATATAGTCTTTTCATCGCTCACATACTGTTTTTTTTATAATACTCGGAATTATATTATGAACCGGCAAAAAGGTCAACCTATGATTAGATATTGTATTGCTGATATATTTCACTTGCTGAGAAAAGGTGTTCAGTTAATCAAACGATTGATTGAACAAAATCAGAACAGGCTGTTGACGTATAGAGCCGTCAACAGCCTGTTCTGATTAATTTTTGTATTACCATCCGCGTCCTGCTCCCCCGCCTCCGGATGAACCTCCTCCTCCGCCTCGCGGTCCATTTCCTCCGCCGCTTCCACGGGCCAAGATGGAGAGGAAAAGATGTGTAAGGATTCCTCCGAAGAATTTAAGATCCAGAGTGATGACAACGATTGCGATGACAGCAATCAGAAATGGATTCACGGTTCTGCCGTTGTCCGAAGGAGCAGCCGGTGTGGTTTGTTCTCCATTCCAGCCGTATTCCTGGGCTGTTTCATTATAAAGGACTTTATAGGTCTGAATGATTGCTTCATCCGGCTGGTTATTCTTCAGGTAAGGTAATGCATATTCATCGAGGATCCTTCCTACTTTTCCATCAGGAAGGGCGCCTTCCAGGCCATAACCTACCTCAATGCGGATTTCCCGCTCTTCCATAGCCATCACAATCAGCACACCATTGTTTTCCTCTTCACTTCCGATTCCATATTGCCTGAATGCGGCTGTACTGTACTCCTCCATCGATTCTCCTTCAAGGGAATCGACAGTCAGAACCGCTATTTGTGCCGTTGTTCCACCCTCAAGCTGTCTTCCCAGCTGGATCAGTTCCGTTTCTTGTGAAACATTCAGAACATCAGCGAAGTCCTGTACATAAATATCTCCTTTTGCTTTCGGTATGTCAGCCGACGCTGTTAAAGAGAATAATAAGGAGGCAGCCGCCAACAAAAGGAGCGCAGCCCTTTTCATCATTCACCGGTTCCTTCGAAATCGACAATCGGTGCTTCTTCCGCTCCTTCACTCGCTTTGAAATAGTCTCTTTCATCAAATCCGAATAAGGATGCAGTCACCCGGCCCGGAAAACGCTTCACACTTCTGTTATAGGAAGACACGGCATCGTTATAGTCTTTTCTTGCCACAGCCAAGCGGTTCTCTGTCCCTGCCAATTCATCCGCAAGCTGCTGGAAATTCTGGTTCGACTTCAAATCGGGGTAATTCTCCACGACAACCAGCAAACGGCTTAAAGCACTTGACACTTCAGCATCCGCTTCCGCTTGTTCTTCCACTGTTGTTGCTCCGGCCAGTTTTGAACGGGCATCCGACACACTCTGGATTACCTCTTTTTCTTGGCTGGCATACCCTTTGACCGTACTCACAAGATTCGGGATGAGATCCTGCCTCCTTTGAAGCTGTGTCTCGATTTGGGCATATGCCTGGTCGATATCTTCCTCTCTATTGACAAAGTTATTATAGCTTGGGATAAGCGTAAAGGCGATAATCACCAAAACCGCTCCAAGCGCAATCCATATACCATACTTTTTCAACTTTCATACACCTCTTTCAGTTCTTCGATGTCTTGTTAGTCTAAGGATAAATCAGACTAAATATACGTTTACTTTGTTTTCGACTTGATCCCCAAAATTATTTTACTAAAATTTTTATATATTGAAAATGGTTGAAGAACCCCACCAACATAATACCCATATGGAAATAGAACTACACATAAAACCCCGCAAAAAAGAGTCCCCCTTACAGGGGACTCTAATCACTTGCTATGCATCTTGAATTCAAGGAATAGCTCGCTATAATATGCTTGCATAGGTTTTCCTAAGTTCTCATATACCTCAAGCTTATCTGTCATTTCCGGATTTGGATAGAAACGCTCATCAGAGGTCACTTCCTCATCCAGATACTCCATCGCCGCTTCATTCGGAGTGGAGTATCCTACATAATCCGTATTCTGCGCAGCATTCTCAGGATCGAGCATGAAGTTGATGAAAGCATGCGCTCCTTCTACATTCTGCGCATTTTTAGGAATGACCATATTATCGAACCAAAGGTTGGAGCCTTCGCTGGGAACCACATAGTCGAGGTCTTCATTCTCCCACATGATATCCGCAGCATCACCGGACCAAACCACACCGACTGAGCCTTCTTCATTAGCCATCAGCATTTTGATTTCATCCCCGACGATCGCTTTGATGTTTGGAACCAATCCGTCCAATTCGGCTTTCGCCTCCTGCAATTGCTCCTTATCCTTGCTGTTCAGTGAATACCCGAGTCTGTTCAGACCCATTCCGATCACTTCCCTGGCTCCATCCACAAGCAAGATTTGATTCTCCAAATCTTTGTCCCAAAGATCTTTCCAGCTCGTGATTTTCTTGCCGCCCAGCATATCCGGATTGTAAACGATTCCGACCGTCCCCCAGAAATAAGGGATTGAATATTTGTTGCCCGGATCGAATGGCATATTCATGAAGCGGGAATCAATATGTTTCAGGTTCGGAATTTTCTCGTGGTCCAGTTCAAGCAAGAGGTCTTCCTCGACCATCTTCTCAATGGCGTATTCCGAAGGAACCGTAACATCGAAATTGGTTCCTCCTTGTTCCAGCTTCGCAATCATGCCCTCATTCGAATCGAAGGTTTGGTAGACGACTTTATAACCGGTCTCCTCTTCAAACTTCTCAATCAGGTCGCTGTCGATATAATCTCCCCAGTTATAGACGGAGATGACATTGTCACCTGAATACCCTTCTGATTCATTCAGGCTGGATATCCAATATAAAAGTGCCGCGGACACAACCGCCACAGCGATGAACGTGTTAATCAATTTATTCATTTACCTGGTGCCACTCCTTTCGGACGGGCATTGCGCTGCGTAATGAAGTAATATCCGATCACCAGCACCACCGTGAATAAGAACAATAATGTGGATAATGCATTGATTTCAAGAGAAACCCCTCTCCGCGCCAAGGAATAAATTTCAACAGATAAAGTGGAGAATCCATTTCCAGTCACAAAGAATGTGACCGCGAAATCATCCAGGGAATATGTCAAAGCCATGAAAAACCCTGCAAAAATACCAGGTGTGATATACGGCAGCACGACTTTCGATAAAACATTCCATCTGCTTGCCCCAAGATCCCTGGCCGCATCCATCAGAGTCGGACTCATTTCCTGCAGCTTCGGGAGCACCATGATCACCACAATCGGAACGGAAAATGCAATATGGGAAAGCAATACGGATGTAAAGCCAAGTTTGATGCCAAGCATCGTGAACAGAATCAAAAAGGATGCACCGATGATGACATCCGGGCTTACAATGAGGATATTATTTAAGGATAAGATGGTGTTCTTCATCCTTACTTTCCTCATATACATGATTGAAAGTGCGCCCATTACTCCGATGATTGTCGCAATCGCTGCCGACAGCAAAGCGATGACCAGTGTGTTCAACACAATAATCAACAAGCGCGTATCCTGAAGCACTTCCTTATAATAATCCAATGTGAACCCTTCAAATCCGGACATGGAACCGCCGCTGTTGAAGGAGTATAGAATCAGATAGAAAATCGGTGCATACAGAATGATGAATATGATGGCTAAATATATAGTCGAAAGCTTATTATTTCTTTTCAATTCTTATTCCTCGCTTTCGCTTCCTGGTCAAAGCCATGAACAGGAACATTGTGATAATCAAGAAGACAGCGATGGTCGATCCCATTCCCCAATCCTGTGTCACAAGGAAATGCTGTTCAATGGCCGTTCCAAGCGTAATGACACGATTTCCGGCAATCAGACGTGTAAGCATGAACAAAGACAGCGCAGGAATGAAGACAACCTGGCAGCCTGCTTTCACTCCATCGATCGTCAACGGGAAAATGACGCGTCTGAAGGTTGTCCAATTGGATGCCCCAAGATCAAGGGATGCGGCCACTAAGGACGGGTTCATTTTCTCCAAGGAGTTGAAAATCGGCAAAATCATGAATGGAATGAAGATATAGACCGAAACAAACACAAAGCTGAAATCAGTGAACAATAATTGCTTCTCCCCGATTCCCATCACTTCTAGAAAAGCATTGATCGGACCGTATGTTCCGAATAAGCCCATGAATGCGTAAGCTTTCAGCAGCAAATTGATCCATGAAGGCACTATGATCAATAGGAGCCAAAGCTGTTTATGCTTCGTCTTCGTCAATAAGTATGCCGTCGGGTAGGCAAACAGTAATGAGAACCCGGTAATCAGGAACGCATACCAGAATGAACTGAGCGTCATCTTCAAATAGACGGGTGTGAAGAACTTCTGATAATTGATCAGGGAGAATTCCCCTTCTATATTAAAGAAAGAGAAATAGACAACAAGTAAAATCGGCGCCACCACGAAGAGCAGCATCCATAAATAATACGGGATAGCATATAATGTACGATTATTCTTCATGATCTGCCTCTTCATACGCTTCCAGTCGAGCATCAAACTCCTCTTCCGTCTCACCAGGACGCATTACGTGAATCGCTTCCGCATCGAAGAATAGTCCGATGTCCTCTCCCACTGTAGCTTTCTTAGTGGAATGGACAAGCCACTCATTTCCATCCGCATCGTAACAGGAAATCTCATAATGGACACCTCTGAATAATTGTGTATCCACCTTCACCTGCAGTTTTCCTTCTGAAGGTACAGTGATATGAAGGTCTTCCGGACGGATCACAATCTCAATCGGTTCATTGGCATTCAGACCGGCATCGACACATTCGAACCGCTTCCCTGTGAACTCAACCAAGTAATCCTCGATCATTTTTCCTTTGACGATATTCGACTCCCCAATGAAGTCCGCCACAAATCGGTTGATTGGTTCATCGTATATATCGAGCGGTGTTCCGCTTTGCTCGATGTTCCCTCCGTTAAGGACGAAGATTTCATCACTCATCGCCAAGGCTTCTTCTTGGTCATGCGTAACAAAAATGAATGTGATGCCGAGGCGGCGCTGCAATTCCCTGAGCTCATATTGCATTTCCGTCCGAAGCTTAAGATCCAGCGCGGACAACGGTTCGTCCAGCAAGATAACCTCCGGCTCATTCACAATCGCCCTTGCGATGGCGACGCGTTGACGCTGGCCGCCCGACATTTCACTGATTTCCCTGTTCTGGTACCCGGAAAGATTGACGAAATCAAGTGCTTCTTTTACTTTCTTGTCGATTTCACTGTTTTTCATTTTTTTGATGCGCAAGCCAAAAGCCACATTCTCATATACATTCAAATGCGGAAACAGTGCGTAATCCTGAAACACGGTATTGACCTGACGATGGTTGGCAGGTATGTTGTTGATCAATTTATCATTGAAATAAATACTTCCTTCCGACGGGCTGATGAAGCCTGCTATCAGACGAAGGATCGTCGTTTTCCCGCAGCCTGAAGGTCCAAGCAATGTATAGAACTTCCCTCTCTCTATTTCAAAGCTGACATTGTTCAGTACAGGAGGATCGTTATCGTATTGTTTGGTTACCCCTTCAAAACGGATAATTGTTTTCTCGGTCATTATCGGTCTCCTTTTCTCCAAGACCGCTATACGCGGCAATGATTGTTTGTTTATAGGTATGAATCGGTTGCCACCAACAATAGTTTGGTGATTCCGTTATTGTCATTCACGATTTGATGCTGCTCGGACGCGTGGAAGTAGATGGCTTCACCTTCTGTTGCATAGTATTCACCTTTTCCCAGAATAACTTTTATCTTTCCTGATAAAACATATCCGAATGTCTCTGAAAGGGATGGTTCAAACAGTTTGAATTCGCCATTTTCTTCGAACGTCAAGACGATCGGCTCCATTTCCTTCTCATTGGATTCCGGTACGAGCCACTGGATATGATAGCCGCGTTCTTCATCTTCAAACCCTGTCTGCTCTTCTTCTCCATACACAACTTTTTGATCATGCTCTTCTTCGTTGAAAAATTCTTTAGGTGAGCAGCCTAACACTTCTATAATGGAAAAAAAGGTATCGATGGCCGGTGAACTCAGGTCTCTTTCCAATTGGGATATATACCCTTTGCTCAAATCCGTCCTCTCACCCAATTCCTCTTGGGTGAGTCCCTTTTTCAGACGCAGATTTTTAATTTTTCTTCCAATTTGCATGAGTTTTTACCTCAATCCAGTTTAATGATGGTAAACAGACAGTAAAAAAAGTTTTACAATACCTTACTTCTTGTTTACTAATAACATTTGATATTATACAAGATATTTATAAAACTGCAAGAGAAAGTTCAACTTTTTCTCACATTAATATATACAGCAAATCTTAATATGCCTGTCATTTGTAATTGATCCTGCAGTATGCTATTATAAACACTACATATAGTTTTGAATATTGAATAAACATCTATATATTGTATTGATGCTTGGTATCCTTATTGGATTTAAAAGGGAATTCGGTGTGAATCCGAAGCTGTCCCCGCAACTGTAATTGCCGACGAAAGAATGAAACCACTGTATGGTCCCCGGACAGGGACGTTCATATGGGAAGGTATTCGAGTAGGATGACGCAAGAGCCAGGAGACCTGCCGGTAATCAATGATTGTTTCTTTCTTCGGGGGTTGAGAGATGAAATGGACACAGGCATAAGTATGCCCTTCTATCCGTTCATCGAATCCACTCGCCCAAGCGTGTGGATTTTTTTATTGTACAAACTATCTTTTCATAAAATAAGGAGCTGTTTCGATGATCACATCTGAAAACACACTGGCACTGCAAATAGACAAGTTAAAAACGAGATTTCCGAATCTTCAAATAACAATACCGGAAGATAAAATCCCGGCTTTGGCCGAACGTTATGATGATGGACAATTATATGAACAACTGATTTTGGAGTGCCTATCCTTTGTCAGCGTGGAAGAACCTGATTGGACTTATGCCGCAGCAATTCTCCATGCCGGACTTCTTTATCAGGAAGCTGCACAATCGCGTTCTTATGATCCCGAAGAAAGGTACGGCTCATTCCATGGACTGCTGAGGGAATTGACGGAACTGGGTATATACAGCTCTTCTTTATTGGAAGCTTACACGGAATCCGACATTTCTGAACTTCAGGAATTTATCGTACCGGAACGTGACGGACTGTTCACCTACATAGGAATCAAAATGCTCTCAGACCGCTACCTGGCCCGGAGCAGGGATGGCAGGCTTTACGAGCTCCCGCAAGAGCGGTTTATGATTATTGCTATGACATTGATGATGAAAGAAAAAAGGGATAAGCGCCTGACGCTTGTGAAAGAAGCATATTGGGCGATGAGTAATCTCTACATGACCGTTGCCACACCGACTCTTTCAAATGCGGGCAAAACATGGGGACAGCTGTCCAGCTGCTTCATCGAAACAGTCGATGACAGTCTGGACAGTATTTATGACAGCAACACCGATATCGCCGCTCTTTCCAAAAACGGCGGAGGAATCGGTGTGTATATGGGCAAAATACGAAGCCACGGAAGCGATATCAAAGGATTTAAAGGGGCTTCTTCCGGAGTGATTCCCTGGATGAAACAGCTGAATAATACCGCTGTAAGCGTCGATCAGCTCGGCCAGCGCCAAGGAGCCATCAGTGTCTATCTGGATGTTTGGCATAAAGATATCTTCTCCTTCCTTGATGCTAAATTGAATAACGGCGATGAGCGTCTGCGCACGCATGATCTGTTCACCGGCGTCTGCATTCCGGATTGTTTCATGGAAGCAGTGAAAGCACGGGGAGAATGGCATTTATTCGATCCTCACGAAGTGCGGAAAGTAATGGGCTTCTCTCTTGAAGACTACTATGATGAGGAAAAAGGAAGCGGCTCTTTCAGGAGCAAATACGGGCAATGTATCAATGAACCGCGATTATCCCGTAAGACCGTTCCTGCTATTGATATCATGAAGAGCATCATGAGAAGCCAGCTGGAAACCGGTACACCATTCATGTTCTATCGGGATGAAGTCAACCGTAAAAACGCAAACCCGCACGCAGGGATGATCTACTGCACGAACTTATGTACAGAAATCACCCAAAATCAAAGCCCGACCATCCGTAAGGAAGAATACGTAGATGAAGGCAGAATCATCATCGAGAAAGTGCCGGGAGACTTCGTCGTGTGTAATCTATCATCCATCAATTTAGCGAAAGCCATCCGTGACGGGGTTCTTGAACGCTTGATTTCCATTGAAATGCGCATGCTCGACAATGTGATCGACATCAACACGATCCCGGTACTCCAAGGCGGGCTTACAAATCAAAAATATCGCGCAGTAGGCTTAGGCACATTCGGCTGGCATCATTTGCTCGCCATCAAGAAAATCAAATGGGAAAGCCAGGAAGCCATCGACTATGCAGATTATCTATATGAAAAAATTGCTTACCATACCATCAAAGAAAGCATACTTCTGGCCAAAGAAAAAGGCGCATACCCCGCCTTCCAAGGCTCCGACTGGGAGAACGGTGCGTATTTCGAGAAACGCGGTTACAACAGCAAAGATTCCGGGCTCGACTGGGACAGCGTAAAGAAAGAAGCAGCTGAATACGGTATCCGCAACGGCTATCTGCTCGCAGTGGCACCCAATGCATCGACAGCATTGATTGCCGGAAGCACACCAAGTATCGATCCGATTTACAGAAAACAGTATTCGGAAGAGAAAAAGAATTACCGTATCCCTGTAACGGCACCAGATCTGAACGCTGAAACAACATGGTATTACAAATCAGCCAACACAATTGATCAAAGCTACAGCATCAAACAAAACGCGAAACGGCAGAAGCATATCGATCAAGCCATTTCGTTCAATATCTATATCCGCAATACCATCAAAGCGGTCGAGCTGTTGAACTATCATCTGGAAGCATGGGAGGAAGGATTGAAAACCACGTATTATGTGCGCAGTACCTCCTCCGATATCGAAGAATGCGAGTCTTGCAGCAGCTAATCTAGTTAGAACCACTGCGGGAAGTTCCCCCGGAGGACTTCCCATTCTTTTTTTACAATGCCATATTTCATAGAAATCAAAGAAAAGGGCGTGTCACAGTGACCACATCTATCCATAAAAGACCGATCATGAACAAAACAGCACCGAACCGGGCCACAGCAATCATTAATGGAGAATGTTCGAACATCCTGAATTGGGATGATGTACGATTCTCCTGGGCTTACCCGAAGTATAAAAAAATGCTTGCGAATTTTTGGACACCATTTGAAATCAATATGTCCCAAGATAAAAAACAGTTTCCTGAACTATCAGAAGCAGAACAGGATTCCTTCCTTAAGATTATTGGACTGCTGGCCTTACTGGACAGCATCCAAACAGACTATGCCGGTAAAGTCGCGGACTATTTGACTGATTCCAGCCTGTCCGCTTTAATGATTATCCTTGCCCAGCAGGAAGTCATCCACAATCATTCTTACTCTTATATTCTCTCAAGCCTTGTCCAAAAAGAAAAACAGGATGAAGTCTTCGATTTCTGGAGAACAGAGCCGATCCTCCAAGAACGAAATGACTTTGTGACAAACGGATATAAAGAATTCGCAGAGAATGCAACCGTCGATCATTTGCTGAAGAGCATTGTATATGATGTCATCCTGGAAGGATTATTCTTCTATTCCGGCTTCGCTTTCTTCTATTATCTGGCACGAAATCAAAAAATGGTCGCCACCAGTACAATGATCAACTACATCAACCGGGATGAACAGATCCACGTCGATCTGTTCGTGAAAATATACAAAGAAGTGCTGAAAGAAAATCCTGAAGCCGACACAGAAGAACTGACACAATTCGTTCAGGATACCTTCAAGAAAGCAGCCGAACTGGAAATCGAATGGGCACGCTACATCATCGGAGACAAAGTGGAAGGCATCCTGCTGAGCGATCTGGAAGCCTACATCAAATTCTACGCCAACGTCCGGTGCAACCAGCTCGGATACGAAAGACCATTCGAAGGATACCGCACCAACCCGCTGAAATGGATCAAAGCCTACGAAGAAGTAGACATGGGAAAATCCGACTTCTTCGAACAAAAATCCAGACAATACACAAAAATAAACACAGACAACGGATTCGATGAGTTATAAAGAAAAGCGGAAGCACCCCGTTCAGAGCCGTATGGCCTGGAGTGGTCTGCACGAGATATAGGAAACACGAAGAGCAGAGCGATTCGATGTTGACTTATCGTAGAAAGACCGCGAAGGACACTAGGCTCTGGGGTGCTGCAGCTGGACAGAGAAAAGCGGAAGCGGCTGTTTAGCTTGCGAAGAAAATAGGGATTGACCCGTAAAAGGCGTTTTTGGCCTTTGGAGGGACAATCATCTTTTTCACAGCAAGCTGGCCGCTGGAGCTGGATCAGTGAAAAGCGGAGAACGCCGCTTATCGGCGACAACCACAAGGCGAGCCGGCTAGAAGGCCGCTCTTAGCCTTCTGGACGGATTGACTTGTAACGTCGAGCCGATGGCGTTCGCAGCTGGACAAAGAAAAGCGGAAGCACCCCGTTCAGAGCCGTATGGCCTGGAGCCCCTCTGTACGAGATAAAGGAAACACGAAGAGCGGAGCGATTCGATGTTGACTTATCGTGGAAGGAGAGCGAAGGACACTAGGCTCTGGGGTGATGCAGCTGGACATCGAAAAGCGGAAGCGGCTGTTTAGCTTGCAAAAGAGCATTAACGATAACAGAGTCAAATAACAAAAGACAGCTTTTTGGCTGTCTCGTGTTTCACTAACCCCCCCGTTGAGTACAAATCTTCACAATCTCTTTTCTAAATCTTTAATTCTTTTTTCTAATTTCTTCTTTTGAGACAACACACCAACCGTTTACTTTAAGTCTCTCTATATAGGTCTCTATCTCGATTTCTTCCCTTTCTAACTCAAGGGGGCATAGTGAAACCCAGCATTCATTTAAAGCATAATTCATTGTAACCTTAACAACTTCATATCCATTATGAAATCCTGGATGGAATCCTGGATCATCTAAAATGTCCCCTTTTACAGGACGAATGTTAGATTCAAATGTTTTTATAACTATTTCTCCGATATTGTTTTCATTTTGTTCTTTTATGGATGATATAAAAATCATTAAATTTATTTTCATCATAATCCCCTTCTCTTTACATTAAATTGTATTAATTCAGTTATCTCTCTCCATACTACTACAAAATGGTGATATTATCCTTTCACTTATTGAGCTAAACTGCCCCGTTACTACAATAAGAAATTCAATAAAAAAGCACTAATCCTACTTGATCAAGGCCCTGATAGTGTATTTACGTTTATTTAAAATGTTGTAGCTGAATGTATCATACTTATATTTAAAACCATATTCCTTTGTTTACAAGATATATTAACAATAATAATCCACCAAAAATCAATAAATAACGTAGACTTCCAGGAACAAACGCAAGCCATTTGGCAGTCATTTGCTGACCAAAATTGGATTTTTTCTTTAGATTCTCGCCCATTTTATCCCCCTACAATATCCGTAATACTCCATTCATTATTTTTAGTATATCAGCCGAATTTTCCCTCCGTTACACAATTAATACTATTTTCAACATATATAATAAATTTTACCATAACTAAAATAGGTTACAGCTTACCAACTCTCTTTAAGTTAGATGGTAAGGTTATTCATTGTGTGGTTTGTAACTTTTGAAACGCTTCACTAAATTGTGAAGAGCTAAAAGGATTAGATAATAGAATATTATATTGATTAAAAACCCCAAAAGATAATAGCTGTTGGTCCAGCCACCGTAAGTTTCAAGAACATCTGTAGGGAATCCGTAATATTTCCCACCTTTTCCGTTTTCAGTCCCTGAGATAACGGCTGTTATTAAAGTAATAATTATGCTTCCTATTAATAATTTCTTCTTTTTCTTATTGATAAGAAACCCCTCCTCACTTTTGACTACTTTCTTTTATTCTAGCCACCTATGAAACATTATCTAATATTCCATCTATCTTTATTAGTCACAGCTTCAAAGCTATAACCGTATGTATGGCAGTAAATCCTTCTTACACTAACCTGCCCCGTTTGTCTAAAAACGACTAAAACATATTGAT
>JAZNGP010000013.1:0-26292 GCA_045576475.1 Bacillus sp. (in: firmicutes) | reverse complement strand
GAATCGTATTTAAAGGAGTGTCATGAAATGGCTGCGAATCCATATAAAACATATGAACAAAATAGTGTGACTACGGCCTCGCCGGGCGAGCTGACAGTCATGCTGTATAACGGGTGCCTGAAGTTTATCGGTAAAGCGAAGTCCGCCATGGAACAAGGGAAAATAGAGGAACGCAATATGAATATCCAGAAAGCGCAAAATATCATCAGAGAACTGATGGTCACTTTGAATATGGACTATGAAGTTTCCAAGAATATGATGTCCCTCTATGAATATATCAATCAGCGTCTTCTGGAAGCCAATATCAAAAGCGATCCGGCTCCATTGACGGAAGTGGAAGGGTTGGTCACCGAATTCCGCGATACTTGGAAGCAGGTCATCCAAATGAACCGGAAAAAGACTTATACAGGAAGCGTCGTGTGATGCGCCAAGCCATGCTGGATTGTCTGCGCCTTACTGAAGAATTATCGGAGCTGACAGGCGGAAAAGTTCTGGTTGAGGAGGAATACGAGCGCATCACTTTGCTTTTGGAAGAAAGGGCATCCGCTTTGGAAGGGATCTTCCCTCCTTTCACTGATGAAGAGATGGAAGCGGGGAACCGGATGGCTGCTTTCAACAGAGCGATCGATGCACGTCTTCCTTCCTTAAAGCGGGGAATCGGTCTGAAGCTGAAGGAGCTGAAGAAGGCGGATCATTCCGTCAAAAAGTATCAAGCGTATAATACTGCTGGTGCGGATGGGTATTTTTATGATAAAAGAAAATGAGTATTTACGGTGTTATTCCTTTTAATCAATCGTTTGATTCATATTAATCAAACGATTGATTGTTTTTTTGTCAACATACCTATGGAAGGTTCATAGGATAATATGTCAACTAAGAGACGGAAAGGATGTTGTGTATGCATGGTACATATATGGGGGAAGGGCGGGTTTTGATCAAGCCGATCTGGGGCGGACATCTGTTTGTCCCGGCTAGCGATATGAGCCTTACCCCTTATTTGCTGTCATCCGGCGTATTCGAGGCACCATTGACCAATTTCATCCTGAATCGGGTAAAGCCGGGGGATGTGGTGTTCGATATCGGAGGGCATACCGGTTATTTCACCATCTTGATGGGCTTCAAGGTCGGACCTTCCGGGAAAGTCGTTACGTATGAACCGGATCCGTTCATGTTCCAGTTCTTATCGGATAATGTGGGCACGAATTATTTACATCAGCAAATCGAGCTTCATAATAAGGCGGCATTTTCCCATGAGGAAGAATTGATTTTGCATGCATCAAGCAAGTTCACCGGCCATAATTCCATTTATGGACGGGATGGAGAAGAGCTGAGAAAGTTTGATACCCAGTTCGATCCTTTCGTGCAGGAAGTGAAGGTGCAGGCAGAGGCGCTCGACAAATACGCGGATACGTATTCACGGATCGATCTTCTGAAGATTGATATCGAAGGAGCTGAATACGACGCCTTCAAAGGGATGAAGCGTCTGTTCAAGGAAAATATCCTTCAGTCGGGTGTTTTCGAGTGGAACCGGCAAGGAATGGGGAATCGTCTTCCGGATTTTGTGGAATTGCTGAAGGAACTGCAAAGGGAAACGGGAATGTCGTTTTACTTCCTGGATGCTGCTGGCAATCCGGTTCCGACGAATCTGGAAGGCTTCCTGCATGTTGAGTTCATCCATAACATCCTGCTTTCAAAAAATGTCTGATGCCGGCCGGGGAAAGCCCGGTCTTTTTATTGCAAAAAGTTTGCCAAGCGGTCACGCTCATTTCATACAAAGTACATACCTATTTGGAATAATTTTGAACCAGGAAATAGAATTTAGTTCATTGTTTCGACAAAGTTTTTTTATGTTTCATGAAGGATTTGACAAGGGTATTATAGAATTATAGGTTATAGCTTTATTTTAGAAGGAGGACTCACTTATGGATTATAACATTCGTGGTGAAAACATTGAGGTAACTCCAGCTCTTCGCGACTATGCAGAGAAAAAAATCGGAAAATTGGAAAGATATTTCAACAACACACCTAATGCCAACGTATACGTGAACCTTAAGGTTTATAACGATAAGACAGCTAAAGTGGAAATCACGATTCCAATGCCGAATCTTGTACTTCGTGCGGAAGAACAAAATACTGATATGTATGCGGCAATCGACATCATTACAGATAAACTGGAAAGACAGATCAGGAAACATAAAACGAAAGTGAACCGTAAATTCCGAGCCCACGGAACAGTCGACGCTGCTCCGGAAGCATTCGCATTCGCGGAAGAGGAGGATCCTCAAGATGTCCTGGAAACGGAAGATCTTGAAATCGTCCGTAACAAACGCTTCGATCTTAAGCCGATGGACAGTGAAGAAGCCATCCTGCAGATGAATCTGCTTGGACATAATTTCTTCGTCTATACAAATGCCGAAACAGAGCATACGAATGTTGTTTACAAACGTAAAGACGGACGCTATGGCTTAATCGAACCAAATTGATAAATGACCTTTCAAGAACCGGCTTCCCTGGAAAAGGGGGCCGGTTTTCTAAAGCTTTCCGCATTATCCGCACCAATCTTCCTTCCTTTGCCGACAGGCATTTTTACCGCTGTCTCCACAAGTTGTACGCTGTTATCAGAAATGGTAAGATGGAAATTAGATAAATTTTTTAAAAATGATGGATATAAGAAGAAAAAAACTCCATTTATCACAAAACAGAGGAGCGTTTGTGAAATGTTATCAATCCTAAACAAAGTGTTTGATCCAAATAAAAGAGAAGTCAAACGTCTGCAGAAATTGGCAGATCGTATAGAAAGTCTTGCGGGAGATATGGAGAAGCTTTCTGATGAACAGCTTCAGGCCAAAACGGAAGAGTTCAAGAAGCGTTATCAGGATGGAGAAACGCTCGATGACATGCTCGTTGAAGCATTCGCGGTTGTACGCGAAGCATCGAAACGTGTACTGGGCCTCTATCCTTTCCCTGTGCAGCTGATGGGGGGCGCCGCCCTGCATGACGGTAATATCTCTGAAATGAAAACCGGGGAAGGGAAGACGTTGACATCCACACTTCCTGTTTACCTGAATGCATTGACAGGCAAAGGTGTTCATGTCATCACAGTCAATGAATACTTGGCGTCCCGTGATGCCGAAGAAATGGGCAAGCTATATGAATTCCTTGGTTTGACTGTAGGTCTGAACCTGAACGGGCTGTCCCGTGAAGAGAAGCAAGAAGCATACCGTTCGGATATTACATACGGAACGAATAATGAATTCGGCTTCGATTACTTAAGGGATAATATGGTGCTTTATAAAGAGCAGATGGTGCAGCGACCGCTTCATTACGCTGTGATCGATGAGGTCGACAGCATTTTGATCGATGAAGCGCGTACGCCGTTGATCATTTCAGGAAGTGCGCAAAAGTCCACTCAATTGTATATGCAGGCGAACGCGTTCGTCCGCACGCTGACGAAAGAGCAGGATTACACGTACGATGAGAAAACAAAAAGTGTCCAGCTGACGGAAGACGGCATCACGAAAGCGGAGCGTGCATTCCGCATCGATAACCTCTTCGATATGACGCATGTGGCACTGAACCATCATATCAATCAAGCATTGAAGGCACATGTCAGCATGCATGTGGATGTGGATTACGTCGTTCAGGAAGGCGAAATCATCATTGTCGACCAATTCACAGGACGTCTGATGAAAGGCCGCCGCTACAGTGATGGTCTGCATCAGGCGATTGAAGCCAAAGAAGGACTGGATATCCAGAACGAAAGCAAAACGCTTGCGACAATCACTTTCCAGAACTACTTCCGTATGTATGAGAAGCTTGCCGGGATGACCGGTACGGCGAAGACGGAGGAAGAAGAGTTCCGGAACATCTATAATATGAATGTCATCGTCATCCCGACAAACAGGGATATCATCCGTGACGACCGAGCGGATCTGATCTTCTCCAATATGTCCGGTAAATTCAACGCTGTCGTCGAAGATATCGCGGAACGCCATCAAGCCGGCCAGCCGGTTCTTGTCGGTACGGTCGCGATCGAGACTTCCGAATTGATTTCGCAGCTGTTGACGAAGAAGCGTATTCCGCATAATGTATTGAATGCGAAGAATCACGGACGTGAAGCAGAAATCATCGCTGAAGCAGGGAAACAAGGCTCTGTTACGATTGCGACGAATATGGCCGGCCGTGGTACGGACATCAAGCTTGGTGAAGGTGTGAAAGAAAAAGGCGGATTGGCGGTCATCGGTACGGAGCGTCATGAAAGCAGACGGATCGATAATCAGCTGCGCGGACGTTCCGGCCGTCAAGGAGATCCAGGGGTCACCCAGTTCTATCTTTCCATGGAAGATGAATTGATGCGCCGCTTCGGCTCCGACAATATGAAAACGATGATGGACCGCTGGGGCATGGACGAAGCACCGATCCAAAGCCGCATGGTCACCAAAGCGGTGGAATCCGCACAGAAACGGGTGGAAGGAAACAACTTCGATGCCCGTAAACAATTACTGCAATACGATGATGTACTGCGTCAGCAGCGGGAGATCATTTATAAACAGCGTTTTGAAGTGCTGGACAGCTCCAATCTTCGTGAGATCATCGAGAAGATGATTGCTTCCTCTGTTGAGCGGCATGTGTCTGCTTTCACGGCGGAAGAAGATAAGACGGAATGGAATCTCCAGAGCATCATCGACTATGTGAATGCGAATCTTCTTGCTGAAGGATCGATTCATGTGGAAGATTTAGAAGGAAAAGAGATGCAGGAAATCATCGATTTCATCCTTCAGAAGGTGAAAGAAGCCTACGACCGGAAAGAAGAACAGCTTTCCAATGATCAGATGCGTGAGTTCGAGAAAGTCATCGTCCTCCGAGCGGTCGACGGCAAGTGGATGGACCATATCGATACGATGGAACAGCTGCGCCAAGGAATCCATCTCCGTGCATATGGACAAATCGATCCGCTTAGGGAATACCAGCAGGAAGGCTTCGCGATGTTTGAAGAAATGATTTCTTCCATTGAGGATGAAGTCAGCAAATACATCATGAAGGCAGAGATCCGCAACAATCTGGAACGCCAGGAAGTGGCGAAGGGACAAGCGGTCCATCCGAAGGAAGACGGCGGGGAAGTGAAGAAGAAACAGCCTTCCCGCAAGAAAGAAAATGTCGGACGCAATGAACCATGTCCATGCGGAAGCGGAAAAAAATATAAAAATTGCCACGGGCGTGTATAATGTAATAAGAAAAGGCAGAAAGGGGAAAGGGCGCTTTCGGGCGACCGCCTCTTTTCTTATGCCTTATTAACTCATAGAGGTGAAGAGCATGGAATTAGCAGAAATCAGATCAGAGCTCGAAAATACAGCTAAGAAATTAGCGGACTTCAGGGGGTCTCTTTGACTTAGAAGAGAAGGAAGCCCGAATTGCAGAGCTTGACAATATCATGACCGATCCAGACTTTTGGAATGATCAGCAAAAGGCACAAGGGATCATCAATGAAGCGAATGGATTGAAGGAGCTTGTCGAGAAGTTCCACAGCATGAGTGAATCACATGAAAATCTGGAGCTGACCTTTGAATTATTGAAGGAAGAGCCGGATGAAGAACTTCAGCAGGACCTTGAATCAGAACTTACCGAACTCACGGCACAGATGAATGAATATGAATTACAGGCGCTGCTCAGTGAGCCGTATGATAAAAACAATGCCATCCTTGAATTGCATCCGGGTGCGGGCGGAACCGAGTCCCAAGATTGGGGTTCCATGCTGCTTCGCATGTATACCCGCTGGGCTGAAAAGCAAGGATTCAAAGTGGAAACATTGGACTATCTTGCGGGTGATGAAGCAGGCATCAAGAGTGTCACACTATTGATCAAGGGACATAATGCTTACGGCTATCTGAAAGCGGAAAAAGGCGTGCACCGTTTAGTGCGTATCTCTCCTTTCGATGCATCAGGCCGCAGACACACATCTTTCGTATCTTGTGATGTAATGCCGGAATTCAATGACGAAATCGAAATCGAGATCCGCACCGAAGACCTTAAGATCGATACGTATCGTGCCAGCGGTGCCGGCGGACAGCATATCAATACGACTGATTCCGCTGTCCGGATCACCCACTTACCGACAAATGTCGTTGTGACATGTCAGACGGAACGTTCGCAGATCAAGAACCGGGAACGCGCGATGAATATGCTGAAGTCGAAGCTTTACCAGCGTCAAATCGAAGAGCAGCAAGCACAGCTTGACGAGATCCGCGGTGAGAAGAGCGACATCAGCTGGGGAAGCCAGATCCGTTCTTATGTCTTCCATCCATACTCCATGGTCAAAGACCATCGTACAGGAACGGAGACCGGGAATGTCCAGGCTGTCATGGACGGCGATGTGAATGCCTTCATCGACGCATATCTGCGTTCTCAACTATAAGAAACGAAAAAACTGCAGGGCCTTCCGGGCTTCTGCAGTTTTTTATTGTGATGGATGCATCCGTTTCATGCCGGTGTACAGAATAAGAAAATGGAGAGTGCGATTTCTTTGTTCTATTAAAGCTTTACTACGGTATTTTGCTGTTATTTACTTTATTGCCGATTCAATGCTATACTCGATTCTGGTTTATAGAAGGTGTACGAGTATTACTACTGGGGGTCATCATGAATATTAAACAGACAATCGATAAATATATGGAAAATAGATGGATGGAATACATTCTTGTTATGATCGGAGCTGCCATTATTGCGATTTCCTTCAATGTTTTCCTTTTGCCTAATGAAGTGGCATCCGGAGGGACAAGCGGAATCAGTACGATTCTCTCTTCTAAGTTAGGTCTTGAACCAGCGTTTGTACAATGGTCCCTTAACATTCCGTTATTCGTGGCTGGTGTCATTCTGCTGGGACGCCAATTCGGGTTGAAAACGTTGGTGGGTACTTTGTTTTTCCCGTTCGTCGTATATTTGACGAATGATTGGGATCCGTGGACAACGAATGCGCTGCTTGCTTCTGTCTGCGGCGGTATAGGTGTCGGACTTGGTCTCGGTGTCGTCTTTCTCGGCAAGGGATCGACAGGCGGAACAGACTTGGCTGCGCAAATCATGCATAAGTATACACAGATCAGCTTGGGGAAATGTGTCGCTTTCATTGATGGGCTGATTGTCATCTCGGCAGCGATCGTGTTTGATATCGAGAAAGGGATTTATGCCCTCATCGGTCTATACGCGACAAGCAAAACAATCGACCTTGTACAGGTCGGGCTCGTCAGTTCGAAAATGACGCTTATCATCACAAATAAAGAAAAAGAAGTGCGGAAAGCCATTTTTGACGAAATTGACCGCGGTGTCACTGAGTTCCATGGAAAGGGCGGTTATACCGAAAGTGACAGACCGGTTTTGATGTGTGTCGTGGATAATAGACAATTCACCAAATTGAAACAAGTGGTCCGGCATGTGGATCCGCAGGCTTTCCTTGTTGTTACGGACGCCTCTGAGGTAGTCGGAGAGGGTTTTAACAACGCGTAGGAATGGTATAATCAAGTGATTGATTATATCAAGGGGGAGTTTGCATGAGACATAAGCTATTGGCAGTACTATTTGGGACAACGCTCATCTTGGCCGCATGCGGCGGAGATGATGCCGGGGAGAATGCAGGGAGTTCTTCTGAACAAACAACTGCTTCCAGTGAAGAAGAAAGACTATACCAAAACAAATGTTCAAGCTGTCATGGCGGCAATCTGACTGGGGGAGTCGGTCCGGATCTTACCGCAGTCGGCGCCAATATGTCAGAGGGTGATATATTGAAAGTGATCAATGAAGGAAAAGGCGGAATGCCTGGGGGACTGCTTGAAGGGGAAGATGCGGAAACCGTGGCTGCCTGGCTTTCTGAGAAAAAATAACACTGAAAAGATCGGTTCTATAGGAAACCGGTCTTTTTTATGCTGATTTACCTGATCCATGGTCATCGACCCTTGCAAAGGCTTGCGAAAAATTTGTTTTTAAGGGGAAAATGCTCATAAATACAGGATAAACCTCTTGTTTGCATGAAATGAAAATGTAATATTTTTTAATCTTTATTTGACAATTATAGATGATATAATGGCTTTGTGGCTTTAAAAGAAGAAGGATTGTAGGGAATTTAAGCATCTTTTGTAGAATTCTGTCTAATGACGGAGGCAATATACATCATACAGCCTTGTAACCTTATAGAAATGAAAGGCTAAAAACAGGTGGTTTTTTTATGATAGAAATGATCGATGTCAGTAAGACATATCCGAACGGCGTGATAGCCGTCAACGGAATTAATGTGAAGATAAGAAAAGGCGAATTCGTCTACGTGGTCGGACCGAGCGGCGCCGGTAAATCGACATTTATCAAGATGATGTATCGGGAAGAGAAGCCGACTTCAGGTACGATTACAGTGAACGGAATGAACCTTGCTAAGATACGCAACTCCAAGGTCCCTGTGTTCAGAAGGAATCTGGGGGTTGTTTTCCAGGATTTCAAGCTTTTGCCGACATTGACGGTTTATGAGAATGTCGCATTTGCGCTTGAGGTGATTGAAGAAGATCCGAAAGAGATCAAGAAACGTGTCATGGAAGTGCTGGATCTTGTCGGTCTGAAGCACAAAGCTAGAATGAACCCGGATGAGTTATCGGGCGGAGAACAGCAAAGGGTATCGATTGCGCGAAGCATCGTGAATTCCCCGAAAGTCGTCATCGCGGATGAGCCGACGGGAAACCTTGACCCCGAGACATCATGGGATATTATGAATATATTTGAAGAGATCAATAAGCGCGGTACGACAATCGTCATGGCCACGCATAACAAAGAAATAGTGGATAACTTAAAACACCGAGTGATTGCTATCGAGAACGGGACAATCATAAGAGATGAACAAAGAGGTGACTACGGATATGAGTATTAATAGTCTGCGTCGCCACTTCAGAGAGAGCTTCAAAAGCCTTGGCCGGAACGGATGGATGACATTTGCTTCCGTCAGTGCGGTCACGGTGACATTGCTGCTTGTGGGCGTATTTTTCGTTCTTTTGATGAATATGAACAATATTGCAAAGAATGTTGAAAATGATGTCGAAGTGCGCGTTTATATCGATGCGGCCGCGACACAGGATAATATAGATAAGATGGAAAGTGATATTAAGTCGAACAGCCTCGTGGATTCCGTCACGTTTTCTTCCAAAGAGCAGGAATTGGACAACTTGATCAGTACGATGGGGGAAACCTACGGCTTGTACGATCAGGATAATCCATTACGACATGCTTTCATCGTCAAAACGAAGTCGCCGCAAGACGTCATAACAGTGGCGAAGCAAATAGAGAAAATGGATTATGCGGAAACAGTCAAATATGGTGAAGTATATGTAGAGAACTTGTTCAATGTATTGGAAATCTCGAGGAATATCGGTTTGGCATTGATCATCGGTCTGCTGTTCACAGCGATGTTCCTGATCAGCAACACGATCAAGATCACAATCACCGCAAGACGCAAAGAAATCGAAATCATGAGATTGGTGGGGGCGACGAACTCCTTTATCCGCTGGCCGTTCTTCCTGGAAGGTCTGTGGCTCGGAATAATGGGCGCAATCATCCCGATCATTCTGATTGGAACAACCTACTACAATCTTGAGAAATTTATGACGCCGAATGTAACAATGAAATTTGTCGAATTCATTCCATTCAATCCGTTCATTTATCAGATATCAGCGGTTCTGATTCTGATGGGTGGATTAATCGGAGTGTGGGGCAGTATGATGTCCGTACGTAAATTCCTTAAAATTTGACGAATATGCCGATTTAAGAGTTTCATAGAAGTACAAGAAGAAATGGATGTCCATATGGGATAAGTGTAGAGCAACAGCAATAAGAGGATTTCCTCATATCGCAACTTTGTTCACTAGAAGTCATTTGTCGCAGGGGTAACGATAAGGATATATAGAAAGGTTGATATGAGGATGTCGAAAAAGAAACTACGGGTATTGAGCACAGCATTCATTCTTGGATTGAGCAGTGTGATCGCGACAGCGGGAGTGGAAGCTGCGTCCGTGAATGATCTTGAGAATAAAAAGAAGCAAATTGAAGAGAAGCAATCCGGTCTGGATTCCGATATCACGAGCACAAAAGAGAAAATCGAAAAGCTGCAAAAAGACCAACATGCGTTAGAAGCGGAAATTAAGCGCATTGACTTGGCTGTGGAAGAAACAAGCGCGAAAATCCGTGAGAAGAATACGGAAATCACGGAAACAAAAGAAGACATCGAACAATTGAAAGCAGAAATAGCAGAACTGAAAGAACGGATCGAAAAGAGAAGTGAAGTCTTGAAGAAACGTGCGGTGACACTTCAGGAAAATGGCGGACAAGTCAGCTACCTGGAAGTGCTCCTCGGTTCTTCCAGTTTTGCGGACTTCGTCAGCAGAGTGAATGCCGTTTCCACCATCCTTGAAGCGGATGAAGATTTGATTAAACAGCATGAATCCGACAAAGCGGAATTGGAGTCTTCCCAAAAGAAAGTGGAAGACAAACTTACGCAATTGGAAGACATGAAAGCTGAGCTTGTGACGATGAAAGAAGAATTATCCGCCCAAAAAGCGGAGAAAGACCAATTGATGGCGGCATTGGAAACAGAAGAAGACCATGCCCATAATCATGTGCTTTCTTTGGAAGAAGAAACAGAAATTCTGAATGGACAAACAGCTGCCATCGAAAAAGCAATCGCTGAAGAAAAAGAGCGCATTGCTGCAGAGCAGAAACGTCAAGCGGAATTGGAAGAAGCACGCAAGAAAGCGAAAGAAACAGCGGCATCCAGCGGCGGGTCAGGCAGCAGCAACAGCGGATCAAGCAATAGCGGCGGATCAAGCAGCAAGGGTTCATCTTCAAATGTTTCGGCACCTTCCGTATCAGCCGGGAACTTCACACGTCCGGCAAGCGGCCGTCTGTCATCCGGTTTTGGAGCCCGTTGGGGGAAAACCCATGCGGGAGTCGACATTGCGAATGCAGCTGATGTACCTGTTGTGGCAGCAGCGAATGGCGTAGTCTCACGTTCTTATTATTCAAGTTCCTATGGTAACTGCATCATCATTACGCATAGTATCAACGGTCAGATCTACACTACCTTGTATGCGCATTTGGAGAACCGTAATGTTTCCACCGGCCAATCAGTGAGCAAAGGCCAGCAAATCGGAATTATGGGTAATACAGGGCGCTCCACTGGACAGCATCTTCATTTCGAACTCCATAAAGGACCATGGACTGTTTCGAAAAGCAATGCGATCAACCCAGTTGGAATTGTACCATTGTAATATACTAATAACCGTATCAGAAGCGGTATAAACATAAAAAGCACTTCCCTTATAAACAGCGGGAAGTGCTTTTTTATAGGTGTCGTTTGTGGGAATTATTGAAAGTGGAGGTGTATTAAAGGAAGTCTGAAAATACAGACTTGTATCGTAGTATAATGACATAAGAAGCAATATTCCATTCGAAAGGAATCTGTAACGGGAGTATTGTGAAGTAATGAACATTATGAATCTGGAGGAGAATGCAGCATGATGTATTATTTACCGAGCAAGAACTTGATTGGCAGAGGATGTTTGAAAGAATTGGGCGGAGAAATCTCAACTTTCGGCTTCAAGAAAGCATTCATCGTGACGGATAAAGTATTGCGGCAGAACGGAATCGTCAAAAAAGTGACGGATATTCTGGACAAAGAGGATATTGCATATGTCGTGTTCGGTGATATCAAGCCGAATCCTACTTGTGCGCAGGTACATGAAGGCGTATCCCTGTTGAAGGAGTCGAAGTGTGATTTCATCCTGTCAATCGGCGGAGGTTCCCCGCAGGACTGTGCAAGTGCCATCAGCATCCTTGCGACCAACGGCGGTGATATCCGTGATTATGAAGGTGTGCATAAATCGGGAAAAGTAGGGTTCCCGACCATCGCAGTCAACACAACAGCAGGTACGTCCGCTGAACTGACAATCAATTATGTCATCACGGATGAGCTCCGCGGCGTGAAGATGGTCTGTGTCGACAAGAACAGTCTGGCACTGCTGTCCGTCAATGACCCAGAGCTGATGTTCGATAAACCGGCATCACTGACTGCGGCAACAGGAATGGACGCATTGACGCATGCAATCGAAACGATTGTCACTCCAGGTTCATCACCGATCACGAATGCGACTGCCCTGGAAGCAGTCAAAATCATTTTTCAAAACTTGCCGGCGGCAGTGAAGGACGGGCAAGATGTCGAAGCGCGTGAACAGATGGTATATGCATGCTTCCTTGCAGGTATGGCATTCTCGAATGCCGGTCTCGGCTTCGTCCACGCGATGGCGCACCAGCTTGGAGGCTTGTATGATTTGCCGCATGGTGTCTGTAACGCCATGCTGCTTCCGATTGTAGAACGGGAAAATGCGAAGTACGCACCGAAAAGCTTCCGTCTGATCGCACACAAACTAGGGTTCAATGTGAAAGGACAAAGTGATGAAGCATGCAGCGACTTTGTGATTTCGGAAATTATCCGCCTATCTGAAGAAGTCGGCATTCCAAAAACATTGAAGGAACTTGGTGTGGAAAATCCGAACTTGGATCTTCTGGCCGAGAATGCGCTGAAAGATGCTTGTGCGCCCGGCAATCCGTTCATGCCGACGAAGGAGCAGACGATCGACATGTTCAAGGAGATTCTATAATGGGTTGACCCGCAAGAAAACTTCCCCTCCTCCGGGAAGTTTTTTTGATGCGCTTTTGTTTTGCTTCCTGAATAAAGCTGATACTATGGTTATAGACTGTTAAAAACAGGTACGCAATATCATAAGGAGAGTGCATGTTAGTTGATTACACTAAAGTCAAAGAATGAAATAGAAAACATGAGAAAAGCCGGTGTACTGCTTGCGAGCATTCACAAAGAAATTCAAAAGATAATCAAACCGGGCATCACGACGATGGAAATCGATGCCTTTTGCGAAAAATATATGCTCGATCACGGGGCAACTCCGGAACAGAAGGGGTTCAGCGGTTATCCATATGCCACATGCGCTTCTTTGAATGATGAAATCTGTCACGGATTCCCGACTCATAAGCCCTTAAAGAATGGAGATATCGTTACAATCGATATGGTCGTCAATCTCAATGGCGCATTGGCTGACTCCGCTTGGACGCACACAGTCGGTGAAATCTCCGAAAAGACTCAAGACTTGCTGGAGACAACGGAGAAATCAATGTACTTGGGCATTGAGCAGGCGGTTGTGGGCAACCGCGTCGGAGATATCGGTCATGCCATCCAAACATATGCGGAAAGCAAAGGATATTCGGTTGTCCGGGATTTCACTGGTCATGGTATCGGACCGACCCTGCATGAAGATCCGATGATTCTTCATTACGGTAAGCCGGGAAAAGGGATCCGCTTGAAAGAAGGAATGGTCATCACAATCGAACCGATGATCAATGTCGGTACGTATCAAGCCAAGATGGACTCCAATGGCTGGACGGCCCGCACCGTGGACGGTAAATTGTCCGCACAGTATGAACACACGATTGCGATCACTGCGGATGGACCGCAAATTTTGACCAAACGGTAATAAGTTGAGCCATACATTCATACAAGTATAGTAAGTAATGGACATCACATATAAATGTGGTGTCCTTTTTTAATCCCTAAAAAACCTGTTCCAAGCATTATGCGTGGAGAAACAGCTCTTTTTAGAAAGGAGACCGTCATGGCAGCAAAAAAGTGGATTCTCCCTGCCGCCGTCACCTGTTCATTGACCGTGGGAGCAGCCGGAGGCATGTATATCGGTCCGGATATCTTCCTGAGAATCAATCCGCCCAAAGAAGAAAAAGAGCAGAAGCAGGCACAAGGAGCGAAGATGCCTGACTTGGAGAAAGTAGAGCAGGCATATGAGTTGATCAGCGAGGAATATATCGAGCAGACGGATGATGAAAAGCTAGTCTCTGGTGCCATCCAAGGTATGCTTGCGACATTGGAGGATCCGTATTCCGTCTACATGGACAAGCAAACGGCATTGGAGTTCAACCAATCACTGGACTCTGAATTTGAGGGCATCGGGACGGAAATCGGAGTCGAGGAAAGTAAAGTCATTATCATCTCTCCCTACAAGAATTCTCCGGCTGAAAAAGCCGGCCTGAAAGCGAAAGATGAAATCATTGCGGTTGACGGGGTCGAGGTGGATGGCCTGAATGTCCAGGAAGTGAGTGTTTTGATAAGAGGGGAGAAAGGGACAAAGGTAAAGCTGAAGATTGCAAGACCGGGTGTGGAAAAACCAATGACTTTCGCCATCAAGCGCGACCGCATTCCGGTTGAGACCGTGCATTCGGATATGAAAGGAACCGGCATCGGCTATATCGAAATCACCTCTTTCTCGAAAGATACCGCAAAAGACTTCAAGAAGCAGCTTGGAAAGCTGGAAGCGAAGAAAATGAAAGGACTGATGATCGATGTCCGCGGAAATCCGGGCGGGCTGCTGGAGTCAGTGGAAGAAATCCTTCATGAGTTCATTCCGCGTGATAAACCGTATCTCAAAACGGAGAAGCGAAATGGGGATCAAACCGAATATTTCTCGGAGCTTTCCGAGAAGAAACCGTATGATGTGGCGGTCTTGATCGATAACAGAAGCGCATCCGCATCGGAAATTTTGGCAGGTGCAATGCAAGAAGCAGGAGGGTACCGTCTGATCGGAGAGAAGACATTCGGCAAAGGAACAGTGCAGCAGGCGGTCTTGATGGATGATGGCAGCAATATCAAGCTGACCCGTTATAAGTGGCTCACCCCTGATGGAAACTGGATCCATAATAAAGGAATCAAGCCGGATATCAAAATCAGCCAGCCGGCGATTTTTCAGACCCATCCATTAAATATTGATCAAACACTCTCGAGGGATATGACCGGTGAAACGGTCCGCCATGCCCAAGAAATGCTGAGGAGCCTGGGATATGAGCCAGGGCGGAACGATGGCTACTACGACCTGAAAACGGAAATTGCCGTGAAAGCTTTCCAAAACAACGAGAAACTAACGGCGACAGGTCAACTGGACGACAAAACAGCCAAAAAAATGGAACAATCCATCATTGAGGAAATGAAAAAAGAAAGAAATGATACCCAGCTTCAGGCAGCCATACGCTATTTGTCCGAATCCACCGATTAAAAAATGAATTCCTTTCGATAAATACCGGATTCATGGATTTTAATATGAATAAGCTGTTAATTTTGATAAAATGAAATCAACAGTACCGTAAAGTATCGAAAGGGAGTGACCCGGTGGGAACAGATTGGTTAATTGAATTTATGTGGGGCACCGCTAAGCTCTTCGTCAATCCACTTTTTTATTATGCTTTCTTTTTATGTCTCGTAATGGGTTTCAGACGGGTCAAACGTGAAAGGAAGGATTTCAAAATAAGAGCGGAAAGCGGTTATTTCGAAATGCAGAATATGCTGCCGGCAGGTGTGGTCATCGGACTTATTTTGTCATTGGCCACAATAGGTACAGGCACCGTGATTCCGTTTGCGGCAATCATCGTCATGACGGCAGTCACCGTATTGCTTTCATTGACGATGCGGTTCAGATGGCTGTCTGCGGCATACGTTATCGGATTGTCGGTGTTCGTGTTATTTTTCCTATATGAGCAAAACGGCATTGAGATTCCATTCCTAAGCGGATACATAGAGGATATGGACGCATCGCTCATCCCAGTCCTGGCAGTAATGATGGGTTTGCTGATGGTCGCGGAAGGGATTCTTATACGCAGGAATGCGTCGAAGGGAACATCGCCGAGAATGATAACATCCAACAGGGGTATGGCGGTCGGATCGCATTATGCCCAGCGGCTATGGATGGTGCCGATTTTCGTGTTCATACCGGGCGGAGAGCTGCCGGCACCTTTTGAATGGTGGCCTGTATATGGAATGGGAGATATATCTGTGGCGCCATTGTTATTCCCGTTCCTGATCGGTTTCACGCAGCATGTGAAATCCGAACTGCCTAAGCATGCGATCACCGCCACGGGCGAGCGGGTGGCAGGTCTTGGAGCAGCCGTCCTGGCTATCGCCATCGCCAGCATCTGGATGCCTATATTCACCATTGCGGCAGCCGCAGTGGCAATTCTGGGACGTGAAAGCATCCATTATTCATCCAAAATGGCGGATCAAAAGAAACCTTTCTACTTCACAAGACGCAATAACGGCGTCTTGATCCTAGGCATCACTCCTTTTTCTCCAGCCGAGAAGATGGGGCTGACAATCGGGGAAGTCATCACAAAAGTGAACGGCATGGAAGTAAGGACGGAAAGTGAATTGTATCAGGCTTTACAGAAAAACGCTGCACATTGCCGGCTTGAAGTCCTCGATACAAAAGGGGAAATCCGACTTATGCAGCGTGCTCTTTACGAAGGAGAGCATCATGAACTGGGCATCCTCTTCGTTGAGGACAAAAGTGTACATGAGCTGGCTGTATAATTGTGATTTTAAAGGCGATTAGAATATGATATTTCACTATAAAAAGAGACAGCTTTTTTGCTGTCTCTTTTTGAACTTTACTTTTCATTTCCTGACTCTCGAAACAGTCAATCCGTCACCGATTGGAAGGAGCACTGATTCCAATTGAGGATGGGCAGCAACTGTTTTATTGAATTGCTTCATGAATTCCGTATGTTTCTGAGGTTCAGCATTCTCATCTGCCACACTGCCTCTGGCCAGAACATTATCACAAACAATCAATGCTCCATTTTCCGCCAGCTTTATACAAAAATCCAAATAACGATTATAATTTTCTTTATCAGCATCTATAAAGAAAAAATCAAATTGCTTCTCATCGCTGACAAGCTGCTCCAAGCTTTGCAAGGCCGGTCCGACCAAGTAGGAAACTTGATCGCCGAACCCGGCTTTGGCTAGGTTGCTATTCGCTAATTTCGCGAAGCTCTCCTCCAGCTCAAGAGAAGTCAATTTCCCATCTCCATTAAATCCCCTGGCTAAACAAATCCCGCTATATCCCCCGAGAGCTCCAATCTCAAGAACATTCTTTGCTCCTGAAATGGAAACAAGCATTGTAAGAAACTTACCTGTAGAAGGTGATACAGAAATAGATCTCATCCCATTCTCTTTTATGGAAATCAGGACTTCTTCTAATACATCGTCTTGGCTATTAAATACAGTATCTATGTAACTGTTGATTTTTTTCATTACCCCAGCCCCTTTGTTCTGATAGTTTTCCTGTTCTTCCCAGGTATAGAGTATACGGTTGTATGAAGAAAGTAAATATTTATAAATATTTATTTATCCTTTTCATGCAACTGGATATTCTGATGTGGCTCTCAATCAGATGATTGCAGCGGAGAACGGGCGACTCCTGCGGGATCAGCGAGCAGGGTGAGACCCCGCACGAGGGAAGCGAGGAGGAGGCTCACCGCTCGCCCCGCGGAAAGCGCCCGTTCGCAGCGGAAATCAATGCTGAACTTTTAAAGGCGTCTCTCCTGAGGAAAACGAGCATCCCAAAAAAAGATGCAGGCCTCCGCGGCTGCACCCTTATTGGTTAGATGATTATAAACTCGTTGTTTCAACAACGCCCACCTGTTCGACGAGTTTCTTGCTCGTGGCATTCAGGTTTGTAACAGTGACTTTATTCTGCTTCTCTGCGTATTTCAGCAGAACCTTATCGATGGCTCCGACTGCGGAACTGTCCCAAATATGGGAAAATGAGAAGTCGATGATGATATTTTTGTTCTCGGTATCGAATTCGAAGCTTTCGATGAAACTATCAACCGACGCGAAGAATAATTGTCCGTGGACGGTATATGTGATTACGTCCGCTTCTGCCTGCTGCGTCACTTTAATTGCCGATACTTTGACGGCAAAGATAATCATGCTTAAGAATACCCCCGCCAATACCCCTTTTGACAAGTCATGTGTCGTGACTACGACGATAACGGTGACGAACATCACCAAAGCATCCGATCGCGGAGCTTTCTTGAGGTAAGAGAATGATGACCAGTCAAAGGTGCTGAATGCGACAACAAACATGATCCCGGCGAGTACGGGCATCGGAATCTGAACAACAAGATCTCCGAGTATGAGGATCAGGAACATCAGGAACATCCCCGCAACGAGAGTGGATAATCTGCTTCGTCCGCCTGAACGGACATTGATGACGGATTGACCGATCATCGCGCAGCCTGCCATCCCGCCGAAGAAGCCGGTGACGATGTTGGCGATTCCCTGCCCTTTTGCTTCCTGATTCTTATTGCTTCCTGTCCCGGTCATATCATCCAAAATGGATGATGTCAGAAGACTTTCCATTAATCCGACAATCGCCAGAGAGAGGGAGAACGGGAAGATGATGGCTAATGTCTCAAAGGTGAAGGGGACATCGGGAATAAGGAATGAAGGCAAGGATTGTGTGATTGACCCCAAATCCCCGACAGTCTTCATTTCGATGCCGCCCAATATGGCTGCCGCCGTCAATAGAATAACAGCGATCAGCGGAGCGGGAATCGCCCTGAAAAATTTCGGGACGAAACAAACGATGCATAAAGTAACAGCCAAAAATACGTAAGTCATGACGTTTCCGCCTATGACATGGGGGATTTGAGCCATGAAAACGAGAATGGCCAAGCTGTTGACAAATCCGATCATGACGGCACGCGGAATGAATTTCATCAACTTGGCGACCTTGAAGATGCCGAACAGCACCTGAATCAATCCGGTCAGAATGGTCGCCGCGAATAAATATTCCAATCCATAATCACGGACCAGCGGCACCATCACCAATGCCATCGCTCCGGTGGCGGCTGAAATCATGCCGGGTCTTCCTCCGGCAAACGCAATGACGACGGCCATCGTGAACGATGCATAGAGACCGACCATCGGGTCCACTCCGGCAATGATGGAGAAAGCGATTGCTTCCGGTATTAAGGCCAGTGCGACTACTATACCGGAAAGCACATCGGCCCTTATATTCGAAAACCAATTATATCTTACCTTTTCAAGCAAACTGAAAACCTCCGAATCTATCTTTTTAAGCAGTAATGGATAATAGAAAATATACTTGAACAGTTTACCAGCTCGGGGACCAAAAAGGAAATATCAAGCAAAAGGAAAATGCCTTCGATTGAAGGCATTTCCTTTACTCCGGCTCCACAGTTTCGTCATTACTGTAATCGTACTCTGAACGATCAATCGGCTGGAATCCTTTCGGCTTGTAAAAGCGCAATAGGTCGCCATTGACGATTCGATCAGAAAGTTCCAGCTGATACTGGACGTTTGCATGGTATTGTTTTGCTGTCTCCATTTTCTCTTCCGGCAGAGGCAGTCCCGTCTTGGAATCGAAGAAGTCCCCGTCCACGGATGTTATTTCCGGACTGACAAAGTCTCCGTTCCGGAAAGGAACCAATCCATCATGGTCCTGCGATAGTAAATCTTTGCCGAAATGCATGTATTCCTTTGTATCTGTCCCAAGTAAATGAAGAAGTGTCGGTAAAATATCTATTTGTCCTCCATACTTGTGATTCACTCCGCCTTCCATTCCAGGGACTCGGATGAACAGAGGAACACGCTGTAATTCCGCTTTACTGACAAACGGAGTCACTTCTTTATTGAGGACTTCTTCCATCGCTTTATCATGGTTCTGTGATATTCCGTAATGGTCGCCGTACATGATGATCATCGAACGGTCATATAAACCGGATTCTTTCAGATAGCTGAAGAACTGTTCCAGTGCCTCGTCCGCATATCGGGCTGTCTGGAAGTACCCATCCACGGATGAGTCGCCGGTTATATGCGGTTCGATTGTTGCTTCCTCTTCAGGCAGGTAGAAAGGATAATGATGCGAGACGGTAATGAATTTTGAATAGAACGGTTCAGGTACAGACTCCAGTAAAGTCGTGGATTGTTGATAAAACGGCTTATCCATCAGCCCGTAATCCATCACTTGGTCAGGAATCATTTCGTATGAACCCGAATCATAGAAACGATCGTAGCCCAGTGATTTATAGATTTCATTACGGTTCCAGAACGTTCCCGTATTCGGATGGAATACGGCGGATGTATACCCAAGGGGTTTCAGGATGGCAGGGGCTGCCTGATAGGTGTTCAAGCCTTTCATCGTGAATGCCGATCCTTGGGGCAGACCGTATAAAGAGTTGGACAAGATAAATTCGGCATCTGCTGTTTTTCCTTGAGCAGTCTGGTGGAAGAAATTATCGAAATAGATGGTGTTCTGCTCCCTGGTCAATGAATTCAGGAACGGCGTCACTTCTTCATCATGCAAGCGATAGTCGATCAAGAACTCCTGTATTGACTCGAGATGAATCAGGATTACGTTCATCCCTTCGGCAGCACCGAAATATTTTTCGTCAGGCCCGGCATGGATGGTTTTCGTGAAGTTGTCCACTTCGGTCAGGTCATCACTATCAGCCAAAACCCTCTGTGCAGAAGCTCTTGTACTTTGAATCGCGTCGTATATCGTGTAATTATACACTCCCAAGTATTTGACGATATAATTCCTGTCGAATCCCCTGGTCAATAATTGAGGGCGGTCGCTTTCGGCCAAGATAAGATTCAATGCAGAGATACTGATGCCGGCCGTCATGAACAGCAGAACTGTTTTGCGTGCCCAATCTGTTTCTTCCACCTTCACAAACTTGAAGGCAAGCAATAGAATGACGACGATGACATCCAAAAAGAATAACAGATCATAGACATGTATAAGTGATGCGATACTCCCGCTGACATCCCCGAAATTCTGTGTCTGCATCAGTGTCGGCCAAGTGATGAAGTCATTGAAGAACCGATAGTATAGGGCATTCGCGTATAATAGGAAAGAAAGGAAGAAGTAGATGATGATCAATGAGATATATCTGTTTCTGCCTTTGAAGAGCCATGCCAGTCCCAAAAACAGAAGAGAGGAACCTAAAGGATTCAGTAACAGCAGACCTTCCTGGAGAACCCCTCTCACGCCCAAGTCGAATTGAGTCACTTGTACAATATACGTCTTCATCCATAGCAGGAACACCGCGATGAAAAAGAAGCAGATGAATTTGCTTGAAATTTGTTTTACATTACCCGTCATACAGTATTTACCCCGCTTTGTTAATAAAACTTTAATGCTTTAATGCTTGAAAACTCTATCACTTACTGATTGTATAAACAAGTTTTTAGCTATCAATGGAAAAAAGGAACGCCGAATGGAAAGATATATGGAGAAAGATATATGTAACCGATCAGAAGAATGAGAAATAAAGAAACTGTGATACTGACACTGGATTGTAATACCTGAATCTTCTTGTTTTTCTCTTCGAAAGGGATGCCATACACCCCGAGAAAGAATGTCACAAGCAGTAAAGGAACGATATAGAACCCCCAAGACCCGCCTGAAATACCCCAAATAAAGAAAAGGACCAAGGATAACAAGGCTCCGAAGAACGACCATCTATTTGTCTGCAGCTTCAACGTTTTCAATAAAATCCACCCTTCCCAGGTTCAGTTGATTCTTATCCTGCAAAATAGCCATCCTATATGTATGTGTTATTTTCGCATCTTAGAACAGTGATATTCCTGAAGGGAGGAAGAAGGATGAAGGGCGATGGCAAAGGAAATCCGTTTTGTTATAATTAAGGATACCATATCACACAGAGGAGTTGGGATATAATGTTAAATTTCATAGGAAATGGCGCTGCTTTCAATACGGCGCTCGGAAACAATAATGCATACAGGAAAGAGGGTTCCCATTTGTTTTTGATTGACTGCGGAAGCACGAACTTCAGCAGATTGATTGAACGGAATTTGCTGGACGGCATCGAGGAAATCACGGTCTTACAGACGCATCTTCATGCCGATCATGTCGGTTCGCTGGGGGATCTCATCGGATATGCTTTCTACATATTGGCGCCGAAGCAGACACCTAAGGTGACAATCCTTGCCCCTGAGGCACTGAAAGAGGATTTGCAGGACATTCTGCGAGCGGAAGGCATTACGGACGATCAATATGATTTTACAGTACTGGATGACAAGTATGAACCAGCCAATCTACCGGGCATTACATCCATCGAGACGTACGAAGTCACGCATGTACCGCATTTAAGATGCTTTGCCTATCTGTTCGTGATGGATGGGAAGACAGTGTACTACAGCGGCGACTGTAATATGATACCTGAAGCTATTCTGGAAATGCTGCTTTCGGGGAAAATCGATGTGTTCTACCAAGATACGAGCAAAGCGGACTTTGAAGGAAATGTCCATCTTTCATTGCGTAAGCTCAGCGAACTTGTCCCGCCGGAAAAGAGGAATATCGTTCATTGCATGCATCTGGATGTCTCTTTTTCAGTGGAAGAAGCGAAAGCACTTGGCTACCAAGTGACGAGCGTACAATAAAAGGAAACAGCACTCTTCGTCCAGAGGACGGGAGTGCTTTTTTTCTGATGAATGATAAAAGTGAAAGATACGAACTACCCCTGGCAGGACATCAGCAATGAAATTTAGTACTGCGTGCTGATGCTGGAAAAGATGTAAAAGTTATCTATGCAGGAGAACTTATTTTTATGTTAAAAATACTTATATACTTTTTATTCTAAATGTATAGACATTTCAGTTAATAAGTCTATAATAGGAATTGTAATCGCTTTCAATAAGCTCTATTTAAAAACAGAGCCGAAATAAAAAATATATTCAAAGGAGCTTGGTTCTCATGAAGAAAATCTTATTGGCTTGCAGTTCTGGTATGTCCACTAGTTTACTTGTCACAAAAATGGAGCAATATGCGAAATCCATCGGAGATGATGTGAAAATCTGGGCGGTCGGCCAGGATAAAGCAAAGATGGAGATGGAAAATGCGGATGTTGTGCTGATTGGCCCCCAAATGAGCTTTCTCAAAGGGGAACTCCAAAATGAGGCCGATAAACATGGGATCAGGGTAGATGTGATCGACATGATGGCATATGGGATGGCGGATGGTAAGAAAGCATATGAACAAGCCCTTTCATTGATAGGTGAGAAATGATGGAGAAACTGCAGCTGGATCAATTGACCGATGAACAAATCAGCTTTCAGCTTATTCTTCATAGCGGAAATGCCAGAAGCAAAATCATTCAATCATTGCGTCTCTACCGCGGGGGCAAAACAGATGAAGCGGAAGAGATGTTGACTCTAGCGGAAGAGGACTTAAGCATCGCGCATGACATCCACTTCCAGATGATACAGAAAGAAGCCGGCGGGAATGATACGGAATTCTCCCTGTTGCTTATGCATTCGGAAGATCATTTAATGTCAACAATCACCATGAAGGAATTGGTGAAAGAACTACTCGAACTCTTCAAATCCCGTAATTTCTGACACTCGTAATCTAAGGAAATTCTTTTTACAGTATCATATAAATCCCATTCAAAGGAGGAAATACTGTGTTTGATAAAGTGAGTAAGTTTCTTATGCCGATTGCCGGGAAGCTCAATAACAACCGTTATTTAGGGGTTTTGCGTGATGCGTTCATGCTGGCTTTCCCATTGACTGTTTTTGGTTCCATGGTTGTGGTGCTGCTGAATCTGCCATTCCTGGACAAATTCTTGAGTAAAGATACGATTACGACAATGCAAGGTACATTCGGCGTCGCCAGCAGTGCGACATTGAGCATCATGACAGTGTTCGTCGTATTCGGTATCGGTTATTACTTATCGAAAAGCTATAATGTCGAAGCGGTGTTCGGCGGAGTCGTCGCTTTAACTTCTTTCCTTTTCCTGACTCCATTCGTCATTGAAACGGACGGAGGAGAAGCCGTTTCAAATGTTCTTGCCTTGGATCGTCTAGGCGCTAAGGGGATGTTCCTTGGTATGATCTCCGCATTTCTTGCCGGTGAGATTTACCGGAAAATGGTTCAAAAAGACATTACGATCAAAATGCCTGCTGGTGTTCCGCCGGCAGTGGCCAAATCGTTTGCGGCACTCGTTCCTGCATTCATAACTTTATCTGTCTTCTTGCTGATCCATGCGGTCGTGACACTTGCATTCAACACAAACCTGCATGATGTCATTTACAATATGATTCAAGAACCGTTGACAGGCCTCGGCAGCGGATTGCCGGCAACACTTATCGTTGTATTCCTGGTACAGATTCTTTGGTTCTTCGGTCTTCATGGTCAAATTATCATGAACTCTGTCATGGACCCGATCTGGAATACATTGGCCCTTGAAAACGTGGCCAGCTATACGGCAACTGGTGAAGTACCGCATATTATTTCAAAAGCATTCATGGATGTATTCACAGTCGGTATGGGTGGAACAGGGATGACTTTGGCTGTCGTAGTGGCTATTCTCGTATTTATGAAATCGAAACAAATGAAGCAAGTCGCTAAATTGGGGGCAGGACCTGGTATCTTCAACGTGAATGAACCGATCATTTTCGGTCTTCCGATCGTCATGAACCCGCTGATCATTGTTCCTTGGGTGCTGGCTCCGATGGTTGTCACAGCTTTCACATACTTTGTGATGAAGCTTGGTATTGTGCCTCCGCCAACCGGCGTTACGGTGCCTTGGACTGTTCCGATTGGGATCAGCGGTTATTTGGCCACAAACTCTTGGCTTGGATCTGCTTTACAGCTTGTCAATTTCCTTATTGTGTTCGGAATTTGGTTCCCGTTCCTTAAATTTATTGATGCAATGAATATGAAGAAAGAAGCTGAAAGTGAGAAAGCGAACAATCATACAGATTTGACCATGTAATCATCACTTTCAATCCATCCAAACAATCGATAAAGGAGAATGAGACTTGAATCCAACTAAATCAGCCAACGAATTACAGCATAATTTCCCCGAAGGTTTCTGGTGGGGATCGGCAGCTTCCGCAACACAGACGGAAGGAGCAGCCGATATCGACGGGAAAGGCAAGAATATATGGGATCACTGGTTTGAAATGGAGCCGAATCGTTTCTTCGGCGGAATAGGTCCGGATAAGACTTCCGAGTTCTATACGAAATATAAAGAAGACATCGCTCTTATGAAGGAAATAGGACATAATTCATTCCGGATGTCGATTTCATGGTCACGCATGTTTCCTGATGGCACTGGGGAAGCGAATCCAAAGGCCATCGAGTTCTATAACAATGTGATCAATGAATTGCTCGCGAACGATATAGAGCCGTTTGTCGGATTATTCCATTTCGATATGCCGATGAGCATGCAGGAAATCGGCGGCTGGAACAATCGGGCAGTAGTGGATGCTTACGAAAAATACGCAGCGTTTTGTTTTGAGACTTTCGGGGACCGTGTGAAGAAGTGGTTCACCCATAATGAGCCGATCGTACCGGTGGAAGGCGGATATTTATACGACTTCCATTATCCGAACGAAGTCAATTTCCGTAAAGCAGTACAGGTTGCCTATCATACCGTGCTTTCAAGTGCCAAAGCGATTGCGGTTTACAGACAGCAGAAGCAGGATGGGAAAATAGGGATTGTGCTCAACTTGACTCCTTCTTATCCAAGAAGCCAGCATCCGGCCGATGTGAAGGCATCTGTGATTTGTGATGCATTCTTTAACCGCTCCTTCCTCGATCCATCGTTGAAAGGGGAATTCCCTAAGGAGCTTGTGACGATCCTGAAGGAAAAAGACTTCATGCCGATTATGGAAGATGGCGATTTGGAGCTGATCCGCAATAATACGGTTGATATTTTGGGCATCAATTATTATCAGCCGCGCCGTGTGAAAGCGAAGGAGCATATGCCGAATCCAGACGGTCCATTCATGCCTGATCATTATTTCGATAATTATGAAATGCCTGGCCGTAAGATGAACCCTCACCGAGGATGGGAAATCTATGAAAAAGGCATCTATGACATCTTGATCAATCTTAAGGATAATTACGGGAATATTGAATGTTTCATATCCGAGAACGGGATGGGAGTCGAAGGAGAAGAGAAATTCCGTAATGAGGATGGTATGATCGAGGATGACTACAGGATCGACTTCATTAAAGGACATCTTGAATGGGTGCACAAGGCCATTCAAGAGGGTTCCAATGTGAAAGGATATCATCTTTGGACATTCATGGATAATTGGTCATGGTCCAATGCTTACAAAAATCGATATGGATTTGTGTCAGTCAATCTTGACAAAGACGGAGAACGTTCCATTAAGAAGAGCGGTTATTGGATCAAGGAAGTGTCGGCGAATAACGGTTTTTGATTGGAATAGCAAGAAAGGGAAAGATGGGGTTCCGAGCCGTCTTTCCCTTTCTTAAGTCTGGAATAATGCTTCTTGCTTAAGGGATTTTCTTAGTGGGGTATAATGTAGGAAAGAGCAGGAATTTAATTCCTTAT
>JAZNGP010000012.1:0-21899 GCA_045576475.1 Bacillus sp. (in: firmicutes) | reverse complement strand
GTGTTCAACACCTGCTGCGGCATTCCGGTATCCAATGCTGTATGGCCTTCGCCACTCCATGGTCATTATTAGTGGAAGTGATCCAATCTGCAGCTTCTTTCACGGTTTCCTGAGCGTTGCCCATAGCGATTCCCAAGCCGGCTTGCCGGATCATCGCCAAATCGTTTAAGCTGTCACCGACGGCCATCACCTGATTCATATCAAGATTCAATAAAGCACAAACCTTTCCGATTGCTTTTGCCTTATTGATTCCGAATGCATTGACTTCCAGGTTTGAAGGACTGGAGTTACTTATTTCAAGCCCTCCCCTCTTATGCAGTGCTTCTGTTATTTGTGTCCGTATGTCTTCGTCTTCGATTTCAAAACGACATTTCATCCATTCCAGAGAAGCAATATCATCCGGCATTTCATTATCCCAGCGTTTGCCGCAGCTTATTGCCCAAAATGGAACCGAATATTCCTTGGCCAAATTCCACATCCACTCCATTTCTGCTGCATGGAGTAAAGACCTTTCCACCAGATTTCCTTCTCCATCCCATATTTCGCTTCCATTCACTGTGATCATATAAGAAGACAGATTCAGTGTCTTCGCATAATCCGATGCAAGCATTCTCGTCCTTCCCGTACTGAAGAGAACCTTGATTCCGGCCCTCTCCGCCTGCCGGATCGCTTCTTGATTTTCCTTGGATATTTCCCCTTTATCATTCAGAACCGTTCCGTCCATATCGAGAGCAATTAACTTAATATCTTGTTCTGCCATACATATCCCTCCAATTCCCATAAGTATACCACTTTGTCTTCTTTTACACTTTTCATTTGCTATTTGGATTCAACAATGATTTTACAAGAGTCCAAAACTACAAAAAATTAATACAAAATTAATAAAACTTTGATATATTGTCCATTATACTAAATAGTAACTTCAGCTCATTATTAATGGAGGAAAACATAATGAAAAAATATATCTTACAAATGATTGATTGGTACGCATGTTTACTGCTCGGAAGCTCCGGCTTGATTCTGCTGCTCTCCCCGGTCCTTGGCAGCATCTTTTTGTCTTTATCGGCTGTCTCTCTCATCAGCCGCTCGATCGTTACATATAAATTCGGAAATCTTCTGCATTCCGAAAGTTGAATACAAGAAAAAGCGCAAAGCACGGAATAACCCGTGCTTTGCGCTTTTTCATCTATTCTTATACCAGAGTCGGTATATCCACTTTGGTGATCCAATTGAAAGAATCTTCAAGATCCCCGTTTTGGATGCCTGTTAATGTATCATACAATTTACGGGACAACTCGCCGGTCTTCCCATCATTCAGTACGATTGTACGCTCTCCCCAAATAAATTGCCCGATCGGGGAAATCACCGCAGCCGTCCCTGTACCGAATGCTTCTTCAAGCAAGCCGTCCTGATGAGCTTGATAGATTTCTTCCATTGAAATTCTTCTTTCGGAAACAGGCACTCCCCAGCTTCTCAATAGTTCAAGAATACTTGCTCGTGTCACTCCCGGAAGAATGCTGCCGTTCAATTCAGGGGTGATTACTTCACCGTCAATCTTGAAGAAGACGTTCATCGCGCCTACCTCTTCGATATATTTCCTTTCAATACCGTCCAGCCAAAGGACTTGTGAGCATTCTTTTGCTTTCGCCACCTCTTGTGCTTTCAAGCTTGCCGAGTAATTACCGCCTGTTTTCGCAGTTCCTGTCCCGCCTTTGACTGATCGGACGTATTCATCCTCAACCGCAATCTTGACAGGGTTGATGCCTTCCTTATAGTAAGCCCCGACCGGAGAAAGAATAATCATGAACTTATAGCGGCTTGATGGGTTGACCCCCAGGAATGGTTCTGTCGCAATAATGAACGGACGGATATATAGGGAAGTTCCCGGAGTGCTCGGAACCCAATCTTTCTCGATTTGAATCAATTTCTTCAATCCTTCAAGAGCAAGTTCCTCATCGAATGCCGGAATACAAATCCGCTCATTCGATGCATTAAGCCGTGCAAAATTCTTTTCAGGCCTGAACAAAACGATCTGGTTTTCTTTTGTACGATATGCTTTCAATCCTTCAAAGACAGTTTGACCATAGTGAAATACCATGCAGGCAGGATCCAGTTCAATCGGCTGATAAGGAATGATCTGCGGATCATGCCATCCAAGTCCTTCCGTATAATCCATAACAAACATATGATCTGTGAAATTCTTCCCAAATTGTAATGTATCGTCAGCCGGTTTTTTCTTTTTACTGGTGGAAAGTGATACTTTGATGGTATTTTCAGTCATAATTATGTCTCCTTTGCTTAGTAAACTTCACACTCATAAACTTTCAGAAAAATATGATAAATGCTATTTTACTCCTTCAGTCCGTATGTATCAAGGGATTAAGCTCAAAAAAATGAGGTATTTTACAATAAGAGGAAATGAGCATCATCATTCAATATCTATCTTCAGCTACAATTATATCAGCATACAAAACAAAAAGGTACATATTATTGGTCCGGATTGAACTGCCCAGCTAGTCGAAAAAATCCTGATTTTATCTTAACAATTGTGGACCCACCCGCTTGTCAGCAAATAAAAAACCCCGGGTCCGGGGCTTTTTCATTCTGTTACTTGACCCAATTGTATAATTTAACGAATGGATGAAGAATCCCATTCGGTGTGGATAAGCGAAAACTATTAAAGTCAGGCACCCATTGTATCTTCATAGGGTCTTCAAGATACTGGACTTTGTCCGCATCGACCAGAAACGGTCCAATATTCGAGATGAATTCTTCTTCGTTGCCTTCGGGATCGGCAATGAACCATAGACTTGCTTCCCCATCATCTGAACAGCCGCAATCTTCTGTGTCAATGATCAGTTTGACATAGCCGTTTTTGCCGCCTGTGATTTCTTTCAATTTATCGGCTGCTTCATCTGTCCATTTGATATTCATCATCCCAACTCCTCCAAAATGTATAAACCCATTTTAGCATTCCGGCTATCCTAAGGGAAAAAATATGCAATCTAGTGAAACAGCGGAATCAATCAACAGCCGGACAGTGAACTCTCCTTGCTGTCCATAACGATGATATTCTCGGGCTGTTCCTTTGTCTTTTTCGCCATCAGCTTCTTCACGCGCAGTTTCGCAAGAATTAGTTCCAGTTGTGCGATTGCGAAGTCCGGATCATCCGATAAAGCCTTGTCACTGAGGATCAGCTGTATTTCCCTCCATACCTCAGCTTCTACCTCCAGGGTAAGTCCCGTATTCCTCAAAATATATGTTTCTATTTTCTTTTTGACCAATTCAGCTTCTTTTATCAAAGTGCTATGTTGATATATTTTTTCCACTAGTTCTTTATGTCCCAGCATATTTCCACCTTCTTTTTCTTTGTTTTTAATTATTTTACAATAATTTTAATCTTTTTTATATATAAAATTATTTCCTGTTTTCAGTTTTAAAAGAATGATTCAGGCTTGCTTAAACACCCTGGATGGAGACGTTTTCTTTGAGTTAAGAGATAGGAAAATCTATAATTATATAGAGGGGTGATGGTTATGAATAAATTACAAGATAAAGTTATTATTATCACCGGCGGCGCTGGGGGTATCGGAAGAGGCATGGCTTTGGCAATGGCCAAAGAAGGGGCAAAAATCGTCATTGTCGATATGAATCCCGATGCAGGAAAAGCAACAGTCGCTGAAATACAAAAATATTCACCTGAATCTATTTTCATACAATTCGATCTGACAAAACATGATGAGCTTCATAAAATAATCGATCAAACGATAGAAACGTTTGGTAAGCTCCATGTTTTAGTCAATAATGCACATGCATCAAAACAAGTGATGATCGCTGAAACGACGAAGGAACAAGTCGAGTTCTCCTTCAACACCAGTTTCTATCCGACTTTGTTCTTGATGCAGGCTGCATTGCCGCACTTGAGGGAAACAAAAGGGAATATCATCAATTTCTCTTCCGGTGCAGGATTACTCGGTCAGCCGACACAAGCTGCATATGGATCAGCTAAAGAAGCGATACGTGCTCTTTCCCGTACTGCCGCAAATGAATTTGCCGTTGACGGCATCACAGTGAATATCATTTCCCCATTGGCGATGACTGAAGGGGTTGAGAGGTGGAAGGATTCCTTCCCTGACATGTATGAAGAATCTTTACAAAAGGTGCCGCTTCGCCGCTTTGGCGACCCGGAAAATGATATCGGAAAAGCCGCTGTGTTCTTGGCATCTGAAGATTCGAAATATATCACAGGTCAAACGATCATGGTTGACGGCGGGTCTGTAATGCTCCGTTAACGCTTCAAAAAGAGTATGTGGCTCGAAAAAACAAAAGGACATTGCATATTGGCAGCAATATGCAATGTCCTTTTTTGATGACTGTTTTTCAGGTTCGGATTCTTATTTGGCTGATAGGATATCTGTAAGTACAGGTACAATCTGTTTCTTACGTGAAACGACTCCTTTTAGGAGAGCTGTGCCATTTTCCAATACGACATTGAAAGCTCTTTCCACAGCGGCTGTTTCCTTGCCGAGAGCAAGGACTTTACTGTCGCTGTTAAGGATATCCGTCACAACAAGCAGGAATAAATCCAATTCCTTCGCATCAATGACTGCGTTGATCACCTTTTCAATTTCACTTCTTCTTTCGAATACTTCGTTGACATCCACTGCATTCACCTGAGCAACTTCCACCTTACAGTCTCCCATCGGGAATTCCTTTGCATCGATGGAAATAAGAGCTTCGGCAGTTTTATCCGACAGATTCGCACCTGCTTTCAGCATCTCAAGACCATATGCGTCGATGTCCACATCCGCAATGGATGCCAATTCCTTCGCAGCCGCGATATCTTCTTCCGTGCATGTAGGTGATTTGAACAATAGGGAATCGGAAATGATGGCAGACAGCATCAGACCGGCAATTTCCGCTGGAACAGCGATACCTTTTTCCTTGAAGATCTTCAACAGGATCGTCGCTGTGCAGCCAACTGGCTCCGCTCGGTAGTATAATGGGTCGCTTGTCTCAAAGTTTGCGATTCGGTGGTGATCGATGACTTCCACTACCGTCACAAGATTCAAATCGCTGACACTTTGCTGACTTTCATTGTGATCGACAAGAATTACTTTAGACGTTTCCGCTGCAGCCGATTCAATGAATCTTGGTGCTTCTGCTTTGAATGTATCAAGCGCGAACTGAGTTTCGGCATTGATATCTCCAAGTCTCACCGCTTCCGCATCCACTCCCGTCTGCTGCTTCAGGTATGCGTATGCAATGCTTGAGCAGATTGTATCCGTATCGGGATTTTTATGTCCAAAAACCAAAACTTTTTCCATGAATGATATCTCTCCTTACGAATGTGACTAACCTATTTTTTCATCTTAGCCATTTTATCATAAACAGCTTCTTTTTTTAACGTAAATATGGCATATTCCCGTTATTCCTAGTAAGATCGATATGTTCTTTTAGTTTTTTTTCACCGAAATATAATTTCACTTTATTTTTGCAACCTGCGGTGATAGCGTATATAATGATAATGGTTGCGATTCCCAAAAAAAAAGAGCGCGGCGGCAACCGCAGCTCATTTGTACAGACGCAGAATGCAGGAAGCGCAATGGCATTGCATAACCATTTCTCAACTCACCCACTTCCGCGAGCAGGGTGAGTTATTTTCTATTAGTAAGGCTAACAGTAATGACAGCAACCATCAAACTTGAAAAGGCTATCATTAAATTTAAACCTTCAGAAACAGACATCATCAGCTTCACCCCCTTCCCAGGAAGTATCCACTGTCTCACCCTGCAAGGTCCTGTACACGTTGATTGTATCATTTCAGAATAGACGTTCCCAGTCGCCGTATGACCTATTTTACCATTTTTTTCTAGTTAAAAATTACTCTCTTTTCGCCTTTTGGAAGCAAATTATGCAGAAATCTGTCTGAATGTACTACTTCATTCATACCTTAATGCTTCAATAGGATTAAGCTTGGATGCCTTGTTCGCAGGCAGCAAGCCGAAGATCACTCCAATGACCATACTGAACAGGAGCCCTCCTATCACGACCTGCCAAGATATGAGTGCAGGCCAGCCAGCCAGCGCAGAAACAATCGATGCCGCTCCCCATCCTGTCAAAATACCGATAGATCCCCCAATCAAGGTCAACGTCATCGCTTCCACAAGAAATTGCGTCAATATTTGCTTCCTTGTAGCTCCAAGCGCCATTCTGATGCCGATTTCCCTTGTTCGTTCTGTTACGGAAACCAACATGATGTTCATCACACCTATTCCACCGACAAATAAAGAGATACCGGCAATACTGCCGATAATGATGGTCATTATCTTTGTGATTTGTCCGAGACCTTGTGCGATTTCCTCCATATTCAAGACTGTATATGATTCTTCCGTGTCATGAATCCTGTTCAACAGGTCTGCGGCTCGTTCACCCGTTTCCTTCAGTTGATCGGAGTCGGATGTCTGGAGTGATAATTGCGTGTAATCATTCTTTCCATAAGCATTCCTATAAGTGGATGCAGGCATATAGACACTGTTGCTTGAAAAAGCAAACATGCCTTCTTCTTTTTCGAGGACCCCGATGATTTCCAATGGCTGGTTCGCTACTTTTATCACCTTGCCGACCACTTCTTCCCCTTCAAACAATTCTTCCTGGACCGAAGAGCTGACCACCGCGACTCTTTTTCCACCCAAGAAATCACCGGAAGAGAAGGTTCTCCCTTCTTCCACACCCAAGGCATACAAATCGAAATAAGCCTCGTTGATTCCATACATCGTACTTTCAGCTGTCATTCCCTGATATGTCAAACCAGCTGTTTGTGTAATCGAAGCGACCACATGTTTAACATCTGGAATGCCTTCCAACAGACGTATATCTTCCGCTGTGAATGGGGGGATATAGAAAATATTCGGATTCGCCAAGATTTCTTCCTCCGTGGGCTGGTAAAGCACTTCAATTGTGTTTCCTGGACCTGTAATCTGCTCTTTCAGCATCGCTTCCCCGCCCTGCCCGATTGCAACTACGATGATTACAGAACCGACTCCGATCATAATGCCCAGCATTGTAAGGAACGAGCGCATTTTATGTGCAATCAAGGAACTGACCGCCATTCTCATATTCTCGAAAATAGTCATATGCGCCCTCCCTCCACTGAAGAAACAGGAGCAGAAATCTCTCCGTCACGTACGGTGATAATCTTGTTTGCGTATTCCGCAATATCCCGCTCATGCGTGACAAGAATGATTGTTGTCCCTTCCGCATTCAGTTCTTTGAATTGGCACATGATACTGTGACTTGTCTTAGAATCCAAAGCCCCGGTTGGTTCATCCGCCAAGAGCAGCGCAGGTTCGTTGACAATCGCACGGGCAATGGCCACACGCTGCTTCTGACCTCCGGATAAAGCGTTGGGAAGATGCAGCATCCGGTCTGCCAGCCCCACTTTCCGGAGGGCATCTTCCGCTTTCTGCTGCCTCTCTTTCTTGGAGAAGCCTGCGTATACCATCGGCAGTTCCACATTTTTCAGTGCAGTCAAACGAGGAAGTAATTGAAATTGCTGAAAAACGAAACCGATCGATCGATTTCGTACGGCCGCCAATTCGGCATCCTTATATTGTGAAACATCTTCTTCACCGAGATGATATGTACCGGTACTCGGTTTATCCAAGCATCCTATAATATTCATCAAGGTGGATTTCCCTGAACCTGACGGGCCCATGATGGCAGCGAATTCACCTTGAGAGATTGACAGGGTGATATTTTTTAATACATGGAGATGCTGGCTTCCCGCCATATATGTTTTGGAGACATTCTTAAGGCCGATCATTCCACGGTCACTTCCATACCATCGGTGATTTCATCGCCGGGATTTGCTATGACTTCTTCGTTTTCCTTAATCCCTTTCAGGATTTCAATTCTGTCTCCGGAAACAATCCCGGTCTTCACTTCCATTCTTTCCGCTCTACGGTTTACGATTTTATAAATATATTGCTTATCGCCTTCCGATTGCACTGCTTCAAGCGGAACAGATATCACATTCCGTTCATCTGTGATGATTTCCATAATCAGTTCATATCCAGGACGGAGTCTGTCGATATTCCCTTCGAGTCTTACGGTGACCGGGTATTGAGCAGCAGCATCTTCCATTCCGGTCTGCAGTTCATCAGGCATCATGGATATCGAAAGTACTTGACCGTTCCATTCTTCATCTGTAATGGAATCGGATTTCAGTTTGACTTTCTGTCCTTCTTTTATCTTGATAGAATCATATTCCGTGACAGTTCCTTCAACCGCCATCGTTGCCATCTGTCCAATAACCAGCAGCGGTTCAGCCATATTCCCGCCGACTTGTTCATCCACGGATATGACGGTTCCTTCGAATTCACTCAGGACTTTCAACTCTTCTATCTTCTTTTCTATGCTTTCCGTTTGCAGCTCTGCTTGCTTTCTTTCAATTTCGGCCAATTCAAGCTCCATCTGTAAGCCATCCATTTCCACTTCTAATTCTTTTTCGGCTTTATCTTTACCGAGTTTGTCCGCAAGCTCTTTTTCTTGCTCCTTTAATGAAGAAATTCGTTCCTTCGCTTGTTTAATACGCAAATCGGCGGATTCAAGAGCAAGTTTCCCTTGTTTCAGTTCCTGAGAAAGCTGAGGCTGCTCATATTGGAGCAGACCCTGCCCTTCCTTGACGACTTGTCCGGGCTCCACGTAAATGTCCTTTATCTTTCCGCTTTCCGGGGAATGATAGATTGCTTGCCGTTTCGTGAGGACAACTGTACCGGGGACCATCACATTATCGGCGACTTTTTCTTTTTCCGCCGTCACGACAGCTGTTCCTGCTGCAGTATGCTTGCTTTGATTCACCACAGCCACCGTTACCATGATGACAATCACCGTTGCTATGGCAATGGATATGCCTATTTTCTTTTTCATTACAGATCCATCATGCTTTCAAATGCCATACCGGCGAAAGCAAAAAGAAGACCGATAAGGAAGAATCCGATCGATATTCCCCAAGCCAGCGCTTTCGGAAAACGTCCTGTGATTTGAAGACCGATGGCCGTCAAAACCGTTCCCCAGATGGAAAATAGCTCTATTGTCCCCAGCACAGCATTGTCCGTACCAAGCATTCCGGCTATGCTCGTATACGGGTACAGGTAGTTTCCATTTCCGATTGTCAATGCGAGAATACCGTTCAGTAACGAACCGATGGCAGAAATGAATAGAATGAATGTACTCATCGATAATAATTGCTTAAACGTCACTTCTTTTTTAGCGATTTTTGCTGCCACTAAATAGACGGCTGCTGAAATCAAGACAGCTATAAGCGGAATGAACGGCCCGCTGATTATCCCTGTGATCATCGCAATAGAATTCAGCATTGCCAGTTCTTCTTCATCCATTAATGCCAGCTCTTCCTTGCTCATCTGTGAGGCTATATCCATGCCGTTCATCTGCATGATTGCCGAAATCGTGAACAGTACCATTAAGACCAAAATAGGCAGCCAAAAAACCGGTTTATGCCGTATGGCGGCAAACTGCTCGGAAGGCTTCCAGATCATCCCCAATAAAGACGGTTTCCTTTCTTGTAATGGTTGCTCATGTTCTGTTTTGATAATTTCCATTTTCCTTTTCCTCCCTTTTTCAACAAACTCAATATGTATATACGAAACAAACTTACAGAAGTTTCATAATTATATTAACGTTAAAAACTTATTATAAGCTGAAATCTGATTCCATAAAATCAAGTTTTTTAAGTAGATTCTAGATAAATCAAAGAGCTTTCATAGTAGTACTCGCTTTCTTCAGACCTTCATCAACTACTACTTGATTAAAGCTCCAACATTAATATGCAAAAAAACCGCTGCTAGGGTTGCAGCGGCTTTTCTCCATTCCTATTCATTTGAACCTTCCGAAAAGGCTTTTCAACGAAAACTTTTTCTTTTCTGTTGTCTCCATCTGTTCTTGCGGTAATTCTTTATCCATCCCTTGCTCATTCAGATAGATGAATTCCCGGTCGACTGCATAGTCATAAGCAAGCACAAGTCCGATTTCGCTGTTATGATCTTTATTGGTGACGATGGTATAGGAAATATTCCGCTCAGTCGCGGCTTTGATGTATTTGGATAAATGACTGTAATCGATGTGTCCGTTCAGATAGAGTTTCGCCCCGCTATTTTGTTTGAAACTGTTCAGCACTTCCTGCTGTACCCGCTGTTGCCGGACCTCCGCTGATGTTAAGGCCAGTGCAATCCTTTCTCTTAGGGTTCCAAGGAACTTACGCCGTTCGTCGGGATTGATTTCCTTCGGACCATATATACCTTGTTCAATATAGTCATCCACTGTTTTCTTCGGCAATCCGCACGCCTCCCTGCTGCAATAATGTTTCATCATATGTAGTATTTGTTAAAATGCGAATGCTATGAAGTGTTTCTTCCTGAATTCAAGATTCACGCCCCATTATACATATAGAGCTGCTTGGATGCAGATTGCAATTGTTACAAAGTTGTGGAAAGTAAAAAAGACGGGGCATCCGCCCCGTCTCCTTAAGATTCCTGTCTCTTCGATAAACAGCGGTCACACTCCATCAAGTAGCATTCTTGGCTGATGTGGATTGTTGTGCCGCACTCAGGGCATTTCTTCTCCGCCGATATCTTGTGATATTCTGTTTTCGGTTGGCATTTCATATGAATCCCTCCAATTTTTTTAAGCCCTGTCCGTCTTTTTCGGACAAAGTCTATTTACATCGCCTTATTCAATGCTCCATGGTTGGCCGCCCGCCGCTTTTCCGAAACGTCGATCCAGCCGATGATTACTTAGCTGTTTGGAATTGTTCTTCTTCTGTTGATCCTTTCAATGCGGTAGTCGAAGATGTGCCGCCGGAAACGATGGTCGCCACTTGGTCGAAATAGCCTGTTCCTACTTCTCTCTGGTGCCTTGTTGCTGTGTATCCAAATTGTTCACTTTCGAATTCAGCCTGCTGCAGCTTGGAATAAGCAGCCATTCCATGATCTTTGTATTCACGGGCGAGTTCAAACATTCCATGATTCAATGCATGGAAGCCGGCCAATGTGACGAATTGGAATTTGTAACCCATTTTTGCGATTTCACGCTGGAAGTTCGCGATTGTTTCATCATCCAATTTCGCTTTCCAGTTGAAAGATGGGGAACAGTTATAAGCAAGCAGTTTACCCGGGAATTTCTCATGGATTGCATCGGCAAATTTCTGCGCCTGCTCCAAATTCGGCTCTGATGTTTCACACCAGATCAAATCCGCATATGGTGCGTATGCCAATCCTCTAGCGATCGCTTGATCAATACCTGCTTTTGTCCTGAAGAATCCTTCAGATGTACGCTCTCCTGTAATGAACGGTGCATCCGCTTCATCGATATTGCTCGTTATGAGATCTGCCGCATCGGCATCTGTACGGGCAATGAGGATTGTCGGAACACCCATCACATCAGCAGCCAGTCTGGCTGAAATCAAATTTTTCACTGCTGTCTGCGTCGGCAGGAGCACTTTTCCGCCAAGATGTCCGCATTTCTTTTCGGAGGAAAGCTGATCTTCGAAGTGAACACCGGAAGCACCGGCTTCGATCATTCCTTTCATCAGTTCGAATACATTCAGCTGGCCGCCGAATCCCGCTTCCGCATCTGCCACAATCGGTGCAAACCAATCAATTTCTTCTTTGCCTTCCACGTAGTGAATCTGATCGGCGCGTTGGAGCGCTTGATTGATTCGTTTGACCACTTGCGGAACCGAGTTCGCAGGATATAAGCTTTGATCCGGATACATATGACCAGAAAGATTGGCATCCGCCGCAACTTGCCAGCCGCTTAAATATATAGCCTTAAGACCGGCCTTCACTTGCTGCATTGCCTGGTTACCAGTCAATGCGCCCAATGCGTTGATGAAATCTTCCGTATGGAGCAAGTTCCATAGTTTCTCGGAACCGCGGCGGGCAATCGTATGCTCAATATCCAGAGAACCTCTTAAATTGATGACTTCTTCGGCTGTATAAGGACGAGTCACACCTTTCCAGCGTGTCTCATCTTTCCAGCTTTGTTCAAGTTCCTGAATTCTTTGTTCTCTCATTTTCTCCATCTCCCTTTATTATAGTTGTATAGTTAAAAATTCCGAAAACCTATCTTCATGCATCAGTTTTTGGAATATGTACCTCGCTTCACTCTTTGCACCTGCTGCATATACATTCAGGAAAGGGTTAAGCATAAGAACAGCCTCCCTGTCAGGCAGGATGAATTCATGATCATCCTCCGTATCCCCTAATTCAAAATTTTCTGAAAAGTTACAGCAATGCAGACCTGCAAAATGCTCCTTCATTTCGAACATCATTTCTGTCATTTCAAAAGCAGCCGATACCGATTCTACGGATACCGCAGCCTTGATCGTTCCCAGCGGTAAGCGTAATGTATTCTGGGCATATACGAAAATATCATTCCATAATCGCGCTTCCAGATGACTCTCTACCCTTGGAAGGAACAGATAAGGTCCGCTACCGTTCTTCACAAGGAATTCCGCATTACTGAAAAGATAGACACCTAAGTCGAAGAAGCTTGCGGATACTCCCTTAGCATCAAACAGCATATGGTTTTCCGTTTCTTCGATCTCCCGCGGCTTCATCATCAGCAATGTTGTCTCCTGCTTCTTGAAATCATTTCGGTCAGACATATTGCGGAACATTTGATTGATCCTCATATGTCCTTCGATTGCAGCATCCCCGGCAGCGGATAGATCTGCGATGTAGGTACTGGCACCGGCATCCAAGCCGTGAAGAAGCATCGCATTTTCCACTCCGCCTGTGATTTCAAGCTGTCTGTCCATCAATACAGAAGGGATTGTCCATGGCTCCCACTGTTCTTCCCTCATATAAACCGTTTCTTTCAGAAAGGCAGGAAGTGAGTGTCCCGCAATCTTTTTCTCACGCCTTTTTTGTAAAAGCTCCATTCTTCTTTCCCCGAAATTTTCTTCCAATTTCTCAATAAAATGAAGCACGTCCGATGTGAGTAATGATTGGCATTTACAATTTGAGTCATCCTTGCAGTGAAGCATATCGGATTTCAAATGGATCAACTTCCTTCAACCCCTTTCCGCTTTTGTTATAATACAGTTAACTTATTTCTCTTGTATTGTATAACATAACCATTTGTTTTGTCACCCCATTTTCTGAAAAATTTTAAAATTTATAGTACAATTAACAAAAATTTCTTGTTAAACGTTGATATAACAGCTTTTTTCCTCACAAAAAAAAGAATACAGATTTGAACGGTCATAATGTGTTATAGTACAAAACCTGTATTAACACAGCTCTTTAAGTCTTATCTATCAAGGGATTCACTGTTGCTCCGTTATGTACAAAAAAAACCGTTGTAAACAACGGTTTCTCAGGCTTTCGGCATTTCCTTGCCATCCACTTGTATGTTCATTATGACCACTACTGTCAGAAGGAGCGTTACGGATGCAGCAATCAAGGATGGAGCTGTGACACTAGATGTGATAAAACTTGACACAACTAGAGGACCAGCCGCCACCCCAAAAAATCGGGCTGAGCTATAGAATGACGTGATCAGCCCCCTTTGATCCTTATCAATATTTTCTGTGATGAGGGCATCCAATGCAGGCAGAATCAATCCGATACAAATTCCGTTCAGGCTGATGACCATCATGAGCGGCAGAAGATGCTCATAGTTTTTGAAAAACAGTAAAGCCGCTGTCTGCAGCAATAAAGATACAATGATTATTTTCTTCATCCTTCCTTTATCTCCTGCTATGTACTTACTTCCAGCCAAAGAGGAGACACAAAGGAACAGCAAGGGCACTGCAAGCACCAATCCTTTCTTCACATCCTTGAGATGAAACTGGGTTTCAAGATTATCCGAAAGAAATACCTGCAGTGCGAATAATACAAACATCGCATAGCCGCCGACGAAGAACAAAGTATACAACCATCTGCCTTCATTCTTAAAAATCTTTTTCGTCACAGCCAAGAACTGACGAAACGGCATTGCCGGCTTCCTGGGAGGACTTTTCACAAAGAAAAGAACCAAAAGAAAGGAAACGAGACTGAATGCGGAAATCATAAAGAAAGGAAGGAACCAAATCACAGATGCTAGTACTGCCCCTAAAATTGGGCTCAGTACCTTGCCGAAGGTATTGGACGTCTCGATGATCCCAAGACATGTACTTGCTTCCGCATCTTTCTTGTATAAGTCGCCCACAAGCGGGAAGACAATCGGAGCCGCTCCCGCTGCTCCGATGCCTTGAAAGATCCTTCCGAAGAAAATTGTCCAATAGGGATCCGACATCTTCCAAGCAGCGATGGCGGAGACGAGGCCGCCGATGAATACAATCACCAAACTAGGCAGGATAATTTTTTTCCGGCCGTATTTATCCGATAGATAGCCGGCAATCGGTATAAGCAGAATGGAAGCAACAGAATAAATCGTGATCAACAAACTCGATTTCATCGCGGAAACGTTCAGTTCTGTCTCGATATCCGGAAGGACCGGTATGAGCATGCTGTTTCCCAGTGTCATGATGAGCGGTATGGATGCCAGGCTGATGACACCCATTAAGCTGACGGGTTTTGGTTTCTTCATAACTAATCTCCTCTAATCTTCTTAACGTTATTTTGGGTCGAATGACGTCATTTTATGTACATCGTAATGATCTGCATCCTTCAGCGCACAAAAAAAACCCCTGCTTAGCAGCAGAGATTAAAGGTTCATTCTTCATCTATCTTCTTTTGGCTATAATATTGGACACTGTATTGTGCCCCTTCATCAACCATTTTATTATCCGGGATATCATGCGGGTCTGGATGTCCTGCCTTCTCCAAAGTATCTGCACAATCCTCCAGTTTGTTCCTGTACCACCAGCTCACGGCCTTCTCTTTGACACCCTCGAATCTGCCTAAAATTCGATCCTTCTTATCTTCATCAGCCAATATGGTTTTAATCCCCATTGCACCGGCAACACCAATTCCTAACATAACATAATTACGTCGTTTCATATTGGGTTCCCTCCTTCTTGGTATACCTATATATACCCAATCTTTTCCTTTTAACACCACTTTCTCTCTCTTCACCCCAAATTGTTGAGGAGAATTATTTTAGAATCAACACATAACTGCTGAGCATACTACATGAAAGGGGTGCAAAATGGACAGAAAATACACAGTCTCCGGAACAGATATCGCAGAAGTGAAGAGGAAAAACAGCAATTCCGGATTAACCTATAATGAAGTGAAGGCATTAATAGCGGAGAAAAGGAACAAAGCTCCAAAAACATCAAGATAATACAGCAACAGCCGCTCATCCTTATACGGAGAGCGGCTGTCTTTGTTCATCATCATACAATATCCAAAACATCTTCATCGACCGGATCCAGACAGTTCTCAACCATTAATTTTGTCCGCAGCACTATTTCTGCCTTCGGGTGTGTCAGATCCTGATACTCCGGCACCTTCATCCTGAACGGAAAGAAAGTCTCTTCACCGGAATGAATGCTCTCCAAATTCGATAAAATATGTTCAGAAAGCTCTTTTTCATGGTAAGAGAAATCACTGTCTTCTTTATCTTCTTCATACCTTTCGATCAGTGTTACGATGATATTCTGAATTTTTTTGTCGGATACGCCGCCTGTCACTTTGATTTTCCCTTCAATCCATTCACCGCGTTTGAATTCTTTCTTAGTAATGAGCGTATCCACTTTGACATCGTCGATTCCGATGCTTGAAATCAATTTCTTCCAGATCATTCAATCACACCTCTCCTGAACGGATAAATTTATGTCAAATAAGCGTCAGAGACCATCTGCTATCGTTACTATCCCCGGATTCAGTCCGAAAAAAACATCAATTCCCGCATAGTTCAGGATCAACAGCCGGCAAGGTAATCCGGAAAATAGTCCCCATCCGATGTTCACTTTCAATCTCCATCTTCCCGTTATGGTTTTCGATTATTTTATGGCTGATCATCAAACCGAGACCGGTCCCCGCTTCTTTTGTGGTGAAAAAAGGCTCACCTATATGTTCCATGATTTCCTCGGGGATTCCCGTGCCTGTATCTCTTATCGCGATGGAAATCTCTTTCCCGGTATTTCGAACCGATAAATGGAGGATACCTCCATCAGGCATGGCTTCAATCGCGTTCTTCAATAGATTCATGAATAATTGACGCATCCTGTTCTCATCACAAAGTACGTATGCCTCTTCTTCTATATGATCCATCATGATCTGAATCTTATTTTTCTTTGCCTCATACGAGAAAAGACCAGCGGTGTTGGAAACGATTGTACTGATGTTCTTGACGGTCATCAAATCCGGCTGCGGCTTTGCAAGCATCATGAACTCTTCCACTATGCCATCGATCCGCTCGATCTCTTCGAGTACAATCCCAAGATGTTCCCGCCTGTCTTCCGATTCCTCGTCCAGCAGAAGATATTCTGTATATCCTTTCATGCTGGTCAAAGGATTTCTGATCTCATGCGCCACACCGGCCGCCAATTGCCCGAGAGCCGATAATTTGTCCTGTCGATGGAGCATCGCTTCCTGTTTCTTCCGTTCTGTGATATCATTTCGGATTGAAACATATTGGTAAGGCTTTTGGTTATCATCCAAGAATGGAACTATGGTTGTCTCCACCCAATAGAATGAACCATCCTTCGCTTTATTCCTGATTTCTCCTTGCCATACATTGCCTTTGGAGATGGTTCTCCACAAATCTTCAAAGAATGATTTCGGATGATAGGCTGAGTTAAGTATCCGATGATCCTGCCCTATCAATTCTGAAGGGCTGTATTGGGAAATCCGGCATAGATTACCGTTCACTTTCATTATTTTCCCTGAGGCATCCGTGATGGCGACAATAGAGGCCTGATCAAGCGCATATCGGTAGTCCTGGATTTCCTTAAGGGAGGATTTCAATTCTTTATCAACCGCTTTCCGCTCCGATATGTCGGTTAATATCGCAACATATTGATAAGGCTCTCCTTTTTTGTTGAAAAAAGGAGTTACGGTCGCATGCACCCAAATTTCCCCGTCATCCTTGACCTTCCCTTTCAATTCACCCTTCCACGGTCTGTTCACTTCCAAGTTACGCTTGATCTCATCAAACAGTTCCGCTTCATTTGATCTGGTCAAAAGAGAATGATGCTGCCCGATGAGGTCATCATTCCCATACTGGAAAACCTCGTTAAATGTGGGATTGACATAAGTGAAAGATCCTTTTGGGTCAAGGATGGTTATGATGCTTGTGCTCTCAAGAGCAGCCATTATATCATTGGCGAACAAATGATTCTTCGCTGTTTTCTTGAAAGCTGCCAGATTAGCGGCCACGAATGCACCGAAGATCAAAATGGACAGGAATAAGATGAAGTAGATGAGCGAATAACCGTTCAAAGTCAATTTATCAACCAATTGCCTTTGATTGATGACCTCCGCAAAAGATGCTTTCATCACCAGCAGGAAACCGATACCGATCGTGATTGTATTGATGAATGATGAAACAAATTTGGATGAAATCCAGCCGATGGCGGTATTTTCATAACGGAAGAGAATCCAGAATGACAGGATGAATGGAACCGTAAGCAGGATGAACGACATGAGCATTACCATCATCGAGAAATGGACATTTCCGTTAATCGCATACATATGGATGACACCTGTTGCACAAACCGCTAAGGACATCATCGCACTTCCAGCGATCAAGAAAATGATCCGTTGCTGCTGTTTGAAAAAAGACAATGCAAGACTTGTGATCAGATAACTCGGAATCATCGACAAAAAGCTGATGAGGATGGTTCTCCCTTCAGAGTTATTGATATCAAGTGCCAATATGCCGAAGAAGTTCATCATCCAGATGCTGATGGATAATGAAAAATTACTTCCCCAAAAGATGAAAGCCTGGTTGCTTTTTGTAATCTTTCTATGTAAGAACAAGTCATTGGCCGTGAAAGCAGCCATACCCGTCAATAAGATGCCTATAATAATAAAAATCGGATTGAAAGACAATAAAATTTCCTTCATTAATGCTGTTCAACTCCACTAGTTATACATTTTGCGATTCCTCGAATAATCTTCTCTTATTATGAATGAAAAGTGTAGACAATTCAATATCCGGCCCCGCTGATATAAGCAGGAAAGAAAAAAACGCCCGATCATATGGACCGGACGTTTTTTGATGTTTCATTTATTGAAGAATTTCAATATTTACTGTTTTTCTTCCCCAATCCAAAGCACCGCTTTCCGTTGGGATGAAGACATCGATTCTATTTCCTTTGATGGCTCCGCCTGTATCTGCTGCAGTGGCAACTCCATACCCTTCCACATATACTTTCGATCCTAATGGAATGACAGAAGGATCGACCGCGATCACTTTCTGATTCGGATTCGAACGAAGGTCGACACCGGTAGCAGTCACTCCGGAGCATCCTTCACAATACGCTGTGTATGCCGTAGCCGTGACAGTCATGGACTTACCTTGTGCTGTATTAACAGAAGCTGCAGGCTTGGCTGTGCTCTCTGTTGTGCTTGTACCCTGTACAGCAGCTGCCTGCTGATTATTTTCAGCTGCGCCTGCAGCGGAGATTACTTGTTTCGGATATATGATATCTCCGGATAGGTTGTTTAAGCTCTTCAATTGAGATACCGAAACACCTAATTTATTTGCGATTCCCCAAAGCGTATCTCCTTCTTCAACAACATATGTATTGCTGCTGTCATTTGACTCAGAAGAGACTGTGAGTGTTTCGCCGGCATAAATCATATCCGACGAAAGGTCATTCAATTCTTTTATATGATCAATTGAAACCGCGTGTTCTGTGGATAAGCTGTACAAAGTATCCCCTTTTTTGACTACTACTTCTTGTGCTTGTGCGCTCATCCCAGCTGATGTGGAAATTGCCGCTACAGCAATCAATGAAAATAAAGTTTTCTTCATGTAGTTAGTACCCCTCCTATAAAAGAATTAGCTTTTAGCAGCTAACGAAGACAAGCATAACATGAATATTTTTATCATAAAGCACAGGAGGGTTAAGGTTGGGTAACAATCATTACAACAGGATAACAGGAAGATAACGAGTATGCACAATCTTTATAATTATGTATGATTCTGTATGGATATGGGATTAAACGTAAAAAAATCACCCATTCGATGGATGATTTTCCCTTATGTTATTTTGGGCAGCTGTCTCGTTTCTTCTTCCATCCCTCCGCCGCATAACGGACAGTTCACATCTGTCTCCGTCATGAACTGCGTCCGCATCCAACCATTACACTCTTCTGTCATACAAGCGAATACTTGTGTATCTTCGATCACTATTTCTTCGGCTTCCTGATTTTTCTTTGAAAAGTACATGTTGAAACCTCCTGAGGGATCCTTTTTTTCTCAATCGCTTCCATCATCAACGCGGAAGATAACTGAGCCTAATCATAAAAATAGTATATGTTCTCTTTTACCCAATTATGCCACTTTTCCTTTTGTGTTTACATTATATTTTTCAACGCTCCTTCATGTCGTAAGAGTGCCATACGGATGCTAATAATGATAAAATTAAAGATGAGGAAGTATAATCGATACGGTCGTGCGGAGATCTGAAGCATTCCAAATAAAAAAAGACATATATAATGGTAAAGGAGAAAGCAAAGATGAAAAATATCCCTGAAAACGTACTGAAATATTATAAATTTTCATTGATTGTCTGGGTTATTCTGACAGTAGGATTGGCTTTCTATGCTTTGGACCTTCCATCCAAGCTGAAGGGAGACGGCTTTGAAATGGACGGGGAATATGAAAAGGTCCAACAAATATTGACGGAGGATTTCGACTCTCCGGAAAGCACGATGCTTGTTGTCTTCGAGAAATCCGAAGGGTCCGCTGATAAGGATTTCCATAACCACATCACAAAGGTAATAGAAGAAATCGAGGATTTGGAGGTGACAACCGGCATCCAGTCCCCGCTTACATATCCGGAACAAATGTCGGACGATACAGCTTATGCCGTTCTGGCCTTCGACGAAGATAAAGACAATATGAATGATCATGTGCACACTGTACGCACCGTTACGGAGAAGCACGATGACACAATGCTTACAGGCGCTTCCGTCATCAACGTCGACTTGAACGAAGCGAGTCAGCGTGATTTGATCACAGCTGAAATGATCGGGCTTCCGGTGGCATTGCTTGTGCTGCTGATGGCTTTCGGCAGTCTTGCAGCCGCGATTGTGCCGCTGATCGTCGGAGGCGTGACTGTTGTGATATCGCTGGGTATCCTTACGCTGCTTGGAAATCAGATGAATCTCTCTGTTTTCCTGCTGAATGTCACGCCGATGATCGGACTTGCATTAAGTATAGACTTCGCTTTACTTTTCATCAACAGATATAAGGAAGAATTACTTCATTCCGATAAGAAGCAAGCAATTTTGACGACCATCCGGACAGCCGGGAAATCGATCGCCTTCTCAGCGGTTTGTGTATTCATCGGTCTGGCCGCCATGCTTCTCATCCAGATCGACATATTCAAAACAGTGGCAATCGGCGGGATGGTCGTCGTCACAGTGGCCCTTATTTCTTCCGTGACCTTACTTCCTTCCATTCTTTATCTTTTGGGAGATCATTTGGATAAAGGAAAACTCATCAAAAGGAAGAAAGATCAAACCGCTTACTGGCGTAAATTTGCGGAAGGCGTCATGAAGCGTCCTTTGACAATCACTTTACTGGCAGTATTGCTGCTGGCAGCCGGCATCATCCCCGTCAAGGACCTTGTCCTTTCCATACCGGATGAAACGTCATTGCCTGATTCATTTGAATCAAGGAAAGCATTCGGGATCGTCAATGAGGAATTCAAGCTGAAAGAAAACTCCCTCGTCTATATCATCGCGGAACGTGATGATTCCTGGACTGATGAAGACGGATTGAAAGAAATGGAACTGTTGATTGACGCTATCAATAAAGAGGATGCTGTCAAATCCACATCTTCCTTGTATTCGGTCAGCAAAGCCGGAAACAGTGAAACACTTTACGAAATGCTGAAACAGCCGGAAAGTGCCCATGCTATATCCCCTGCTGTTGATCAGTTCATCAACGATCAAAAATTGTTGATACCTGTCACTTTAAAAGAGGAAGCTACTTCTGATGAAGCAAAGGATTTCGTGAGGGAATGGAGTGAAAAGGATACAGAAATTGATTTGCTCGTCGGAGGGGAAGCCAAATTTAATCAAGAGATATTTGATGAAATAATGGATAAGGTTTGGATCGGAATAGGTCTCGTGCTGATCAGTACCTACTTCATCCTTTTATTCGCTTTCCGTTCCGCGATTATTCCACTGAAAGCAATCATCATGAATGTCGTCGGCTTAGCTTCGACATTCGGCATCCTGGTTTGGATTTTCCAGGGCGGGCACTTTGGAATTGAAGCAACAACCATTGCCTTGATCATACCTGTCTTTGTCTTCAGTATTGTCTTTGGGTTAAGTATGGACTATGAAGTCTTCTTGATTTCACGTATACATGAAGTCTATCAGGAAATCGGGGACAATGATGAAGCAACCGTTTCCGGATTGGCATCAACAAGTAAGATCATCACATCGGCAGCTTTGATCATGATTGTCATCACCGGTGCTTTCGCTTTCACGGACGTTGTTCCAGTAAAACAAATCGGAATCGGGATCGCTCTTGCGATTTTGATCGATGCCACCATCATCCGGTTATTGCTCGTTCCTTCTTTAATGAAGTTATTAGGCGAGTGGAATTGGTGGATGCCTTTTGCCAAAAAACGCAAATCGAAAAAGAAAGGAAATTGATAGAGCAAAAGCCGGTTCCTTAAGGAACCGGCTTTTGCTCTATCAATTTCCTTTCTTTTTCGATTTGCGTTTTTTGGCAAA
>JAZNGP010000011.1:0-2877 GCA_045576475.1 Bacillus sp. (in: firmicutes) | reverse complement strand
CCATGTACCAAAAGGTGTCATCCATGTTTACATTTCTGGTTCTTTCTCAAGTAAAACTCTTAAAGTATCCAATTGACCACTTTTTATGGCATTTCTAATATCTTTAGCAAATTGATTCATATCCATGTTAATTTCTCCTTTTAACCGCTATTTCCTAGAAGCGGCTTTTTTCCCAAGATCTTCTAATATCTCAATAATATCATCTATGTCTGCACCAGCCGCATCAACCGCTTTCAACTGCTTTACAACGTTTTCTAGAGCTGCAATATTATGTTGTCCGGCAACTCTATTTGGTGCCCAAACTAAATTTTCTTTACCAATTACAGGGTCAATACCATATTTTCTTAATATTGCTTGACCTTCTTGAACGAGTTTTTGTTGAGCCTCACCTAACCCCTTTTTAAATAAAATATGATGTGCATGTGGATCTTTCATAGCAGCAGGTGGATCACCTATTAGTCCTCTAAGATACTTACCAAAATCCATTTTAATTAATACTTCATCATATTCTTTGGTTATCCCTAAATCAGACATCTTTTTTCTAATCACAGACAGCTCATCTACACTAAAAGTATTATTCTGTATAGCATTTTTAAGCTTATTCATCTTAGCGGAATATACTTTACCGTTCACAATTATATCATCAAGATAATCACTAATAGTATTACCCGTACCCTTACCACCATAGATAATACCAACATTCTGACTCCGCACCAGCCTGCCGACCCCAATAATACTGGCAATGCTCAATCCGCTGGCCAAACCGGATTGATCCGTCGACACTTCATTTCCGAGATAATCCGTCCCTGTCAGGTTGCCTTTGATTTCATTTGCGGCGATGAGTCCGTAGATGCCTTTTTCTGCGTTGCCGATGTAGGACATGCCTTTGGCGCCTTTGTAGGCGTCCAGGGCGTTGGATGCTTTGATGGTGCTGTTGACGGCTTTGGCGCCTTTCAGTCCTCGTCCGGCCCAGCCGACAATCGGGATGAAGCCTGCTGCGGCCATACCGCCGGCCGCGATACGCTGGCTGGTGGTGAGTTTCTCGCCGGTGACCGGGTCGATGCCTTCTTCTGCTCTGATGTAATCATAATAGCCGGTGACCTCTCCTGTAAAGGTTTTCGTGCCGTCCCAGATTTTTTCTCCGATGGAGCGATTTTCGAGCTCTTCGATTTCTTTCATGACTTTCCTGTGCGCTTCCTGTTCTTTCTTGAAGCCTACGTATTCCTTCGTTTGGTCACTGATATCATCACGGTTTCGGTAGGCTTCGCTGTTCAGGAAATCCGAGCTATTGAAATGGATCGGCGAGATGTCGTTGCCGGAACGGGTCGCTTCTATCAATCCGTTCATCAGTTGAATGATGTTCTGCATTTCCGCTCCGGAAGCCCCGTATTCCCCGATCAGCTGCTGGTCCAGCTCTTCCGTCACCACAAGTGTCTTATTCATTCCTTCTCTGGCGTCGTCCATATGAGTTGTGAACATTTCCTTTGAAAAAACATGCAGCGGCAAGATGTCGCTGATGCTCGAAAAGATGCCTTCCAGATCATTTTGCTGCTGATCGACCAAATCCAAGGAACGATTGTTTGCGCTCCGAAGCTCATCGGTCAGAAAAGGCATGACGACGACCGTGTCTCCGCCCAAATCCTTCTCTTCCTGATCGTCTCCGATCTGGTCCAGAAAAGCGATTCTTGCTTCTAGGAAGAGAATCCAATGATCGGCGATCGTCGCATGCGCTTTGTAGAAGTTTTTGATGGCTTCGGCTCCTTCCCCTTGGAAGTCGCTCATCGATGCCATCACTGTGAACTGTTTCTTTAATTCCGTAATCTGGTCTTTCAGAGCTTGGAGCTGTTTTTTACGGCAGTGGCTGACCGCTTTCACCGTTTTGGCTTCATATACCTGCAGTCCCGAGGAACTATTGGAGGATGTTTGATCAATCACTCTCATGACGGCAGTGATCCTGTCGTTATTCTTTGGATGGCTTCATCCTGCATCTTCATATAATCCACATTCGCCTGTGTGTCGGCCAGGTTTTTCTGGATGATTTGAATGTATTCGGATACTGTCTGTTCCAGAAATGCTTCTCCCTCTGTGAAAGAAGAGGAGAACCCCGTCCGGTTCCGTCCGAAATCCCCGGGAGTGAACCCTTCCAGCTTCAGTGCCTGGAGTGCGGATTCCATTTTTTTGATTTGTGAAGTGACATCATCATGCTTCAAACGAATTGTCGTCATCCAAACAGCCTTCCTTTCAGGCTCGCAAGCCTATCCCCTGCCTGCTCGAGCATTTCTTCCCCTTTTCCAAGCAGATCCCCTATTTCGGATGCCATTGCCTGCATCGACCGGATTGCTGCCAGTTCCGCTTCCAGCATCCAAATTTTTCTTTCAATCTCCTGTTGATACGCTTCATACTCCCATTGGAAGATCCGATTCATTTCATCGTATGCATCTGTCCGCTTTTCATCGAAACCCGTTGCACGATTCCCTGTCCATTGATCAGCCAATTCAGGCAATTTGATCTGTTTGATTTCCGATAAGCCGGCGGTTTGCTCATTCATCACTTCTCCGTTCGCTTGTTTAAGGCGTCGGATTTTTTCCTCCAGCTCAGCCGCCTGGCCTCCAAGAGCGGAAGAAATACTGTTTAAATCTCCTTCCAATCCCATATGATCACCCCATTGTTTTTAAAAAAAGTAAAGCAAAAGCACCATGAGCCTGATAATAAAAAATGAACCTTTTAACATAATTACCATTATGAGGAATGAACCGAATGAATGAAATCAATATCCATTTAATGGGCAACAAACAGATCTATTTGATTATTTCTGTTTTTGCAACATGAGTAATAACTCCTAAAAAACAGGAATTTACACCTATACAACTATCATTT
>JAZNGP010000010.1:0-5504 GCA_045576475.1 Bacillus sp. (in: firmicutes) | reverse complement strand
CTTACATAAAGAGTAGCATACCAAAAAGGCAAATAATAACATTTATTGAGTGAACAATTCCATTATCTTTGTTGTTTTTACTTTCCCTTAATGCTGCTCTTAGTCAGATATGATTGAAGCGGAGAACGGCGACTCCTGCTTAGATCAGCGAGCAGGGTGAGACCTAAGCACGAAGGAGGAGGCTCATCGCTCGCCTAAGCGGAAAGCGTCCGTTCGCAGCGGAAATCAACAGGAACTTCAACAGTGATTCCATTTGCACTATATATTTGTTCTAAACAGCAAAGTTTCCGAAAAAACCCAAAGAAAAAACCAAATCCATTCGGACTTGGTCTTATCTTTAGGCTTCAGTCTATAATCATATTAAACCCTGTTTTTCTTGCGAAGGGACAGGGCATCAAAATCATTTTCCTATAAACATTTGTGTCCAATGATGGGTTCCTTCCACATATCCCACACCAATATGTGTGAAATTGCTGCTGAGGATGTTGGCACGGTGACCTTCACTGTTCATCCAGCCATTCACTACTGCTGCCGGTGTTCGGTAGCCCATAGCAATGTTTTCTCCGGCCGCCCTATAGCTGATGCCGAATTGTTCCATCATATCAAACGGTGAACCGTAAGTGGGACTGTTATGGTTAAAGTAATTATTGTCTTTCATATCTTGCGACTTCAGACGGGCAACTTTGCTTAATTCCGTATCGATCTGTAATGGCTGTAAGCCTTTTTTCGTACGCTCTGCATTGGTCAATTCGACCACTTCCTGTTCAAAAGCACTTAATGCTGATGCGGTTGGCTGTGGTATCGGCTGAACAGAGATTCCCTCCGCTTTAAGTGTCTGCTGCATTCTGTATATGAAAGCTGCGGCATGGGCTCTTGTGGCTGCATTCTTAGGTTTGAAGGCAAATCCTTCCCCATCCGGCACTCCCGCAATGATATCATGACCAACCATACGCATAACGGCTCCGGTTGCTTTAATTTGCTGTTTGTCCGTGAAAGTCAGCGGCTTTGTTTTTGTGGAAGCTTTCATATAATCGAGCGCTCTCTCGATCATGACAGCCATTTGTTCCCTCGTGATCAGTGCATCCGGAGAGAATCTTGTTGCTGAAGTTCCTACCACGATTTTCGCTTTCGCGGCTGCATTAATCCCTTTCGCCAATGTGGAGTTGCGGCCTACATCCGCAAATACATGACTGCCTTCAGGCAGCTGGAGGGCACGATACAGGTATGTCGCGAATTCCCCCCGCTTCACACTTCCTTGAGGCTTATAAGTCCCATCCGCATGTCCTTGAATGATCCCTTGGTCGATGACGGATTGCATTTCCTTATTGATACTTTCTTGAGCAGATGCCTGCATTCCCGGCACTGCGGAAAGTACAAGCAGCAAGCTTAGAAAAATTGGAAACAATCTTTTCATATATGTATCCCCTTTCTTTGATCGTAATACTTTTCTATTCTAGCACTATATCAATATAGAAAATGAAACAAAAGCAAAATATAACTTATTTGTTACATATCTGCTTTTTTCGTTTGAGAATTGTAATATAAAGACAGTATTTGTAAATGACTCACTAGTCTCGCACATTAGAACAACAAAAAGACCGCCTTTTGGGCGGTCTTTTTGTTATTTGGCTATAGAAAGTACCTTTGCATATTTCGATGATACATATCCATAATCATGATTTGTGCTGTCTGAGTAAATCTGCAGCCAGTCTCCTGAACTGCTTACTTTCGCGATGGCATGTCCAGCTTTCTTATACGTATATAATGTGCTGAAGGACGTCCCGGCTCCTGAGCGGACATTCAATTTTTCTGTTGTCGTTTGGTAGATTTCGATCTTCCCGCAGTCTTTTCCGCCCATCGCTGTATCCGCTTGATACATATGGCCTGCTACCTTCTGGCCCCAGTATGGATCAGATGCATAACGAACGTTGATGCCGTTCGCTTTGTTTCCTGGCATTCCGCCGTTCGCATATGCTCCTGTAGCGGGAATATAATTCTTATTCAAGTAGTTTGTGGACAATGAGCTTACGCAATCTCGGATGCTTGCATATGCTTCCCCGTTTGTCGGGTCGCTGTCATATACTTTGATGCCGAAGATATTATTGTTCTTCTGCGCATGTGTGCTCATTCCGTAATCACTTTCATGGATCGCCATGCCAAGGATCATCAAGGCATTCAGTTTATGGTTTCTCTCGAAATCTTTTAAAATAGTGCCAAGCCCGATTAACTTGCTGTTCTTGGTTGCATCTTTGTATCTGACATATGTTGTCGGATTTTTCTTATACAATGCTTCGCGTTCCGTAAGTTTCTCCATGATATACGCGTTTAATTCGTCAGCTGTATAATTGGTTGCTGTACGTGCTGGAAGCATGTTGAAATACTGATGGAAGGTGCCTGCTGCCGCACCGGTTTCTGTGGTGAACGTTGCGCCGTCCCAGCTGTAATATTTCTGTCCTGCCACAAAGGAAGACGGCGCTTTGCCGGCAACGTAGCTGCTCACTTTATCGGTTGTATGATTATAAATGGAGTGAACCAATTGACCCGAGCTGTTTTTCGTATAATAGGATCGCCCTTTCATCTGTTGATCGGTCAATAGATAGGCATCACTATGCTTGATATAACCAATCTTTCCGGCAGCTTTGATTGTGATCTTCGTTTCATCGGAAGTGACATATTGAAGTTCCGATCCAGCTTGGATTGGTCCATGGATTGTTTTCAACGCTTCATCATAAACGACTGTCGTCGATTGACCGGCACCCGGTTTTGCGATGACAATTCCGCTGCCGTCCTTCATTTTGATGATATTGCCATTATAGGAAATAACTTGAGTGCTTGCACTCGTCAACGATTTAAGAGCCTCGTCATATGTAGCAAAGGATTTGATCGTTGTTACATTTCCTGCTGAATCAAGCCGGCCTACGCTGTATGGTTTGCCTGTTTCATCACCGGGATCCGGAGTCATCTCTTCTTCCTGTTTCTTTTGTGCTTCCAACAGACGGTAGATGAATGCTGCGGCTTCCGCACGGTTGGCATTCTTTTTCGGCTTAAATGCGAAACTGTCCCCATCAGGGAATCCAGAGATGATGCCAAGACCTACGGAATAGGCTACAGCATTTCTTGAAACCGATGAAGTAAGCGTCGATGCATCCGTGAAGTTGAGCGAGCCTTTTGTCTTCTCGAGCATCATGTAATCCATCGCTTTCTCGATCATGATGGCTATCTGTTCACGTGTGACAAGGTCATTCGGTCCGAACTTGCCTCCTGCATACCCATCAACAATTCCTGCTTCGGCAGCTGCGTTGATGCCTGCGGCGAGATTGGATGTTACCGGAACATCCGTGAATCGATGTGTGGATTCGCTTAACGATAAGGCACGGGCGATGAATGTGGCGAATTGTCCTCTCGATACATCCTCGAAAGGTGCATATTTACCGTTTTCATACCCTTTGATAATTCCTTGTTCCACCATTGCCCGCATCTCTTTCTCCAGGACAATCCCGCTGATATCGTCAGCAGATACTTTTGCAGAAGGCAACAGCGTTACAACGAGCAGCAAACTTAAAAACAATGAAACTATTTTCTTCATTATAAACCCCTTCCTGATCATATATTTATCTAATTGGCTGACTTAAGTTACTATCATTTTGTATATCGGCTTATTAGAAAAAAATATAAGTCAAGCCATGGAATATCCTTACATTTCAATGCATCTTTATGACTATTACTATATTATCATATCCGGTGTCATATTGAACCGTAAATTCTAACAATTACTTCCATATAACGGAATATCGAGGGCTATCAATCCCAGAATTGGAATGAAGACAAAAAAAAGAGATGCATAGTGCATCTCTTTCAATCTATTTATTGTGCAAGTGTTCCGTTATAGACAGCTGCTGAAAAGTCTGCCCTAGTTGCAACATCTGCATGTCGGAATGTTTTTGTTTTGAACCCGGTTGTCTTATCGTTTGCGTTCAATGCGATGATCGCACTGTATGCATAATGTGATGAATTGACATCCGTGTATAGCTTAGTGGCTGCTGAACTTGAGATGGTTGTATTCTTCAAGTCGAATGCTCTCTGAACGATGATTGCCATCTGTGCTCTTGTCAGCGTATCATTCGGGCCGAAGTTCCCGTTTGAGTAACCATTGATGATCTTCAGTTCTTTCATTGCTGCGATATCTTTCGCAAAACGGTTGCTGGATGGGACATCTTTGAATGAAGCAGACGATTTCGGTGTATGTTTCAACACTCTGTTGACAATGGCTGCCGCTTGTCCGCGTGTCACTGAATTTCCTGGACGGAATGTACCGTCTTCATATCCGGAGATGACATTCTTGCTTGATAATGTCTTTACGGCAGTATAGGCAAAATGCGAGCTTGCCAAATCTGAGTAGATGCCATTAGTTGATGCGTTCGACAACACACGCTTGGCACCAGTATATTTCGGTTTCCAGTATGTATTATCCATGCTAACTACAGCCACGCCCTTGCTTGAGGTTGAGCTGATGAAGTTGTTATCGCCTGAGTAGATTCCTACATGTGTGATTCCTGAAGAGGAACTGCTGCTGAAGAATACAAGATCTCCTGGCTGTAAATTACTTTTGGATACGGCTGTACCGACTCCATATTGGCTTGCTGCTGTACGGGGAAGTGTTACACCGACTTGCTTAAAGACGAACGAAGTAAAACCCGAGCAATCAAATCCTTTTGTTGTGGTACCGCCCCATAAGTATGGAACACCTTTATATTTGTTGGCTATTGTGACAACATCTTTCCCTGTGCTAGCCTCTGCTTTATCCGTTGGCATAAGTGTCAAGAACATAGTAACAGCGATCAGCAAGTATAAAAGCTTCTTCATGTTTACCCCCAAAAAATAATGTTACTCTCTATTTCTGTAAAACTTACGATCTAAATCTGTAGTCCTATTCTACCAGAGAAATAACCTTACTTCCTTTACGTTTATATTACAAAAATATTACTAGAGTTGTCGGAATAGATACATAAATTAAGAGACCAAATAGTCTTGTATGAATCTAGCTCTTTCTAGTCTATCCGTTGAGTTTCTATTATTCCGTCAGCTGCCCGCTTGTTTACTCTTGTTTTCCTTCACCCGCAAAAACAGCTGCCCGTATGGACAGCTGTTTCCTTTGTCATCTCAGTTCTTTATTCATGGCTCTCGATACAAACACAGCATAGGTGGCTCGATTCATTTTTTCATACGGCCGGAAGGTGCCGTCCTCGTATCCATTTGTGATCCCATTGGCTGTCATTTGCGCAATTTCCAGGTGGCCCGTTACCTGACTGTTCACATCCGGGAAGACTGGATGATCGGCAGTGCTTTGGAGATTGAATGCGCGGCTGATCATGATGCTCATCTCCGCTCTTGTCACAGAAGCGTAAGGACGGAAAGTGCCATCCGGGAATCCATTCACAATCCCGTTCGAATGGGCAGCCGCGATATGTCTGCTTGCCGAGCTTCCCGCCGCAACATCTTTGAAT
>JAZNGP010000009.1:0-2749 GCA_045576475.1 Bacillus sp. (in: firmicutes) | reverse complement strand
TCAATGTTTCGAAATGGGGAATAATCGGCATGGGGATCACCATGTCACTGATTGCACTCCCTTTAATGATCAGCCTTCCGTATTGGGGAAACATCCTTTTTTACATTACTATTCTATTTTCCTTCGGAGCATTGGGGGCATTGGTCAACACCCCGATTTTGGTTGTCATGCAATCCATGATTGAAGAAAGCTATCGAGGCAGGGTGTTCAGTCTTCTAGAAACGATGAGCATGGCTTTAATGCCGCTCGGAATGCTTCTGTTCGGAGTGCTCTATGACTATCTCTTCCCTCCTGTCATTCTGATCGGTTCAGGAGCTGTATTGATTATTTTCGTCCTTTGGTATTTGCCTTCTGCATTGATACGGAAATACCAGACAAATATAGACACTGAGACTGCAGTTGTTCAGGAAGCATGAAACAATAAGCATTTGGGGAGTTGAAACAAATGGAACTAGGTCTATTGGTCATAATCATTTTTACTGTATTTTATGAACCTATTATCGGATATTTTGGTTTTCAAAGATTCAAGTCGGCTGTAAGAGAGAAGGAAAATGCAAGATCCAATTATTACACCTATATCATGGTTGGCCTTTGGATCCCAACTTTATTCATATTATTATTGGCTATGTTCACCGAATTGGAATTCCGTCAGATCGGTATCGCTCTCCCGACGTTCGATGCCGAGCCCTTAGGTCCCTTCATCACATATACGCTTATTGCGGTGGCATCCCTTTATACGCTTACGCTTTTGTACTATTACATCGCTTATCAACTCAGTGATTCCTTTCAGGAAAAACTAACAAAAACAAAAAAGGATCAGCTGAGCAACCTTAGCTATTCCGTGATACTGCCTGTCTCAAACAAGGAGAAAGAAAGATGGAAATCCATTTCTGTAACTGTGGGGATCACGGAGGAAATCATCTATAGAGGAACATTGATTTTTGCTTTCACCAGCTTATTTCCGGATCAACCCATCTGGCTTTCTATTCTTTTATCCTCCTTATTATTTGGTCTTGCTCATACGTATCAAGGAATGTCGGGAGTCATTAAAACAACCATCATCGGAATTCTTTTCTCTATAGTATATATAGGATTAAACTCAATAATACCGCTGATCACCCTGCATTTTCTCATTAATTATACGGCTGAACTAGGTGGATCAAAGCCTGTCCATCTTGAAACGGACAGCCGAAAACTTCTCTAAATATGATTACATTCAATGATTCATGCCCAAAGTGAAAAACGCTGATGCCAATAGGTTTCGGCTTTTTTGGTTATTTCGACTTATTTCTACTATAATCGCATTTTTCCCTTTACTTGTAACCGTTTCCAATATATGCTTATACTTACTCCATCAGATAATATTCGACAAAATAGAAAAAAAGCAACATGCAATACTAAATATGATGGACAAAACAGCGAAAAGGGAGATGGGCATTCGGTCCATTCGCTCAAGTTAAGGGGGATTTCAGATGATACACAATAACAGATGGATGATGGCACTTGCGGCTGTCATGATACACTTATCCATCGGAGGCGGGTATGCTTACAGCGTATACAAGTTGCCGCTAATGAATGAAATGGGTTGGAGCGATACCCATATAGTGATCGCTTTCACAATAATGATGGGACTTGCGGGTTCTTCCGCTGCTATTTTCGGTACAAGAGTAGAAAGATGGGGTCCGCGTAAATCGGCTTTCATTGCCGCTATCCTTTTCACTATGGGACAAGCAGGATCAGGTCTTGCGGTAATGCTCGATTCGGTCGTCCTCTACTGGCTTACATATGGATTGTTGAGCGGTTTAGGTCTAGGGATCGGCTATATTGCACCAGTTTCCACCCTTGTCAAATGGTTCCCGGACAGACGGGGACTTGCGACAGGAATGGCTGTACTCGGTTTCGGGTGCGGTTCGCTGCTCACTGCTCCGCTTGCTTCACGCCTCATGGAAAGTATCGGCATCTCCAATACATACTTCCTGCTCGGGGCCATGTATTTCATCTTGATGACAATGGGATCCTATATCATCCGAAAACCGTCTGAAGGCTGGATGCCTTCCGGATTCCGGGAGAAAGTGGAAAGCGGACAGACCGTCGTCAAACGTGATCTCCGCCAAATGACTGCAAGAGAAGCGGTCAGAACCAAACATTTTTGGGCTTTGTGGACAATGAAGCTGATCAATACTTGTGCAGGACTTATGATGATATCGGTCGCAAGTCCGATGGCGCAGGAAGTGGTCGGACTCACCGTGGCGGGGGCTGCATTAATGGTCGGCGTCATGGGAATCTTCAACGGCGGAGGCCGCCTCATTTGGGCCGCTGCCAGTGATTATATCGGCAGGCCGACAGTTTACATCATCTTTTTCACGATCCAATTCGTCGCTTTCTTCACACTTCCGCTTACAACGAATGTCTTTTTGTTCGTGTTGTTCATTCTGTTGGTTGTCAGCTGCTATGGAGGCGGGTTCTCCAATCTCCCGGCTTTCATCGGTGACTTGTTCGGGACAAAACAACTCGGAGCCATTCACGGCTATCTATTGACCACATGGTCACTTGGCGGTGTATGCGGACCGCTCCTTGTCACTTTCATCAAAGAAGCGACCGGCGGATATACGGCTGTATTTTACACTTTCCTTGCCATGATCACATTTGCGTTCATGATCTCTATCTGGCTGCACAGAGATGTCGCAAAAATGCGCAGAGCGATGGAAGCGAAAGACCTTTCAGAAGCAAAAACAGCAGAGAAAACAGC
>JAZNGP010000008.1:0-2938 GCA_045576475.1 Bacillus sp. (in: firmicutes) | reverse complement strand
AAGAAGCATTAAAATGGAATTCGATTATACCATGGTATGTTGCGGGCTTCCTGCTGCTGTGTACGATCAACAGTCTGCTGGTGCTGCCTGAATACATGACACAGCCGGCAAAAACAATCGGTAATTATTTTGAAATAATTGCACTTGCCGGAATCGGACTTAGCGTCAAAGTAAAAGATCTGGTGAAGCATGGCTGGAAAATCTCCGCTTATGCCACAGGAATCGGTATCTTCCAGATTGCGCTGGCCTTATTGCTTATCTGGATATGTTTCTGAACATAAGAAGCCCGCAATCAGAAGGATTGCGGGCTTCTCTGTTCGTTCATTGTGACAAATGCTGCTGGATCAGTTGATTTGCCTTTGTTTGTGTGTCCGTGTACTGGGTGATCTGTTTCGTGATATCCGATTCGAGTGTAGGTGCGGATGTACTGTACATTCCATGATCGGACATGAAATTATAAAGATTTCCCTGTAATGTCAGAGTGCTTTCCGACAGCGACTGGAATTGCTGTCTTACGGAAGGACAATTGGATTCTGTCGTTGCCGTTGTATATTCCCGGCCGGTCCGTTTTAAATCGGCCAATATGGTATATAACAAATCTTCATCTTGCAGTATTCCATTTTGCTGAGCCATGACTTTCCCTCCTGAATGTTTGAAACTGCTATTGCATGGATTGTTGCTGTTGCTGATCCTGCATTTTGGCGGCTTGTGACTGCTGCTGCGCCTGCTGCTCCATTTGACTTGCTTCCTCTAAGGTTTTCGGTGCAATGGAAGTATGCTGCTGCAGCATGGAAAGCAATGTTTCGTAGTGCTGCTGATGCTGGCCAATCATCGTCTTGCAGAATTGCATCACTTGCGGATTGTTCGTCTGGGCTGCAGCAGATACACATTGTTTGATCAAAAGATCTTCATTGGACATTGAATCTGCGATATATTCCAGTTCCTTTGCCGTTAATGGCTTCATTAGATGACCTCCTTATGCATTTTGGACTCATCTTTAGAATGGTTGGAATTTAGGAGTTTTATGCAGTTTTTGAGCGAAGATAGTGTAATATGGAAAGGCAGTGGACAAGTATGATCTGACCTGTTTTTTCTGTAAAGGAACAACATTCGGATGATTGCATCAAAAATTAAATGGTAATACATTCAAATTCATTCTTTTATTCCCATCCTTATATCTCATATAATAAACAGGTAATCTTTTTAAATAAACAGTTGTTGGAATTTGAGCTATAGGAGCGATTGAGGATGGAAAGAATTTTATACACGAACGGAAATATACATACGATGGACCCGGCTTCATGCAAAGTGGAAGCGGTTGTTGTGGAGAATGGGTTCATTAAGGCTGTCGGCTCTCATCATGAAATGGACCTGCAGTGGGGAAGAGCAGGGACAAAAGTGATTGATTTGCATGGGAAAACAGTCACGCCGGGAATGATCGACAGCCATCTTCACCTATCCGGCATCGCTTTCCGCTTTCTTGAACTCGATATGACGGGTGTTTCTTCTAAAACGGAAATGCTTCGCCTCATCAAGGAAAAAGCCGATTCTGTCCCGGAAGGGCAGTGGATTGTCGGAATGGGATGGGATGAGAATCTCTTCATGGACGGTTCGATTCCATCACTGGAAGAATTGGATAAAGCAGCACCTCACTGTCCGATTTTCCTGAAGCGAATCTGTTATCACGCCTTTTTGGTGAACAGTAGGGCATTGGAATTGATCCATTATCATCCTTCCATGACAATCCCGGCCGGAGGGGAAATCGTCAAAGACGAACGTACAGGTAATCCGACAGGGCTGGTGCTTGAATCTGCTTCCGTTTTGTTCACGGATTTGATACCTGAAAGAAGCTACAGTATGGTGAAAGAAGGCATGGAGCAGGCGATGGACTTCGCACTTCGTCAAGGTCTCACAAGCATACATACGAATGATCCTTTATACCTTGGGGGATTTCAACAAACATATAAAATGTTCGATGAATTGATCCACGGAAGCAATAAAAACCTGCGCTGTAATCTTCTGATCGACTATCCTTTTGTACAGGAACTGGCCGAAAAAGGGATGAAGACAGGCTATGGGGACGATCTGCTCCGAATCGGAGCCGTCAAATTATTCGCGGACGGAGCACTTGGACAGCGTACTGCATTATTGTCGGAACCGTATCACGATGACCGGAAGCGAATAGGGGAAGCCATCCACGACCAAGAGACCTTATATCGGATAGTGAAGGAAATAAGAAATCATTCAATGCCCGTAGCGGTCCATACAATCGGGGACCAGGCACTGAAGAATGTTCTGGATGTACTGGACCATTTCCCGAAGGCCGCCCAACGGGACCGAATTATTCATGCTTCACTTATCTCAAAAGATTTGATCAGCCGCTTGGCCGACCCGAGCATTATAGTGGATATCCAGCCAAAGTTTGTTCCAAGTGATTATCCATGGGTTCTTGATAGGATTGGAGAAGAAAGATCCGCTCTATTATATGCATGGAAAACGCTTCTTGAAGCTGGTGTGATATGTGCCGGGGGATCCGATGCTCCTGTCGAACCGCTGAATCCGTTATATGGCATCCATGCCGCAGTGACGCGCAGATCACCGGGAGAACTGCATGACGGCTGGAATCCGGCGGAAAAGGTATCGATGATGGATGCGGTCAAAATGTTCACGATCGGCGGAGCATACGCCACAAACGAAGAACAGCTGAAAGGGAGTCTCACACCCGGAAAGCTTGCTGATATGACCGTCTTTTCTAAGGATATATTCGCTTTAGAGCATCCGGATGAATTGATGGAAGCGGAAGTAGAAATGACGATTGTCGGCGGGATGAATCAAATCTAAATAGCATCGTTAAAAAAGACAGCCGGATAAACATTAAGTAGTTCAATTTTGGAGCACAAAATATCAAATTATGCCCCAAAATGAACTACTTTTTACA
>JAZNGP010000007.1:0-14310 GCA_045576475.1 Bacillus sp. (in: firmicutes) | reverse complement strand
CAGCTGTGCAAATATGTTTGTTGGAAAAGTATCTGTATGATTTCAAGCATACCCAAAGTCGTTTGGATGGAGAATGATGGGGGGGCTGATTCCCGTTACAGGTGCTTCGCTTTCCGCCGGCGGTCTCGTGAGCCCCCTCGGGCTTCACACTGCGGGTTCTCCCTTGACACGCTTGTCTGAGCAGGAGTCTGCGCACCTTCCACTCTAATCAGCTGTGCAAATATGTTTGTTGGAAAAGTATCGGTGTGATTTCAAGCATACCCAAAGTCTTTGGATGGAGAGTGATTTAAGGGGCTGATTTGCGTTACAGTTGCTTCGCTTTTCGCAGGGGGTCTCGCAAGCCTCCTCGGGCTTCACACTGCGGGGTCTCCCTTGACACGCTTGTCTGAGCAGGAGTCTGCGCACCTTCCACTCTAATCAACTGTGCAAATATGTTTGTTGGAAAAGTATCGGTGTGATTTCAAGCATACCCAAAGTCGTTTGGATGGAGAGTGATTTAAGGGGCTGATTTGCGTTACAGGTGCTTCGCTTTCCGCGGGCGGTCTCGTGAGCCTCCTCGTGCTTGAATGCTTACTCAAAATGCTGATTTTTTTATGATACCATAATTATTATCCTTGAGCAGTTCATGTCAAAGTATTTATGGTTCAAAAAACTGTTGCGATACCATATTACTTTTAGGATTTTTTCTGAAAGATGTTGTAATCAAAAAGCTCTTTGAATAGAGACAGTTCATAATTTGTTGCTAATATAGCGGAAGGTGCGAGACTCCTGCAGGATCAGTGAGCAGGGTGAGACCCCGCACGGAGGAGGAGGCTCACCGCTCACCCTGCGGAAAGCGAGCGTCCTGGAGCGGGTGATTCATTATCACCTTGTAATACCAACCATCATTCCGTCCTAAAAAAGCCTATAATACTGCAGTTTTGTTAGGAAACATTGATGATTGTAGTGAAGAATATGGTCAATTCCTGCTTAGAAAAACGTAGCGGAAGGTGTGAGAATCCAGCAGGATCAGTGAGCAGGGTGAGACCTAAGCACGGAGGAGGAGGCTCACCGTTCACCCTGCGGAAAGCGAGCAGCCTGGAGCGGGTGATTCATCATCACCTTGTAATACCAACCATTCCAGCCTAAAAAAGCCTATAATACTGCAGTGTTGTTGAGCGGTGATTCACTACATTTTAAACTCTGTTAACAAGCAACAATTCACGTCGTAAAAAAATGTAATATAAAGGAATTTGTCATATCATGAAACATTTCCTTTCCTTTGGGCAAAATACGAACTGACCGGATAGTGGTCAAATTTGCTGAAAGGAGGAAGAGGACAATGAATAAAAAGCTAATAGCTTTAATGAGCGGATGCGCTCTTTCCGCAATGCTGCTTACAGGTTGCGGAAATAATGGCAACGACGAAGAAAACAATAACGGCACTGGAACAAATGGTGTCGAAGAAGATGTGGAAAATGGTGTCAACGATCTGGAGGATGATCTAGACCCTAATGACACAAATGGTACAAACAATTCCGAGGATACAACGGATACGAACAACACGGAAAACGATATGGAAATGAACGATAACCAAAATGGGAACGAGAACGGTACCCAGAATGATGGAGAAGTTCCTGGAGATGCCGACACTACGAACAATAACAACAACAAATAAGTAAAGCAAAATCTCCATCATTATGCAAAAAAGGCCGGCCTGCCATCAGGACCGGCCTTTTTGTGTGTGCTGCAGCCTGTTCAGATACTGAAATTATGATAAAATGGTATATATAAGAAAAGGTTGAATATTATTCCTATTGAACTTTGGATTATTTTTTTACAGGTCAGAACAGAACAATGATGTATTTTGTTACACAGGGATTTGATGACAAGGGGCCAGGCAACGAGCAGCCGGATGATAATGGGGGGAATGAAGCAATTATGGAAAAAAAGCTTACACCAGGAATCAAAATCAGCATCACACGATCAATCAGCAAGGCATTTGAGAATTATATGAAGTCCATCGAATGGGATGAAAAACGGCTGGATATCCGTGCATTCGTTGAAGAATGGAAAGAATATACGACTCATCATGCATCTTGGTATCAAAAGGTCGATGAAGAAACGAAGCAGGATCCAGCTTTCCATAAAGAGCTTGCGGATAAAATCAACCAAACGATTGATAGAATTTTGTCTGAGGAGCCATCCGAGGAGCAAATGGAACTCATTAAGCTCCTAGAAGAAAAAGCAGGCACCAATCATACCTATTCATGTCGTGCGGAAGCTAAATATGTCATCGACAAGCTGAATGAAGCATTAAAAAAAAAGTGACACCAGCCGGGGAAGAGGAAATCCTTCATGCGGCAGTGCACTATTATTTAGCTTATGAAGAAGAATTGCCGGTCAGGGCGTACACGCAGCTTGACCTGGAATATATCATAGAACAATGTATCAATCGGATCCGGAATCCGGAGAAGGATTTTCTCCGTTCGGATATTGTGCATTGAAACGATAAAGGAAGCTGCCTTCAGAGGCAGCTTCCTTTATCGTTTCAATGCAGGAATCATTGGGCGGGAGCGCAGTTTGGAGCGGAATTCTTCAGAAAGCTCCTGGCCTTCGAAACCTTGTTCAATCAGGTACTCGAGCAGCATCTCCGCATATGCGGATTGGTGTTGGATGATTTTCCCGCGGAAGAGAATGCTGTAGTAATCCTCTACTTGTTTGATCAGGAATACCTCAGATGCGAAGGTTGCGGGTGTATTATCGCTTTTGGTGATGACGGCCCGGACAGTGACTTGCCGCTCATCCAGTTTCTTCCGAAGTTCATTGGTGAAATCCTTCTTGTGTACGAATCCTTCGATGATCCAACGGCTATGCTCATCTTCCTTATTGATGATGAGTCCTTCTGTCAACGGTATTTCGATTGCCTTATCCTCATTAGTAATCACTTGTAAAGAGATTAATTTGAAAGACTTCATACGCCCCCCCGTTCTCCAAACATTCAATCAGGATTGGATGTTATTTTTTTACATTATATCATAAATCGCTCTGAACGATGCTCATTCCCCAATAAAGGGTTTTTGGAGAATACGCAAAAAAGTTTAAAATCACCCGTATTTTTGATTCAGTGTGATGGTTCTGGCCAATTGTTGGAATTGGCTCTGACGTCTGCTGTTTTGAGCCTCTTAAAAGGACCAAAATACGTTTATGTTCATTTTACGGATATTCTGGGAGAAAGTAAAATGAAGGCAATACAAAAGAAAGGAGTATTCTATGATCAATCAAGTAACGCTTGTGGGCAGGCTGACGAAAGATCCGGAGCTTCGATATACACCAGACGGACATGCCGTATCCAATGTGACAGTAGCACTCAACAGAAATTTCAGGAGCGGCACTGATCAAGCGGCTGATTTTATCCAGTGTACCATCTGGAAGAAAGCCGCGGAGAATACGGCGCAATATTGCCGTAAGGGCTCGATCGTCGGCATCACCGGACGAATCCAGACAAGGAATTATGAAGGATCGGACGGGAAAAGGGTATATGTGACGGAAGTGGTCGCCGAGTATATCAAGTTTATGGATAGTAAGAAGGCTGATGGACAGCAGTTTCATACGGTGCAAGTCTGACCGATGGAATAATTCGTTTATGGAAAGCAGGGATAGGATGAATAAGGACCAAACAGAACGGATGGAAGTCCTCGTAAGCGACCTCATCAAACTTACCGCAAGGACACATGTGAAGATCAGCAAAAGCGAAAGAAAGCTGAAACAGCTGGCAGAACGGCTGTATGCATTGGAACAGCAGTATGAAGCTGATTTATCAATTTCTCCTCCTCCATTACAAACAATCGCTGCAGAATAACCGGCAACACCCCGGTCCAAATGTCATCCAGCTGACTTGAGCGAAATGAAAGGAATATCTCCGTTGAACCCCCGAAATAAAACCTCTGCTTCCCCTATATAAATAGAGATAGCACCCCCATTACGACTGCAAGCCCGCAGTCTTCTTTTTTTTGCATCAAAAAAGCCCCCGGTCACACGGGGGCTTCCATATTCGGCATGGTCATATATCAAGTGATACGAGTTCTTTCAGCTCTTCATTACTCATTTCGGTGATCCAGTTCTCGCCGCTGATGATTTCATCGTTCAATGCCTGTTTCTGGTCGATCATGGCATCGATTTTCTCTTCCAAGGTGCCGGTGCAGATCAATTTATGCACATGGACGAATCTGCTTTGCCCGATTCGGTAGGCCCGATCGGTCGCCTGATTCTCGACGGCGGGATTCCACCAACGGTCATAGTGGATGACGTGATTGGCGGCAGTCAGGTTCAAACCTGTCCCGCCTGCTTTCAGGCTCAAAATGAAGATCGGGTGTTTGCCGTTCTGGAAGTCTTCAATCATGGTGTCGCGCTGCTTCTTGCCGAGTTTCCCGTTCAAGAATGGTACGTCATGTCCATATTCTTCTTGGAGAAGGCTTTGGATCAGTTCGCCCATCCCGATATATTGCGTGAAGATCAAACAGCTTTCGCCTTGTTCAATGACGGCACCGACAAGTTCAAGCAGCTTGACGAGCTTACCGGAACGGAGTTGGGCGTTATGAATTTTCTCTTCCTTCAGAAACAGTGCCGGATGATTACAAAGCTGCTTGAGCTTGCCGATCATCTGAAGGATCATTCCTTTTCGCTGGAATGCGTCCATTGTCTCCATTTTGGAGAAGGTGTCCTTGATTTGCTGCTCATATAGGGAAGCTTGCTCCGAAGTGAGTGGAACGAATTCTTTTTGTTCGACTTTATCCGGCAGATTGAGTGCCACATCTTTGTCTTTCTTTGTTCTTCTGAGCAGAAATGGCTGGATGATATTTTGCAGCTCTTTGATTTTTGCTGTTTCGGCGTCCCTTTCGATACTTGTCACGAAGCGGTCTTGGAAAGCCTTCAAGGAACCGAGATATCCTTTGTTGATGAAATCAAAAATGGCCCATAGCTCGCTCAAGCGATTTTCCATAGGTGTACCTGTAAGGGCGACATGATGACGGCCGCGCAGCTTTCTGACGGACCGGGATTGCTTGGTCGCAGCATTTTTGATGTTCTGTGCTTCATCAATGATGATGCTGTTCCAGTAGAGAGAACCGACTTCTTCCTGATCGATATGCGTCATGCCGTATGACGTCAATACCACATCGTGTGCATTAGCGAAAGCTTTGAATGCCTCCTGCTTCGGGCGTTGGGAGCCGTAATAAAGGCCTACCTTCAAGGAAGGGGCGAATCTTTCCAGCTCTTTTTGCCAATTGCCGAGAACCGAGGTCGGACAAATGATCAAGGAAGCATTCGTCACAGGACGTCCGCTGCGGTCTTCGCCGTCATTCGATCTGATGCTGAGCAGATAAGAGATGATCTGGACGGTTTTTCCGAGTCCCATATCATCCGCCAAGCAGGCACCGAAACCGTTGTTCCTGAGGAAAAGAAGCCAGCTTAAGCCCTCCATCTGATAAGGGCGCAGCTCTCCTTTCAGAAGGGCGGGCACCGGTGCTTCCGGAATCCGCTTCACTTCCTTCAATGAGTGAAACATTTTCTTCAGGTCATTGTTCAGATCGAATTGAATACGCATCAACTCTTGAAGATCTTCTTCATCAACCGGTTCTTCCTCTTCGGCCAGCTGCTGGAAAAGGACATCGCTCAAGGAAATGCCGTTCTTTTCCGCTGTTTTCATCATCTTTTGGATATGGCGGATCATATTGGGATCCAGCTGCACCCATTGTCCGTTCACATAAATCAGCCTTCTGTTCTCCTGTATAAGCTGATTGAACTCTTCTTCAGTCAGGTCGGCGCCGTTCATCGATACACGCCAGTCAAAATCCATCAATGCGTTCAAGCCTACAAAGGATTGTCCTTTGGATGGACTGCTTACACGGGCTTTCAGTTTCAAAGATGACTTCTTTATTTCCGTCCACCATGAAGGCAGCAGGATCACCGCACCGATGAAGAGAAGCTTCCCGCTCCCTTCCGTCAGGAATCTCCATGCTTCTTCTTCCTGCAGTTCCTGCTTAATGGAACCGTCTCCGTTTTGAAGGAAAGGAACGAGCTTGACCCAAGCGGCCAAGTCTTCCTCGATTTCTTCTTGGTAAGCGGACCAGGCCTTCGGAAGCTTATGCCGTCCGTATATTTTGATCTGTTCCGGTTTCTTAGTGGAGCAAAGGACCGTTTCCAAAGACCAATTTCCTTTCCCTTCCGCCGGTTCGATCAATCGGAGGCCGGTCTTGAACGGAAGGCCGCTTTCTTCTCCGCTGATCCATTTTCTCCAACGTTTTTCGGTAAAGTAATTTTCTAATTCAGAAGGAGCGATGGAGGACTCTTTTAGTGCTTGCAAGGCCGACTCCCATTTATCCCGGATGACGGGTCTTTCCTGAAGATTGTCCGAAATGGCGCCGTTATATAAAGTCCCGATGAACTCCTTGGTCGTCATGGAGCTGGCAGTGCCGGCAGCCGGTTCTTCCCAGAAGTCATCCCCGAATTCCTTCAGAAGCGCCGGAGGCAATTCCCAGGCATCCGCCGAAGTATCCAGCTTGGAGAAGTCAGGAACAGGAATTCCGTCATCTATGGCATCCCTTATGACCGGTGCCGCATTCATGCAAAGAAAGGATAAATCATCCCATTTCCAATCGACAAATGAGAGGAATCGGTCCTGAGAGAAGAGAGATAGCAGTTCTCCGGCCCGCAGAAAGATTCCTTCTTTGCCATGGATGGCACCAGTCTCAAGAAAGCTGCCATAGAAGCTCGCTTCATCCCACGCGAATAGCAGTCTGCTATACTCTTTGGGGGATAGTATTTCTCCTTTATCCGAATAAGCGGTGAGGAAATAGACTCCCGGTTCCACCATGTCCGTCTGGACTGAAATATTAGTCAGCATCGATTAACTTACCCCTCTTCAATTCTTCCTGAAATGCCCGGAGCCTCTTGGTGGAAGCTTGGATGCGGGCCAAGTACCTTTCCCATTTCTCCATCTCTTTTTCTTTTTTGCAGATGGTCCTGATTTTCTTCATATAGCGTACGGCTGCCCGGTAGCTTTGCCGGTTCTTATTGGCGATTTTCTCGTTGACGATGCTCGTGAATAAGGGAAGGAGCAAGGATGGATTACTTTGCATAACCGCTTTCAGATCATCTGAAGCGATATGGTCGACATCGACCCCGTGGTAGATGAATAACTCCACCCATTTTTTATGGCTGCCGCTTTGAAGCAGGTAGTTGCTGTAAGGAATAAAGGTATATGGAAGATTATTTTCGCAAAATTGCTCGAATACATCCATCTTGTCTATGTGCATGCAATGCCGCAGGACAGATGGAGTGACGGTTACGATAAATTCTTTCTTTGCATAATAGTTGATCGGCAATCCAAGATAATCCCCGATTTTTCCGATCAAGAAAGAGATGAATGGAGCCGTTTTCTTTTCATCCTGTACGTTGATCCAGAACAGGAGGGAGCGGAATTGCTCCGGTTTGAGCTCTTTCAATAATTCAAGCATCGCCGATTCCTTATCCAACAGATAAGCGAGGTGAATCTTCGCGATCAATAGGGAATCGGAATTGATCCCTTTCGTATCCTCTTGATCGCCTGTGAGGAAACGCCATTCTTGCTCACGCCAAGACTTCTCCTTCAACAGATCGGTCCAGACCCGGCGATAGATTTCCATCCCTTGCTCACTCAGTCTGGTTTCCTTCAGCAGTTCGTGCAGATCCTTTTTGATTCCGTCAAAAAACGCATCAAATGCAAAAGGACGCGATACACGGATCAGCATGCCCATATTGTATATTAATTGGTCGGCCGATTCCTGCGCTTCCCTCTGCAGGAAGTAGACTGCGGAATTACTGATTTCTTTGCTTTCCAGACTTTTCATGATCAGCAGGAAAGTCTGGAAGTGCATCGTGAATTTATATAAAAGCTTCCATTCTGCTTCTAATGGCATCTTGGATTTCACTCTATGCTGATAGGCAGCCCATTTCACAGAGAATGTATAGGATGGCTGCATCAAGGAATGCAGGACCTGCGTCCGGAAGGTATCGGACATGAACTTCTTCCAGCCTTCGTAACTCTGCTCCATGACTTCGCTTTCCTCAAGTAATGCTTTTGCTTTTTGGATCTGCAGGATGCTCAAATCCGCTGTTTTGCGGTTGTCTTTCCAGACCTGCACCCATTCGCTTACACTGCCGTGTTCTTCGTATGAAGAGAAAAACACCGCGAGTTGATGCCGGCAGGGAACTGGCTGTCTGCAGGAGCAGGTGCTCATGGAAGGGAAGTGAAGATCCAGCTCTACCTTGCAGGGAACCACATCCTGAACGGACGCTTCAATCTTCTCGGCAAGCACCGACTTGTTATACACCATATCCTGTCTATATAAAAGTAAGCCACGCTGTACGGTGACGATATGCTCAGGCGCTGTCGGGCGGAGCATTTTTTTAAGTTCCTCGCTGTAAAAAAGCAGCAAATTATTCATACATCAAACCTCCGGCCGTTCTGCGGATACTCTATATCAATCATTATAGGCAATAAAGTGTCCATTCTTTCAATCATGGCTGTATTTGACAGCCGCTTGTTTCATTATACTTGAATGTGCAAGGATTAATAAAGGCAGGCAATCCATCAGCATGCGAAAAGGGAGAGGTTTAGTAATCAAGGATAAAGGGAAAAAGAATGAAATTAGCAGCGGAATAAATGAAACAGGGATGAGGGGAAAGTATGACAGCCACAGAAGAGAAAATTGTGCAAGCCGCCAATCTGCAGTTCATGTTCCCTTTTAAATTAAAAAAGGGGATGACGGAGAAAATCTGCCAGGAGCTGTTGACGGAGGGGTTCGACTTTTTTGAAATCCGTAACCATGATCTTGAGACACGCTTTTACGGAGAGCAGAAGGTATCGCATCGTTCGCTTGAACGATACTTCCTTCCGAATATCGAGAAGATCCTCTATCCGGATTCACCGAAGGAACGGCACGGATTGCGCAGGTTCAGCAAGGTTTTGAACTTACATGGAAGGCTTGTATCCAAAAAGGTCGATACACCTTATTTCATCCCATCCTATGATATCTTCATCTGTCCCTATGAAATCGGAATCATCAATATAAGAGTAGAAGTGAAGGGAGACCGTCCTTTCTCGGATGTGCTTGAATTCGCCAAGGAGTTCAGGGTGATGGAACCGATCACGGAAGAGGAGCCGAATCGGACATTCCATATGGAAGATAAACAATATGGAATCATGAAGGATTTTGTTTTCGGCCGGTTATGTACGGGATTGACCAGTTATATCGACACTGATGGAGGAGAATCCCCATATTTCGGAAGTCTGCCTTTTTTCATGGATGAAAGGATGTTCGTAATCGCCTATTATAAACTTGCACCCGAGAGCATTGCCGAAGCGGTCGATCTCTTCAGGATCGGTCATCTTTACGGGTATGATGACAATGGGGAGCCATTCATAGGCGCCAATAATCATGATTATATTGACAAGTTCTGTCAAATGAATGTCTATGACCGATGGGCAGATGAAACGAATTTCGTCGCCAGTGATTACACTTTCGCATGTGTCACCAATTCCGCGGAGGATTCAATGAGCAGCGGGCTTGCTTCCCGTATGTACGGCATCCATTTCTATTCGATATTACTTTATTATTATTACAAAATCGTGCTGATGAAACTTAGTTTTGATCAGTCCAGTATACAGATTGATAAGAATACGGATGAAATTGAAGATTTGATCATCAAAATCACGGACTTTTCATCCAAATACTACTTTCCTGAAGTGAATAGTTCCACGGTAGGGAAAGACATCTATGAAATCGTCAGAAGGGTTTTTCAGCTGGAATATCTGTATTCCCATATAAGCAGTACACTTGAAACCTTATATCAGAACCAAGATAAGATCGTTTCAAAGAGACAGAACTACCTTCTTCAAATTTTGACATTATATACGGTCATTTCCGGTATATTCGGAATGAACTTAGCCATCCAGGATTGGGAAGGAGAAATCAAATGGGAGCAGATCGCAGGCTATACCCTTTTTGAGTGGTTCGCCCTCGGAGTCGCTCTTTCGGGGATCATCATCGGTTTGGTCCTTGCATTTTACTTCTTCAGAGGCTGGCTTAAAGAAAAAATAAAAACGAAGACCAATCGCTATTAATCGCGGTCGGTCTTCGTTTTTTTATGGAGAAATGGCAAACGAGCAAACCGGGATCCCGATGCTTTCTCGGGTTTTAACGACAAGCAAATCTCTTATTAGCGGAAATAGCAATATTCATATCTTGACGGGCTGATTTAAGAATTTCTGCATAATTCCTGTGTAATAAGGACTATTTTTTGGCTCTGTTATCGTTTAATGTTGTTTTTTCTTTTGTCAGACGATTGAAGCGAAGAACGGCGACTCCTGCTTAGATTAGCGAGCAGGGTGAGACCTAAGCACGTAGGAGGAGGCTCACCGCCCGCCTAAGCGGAAAGCGTCCGTTCGCAGCGGAAATCAACATAGAACTTTAACAGAGCTATTTTTATAAAAAATATAATTTTTTGAGAATAAAATAAAAAAATATTAAAATAGTAATAGGATATAAGTCTCTTAAAAAGGAAATTTATTTCTAGTTATTTAAGTATTTTATACTTATCTGATTGTTATTTCAGGAAAATTTTTTTGGGCGACATTCCATACTTTATAAGGTAAAATTCAAGACTGGGTTGTAAAAGTCTGCATTTGTCTGTCGATAAATGTGATAATATGGAAACAAAACAAGAAGGAAGTGTGGAAAGAGAGAATGAAAGCTGCAGGGAAGTTAATTCTATGTTTCGTACTGATGTTGTCTGCTGTTCTGCCATTTGCCATGCCAAAAGCGGAAGCTGCGACCAGTTTTAAGGATATCGGCGCAAGCCACCGGGCATATGAAGAAATCATGTATTTGAGTGAAGGTGAAATTGTCCATGGATCAAACGGGAATTATAAACCGAATGCCAGCTTGAGCCGCGCTGAAGCAATGGCGATGATCGGGCGTGCATTGAACTTGAATGGTACCCAGAGGGTAACAAGCTTCAAGGATGTCGGAATCAATAACTTCGCATCCGGATATATCCAGTCCGCTGTCGATGCGAAAATTGTTTCAGGATATGGAGATGGCACCTTCAGACCGAATGGAGACGTGACAAGAGGAGAAATGGCCGTCATGATCAGCAAAGCATTCGGCTATGACTTCGGCAACACTGCTTCCGGTGCCGCAAAAGCGCTGCTGTCAAGAGGCATCGCACAAGGATTGAATGATGGCACATTCGGATCTTCCCTGAAACTGACAAGAGGGGATTTCGCAGTCTTCTTGGCGCGTGCGATCAACCATCAGCTGAGGGTTAAATCAACGATTACATATGGCAGCGTCATGTACGTGAATGCTACATCATTGAATGTGAGATCGGGCCCGAACACGAATTATAAGAGCGTGGGCGCACTCAAAAAGAATGCATCCGTATCTGTAGCTTATAAAGTCGGTACATGGAGCTATATCAAGACCAGCAGTGGAACAACGGGCTTTGTCCTGACCTCCTATCTTACGAAAAATGTCCAGGGCGGCGGGGAAACAGCGAAAGCATTAGCCTCCCAAACCATTGTGATTGATCCGGGACACGGAGGGAAAGATCCTGGAGCTGTAGGATACGGCCTTCAGGAGAAAGATGTTGTCCTTCAGGTCGCATTGAAAATGAAGCCTCTGCTTCAGAAGACAGGAATCAATATTGTTTATACAAGAGAAACAGATAAGTTTGTGGAACTTAGCGACCGGGTGGCAATCGCCGGGGAAGCAAAAGGAAATACATTCGTAAGCATCCATGCGAATGCGTTTGCGAACTCGGGTGCGAATGGAACGGAGACATATTATTACTCAAAATCGGCAACAAACCCGTATGTTTCCGACAGCAAACTGCTTGCCGAGAAAATCCAGACGAGACTTGTTGCTGCTTTAGGCACCAATGACCGCGGCGATAAGAATGGGAACTATAAAGTGATCAGGGAGAATACAATGCCTGCAGTATTGGTGGAGCTGGCATTCATCAGCAATCCTTCCGATAATAAGAAGCTTGGTTCGGCTGCTTACCAACAGAAGGCTGCGAATGCAATCTACTATGGTGTTCTGGATTACTATAAAGAAAAAGGATATAATGTATCTAGCTATTATTAAGCTATCAAAAAAGGAGTCTATCAAAGGGCTCCTTTTTAATTATATCTGGGGAGAGAAAAGATGAGAGCTATAGTCGGTACACTGTTATTATTCATTTTTCTTTTAATGAATCCTATCGATCATGCGGTTGCAGCCGCGGGTCAATCCAATGCTGAGGCAAATTCTCCGGATAACGGAGCTTCTTTCTCGCTGGCGGCGGAAGCGATTGAAGAAGGGACCCGTGTGAACATCCTGTTCGATCAAGAAATTGATCATGATCTATTGGCGGCTTATCAAGCTGAAATCATTCACGAATTTGAAAGTGTTGCCTCGGTCACGGTGAAAATAAATCCGGACAAGGTGGAGAAACTGGCATCCGAATCTGCTGTTAAAGCATTAAAAGAGGATCAGCTAGTCGAGAAGGAAGCACAGTTGACGAGTTGGGGGCATGGAGCGATCCATCTGCAGAACAGGATACCCGTCAACTCGACGGGAAAAGGGATCAAAATTGCTATTATTGACTCAGGTGTCGATAATAAACACCCAGATCTGAAGGTGGCAGGCGGAGTGTGTGTACTTGATACTGTTCTGGATGAAAACGCATGTAACAGATCATATATGGATGATAATGGACACGGGACGCATGTCGCGGGCATCATCTCCGCACAGGATAACGCGGTCGGCACTGTCGGCGTAGCCCCAGGTGCGAGCATTTATGCGCTCAAAGCATTGGACAGCCAAGGATACGGTACAACATCCTCTATACTGGCCGGCCTTGATTGGTCGATCAAAAACAAAATGAATATCATTAATCTTAGTTTATCGACGCCTTATAATGATCCTTCCGTGAAGGCGATGGTCGACAAAGCGTACGGTGAAGGTATCCTGCTGATTGCGGCAGCCGGTAATGAGGAGCATATTACCGGAAAGGAACAGAATGTTCAGTATCCGGCCAAATATGATAATGTCATCGCCGTTTCTTCTCTTGGAGAAAACAGAAGCATTTTGAAAACAAGCTCTATCGGCACACAGATTGAATTGACGGCGCCAGGCGGAAATATATACAGCACAGTGCCGGTCTCCCTCAATAGCAAAGGGTATGCTTCCATGTCCGGAACGTCAATGGCTTCTCCTTTCGTCGCCGGATTGGCGGCTTTGTACATGGAGAAGTATCCGGAGATGACACATAAGGAAATTCGTGAGCTGCTCCATGAGAATGCGAAGGATTTAGGGGCAGCAGGAAAAGATCCTCTATACGGGCATGGTCTCATACAAGCGGATACCGCAGTGGAGGCGGTTTCGGAGATTAGTGTGAAAGCGAGCGAAAATGGCACTGTCGATATCGAAGTGATCTCTCTTCCAGACGGTTCAAACAGTTACAATCTTTATCGTTTCGACAAGCTGATGATCCAGAACGGAACTTCCACCAGTATCACCGATTATGCGGGAGCCGGGAAGGTTGGATATAAACTCGTACCGCTAATAAACGGGGAGGAAGTATTGGAACAAGCCAAGAAATTCTCCGTTTGGGTAACAGGCCCGACCATCACGGATATGAAAAACGACTTTTGGTTCAACAGAAATATTATGTATCTCCATCAGATGAAAGTGATGAATGGCTATTCCGACAGCTTGATGAAGCCTTTTCAGACGATTAACAGAGGCGAAGCAATCATCATGATTGTGAACGCACTCGGCTTAGACCTTCCGGGTGAACAAACAGTATTCAAAGATGTTGCGGCGGGAAGCTCGGCAAGCGGACATATCGCGGCTGCCCATTCGAGCGGGATTGTGAACGGATTTCCGGATGGCACTTTCCGTCCATACGCTTCTGTGACAAGAGCGGAGATGAGCATAATGATCAGTCGCGCATTCGAGCTGCAAAGCACAGAAGATAACCCAGTGTTTCCGGATGTGAACAGCCAAGTAACGGGCCACCGGGAAATTGCGCAAATGGCAGCCAATGGGATCACAAATGGATACGAGGACGGCACCTTCCGGCCGTATGAAAAAATGAATCGAGCCACCTATGCTGTGTTTGTATCGAGAGCCATGAATAAAGAACTGAGATGAATACAAAGGAAACAGCTGCCCATACGGGCTGCTGTTTTTGCAGATGAAGGAAAACAAGAGTAAACAGGCGGGTAGCTGATGGAATAAT
>JAZNGP010000006.1:0-115847 GCA_045576475.1 Bacillus sp. (in: firmicutes) | reverse complement strand
GCCGACGAGCTTTGCGTCGCGTACACTTGGCGTTCCATATTTTGGTCTGTTCGGAGCATGCTCCACTTCGATGGAAGGACTTGCGCTTGCCGCATACATCATCAATACCGAAGGGGCAAAGTATTGTTTGACGGGAGCTTCAAGTCACAACGCAGCCGTCGAGAAGCAATTCCGTTATCCGACAGATTACGGTGCCCAAAAACCGCCGACATCTCAATGGACGGTCACGGGAGCCGGAGCCGCAGTTGTTGGTAAAGACGGGGATGGACCTTATGTGACATCTGCGACAATCGGAAGAGTGATTGATATGGGGATGAGCGATCCTTTCAATATGGGGGGAGCGATGGCACCGGCAGCCGTCGATACGATTGAAGCGCATCTGACGGAACGAAACATCGAACCTTCCTATTATGATCTGATTGTGACCGGAGATCTCGGGAAAATCGGTCGGAAAACGGCACTCGCTTTGTTCGAAAAACACGGAATCTCGATCGATGAAAAGCTGTTCCAAGATTGCGGATTGATGATTTACAGGAAGGAACAACCCGTTTTCTCCGGAGCGAGCGGACCTGGATGCTCCGGCACGGTAGTATACGGCCATCTGTTGAACCGGATGAAAAAAGGGGAAATCAAAAGGATGCTTGTGGTGGCGACTGGAGCGCTGCTCTCACCGCTGACTTTCCAGCAAAATGAAACGATCCCGTGTATCGCTCATGCGGTATCCATTGAAATCGACTGATAAACGAAAGGAAGGATTATATGACTGTTGGTTCGGATGTGAAACAGTGCCTCGCATCGTTGAAAGGGATAGAAGCAGGTTTATCGGGGCTTGCTCTCCGTACCCAGGATGCATCTTCAGCCGAGTTTCTCCATCAAGCAGTTCGGCATGTCGGTGATATAAAAAAAGACCTGGAAAAAAGGGCAGCAGAGCTTGAAAGGCAAGAAACGCAATATAAAGGGTTCTAACGATTAAAGGAGGGTTTGGACATGCCGGATTGGATTCAAGTCGTTATACGTTCCGTTTTATTCCTTGTGGTACTGTTTTTTGTCACCAAAATTCTGGGCAAAAAACAATTATCCCAGTTATCGATGTTCGAATATGTCACAGGCATCACAATCGGCAATATTGGAGCTGAAATCGTCACCGGGCTGGAGAAGAAAGTATCATTAGGGATTGTTGCGCTCCTCGCTACCGCTGCTCTCCCGTTCCTGGCGAGCTTCCTTACGCTGAGAAGCAAAAAAGCACGGGATTGGATTGACGGTAAAGGTACTGTGATTATGAAGGACGGGAAAATACTGGAGGAAAACCTGAGAAAAGAAAAAATCACGCTGGATGAGTTTCTCGAAATGCTCCGGAAAAAGGACGTTTATGAAGTTGAAACGGTTGAATATGCAGTCCTTGAACCTGCAGGAGTCCTCAGTGTGTTGCTTAAGGCAGAATATCGTCCGCTGACGCCGAAAGATCTGCATATGATCGTAGCATCCGAAAAAGAGCCGCAATCCGTGATCATGGACGGAAATATTATGGATGAGCCGCTGGCTACGATCGGAAGGAGCAGAGCTTGGCTCAAAACCGAATTGACGAAACAGGGTGTCACAATAGAGAATGTATTCCACGGGCAAGTAAATTCATACGGAGAACTGACTGTAGATCTATATGATGATAAATTGAAGACGGCGGTCCCTCAGGAAAGGGCATTATTATATGCCGCAATGAAGAAATGCCAAGCAGACCTTGAGCTGTTCGCCTTGGCGACCGAGTCGGAAACCGCTAAAGAAATGTATGAGAGGAACAGCATCAAACTGCAGGAAACCATTGATCAGGTGGCTCCTATCATCAGGCAATAGATAGGGAAATGGTACTTAGCCGGCAGGATTCAGACAGAAACTTGTCGTATACATAGGACATTGCCTCAGTTTGAAAGGAGTGGGACGATGGAACGAGAATTCGAATTCAACTCATGGGATGGGAAGAGAATTTTTTCGAGAAGCTGGGAAGTCGACCGGCCGATTGCCTCTGTCCAGCTCATTCATGGCATGAATGAGCATTCCGGGAGGTACGCAGTATTAGCGGAATACTTGAATAAACTGGGATTCAATATGTATGCAACCGATCACAGAGGACATGGCCGGACCGCTTATGGAGCCGGCGAAATCGGTTATATCGGCGATAAAGGATTCCATAAAATGGTGGAGGATGAGCGGGTCTTCAGTGAATTAATCAAATCAGACAATCCGGATCTGCCTCATTTCATTTTGGGGCACAGTATGGGTTCCTTTCTGGCGCTCCGCTTCATACAACAGTATGGAAAAGGGCTTTCCGGCTGTATCCTCGTCGGAAGCTGCGGTAACAGGAAAGACATCGCTCTAGGTGTCATGGTTTCTTCACTGGTCGAGAAATGCAATGGTGATAAGCGTTCCCGCCCTTTGGAGAAAATCGTCTTCAAAGGATATAACAGAAGATTCGACAAACGGACCAGATTCGAATGGATCGCCAAAGATACTGATGTAGTGGATGCCTATTTGAATGATCCGTATTGCGGACATGTGTTTCCGCCCAGCTTCTACCGTCAAATGCTGCAATTTCTGTGGGGATTATACAAGCCGGAACAGATGGAAGCGATCCCTTTAGATCTGCCGATAATGATTTTATCCGGTAAAGAAGATCCGGTCGGGGGCTTCGGCCCGGGTATCCAGCGTCTGTACACACAATTTCAAGAAATCGGCCATCAAAACATCAAGATGCATCTCTATGATGATGTCCGTCATGAAATTTTGAATGATGTGTCGAAAGAAACTGTTTTCCGCGACATTGAACGGTGGATGGCTCAACAAATGACTGGATTTTCTTGAGTGTGCCTATTGTCCTGAAAGGATAAGCATTTTATGTTTATTCCAAATCGAGCAGCTTTATCATTGTTTCCGCACTGCCGGGTGTAAACATAAAGATGGAGAAAGAAACGAATAATAGTCCTATAGTGATGAAACTGACTTTTTGGAAAGTAGATACTTTACGATAAAAACCCTTAATAACTAAAAATATCCCAATAAATAATAGCAAGAAGTACCAAATACCCACTGTCGAAGCTCCTTTCAATTTTGGGGAGTCTAATACATCGCCCGTTTTGAGCATTCGCCTCATTATATTTAATTTCTTAAAGGCTTTTTTATTTTATTTTTCATGTTGGTTTCCAATATTCCGCTAATTCTTGATTGAAGCGGAGAACGGGCGACTCCTGCGGGACCAGCGAGCAAGGTGAGACCCCGCACGCAGGAGGAGGCTCACCGCTCGCCCCGCGGAAAGCGCCCGTTCGCAGCGGAAATCACTGACATAGCATTATGTTTTTCTACAGACTAAAGCATCCGAATCATTGTCGGATGCTTCTTTTAGATCAATGCTGTTTATCCTCTTCCGCAAGGCCTTTGCCCATCCCTTTCAGGAAATGGATTCCGAAGCCGAGTGCCCGGTTGATGTCCGGGTCGTTCAACGTCTTCATTAAGTCGAAGACGCTTATTTTCTTGCCGCCGTCCAGATAATCGGCTGCCGACTCCAAACCTTTTCCTGCGCTTGCGACAAGCTTCGAGGTGACTTGCGGGTCGAGTACGGTCAGAGCTCCTGCTCCGACCATCAGATGGTTGATCAGATTGGTGACCGGTTCCCTTGTTGCTTGATGGAGGACAATTTTTCCGATATCTTCTTTCGATTTGATCATCATTTCAGCGGCTTCAAGCAAGCCCGCTTCATTCAGTTCTCCGACTATATTGAAGATTGTTTGCAAGGCATCTTCATGTTCTGTCAGCAATGTCTGCAGCTCTTTCATTTTCTGTTTTTTTTGCTCTTCTTCAGATAGAATATGTTTTTTGATGGTGACAATAGGTGCTGCCATAAAGACCTCCCGTTTAATTCGTCGTTAAATGTGTGTATCCTTCACGTGCCCATTTGCGTCTTACTTCGACTCCATTCTGGGGATGCCTTTTTTTGTTTCGCGGGTTGCTGTCCGGCAACGGTTTTTTGTTTCTTTTTCCGGATGTCAGCACTTCCATCCTCACCATTGTCTGCTTGTATGCAGGCGTATTCGTGCGATGGTCGACGGCAGGTCCTGTCAGGAAGTTGATGGCTGATTCTTTATCGACCGAATTCATCGGCAGGAACAATTCATTCTTTTTGACACGGTCTGTCACAAGCGCGTTCAGTTTCACGGCTCCATATGGTGAGACGAGACGGACAAGGGTGCCGTCTGAAATCCCTCTTTCCTTTGCAAGGTCAGGGGAGACCTCTACGAATATTTCCGGCACCTTCTCTTGGATTCCTTTGGATTTATTGGTCATATTGCCTTCATGGAAATGTTCAAGCATCCGTCCGTTATTAATATGAAGATCGTATTCTTCCGGGAAACTTGCGGGATGAACCCAATCGGCGATGGCGAAACGGGCTTTCTTGTCAGGGAAATTAAAGCCATCAACATAGAGGAGCGGTGTGCTTTCCCCGGTTTCAAAATTGCCCCAAAGGAAACTGCCCCATCCTTCAAGCAAGTCATAGCTGGCACCTTTGAAAATCGGAGCCAGAGCGGCCATTTCTTCAAAGATGTCTTTAGGTCCCGTATATTTCCATCCGGCACCCAGGCGATTGGCGATCTGCTGGACGATCCACCAGTCAGGCTTGCTTTCTCCCTTGGTCGGAAGCACTTGATACAAACGCTGCACTCTCCGTTCGGTATTCGTGAAGGTCCCTTCTTTTTCTAGTGAAGGTGCTGCCGGTAAAATGACATCCGCATATTGCGCCGTCCTGGAGAGGAAAACGTCTTGGACGACGAAGAATTCCAGCTGTGACAGGACATCGTGCACGTGATTGGCGTTGCAGTCCACTAATGCCATGTCTTCTCCTACGAGATACATCGCTTTCATCTTTCCTTCTTCAACGGAATGCAGCATTTGGATATTATCAAGACCAGGTTTATCCGGAAATGATGATCCGTAAGCCTGCTCGAATTTCATCCGCGCTTCATCATCCGTGATGTGCTGATATCCCGGAAGCCATGCGGGCAATGTCCCCATATCGCAGGCTCCTTGGACATTGTTGTGCCCCCTGAGCGGATATGCCCCGGCTCCCGGCCTGCGGTAGTTTCCTGTCGCAAGCAGCAGGTTTGAAATGGCAGCTGATGTATCGGAACCGCCTGTGTTTTGAGTGACCCCCATTCCCCATAGGATGCATGTGCCATCCGCATCGCGGATCATTTCCGCTACTTCAACCAGTGTATCTTTACGGATGCCGGTCGTTTTTTCTGCATATTCCAATGTATATGTTTCAAGCAATGATTGGAAATCATCGAAGAAGTTGACATTTTCTTTGATGAACGCTTCATCATGCCAGCCTTGGTCGATGATGTATTTCGTGACTGCATACAACCAAACTTGGTCCGTACCTTGTTTAGGGGAAATGAAAATGTCGGATCGTTCGGCCATTTCATTTTTGCGCAGATCGGCTACGATCAACTTTTGCCCGTGCAGTTTGTGGGCGCGTTTGACACGTGTTGCGAGTACCGGATGACCTTCCGCCGGATTGGCGCCGACTATGATCACGAGACCTGCGCTTGCGATATCTTTGATCGTTCCGGCATCTCCGCCCATGCCTACTGTCCTGAACAGTCCATCCGTGGCTGGGGATTGGCAGTAACGGGAACAGTTATCGACATCATTCGTACGGAAGACCTGCCTTGCCAGCTTTTGTATGACATAGTTTTCCTCATTGGTGATCTTCGAGGAAGATATGAAGCCGACAGAGCCGTGCCCATTATCCTGCTGGATTTGTCCAAGACGCGAAGCGACGAGGTCGAGCGCTTCATCCCATGAAGATTCAACGAACATGCCGCCTTTCCGGATCAATGGTTTCGTGATCCTTTCCTCGGAATTGACGAAGTCCCATCCGAATTTTCCTTTCACGCATGTGGAAATGGCATTCACAGGTGCTTCGGATACAGGTTGTACTTTCAATATTTTCCTGTCTTTCGTCCATACTTCGAAAGAACAGCCCACGCCGCAGAAGGTACAGACAGTTTTCGTTTTTCTCGTGCGCTTATCGCGCATGGAAGCTTCGGCTTCGGACATCGCGAATACACCGCTGTATCCCGGTTCGACGGCTTTGATCAAATCAATCATCGGAGTAAGTATTTCATCACCCATGCCGCTCATAAAACCTGCTTCACCGAGCATCGACTTCTCCATCAAGGCGTTGCAGGGACAGATTGTCACGCATTGCCCGCAGCTGACACAAGAGGAATCGTTGATGGGCGAACCTTTATCCCATAGGACACGGGGACGCTCGGCTTCCCAGTCGATGGACAATGTTTCATTGACCTGAAGGTTTTGGCAGACCTCGACACATTGTCCGCAGGCGATGCACTGGTTCGGGTCATAACGGTAGAATGGATGGGAAAGATCCACTGCGGAGTCATCCGCTTTGGGGGTGTAAGGATACTTTTGATGTTCAATCTCCATCAGCTGTGCCGTGTTATGCAGCTTGCAGTTTCCGTTATTGTTGTCGCACACCGTACAGTACAGCAGATGGTTCTCCAAGATCCGGTCCATCGCTTCCGTCCGGGCCGCAACCGCGCCTTTGGAGGAAAGTTTTATATGCATCCCGTCCAAAGCTTTGGCCGAGCAGGAACGGACCAGCTCCCCGTCGGCTTCAACGATGCAGGTGTCGCATGTCTCGATCGGGTCTACTTCAGGAACATGGCAGATTTGCGGATGCTCTATCTTATATTGATTGATGATCTCAAGGATAGACGCATCCGACAGGGCATCGTATTGCTGCCCGTCAATTGTGACAGTAATGGAACGCTCGTTCATATAAGTACCTCCTTAAATATAAAAAACCACCATGAAAGAAACCGCAAATAAACCGGTGTACTCATGGTGGAATAGTGATTTAGCAGTCCATGCTAAACGGCCAATCCGAAAAGATTATGTAAATTGGTTGTGGAATCATGACATTATTCAATATAATGAATCCATCTATTTCCATTATACTGGCAGAGAAGAAAATTAACAATATTTACATAATTGCGTCAGACACAGCCATGCGGGTGAGGGAATGAAATACCATTAAGAAGGGGAGAGCCATGTCAAAGAAAATCCATGAGTTCAATGATATTATCAGAAAGCTCAGAAAGGAGTTGCTTGGGAAAGGACCTGAGCGGATCCATAGTGTTTTTGTAGACAATATGGCCATCAGTACGATGTACGGAAATTTGACTCCTACCGAGCGATTTATTGCAAAAACAAAAGAAGGAAAGGATATGGTGCATGCTGCGCGGACGAAACTGATCCAGGAAGTGTATTCGGTGTCGCCGCCTAAAGGGCTTGAGGAGCTGGTGGATGCGAAGCTGGTCCATTTATTCTCGGACATCAAAGTCGAGGAAGATATTGCGGTATCCGTATTCGTATTCGACAAAAACATCCAGTGAGGAGGAAAAGATGAAGGAGATGACCGTGAAGAGAAAGGTTCTGCAGGTGAAGGAAGGAAAGACCGTCCCAATCGAAGATGTGGTCGTGACGGAGTTCCCGGTCACCGTCAAAGTAAACGGCACGGAAGCAGTAACAATGGTCTGTTCGCCTGAATATATTGAAGATATGGTGATAGGCTATCTCGCTTCAGAAGATATCGTCAAGGAATACAGCCACATTGAAGATATATGGCATCAAGAAAAGGAAGGATATGTGCATGTCACTGCTTCCAGGGTGAATCCGTACTTCAGCAAATTCCAGAATAAACGTTATCTGACCTCCTGCTGCGGAATGAGCCGTTCTGGATTCGTATTTGTCAATGACGCTCTGACAGCCAAGAAAATGAATCGTGTAAGGATCAGACTTTCCGCAGAAGACTGCTTTCGCCTTATGAAGGAAATGCAGCAATCCTCGGATCTATTCCATTCGACAGGAGGCGTACATAACGCATCTTTGTGCGATAGGAAAGGGATTGTGCTCAGCCGCAGTGATATCGGGAGACATAATGCACTTGATAAGATATACGGGTATTGCTTAAAGAACGATATCCCGGTGGGAGACAAGGTGATCGTGTTCAGCGGCAGGATTTCATCGGAAATCCTGCTGAAGGTCGCCAAAATCGGCTGTGAAATGATCCTTTCGAAGTCTGCACCGACAGAACTGGCACTGCAGCTTGCGGAAAATCTTGGAATAACAACCGCCGGCTTCATTCGTAACGGATCAATGAATATCTATACTTGTCCTGAACGGATTATAACAGATTGAGTGTGGGTAATATTTCCTATTGTGTCTGCGCAATCAATGGAGTATCATACTTATACAAGCTGCGTTGTGCGTACTGATTAATTAAGTTTTAACCTTTAAGCTGTAATAGGGAGTTTTTTACAGGAGTCGAATGACAGGCCTTCGCCCAGCGGGCATGGAGGACATACAGGAGGATTCCTAGCGAACACCCACTTTGAGAAGTGGTGGTTTAAAACTTTCTTACTCGTCATACGGCAAAGGCGGCTCATATTACACATTGAAATCAATTCCGGTGAGGAGTTGATTTTTTTGCGTTGGTACGGTGTTTAAGTTTTTGCGGGAAAGTCTTTCTTGTTATTAAGTATCTTTTTTATTGGCCGATATAATCTTAGGTGTATCTAAACACAATTTAAAGGGGCTAATAAAAAAAATGAAAAGCATAAAACTGAGGATACTGACTGCCTTTGGGACTGTAGTGCTGCTAACTGTCCTGCTCGGCACATTCAGCATATACAGTTCCAATAAATCATTGTCGAATTCCGAGAGTATCATTGATGTTGAACTTCCTATTCTGTATGAAATACAGCAGCTCAATTATAATCTTTCGGAAAGGATCGCTTATTCAAGGGGATATGTCCTTTTCGGTGATGAACAGTTTAAGCGTCAGTTCAGTGATTACACAGGCGAGAGCATAAAAATCCAAAGAGAGCTTGAGAAACTATCCACATCAGCTGAAACGAAGGAGCTGATTGAGAAGAGCATCATATGGAGAACCATCATCCAAGAAGAAGTATTTACTGCTTATGATGCCGGTGACCCGGAAGAAGCTGCCCGGATATTGGAGGAAGAAGCGACACCGATTGCGGATGAAATCATGCGCGGTTTCAAGAAAATAGCGGTGGATCAAGAGCGTTCCATCACGACCAAAGGAGAAACAGTCATAGCGAATGGGGAATCGAATTTCTGGATGACCACAGTCATGACGGGCATCATCATCATCTGTGCTTTGGTCATCACCATCTTCACCGCAAGATCGATCTCTTCTCCGATTGTGCAAATCAAAAACCGGGTACAACAGGTTGCTGAGGGAAATTTGATGAATGAGCCTCTGGATATTCGTTCAAAAGACGAAATCGGGAAACTTGCGGAAGCGGCCAATCAAATGCAGGAAAATCTCCGTTCCATCATCAGCAACGTCTCAGGTGCAGCGGAACATGTAACTGCCCAAAGCGAAGAATTGACCCAGTCTGTCAATGAAGTTGTCAGAGGGACCAATCTGATCACGGAAACGGTATCGGAATTGTCACAGGGAACGGAATCTCAAGCGAATCATGCTTCAAGCATTACAGCGGTTTTGAAAGAGTATGTAAGGATCGTCAACAATGCGAACGAAGAAGGAACGCAAATGATGGAAACTTCTTCCCAAGTATTCTGTATGACTGATAAGGGAATCCGTCTGATGCGGGATTCGGTGTCTCAAATGGAGAAAATAGACGGAATCGTCAAACAATCCGTGAAACAGGTGCAGGGTCTTGAGAACCAGTCCCAAGAAGTGACTCAGCTTGTCCAGGTCATCAAATCCATATCCGAACAAACCAATCTGCTTGCGCTGAATGCCGCAATTGAAGCCGCCAGGGCCGGTGAATCGGGCAAAGGATTTGCGGTGGTGGCGGCCGAGGTGAAGAAGCTGGCCAATCAAGTCAGCCATTCAGTGGGAAGCATCACGGATATTGTCGAAAACATTCAGAAGGAAGCACAGGCAGTGGTGCGTTCCCTTGAAGAAGGCTATGCGGAAGTTGAGATCGGAACAAAGAGCATCACCGTCACTGGTGTGACTTTCGAGGAAATATTGGGAGCGGTAAGAGGGATGAACAGTAAAATAGAGGGAATCACTTCGGATCTGATGAGTATTGCCGACAACGGCAGGACAATCGATGCTTCTGTGAATGAAATCGCCGCCGTCGCCGAACAATCGGCTGCAGGAGTTCAGCAAGTGCTGGCATCCGCTCAGCAATCACATTCTTCTGTGGAAGAAATATCGAATAACTCCCTGGAACTGGTCAAACAGGCGGAACAACTGACGGATCAAGTTCAGGCTTTCAGACTTTAAACGGCTGTTTCAAATCTCACTCGTTGTGGTATTTATTCCCAAGCTATATATTTGAAACCTTTTTATTTTTTAAACGTATGAATCATGGTAAGATGTATATTAATCACTAAAACATGTAAATTGGGGGAATCAACGTCATAATGAAAAAATTATTGTCAGCCCTGCTTGTTGTCGCATTGGCATTCACGCCGGTCGGGGATTTCGTTTTCCAAGATCAGGATAATGTCGCCAGCGCAAAAAGGTACAAGTCAGGAAAGAAGAGCTTCAATAACAGCGGAACAAACAACCAATCGAATCTACAAAACAATTCAGATAAAGACAGCACTGTCTCAAAAAGCTCCAAAACAGATAACAACACGAAACAGACAAATACGAAATCAGCAAGCAAAAGCGGAGGCTTGATGAAAGGGATCATGTTCGGTGGTATCGCTGGTCTCCTTCTTGGCGGAATGCTCGGCAATATGGGAGCATTCGGTGCGGTACTCGGACTTCTGGTGAATGCGATTGCACTGGTCATCCTATTCATGGCGATCAGAGGCATATACAGGCTCATCAAGAATAAACGAAAGCAGGATGAGAATCCTTGGAAAAACTAAAAATCTCCGAACAAGATATCATCAATGCGGTTTGTCTCCACTCTGCCGACCAGAAACGTATGCGTCCGGAAGAGATTGAAGTGGAATTGATGTTTGACGACGAAAATTACGGCTTTTCGGCGGAAATCTACTTCAACGGAAGAAATCAGATCATCACGCACAGGGATTTGATTGAAGCGATCCGCTTCTGGATGAAAGAAACGCTGAATCTAAACCCATACATGGGCATCGAGCTCAAACTCGATGACCAAGAAGGCATCATCGCCTTCGTAAACCAATAACTATGCGAATAAATAACTTCGAATATGAAAAGAGCTTGGGATTCCCCAAGCTCTTTTCGTGTTTGGAATACAACAAAGTTAGTTAAAACATCCTTTCAAATTCCAGTGTCCCCTTGAACGGGTTATATTTCCCCATATTCCTTCATATGATGAATCAATCACTTTCCAGCAAGGGACAAGCTTGCGGGGGGGAATGGAGGGGGATAAAGATGAGGAAGAATAGGATTTTCATAATTAGTGCTGTGATCTTATTGCTGTTTGTGGTGTCTGCATGCGGGAAAGGGACGTCGGATGAAGGAGAAGAAAGCGGGAAAAAAGAATTCAAATATGCCATGAGCGGTGTGTTCAAACCATTCAGCTTTAAGGAAAACGGAAAAATTACAGGATTCGACATGGAGATTGGGGAGGCATTGGCGGATAAGATGGATATGGAACCTGTCCCTGTGACGAATCCTTTCGAAACAATCATCCCGGGTCTTCAGGCGAAGAAATATGATGCCGTTATCGGAAGCTTGACGATCACACCGGAAAGGCAGAAGGCGGTGGATTTCACTGATCCGTATTATAAATCCGGGTCACAGATTTTCGTCCTTGAAAAAAACAACGGCATTAAATCAAGCAGCGATCTGAAAGGGAAGAAGATCGGGGTCGTTAAAGCAAGTGTCTATCTGGACCACGCAAAAGAATGGACCGATGAAGCGAACATCATTGAATACGATAGTGATTTAACGGCGCTGCAGGACTTGCCGACAGGCCGATTGGATGCGGTGATCACCGATCAGATGGTCGGTTTCCGGGTCATCAAGGAAGGTGCCATTGATATAAAAGATGTGGGTGAGCCGCTGTCCCGTGATGAACAAGCGATTGCAGTCCGGAAAGAGGACGATGAAATGCTGGAGAAGGTGAATAAAGCCCTGCAGGAAATAGTGGACGATGGAACGTACGAGCGTATCAGTGATAAATGGTTCGGACGCAATATTTTGCAGGATTGATGGTGAAGGGGCGCTGATGAATGATTGAAATCCTTATTGACACATATGGTCTCTTTTTTAAGGCGGCTGCACTGACACTTCAATTGACGGCAACATCCCTGCTGCTCGGTTCTGTCATCGGCTTATTGTTCGCTTTCGCGGGATTGTCGAAGAACAGGATATTGAACGGCATCGCCCTCACTTACGTATCGCTCATCAGAGGGACGCCATTGATTGTTCAGATCGCGATTCTTTATTTCGGCATCGCTTCCGTCGTGACATTATCCCAGTTCTGGGCAGGAGCCATTGCGCTGGCTGTCCATAATGGAGCTTATATCGCTGAAATCTTCCGTGGAAGTATACAAGGAATCGATAAAGGACAGATGGAAGCCGGCCGTTCATTGGGTATGAGCCATTCGCTTTCCATGAGAAGAATTGTTATGCCTCAAGCATTCAGGCGAAGTATCCCGCCGCTTGGAAACCAATTCATCATGGGCTTGAAAGATTCTTCACTTGTCGCATACGTCGGAATGTCGGATCTTTGGGGAGCGGGACTGAGTGAAGCGGCCGCCAATTACCGCCAGCTCGAGACTTATATGGTGGTCGGCCTTTACTATTTGGTCATTGTTCTTGTGTTGTCCTATGGTTTAAGGAAGCTGGAGAATTGGCTGGACGTCGATGCGAAGGAAGCCAAGCTGGTGAAAGGATAGGTTATTGAGTACCCATTGTCATCGTGTGTAGAGCCGTCGCATGGAACCTTTTGATGGAGGATCCGGGCGATGGCTTTTAATATATTATTTATACTTTTCTGATAATTGTGTATAATTGGATGGGCAGTATTTTACCATGCAAATGGAAAAAGCAGCTTCCTCACGAAGAACAGAAGAAGAGGCATAAGGATAGGAGTGCGGAATGATGAGATGGAACGTGGAAGAAACAGTTAAAGGATTACTCGGTTTTTTGAAGGATAATCAAGTGAGTGTCAATGAAACGATCCGGATGCAGAGGGGAAAGGATGAATCCTATCATAAAGGAAAATCACCCGATATTGTTGTTTTTCCCGAGAAAACGGAAGACGTCGTCAATATCATGAAATTAGCGGCACAATTACATATACCCGTTATCCCGTTCGGTCTTGGTTCAAGTCTTGAAGGGCATGTCATCCCTGATGATGGAGGGATTACGATTGATTTTTCAATGATGAACCATATCCTGAATGTCAGGGAGCAGGATTTTCTTGTGACGGTCCAGCCTGGTGTGACACGATCTCAATTGAATAAGGAATTGAAGAAGTACGGTTTGTTCTTTTCTGTCGATCCCGGTGCCGACGCGACACTTGGAGGGATGGCGGCTACAAATGCAAGCGGAACCACTTCCGTCAAATATGGAGTCATGCGCGATCAGGTCAGGGATATGGAAGTGGTGCTCGCGGATGGAACAGTCATCCATACCGGAAACTTGGCCGCCAAATCTTCATCAGGCTATCATTTGAACGGCCTTTTTGTAGGCTCCGAGGGAACGCTTGGCTGTTTCACGGAAATCACGGTGCGGGTGTTTGGCATCCCCGAGCATGTGATGGCTGCCAGGGCAGCATTCCCATCTCTTGAGAATGCTGTGGATGCGGTTGCTGCCATTCTGCAGGCCGGGATTCCGATTGCGCGGGTCGAGCTCGTGGATGAACCTTCAATGAGGCAAGTGAATACATACAGTGACACTTCTTATAAGGAAAAGGCGACTCTCTTTCTGGAGTGCCATGGAAATGAAGCGGGTTTGAATCAGGATGTAGACTTCCTTAAAGAAATTGTCGCCGAATGCGGGTGTGAAGGAATCGAATATGAAACAGACAATGCCGGAAGAAACCGCTTATGGGAAGCAAGACATCATCTCGCATATGCGTTCATCCATGGTTTCCCAGGAAAGAAATTGATGGTGACGGATGTATGTCTTCCCATTACCGAATTGGCAGGGGCGATCAAAGATGCCAGGCTCAAAGTGGAGGAGCTGGGACTTGATGGAGGTATTGTCGGACATGTAGGGGACGGTAACTTCCATGTGCTGCTGATGATCGATTTGCAGGATGCGGAAGAAGTCAGGAAAGCGGATATATTGAATGCCCATATTGTGAACTATGCACTTGAACGCGGCGGGACTTGTACAGGTGAACACGGAGTGGGGATCGGTAAACAGAAATATCAGGAGCTTGAGCATGGGCCGGCATATGACGTCATGAAGAAAATTAAACAAGTGATGGATCCGATGAATCTATTGAACCCGAATAAAATTATGAAAGCCGATTGATAAGGCCTTCTTTTCCATATATGCATCCCCTTTCATCATCTTGATAAGGGGATGCATATTTTTGGCTGGTGTTCTTCATCTTTGTTATGGAGCTGACTGAATGCTATTCTAATAAATTACCAATTGATGAAAATATGAATATTGTGTGAAACTATACAGTAAAGTATAATGAAAATTGAGACTATTCAATCATCGCGTGAGGGAGGAATTTTATGGAGGCTTTTGTTACGTTTTTGAATGACAAGATATTATGGAGTACACCTGTCATTTACACATTGCTTGCTGTGGGACTTTTATTTTCCATCTTAACCCGTTTTCTGCAAGTTCGGCATGTGAAGGAAATGATCAGGCTCATGTTTCAGGGAAAAAGCTCAAAAGCGGGAGTTTCTTCATTCCAGGCGCTTGCCCTGTCATTATCAGGCCGTGTCGGTACAGGTAATATCGCCGGAGTGGCTACTGCGATTGCATACGGGGGACCCGGGGCCGTCTTCTGGATGTGGGTCATCGCATTTATCGGAGCGTCGAGTGCTTTCATCGAATCAACACTTGCGCAGATCTACAAAGTAAAACAGGATGGTCTTTATCGAGGGGGCCCGGCTTATTATATTGAAAAAGGGATAGGCATCAAATGGTTCGGGATTTTGTTCGCTTTGGCTGCATTGCTTGCCATGGCGGTCCTGATGCCGGGGGTTCAGGCAAATGCAATTGCCGAGGGTATGAATAATGCATTCGGGATGTCCAATTACCTTACCGGTGCAATCATCATCGCCATATTGGGATTCATCATCATTGGCGGAGTCAAAAGGATCGCAAATGCTGCTCAAGTCATCGTTCCTTTCATGGCGCTCGGCTATATGCTGCTGGCACTTGTGATCATTGCCATGAATATAACCGAACTGCCTGGCGTATTTGCATTGATTGTCAGAAGTGCGTTCGGGATGGACTCCGCATTTGGAGGGCTGATCGGGATGGCAGTCATGTGGGGAGTGAAGCGCGGGCTGTATTCGAATGAAGCCGGCCAAGGCACAGGCGCTCATCCGGCCGCTGCCGCTGAAGTCTCGCATCCGGCCAAACAAGGTTTGGTGCAGGCTTTCTCTGTATACATAGACACTTGGTTCGTCTGTTCCGCAACAGCTTTCATGATTTTGTTCACGGGAGCCTACAATGTACAGAATCCGGATGAAACATACATCCGGAATGAAATAGGGGAAGTGGAACCTGGTCCGATGTATACTCAGTTGGCTGTCGATGAAGTCATTCCTGGTTTTGGATCAGGCTTTGTCGCAATCGCATTGTTCTTCTTTGCCTTCACCACCATCATGGCTTATTATTACATCGCTGAAACAAATGTCGCATATCTCTTCCGCAACAAGAATTCCAAGATATTCATGTTCCTTCTCAAAATCGTCCTTCTCGGAGTCACTTTCTACGGAGCCACAAGGGAAGCGAAACTCGCATGGGCGCTTGGAGACGCAGGACTCGGCCTCATGGTTTGGCTCAATATCATCGCTATCCTGATCCTTGCGAAACCGGCAATCATCGCCTTGAAGGATTATGAAAGACAGAAGAAAGAAGGAAAAGATCCTGTATTCGATCCGGTGGCACTAGGAATCAAAAATGCGGATTACTGGGAAAAGGAATACAAGAAAGACCAGGAGGAAGCTTCCTGACGGGTAGTATATGGAAGTGTTCTCTTTTGTTCATGCATAGAAGCAGTGGATTCCTCCAGTGGAATTCCACTGCTTTTGGCGTTATTTGTGTGCGGATTCATAAATGGAATCCTGCATTGCTTTTTGGTTCAGCAGGAGAAAACCAGTATGGAAACGAATTACAATATGTAAGAAACGACAAATGAATCAATCGGCAAAAAGGGGGTATTTGTATGCAGGCAGCTTTTTTGACGGAAGAACATACTTTATTCAGGAAATCTTTAAGGAGAATGCTGGATAGGGAGGCATATCCTTATTATACGGAATGGGAAGAGAAAAAAGGATTTCCGAGAGCTTTTTGGCAGAAGCTTGGGGAAAGCGGTTTCCTGATGCCTTGGCTGGATGAAAGGTACGGGGGGCTGGGACTGGATTTCTCCTATTCTTTCATATTGGCGGAAGAATTGGAGAGGGTCGGTGTCGGCTTGGCAAGCGGCATCTGTCTTCATTCCGATATAGTGACACCTTATATCGATTCTTACGGTACAGAAGAGCAGAAGCAAAGATGGCTTCCGAAAAGCGTGACAGGGGAATACATATCGGCAATCGCCATGACCGAGCCGGGAGCAGGCTCAGATTTGGCAGGTGTCCGCACATCAGCCAAAAAGGCGGGTAATCATTATATTGTGAACGGAGAGAAAACATTCATCACAAACGGGGCGAATGCCGATTATGTGGTGGTCGTCTGCAAAACGGATCCGAAAGCGGCAAAACCGCATCAAGGAATCAGTTTGCTCATTGTGGAAAAAGGAACGGAAGGATTCAAACAAGGTAAGCAGCTGCATAAGATGGGGATGCATTCAGGGGATACGGCTGAACTTATTTTTGAAGATGCCAGAGTCCCTGCCTCCAATCTTCTTGGGGAAGAAGGGAAAGGGTTTTATTACTTGATGGAGAAGCTGCAGCAGGAGCGGCTGATTGTGGCTTTGCAGACGCAGATCGAAGCGGAAGAAATGCTGAAGCTCACGATCGAATATGTAAAGCAACGGAAAGCATTCGGAAAGCGGATCGCGGATTTCCAGAATACACAGTTCAAATTGGCGGAAATGGCGACAGAAATCGATCTTGGAAGGACGTATATCAACTCCTTGACACAGAAACATCTTCAGAAAGCCGATATCGTGAAGGAGGCATCGATGGCCAAATGGTGGATCAGCGAAATGGCGAAACGCACCGCTGCCGAATGCCTTCAATTGCACGGGGGATATGGATATATGGAAGAATACGAGATTGCACGCCGCTACCGTGATATCGCTGTGACCAGCATTTATGCGGGTACAACCGAAATCATGAAGAATATCATCGCGAAGAACATTTTATCCGGCTAAAAAAGGAAAGGTCCCATAGGATGGACCTTCGGGGATAGCTTTATAACTTTCTAATATTCGTTGTGAATGATGAAGATCTGCCGATAGCATTATGCCTGTAAGAAAGGGGAACAGAAAAATGAAGCCAGATTACTTATACCATCCTTATCCGTCACAGCGGAACACCGTATTCGCGAAAAAAGGGATGGTAGCGACATCACAGCCTTTAGCTGCCCAGGCAGGACTTGATATCATGAAAAAAGGCGGCAATGCAATCGACGCGGCAATTGCCGCAGCAGCAGCACTGACGGTTGTTGAACCGACTTCTAATGGAATCGGAGGGGACGCATTTGCCCTTGTCTGGGTCAATGACGAACTCCATGGCCTGAATGCAAGCGGGCCCGCACCTAAATCGATCAGTATCGGGAAGTTGAAGGACAGGGGCATCGAATCAATGCCAGTCCATGGAGTGATTCCGATCACTGTTCCAGGAGCACCGGCCGGATGGGCGGCCCTGTCGGACAGATTCGGCAGACTCCCTTTGAAGGAAGTGTTGGAGCCGGCGATTCGTTATGCGGAGGAAGGGTTTCCGATCAGTCCGACTTTAGGGAAGTTCTGGTCACTTGCCTTTGATACGTATCGTTCGACATGGAACGATGATGTATTTGCATCATGGTTCGAGACATTTGCTCCGGGAGGGAAAGCACCGAAGATCGGAGAATTATGGTCATCAGGAGGACATGCTCAAACATTAAGGGCGATTGCGGCTACAAACGGTGAGAGTTTTTACCGAGGGGAATTAGCCGGAAAAATAACCTCTTTCATTCAGGAAAATGGCGGCTTCCTCAGCGCTGAGGATATGGCAGGTTATCAAGCGGAATGGGTGAAGCCGATCTCCGTTCCATACAGGGGCTACGATGTTTGGGAGATTCCGCCGAATGGACAAGGGCTTGTCGCTTTGATGGCGTTAAATATCGCCAAAGGTTTCGACTTGAAAGAAAAGGAATCCGCGGATACATATCATAAACTGATTGAATCGATGAAGCTTGCATATACGGACGGCAAAGCATTCATCACAGAAGAAAAAGATATGCCCTATACGACGGAAGAATTGCTGTCCGAAGCATATGCGGAAGAAAGGCGCAGGTCCGTCGGGGAAACTGCCATTTTGCCGGAGCCCGTCTCACCGCCTAAAAGCGGGACGGTATATCTGGCTGCTGCGGACGATGAAGGAAATATGGTCTCCTATATACAAAGCAATTATATGGGATTCGGTTCCGGTATCGTGATACCTGGCACCGGGATTTCCATGCAGAATCGCGGACATGATTTCTCGCTGGATCCAAAACATCCGAATGCGCTGAAGCCAGGCAAGAAAACGTATCATACGATTATCCCGGGGTTCCTGACAAAAGACGGGGAAGCTGTAGGACCTTTCGGGGTGATGGGAGGTTATATGCAGCCTCAGGGCCATCTGCAGGTCATCAGCAATACCGTCGATTTCCATCTCAATCCGCAAGCTGCCCTTGATGCCGCAAGATGGCAGTGGATCGAGGGCAGGAAAGTGATGGTGGAGCCCGCTTTTCCGAACCATATCGCACAGGCTCTGGCGAGAAGAGGCCATGATATCCAAGTCACAGCCGATACAGGCAGCTTCGGAAGAGGACAGATCATCTGGAGGGACAAGGTATCGGGTGTCTTAGCTGGCGGAACGGAATCGAGGACCGACGGCTCGATCGCTGCCTGGTGAACAGCAAGTTGAATGGATGAATGACAAAACAGATGGATAAAACATAAGAAAAGGTTGATCACATGAAGCAGTTTCATATATTTTTAGCATTTTTCCGTGTAGGCATGCTTGGCTACGGAGGGGGACCTTCCGCTATCCCGCTTGTTCATAAGGAAGTTGTGGGTAAATACAAATGGATGGATGAAGATGAATTTTCGGATGTACTGGCACTCGGCAATACCTTGCCGGGACCGATCGCCACGAAAATGGCTGGATATATCGGGCATCGTGTGGCAGGGCCTCTCGGAATGATCAATGCTGTCTTGGCGACGATCGTTCCGACAATCCTGCTCATGATTCTTCTCTTATCGACGGTCTCCTCAATCAAGCAATATGAATGGGTGCAAGGGATGACAGCTGCCGTCGTCCCTGTCGTCTTTGTGATGCTTTCGGTGCTGACATTGGATTTCATGAAGAAATCGAAAGAATCACTGGGGCTTCCGAAAGCAGCGTTTCTTGTAACGGCCAGCCTTTTGATCATTGAAGCAGCTGGACTTCATCCAGCATTAGTGATCGCATTCCTGCTGATTGCGGCCCTCATGAAAAAGGATGCGCCGTCCCGTTCCGGAAAAGACAGCGGGGAAAGGGGAGCATCATGATTTATTGGCATATATTCCTGGCATTCTTCATCCCCGGCATCCTCGGTTATGGAGGAGGGCCTGCGTCCATTCCGTTGATAGAAAATGAAGTTGTCGAGCAATATGGCTGGATGGACAACGCTGAATTCAGTGAAGCGCTGGCAATCGGAAATGCGCTCCCGGGTCCGATCGCGACAAAAATGGCGGGATACATCGGCTTTCAAGAAGGAGGCGTGATCGGCAGTATAATCGGGGTGTTCGCCACCGTCGCACCGTCCTTGTTCCTGATGATTGTCCTGCTTTCCTTCTTGTATAAGTATAAACATTCACCGAAAGTGAAAAGAATGACCAATTATGTCCGGCCGACGATCGCTGTCCTATTGGGAGTGATGACATTAGGCTTCTTCTTCACCTCGTATGAGGGAATCGGTTTATGGCAGACCTTATTCCTGATTGCTGGCAGTTATCTTTTAATGGAGACGCTGAAAGTGCATCCGGCGTTTGTCATTTTGGGGGCGATGGGATACGGAGCGGTCTTCCTTTAAACGGTATGGCAGTAAGAAAACATCTGCAGAGAGGAAACAGCAAAGGGATTATGATCTCGGAATCTATTATTGAAAGGGTGGAAACAATGACCTTATTATCCGGATTGAAAATACTTGATTTCTCGACATTGCTTCCTGGACCATTCGCGACACTGTTGCTGTCCGATCTCGGAGCGGAAGTGCTCTGTGTGAAGAGGCCGAAAACAGAAGAATCGAAAATGCTGACCGATTATCTCGACCGCGGCAAGAAAAGCATCGAGCTGGACCTGAAACAAGAAAACAGCATCAAGCTTGTGAAGGAACTCATCCATGAATACGATATAGTGATCGAACAATTTCGTCCAGGTGTGATGGACAGGCTCGGAATCGGCTATGACTCCTTGAAGGAAATCAATCCCGAACTTATTTATTGCTCGGTGACGGGGTTCGGTCAATCCGGACCATACAGGAATAAACCCGGTCATGACATTAATTATGTCGCCTTGTCGGGAGTAAGCGGCTATTCCGGCAAAAAGGGGCAAGGCCCCGGACCGAACGCGACTCAATTGGCCGATATAGGGGGAGGCAGCATGTATGCCGTTGCTGCCATTCTCTCAAGTGTCATTTACCGGCAAAATACCGGCAAGGGACAGCAGATCGACATCAGCATGACAGACTGCACTTTTTCATATAATGCTATATCCGCCCCGCTCCATTTCATCGGGAAGAAGGATCTGCTTCCGGAACAGTTATTACTGAATGGAGGCACCTTTTATGGGCACTATGAAACGCGGGATGGAAGATATTTTTCTGTTGGAAGCCTTGAACCGCCGTTCCGCAGACAGCTGTGCCAAGACATCGGCAGGCCGGAACTCTTTGAAATGAGCATGAGTAATAAGGAAAGCGATATCTTGGCCTTTAAGGAGGCGCTGAAACAAGCGTTCCTCGGCAGAACGTTTGATGAGTGGCTGACGGTTTTCGAACAATCGGAGTCATGCGTGGAACCTGTTTTGTCTTTCGAAGAAGCCTATCATCATCCCCAGCTGGCGGAAAGGGGAATGGTCGTGGAAGTAGCGGATGATCAGGGAAAGCTTCAGAAACAGATCGCATGTCCGATCAAGACGTCATTGTTCCGTCCCGAATATGCTCATGCGGGGGCAAAGCGGATGAAAGCGGAAGAATGGATGGAGGCGCTGATCAGGAAGCCGTGACCAGAAGCGGGGTTGGAAGCTTCTTTGTTTGTGTGTATAATAGGATAGTATATTCTTTGAGAAAATCTATCGACTAATACGTATTGGAGTGAACATCCATGGTGAAAAAAATGAATGTGGAAAGCTTTAACCTTGATCATACAAAAGTGAAGGCGCCGTATGTACGCCTTGCCGGAGTGACGAAAGGCATCAACGGGGATGTCATCAATAAATATGACATTCGCTTCAAGCAGCCGAATAAAGAGCATATGGAAATGCCTGGACTTCATTCGCTGGAGCACCTGATGGCGGAGAACATCCGCAACCATTCCTCGAATGTCGTTGATATCAGTCCGATGGGCTGCCAGACAGGATTCTACCTTTCTGTGATCAACCATGATGATTTCGATGATATTCTGAAAACGCTCGAACTTACATTGACTGATGTATTGGAAGCGACCGAAGTGCCTGCCTGCAATGAAGTGCAATGCGGCTGGGCAGCAAGCCACAGCCTGGAAGGCGCAAAAGAGATTGCGCGTGAGATGCTCTCCAAAAAAGCGGAATGGCATCAAGTATTCGCTTGATTCACTAAAGAGGATGTCCCTGTATGGGGCATCCTCTTTTTTTATCCTAAGTCCGCTACTCTCAATTTGTCCTTAAGACCGGCAAGACCTTCCATAAGGAGTTTATATTCGTTTTCTTCAATATGGCAAGTCTGGAATCGTTTCTGTATGGCTTCTGTAATGTTATCCTTCTGATCGATCGCTTTTTGTTCGAGATGGATATACGTTTTCCGTTCATCAAGCTTTGATCTTTCTTTACGGACCCACCCGTTGTTCTCAAGCCGGGTCACCATAGGGGTAAGCGTGCCTGTCCCGAGGTTCAGACCGCTTCCGAGTTCTTTCAGTGTCACTCCGTCTTTCTCCCATAATGCAAGCAAAGTGACATATTGGGGGTATGTCAGGCCGAACGGCCGAAGAGCGGAATGATACAATTTCGTGAAAAGGCCGGCCGTTTCATGGATGGAAAAGCATAGCTGCTTATCAAGTGTGAAAAAATCTTTCATGCTGCCCCTCCGATATCACAATAATTGCAGGATATCTTCTTCGATTTTGGCCGGTTCTGTTGTCGGGGAATATCGTTTCACTACCTTACCGTTGCGGTCCACCAAAAACTTCGTGAAGTTCCACTTGATTTTGTTTCCGAGCATCCCTTTTTGCTGCTTCTTCAAGTAAGTGAATAAAGGATCCTCATTGTCTCCATTCACATCCACTTTGGCGAAGATGGGGAACTTGACCCCGTAATTCAGTTGACAGAATTCAGTCGTTTCTTCTATGTTGTCATATTCTTGATTGTTGAACTGGTCGGATGGGAATCCGAGGATCTCAAGTCCCTTGCCGCTGTAATTCTCATATAATTCCTGAAGTCCTTTGAACTGCGGGCTCAATCCGCATTTGCTCGCTGTGTTCACAATCAATAACGGCTTACCCTCGAATTCCTTCAATGACTGTTCGTCGCCATTCGTCTTTTTGACTGTGTAGTCATAAACCGTTTCCATATCAGAACCTCCTTGCAATCTTTTTCCAAATTAAATCGTGTACGATTAAATAGTAGGATAGGAAACTCGATAAATCAAATCATATGCTTATAAGATTGTCCGGTTTCCATACAATGTTCTTCTGTTATTGTCCTTGAATTTTCTTATGATTTTAGCTCTGTTATCGTTTAATGTTGTTTTTTGTTAAACCGAATGCTTCTCTTCATTAGAAGTGATTGCAGCGGAGAACGGCGACTCCTGCTTAGATCAGCGAGCAGGGTGAGACCCCGCACGAAGGAGGAGGCTCACCGCTCGCCCCGCGGAAAGCGTCCGTTCGCAGTGGAAATCAACATAGAACTTTAATAGAGCGAAAAAGAAAAAGAGCATATGAAAGCCCCGCTGTGTGCAGGGCTCTATAGGAAGGTTCTTTTGACTTTTTCCCAAAAAGAATTGTCTTTCAATTTGACTGTTTTGATCATTCTGCTGCTGAGGGAGATGTCGATTTGTTTGAGTCCGTTCACAGCAAGTGCTTCATTATCGAGACCGATGATCGGATTGGTATTCATGGAATCCCCGATCTTTAAAGTTAATTTCCGGGAACCGCTGAGTATAAAAGATGAACCCAATGTCCTGTAAATGTTATTATTTAAGGAGGCCAGTTCGCTGACCTGGAAACATGGAAGTAAAGGATCAACCACTGCTCCGTTCATGGATTTATTATATGCGGTGCTGCCGGTTGGAGTGGAAATAACGATGCCGTCACCCCGAAAAGTTTCAAAATGCAAGTCGTCGATAAAAATTTCAAGCACAAAGGTCTTAATGATGGATGAACGGATACTTAATTCGTTGAGACAGTAGAAAGAAGGCTGTTTGTCCAATGTTACTTGAATAATCGGATATTTGCGTACTTCTATCTCTTCACTGTTTAAGTTTTGCATAATTGTATCTCTATCGGATAAAGAAAAGTCACAATACATATGAAGTTTCCCATTGGCGGATATACCGGCATATAAACAATCATCCCTGAAGCCGGTCTTCCGGACAGCTTGAAGAAAAGTGCCGTCATCTCCAATACTGACAATTATATTGGCCTCATTGTAATCTGATACGATACGAAAATGATTTTCTTCAGCCAGTGCTTGAATCGGTCCGAGCAGTTTTTGAGTATCGAGACTGTTATGGTGATAGAGATAGACGTTTCGGCGGGTTTGCATATGTTCACTCCTTAGTGGATGATCGGTATAATTAACGGAATACTCTATATCTTTTATTGTACCATCATCCGGTGGCTGCGTGAATGATTGACGGTGAGGCGTAAACAAAAGGAGGAATTACAGTATGTCCGTTAAAAGATGGGCAGCGCTTGGAATCGCTGCACTATTATTTTTTGTCTCCGCTGTTGTGGGGATTGCATCTTCCGTTTTCTTCAGTTTCGGTGAGGAAGAGGAAAGTTTCTTGACATATTCGGAAAGCACAATATCAGAGGAAGTCATTGAAGATGGGGACAGCAATCAAAAAATAGCTGTGCTGGAACTGGAAGGTGTCATCCAGGATACCGGCGATACAAGTTCGCTTTTGGGAACGACCGGCTATAACCATAGAGCATTCCTTGGGAAGCTCGAATCCGCGAAAGAGGATAGTGCTGTCAAAGGCGTTGTCATCCGCGTCAACTCACCTGGAGGCGGTGTTGTGGAAAGTGCCGAGATACACGACAAGATCAAGGAAGTCCAAATAGAAGGCAAAAAGCCGGTATATATCTCTATGGGCGGAACCGCCGCATCCGGAGGCTATTACATAGCAGCTCCTGCGGACCGTATATATGCGAGTCCTGAAACATTGACTGGTTCACTCGGTGTCATCATGCAAAGCTACAACTACGAGAAATTGACCGAGAAAATAGGAATCGAATCGGTCACGATCAAAAGCGGACCGTATAAAGATATCTTATCAGGGGATCGGGAAATGACGGAGGATGAACGGAAAATCCTGCAGAACATGATTGATAACTCCTATGAACAATTCGTAGCGGTCATTGCGGAAGGCAGAGGGATGTCGGAAGAACAGGTGAAATCAATTGCCGACGGCCGTATTTATGACGGACGTCAAGCCAAGGAAAACGGGCTGATCGACGAATTCGGTTATCTTGAAGACGTCACTGCCGAAATGGCGGCCGATCTGAATTTGGAGGATGCAATGGTCGTCCAGTATACGGATTCCATCGGATTCGATTCTTTGTTCACGATGACAGCACAAAAGCTGTTCGGAAATGAGCGGGATCTCTCAAGCCTTCTGAGTTCGGTATCTCAACCTAATTCACCAAGATTGATGTATTTATATACAGAATAAGGGGGAAAGGCAATGACAGAAAGAAAAGAGTCCATTCATCCCGATGGAGAAAGGGAAAAAGATATACCAGCAGAGACAGAAACGCCGGTGAACTTGGAAGAGCGGTCTGAGACAGAAAGCCGTGAGCATAATGGGATGCAGGAGCCTGAATCCGTTTTAGAGCATGATTCTGTTCCGAAAGAAGAATTGCCGCATTCAAAGGATGAGCGCAGCATAGAGGAAAATCCGACGATTGCAGGGGAGAGCCGATCCATAACGGATACTTTATCGAGTCAAGCCGATATCGATCAAGCCCGCCCGTCCGAAGGTCTTCAGTTTGCGGGATTTTGGTTGAGGTTCTGGGCATATCTGATTGATTTGATAGTGGTCGGAAGTATCACAAGGATCCTTCTGAAGCCTATTCTCAAAGCGATGGGAGTGATACATGATCCTTCCTTTTTCTCGGCCCTCAATATCGGGACGGCCATCATCTTTTATCTGTATTTCGTTCTTATGACGAAATACTTCCGCCAAACACTCGGAAAAATGATTTTCGGGCTCAAGGTGGTCAGTCTGAAAGAAGATGGCTTATCTTGGATGACAATCATTTTCAGGGAATTTATCGGAAGATACATCAGCAAAACGATTCTAGTCCTCTATTTCTTGGTTGGATTTCTTCCTAAGAAACAAGGACTCCATGATATTTTTGCTGATACGAGTGTCATCATGGAAAGAAAACGTTAAAACCAGCTTATGCTGGTTTTTTTTTGTTTTAAATCTTTTTGTTTTGCCGACACTGGATGGAGGAAAGGGTGACTCATATGAAGATTGTCATGATTGTATTAGGCATCGTGCTCCTTTTGGTGACGCTATTGCTCATTTCCTCCGTCCGATTCACGGTAGGGTATAAGCGTGACAGCGGAAATGGTCGTCTGACGATTCGTTGCAGAGGTCTTTTTGGTTTGTTCAGAAAGAACTGGAATTTCCCTGTCAACAAACTTCAAAAAGGTCAGGACGGGGTAAAAGCAGAAGAAATGGAAGATAAGAAAAAGAAAAAGAGGAGAAAGGTTCAGGAAAACTTGAAGACCGGATTGAATAATACGGATATGGATATGTCGCTTGAAAGATTCTTGGGAATGAAGCCGATCTTAAAGCGCTTCCTAAAGCGAGTGGCTGTGCATCGTTTTGAACTGTCAACGTCATTCGGAACCGGTGATGCGGCTCAAACAGGTAAGCTTTCAGGAGGCGTCTGGACACTTTTGGGATTCATGCAAGCCTTCCTTCATCAAAGCATGAATGTGAAAAGAGAGCCGAAGTTCTCCGCTGAACCGTGTTTCTCGGTAAAGTGTCTAATGATTGATTTCGATTGTATAATCAGCTTCCGTGTAGGGCATGCTATCGTAACAGCAATACGTCTGTTCGCCCGTTGGAAGGGCGGTAATCCGAAATTGCTCTCAACGGATAAAATGAAGAATCAAAGCGATCAATCAGCTTGAGAAGGAGGAAATACAAAATGTCAGAACATCCGATAGAAGGCTTAATGAATGCGGCAATGGAAAATCTCAAGGAAATGATAGATGTCAATACAATTATAGGCGATCCTGTGGAAACACCTGATGGCAGTGTGATCTTGCCGGTATCCAAAGTGGGGTTCGGATTTGCTGCAGGGGGGAGTGAGTTCTCGGGACAACGTGAACTTCATGCACCAGGGACAAGCGGGACGCGTCTTGCACATCCGTTCGGCGGAGGAAGCGGCGGAGGTGTATCCATCACACCGGTGGCCTTCTTGATCGTCAATTCAAAAGGAGTCCATCTGCTTCATATGGATCAGCAGACGCATCTGTTGGAGAAAATGATGGACATGGCGCCTGCGGCAGTGGATAAAATCCAGACGATGCTTTCGAAAGGGAACAAACAAGGGAAAGACGATAATTTCCCGAATGGAGCAAATGATTGAAAAGTATGAATAAAAAGCATAAAATATAAATGTACATACTTAGAAATGGACATATAAAATAAATAAACCGGATTGTAAGAGGGGAGAGATTACAGTGGCTAACATCACTTTCAAAGGAAATCCTGTAACATTGCTTGGGGAAGAAATAAAAGTCGGGCAAAAAGCACCGGATTTCACTGTCCTGCGAAATGATTTATCGGAGGCAAAGCTTTCGGATTATGAAGGACAGGTCAAAATCATCTCGGTTGTTCCATCTTTAGATACCGGTGTATGCGATGCACAAACAAGAAGATTTAATGAAGAGGCGTCCCGGTTGGATAACGTCAAGATTCTGACTGTGAGTGTCGATCTTCCATTTGCTCAAAAACGTTGGTGCGGAGCTGCAGGAATCGATAAAGTCGAAGTGGTATCGGATCATAGGGATCTATCTTTCGGTAAAGCATTCGGTGTTGCAATGAAAGAACTTCGTTTATTGGCCCGTGCGGTATTTGTTCTGGATCGTTCAAATACAGTCGTATATGCAGAATATGTAAGCGAAGCTACGACTCATCCGGATTATGAAGCACCAATCAAAGCAGCGGAAGAAGCGAAGTAAGAATGATATAAGCTGGCCTTGCCGTAAGCAGCTGCTTACGGCAAGTCCAGCTTTTGTCTTGGCTGCGGTACGGGGATCATACTAGTGGAATCAAAGCCGCTATTGTATGCAGTCGGATCCATATGTAAAATATGTAGGGAGTGGAATGGAGGTTTTAATGTGAAATTGGAAAACATGGAGAAAGCCTTTCAGATGTTGGATGAAACGGCGGCCATTATAGAAAAAGAATGCCATTGCACCTATTTGGAGGCAATCGCTGAAACAGCAGAGAATATTTTTCAAGGAGATGTCCTTCAGGATGAATTAAGTGAAATGTCCAAGAAACGTCTTCTGAAGATATATGAAACAGTATCATTCATGGACTTGGATGATGAAACAAAAAGAAAAGCATATCAGCTATGTATTTTAAAGGGGATGAAACAGAATATTCAGCCCAACCATCAAATGACTCCGGATTCCATCGGATTATTCCTCAGTTATCTGGTGAGAAAGTGTACGGATGGACAAAGCAGCTTCCGGATCCTAGATCCAGTCGGGGGCACGGGAAATCTCCTCTTCACCATCATGAGCCAATTCAAAGATAAAGAACTGATCAGTATAAGCAGTGAAGTAGACGATCTTTTGGTGAAGCTTGCATATAGCGGCGCGAACCTTCTTCAATATCCGGTTGAATTCTATAATGGAGACAGCATCAAGCCGCTTATGGTTGATCCGGTGGATATCGTCGTTGCAGATCTGCCGGTAGGCTATTACCCGGATGATGTCACGGCAGCTGAGTATGAAGTGAAGGCAGATGATGAAAAGACGTATGCACATCATCTGATCATCGAACAGAGCGTAAGACATCTGAAAGCTGGCGGTCGAGGCTTGTTCCTAGTCCCAAATAGTATTTTTGAATCGAAACAAAGCGGGCTCCTGCGTGATTTCCTGAAGAAAGAATGTTATATACAAGGTCTTATCGCACTGCCTTCCTCTTTATTCAAGAGTGAGCAGTCAGCTAAGAGTGTATTGATGATCCGTAAGAAAAAAGAAGGAATCTCTGCACCGAAACAGGCATTGCTCGTACAGCTTCCGAAATTGTCCGACAGTGCTGCCATGCAAAGCATCCTTTCACAAATGGATGAATGGTTCCGGACAGAAGGATAAAAGACAGGGCTCTCCCGATTGGGGGAGCCCTTCTTTGCATCCAAGGGGAGTGCATGTTTGACGGTCCTTCTGAAAAGGGAAGGTATCAGGAAGTGAGTAAAATATGGATGCATAATCCCTGTTTTGAAATATTATATAAAAGATTGTAACAGTTTGGTGAAAGAATCAGAATAGACGAAAAGAAAGCGTTTTACATATTGAAAAACAAATATTCGGGTGATTTAATAGTAGTAGAAAAAATGAGTACAGAAGGATATTATTTTTAAAACACTTTTTGTCGAGACGGAGGCGTTCATCAGTGTCTAAGATTATAGCCATCAATGCAGGAAGCTCATCCATTAAATTTCAACTATTCGATATGCCGAGTGAAAAAGTCATCACTAAAGGAATGGTTGAGAGAATTGGTTTCACCGATGCGATTTTCACCATTCATGCCGATGAAGGAAAGAAGACTGAATTTTTAAATATTAGTGACCATGAAGCTGCGGTGAAAATCATTTTGCAGAACTTGATCAAATATGGCGTCATCCAAGACTTCAGTGAAATAGATGGGGTGGGGCACCGTGTGGTTCATGGAGGTGAAATCTTCACATGTTCTGTTTTAATTACAGACGATGTGATCAGCCAAATTGAAAGGCTTTCTGAACTGGCGCCGCTTCATAACCCTGCCAATGTGACAGGGATCAAAGCGTTCAAGCGGGTATTGAATGATGTTCCTGCCGTCGCCGTCTTTGATACGGCTTTCCATCAGACAATGCCGAAGAGTTCTTATATATATAGCCTGCCTTATGAATATTACAGTGAATTTGGTATCCGTAAATATGGGTTTCACGGAATATCCCATAAATATGTTTCAAGAAGGGCCGCGGAAATGCTCGGCAGACCGCTTGAGTCCCTGCGCCTGATATCATGTCATCTCGGAAATGGAGCGAGCATTGCCGCGATCCATGGCGGAAAATCAATTGACACATCCATGGGCTTTACTCCTCTGGCCGGAGTGACAATGGGGACGCGGTCAGGTGATATTGATCCGGCTTTGCTGCCTTATCTAATGGAAAAGACAGGAGCGGATGCAGAGGAAGTCATCCATTTGCTCAATAAGAAAAGCGGTTTACTTGGGGTATCCGGTTTCTCCAGCGACTTGCGTGATATTGAAAAGGAGGCAAAGATAGGAAACGAACGTGCTTTGCTTGCTCTGGAAGTGTTTGCTGAAAGGATACATAAATACATCGGTTCCTATGCAGCACGTATGTCGGGGGTGGATGCCATCATTTTCACGGCAGGAATCGGCGAGAATAGCTCGTCGATTCGGGAAAGGATCATGAGCGGCCTGGAATTCATGGGCGTCTACTGGGACCCATCACTCAATAAGCTGCAGGGTGAAGACCGTTTTATCAATTATCCTCATTCACCTGTGAAAGTCATGGTCATTCCGACAAATGAAGAAGTGATGATCGCGCGGGATGTATACAGTATTTCAAATAAAGTCATTGCATAATTCCCCAGCCGGGATTATGGATTTCCTTGTCTTTTTGTTATGATATACTGAAGCGGACCGTCCAATTCAGATGTAAAGGAGTGTTGCAGATGTCATTAACAAAGAGGGAAATGGTAATGTACCAGGAAGTGAAGGCTTGGGAAGATAAGTTATACAGCTATGAGCCGACCGATCTCGAAATGATCTATGATAAAGCTGTATCATCCGGGTTTGCTGCCATACCGGAGGAATACAGGAAAGAGTTTTTATCAGTACTGGACAACATGATGTTTCATCTTCATGCGCTCATCCAAGGATCCGAGTTCCAGGTGGAATCTCGCGACCGCATCTTGTCGGCGGCAAGAATTTTCAATGAAGATATTGAGACAATACAAGATATTAAGAGGCTGTCCGCTGATCAGATCCAATACATAGCGAAGCAGCAGATCGCAAGACATCGAATGTATGCCTTTGCCCAAGGAGGCGTAAGCGGAATGGGAGGAGCAGTCCTCACTGCGGCTGATTTGCCTGCATTGACATTGATCAATTTGCGGCTGGTTCAGCTTATTGCGATGTGTTATGGATACGAAGTGAATACACCAAAAGAAATGATGATTTCATTGAAGGCATTCCATGCAGGAGCGATGCCTCAAAGGTTACACTATAGAGGTTTTGAGGAATTGAAGGAAGTCATTGGCGATTCCGGACAATCTTATTTCTTCGATGGAGATGATGCGTTAACGGACAGCAGCTGGTTTGAGCGACCGGTGAAGCAAGTCATGAAATATATGGCTGTAGGCCTGTTCAGGAAAAAGAAAGTACAGGGGCTTCCTGTCGTAAGCATGGCAATCGCTGCCGGCAGTAATTACGCAATGACGAAGAGAGTCAGCGAATTCGCGCATCACTTCTATAAACACCGCTATTTACAGGAGAAGCTTGGTAATCAGGAATGAGCGTTCTGGAGCATAAGGATTTATCCGGACAATCGGTGAAAGTGACCGTCCTTACCGTCAGCGACACACGAACGGAGCAAACGGACAAAAGCGGCAGACGGATGATTGAGATGCTGCATGAATCAGGCTTCGGGTTGGCCGATTACAATATTGTGAAGGATGAGCCGGAGAGCATATTGAAAGCATTGTATGCGGCATTCGAGAGAAAGGATGTCGATGCCGTCCTGATTAATGGAGGAACCGGCATCTCGACCCGGGACATTACAGTGGACACGGTGCAAAGCCTTTTGGAGAAGGAATTGCCTGGATACGGTGAATTGTTCCGGATGTTGAGTTTTCAGGAAATTGGATCGGCAGCGATGATGTCCAGAGCAGTGGCCGGAACGGCAAGAGGGAAAGTGATTTTTGTGACTCCCGGTTCAACAGGAGCCGTCCAGCTTGCGATGGATCGTTTGATTCTTCCTGAACTTGCTCATTGTGTAAAGGAATTGAATAAAGATAAGGGTGCCGGCAGTTAATGCCGGCACCCTTATTTATGCAGCTTGCTTTCAATGTGCTGATCCATTCTGTATAGAAGCCATAGGTCATTGATGATGGATGCCAGCTCTGCGATTTCGTCGTTCAGTTTACAGCTTTTGGTGAAGCTTTCTTCTTGATACAGTTTTTCTTGTTTGTGATTGATTCCTTCTTCTAGTGTCTTGATCCGGTCTGGTATGTTTCCGCGGATGGACTCCCAGCGGAAGATTATTTTTTCTTGTTCTTCCGCGGAATAGTTGTCCCATTCTTTCTGAAGGTTCGGGACAGGGATGCCAAGTCTGGCATTAAAGTGAAAAAATTTTCCTTCCATTGCAGTTCTCCTTTCGCCTCTCAGCTTACGTTGTCTTCTTCTTATAATAACGTGAACACTACGGATAAATGGTAATAGAATATAAATAAATAATTTTGCTTTTAGGCATTTACACTTTGCGAAAATACCTAGACTCTGGGGATAAGAAGACATTAGCCTGGGGAAAAGCTCCTTTTTATCATACTAATCATATAAATATGCAAAAATATAAATAATTTACTAAAAATTAAGGCTATTCCCCTTGCCAAAAGAGAGAAAAGCTGGTAGATTAGTAAATAAGATTTTGAATAAAAATAACAATCAATGAATTTTTATTCATACGTGGGAGGAAGAAAAATGGCGAATCAAAAAGTGGTATTAGCATATTCCGGAGGACTTGACACTTCCGTTGCAATTAAATGGTTACAAGATCAAGGGTATGATGTGGTGGCTTGCTGTCTGGACGTCGGTGAGGGCAAGGATCTTCATTTCATTAAGAATAAAGCATTGACAGTAGGAGCAGTTCAATCCTACGTCATTGATGCAAAAGAAGAATTCGCGAAGGATTTCGCACTTGCGGCGTTGCAGGCGCATGCATTATATGAAGGAAAATATCCGCTAGTATCAGCTCTATCCCGTCCGCTTATCGCGAAGAAACTTGTGGAAGTAGCTCATTTGGAAGGTGCTGTGGCAGTTGCTCACGGCTGTACGGGTAAAGGAAATGACCAAGTCCGTTTCGAAGTTGCGATATCAGCATTAGATCCCGACTTGCAAGTACTTGCTCCAGTAAGGGAATGGAGCTGGTCCCGTGAAGAAGAAATCAAATATGCACAAGATAATGACATTCCGATTCCGATCAAATTGGATAGCCCGTATTCTATAGACCAAAATCTTTGGGGAAGAAGCAATGAATGCGGCATCTTGGAAGATCCATGGGCTGCTCCTCCGGAAGATGCTTATGATCTGACAGTCAGTCTGGAGGATGCTCCCGATGTCGCTGACATGGTTGAAATCACTTTTGACAAAGGGGTTCCGATTGCGCTGAACGGCGTCCCGCATGAATTGGCTGATTTGATTGTTGAGTTGAACACTTTGGCTGGGAAGCATGGAGTCGGGCGAATCGATCATGTGGAAAACAGACTTGTCGGCATCAAGTCACGTGAAGTGTATGAATGTCCAGCGGCTATGACCTTGATAAAGGCACATAAAGAATTGGAAGATATCACGCTGGTGAAGGAAGTTGCCCATTTCAAACCGATCATCGAGAAGAAGCTGACAGAACTTATTTATGAAGGTTTATGGTATTCGCCGCTAAAAGATGCCTTGATTGCCTTCATTAAGGAAACGCAGCAAACAGTCAATGGTGTTGTCCGCGTTAAATTGTTCAAGGGACATGCGATTGTGGAAGGAAGAAAATCGGATAACTCCCTTTATGACGAGAAACTCGCGACATATACAAAGGAAGATCAATTCGATCATAGTGCGGCAGTCGGCTTCATTAAGCTTTGGGGACTCCCAACTAAAGTCAACAGCATCGTCAATACAAAGAAGGTGAATGTGTGAAAAAACTATGGGGTGGCAGATTCACGAAATCAGCTGAAGAATGGGTCGATGAATTCGGGGCCTCCATTTCATTTGATCAGGAACTTGTATTGGAAGATATAGAAGGAAGCATGGCGCATGTGAAGATGCTCGGCCAAACAGGGATCTTATCCTCGGATGATACAGAAAGGATCCTTCAAGGTCTGAAGACTTTACAGGAAAAAGCAGCAGATGATCAACTGACTTTTTCGGTGAGTATGGAAGATATCCATCTCAATCTGGAAAGTTTGCTTATAGATGAAATTGGGCCGGTCGGAGGAAAACTGCATACGGGTCGAAGCAGGAATGATCAAGTGGCTACCGATATGCATCTGTATCTGTCGAATCGTCTAAAGGAAATCATCTCCCTGATTGAGGACTTCCAGTCAGCGCTGCTCAAAAAGGCGGAAGAACATGTGGAGACGATCCTTCCCGGCTATACGCATTTGCAGAGAGCACAGCCGATATCTTTCGGACATCATCTCCTTGCATACTTCTGGATGCTGGAACGTGATAAGGAGAGACTTAAGGAAAGTTATAAACGAACGAGCGTTTCTCCCCTTGGTGCAGGCGCACTGGCAGGAACAACCTTTCCGATCGATCGGCATATGTCTGCCGAGTTCCTCGGTTTCGAGGGCATCTATGAGAACAGTCTTGATGCCGTAAGCGACAGAGATTTCATTCTGGAATTCCTGTCGAATAGTTCCATCTTGATGATGCACCTTTCCAGGCTGGCGGAAGAAATGATTCTTTGGAGCAGCCAGGAATTCCGTTTCATTGAGCTGGACGACGCTTTTGCGACGGGGAGCAGTATTATGCCCCAGAAGAAGAATCCGGATATGGCCGAGCTCATAAGAGGGAAGACGGGCCGTGTCTATGGCAATCTCGTCGGGTTGCTTACGGTCCTCAAAGGGCTGCCGCTCGCGTACAACAAAGATATGCAGGAAGACAAAGAAGGAATGTTCGATACAGTAAAAACAGTGACGGGTTCCCTGAAGATCTTCAGCGGCATGGTCGAATCCATGAAGGTCAACAGTGCGTCGATGAAGAAAGCTGTTCATTCCGACTTCTCGAATGCAACGGAATTGGCGGATTATTTGGCTTCCAAAGGGATGCCGTTCCGCGAGGCACATGAAGTTGTCGGAAAGCTGGTACTGGTTTGTATCGAGAAAGGCATCTATTTATTGGATCTGCCTTTGGCAGAATATCAAGCAGCAAGTCCTCTATTCGATGAAGACATCTACACCGCATTGGACCCTTTCGAAGCAGTGAAGCGAAGAAACAGTGCCGGCGGGACTGGCTTTACACAAGTGGAAGCTGCCATCGGAAAGGCCAAGCTGCTGCTAAAAGCAAAATGAGGAAGATAGGAATGGGGAATGCCTGGAATAGGGCATTCTCCTTTTTGCTGTCCAGCGGGTATTTATATGGAACAATCGATCTCATGAAAAAAGCATCTCCAAAGAATTTCGTCTTCTTTGAAGATGCTTTTGTTCTGCTAACCGATAAGGGTTATGTCATAAGGTGCAGGAGCATTATTCATGATTTATGTTCAATCTTCAGCTTTATCTGTTCTGACAACCAAAACGTCGCAAGGTGCATAGCGTGTGATATGCTCGGAAACACTACCGATTAAGAAACGTTCCACCGCATTTAAGCCTGTTGCACCGCAGATGATCAGATCAATTTCATTTTTCTTGGCAATCTCTTTAGGGACTTTCACCTTAGGAGATCCGTACTCGACAACGACAGAGACATGTTCCAAACCGGCTTCATGCGCATGTTCCTTGTATTCTTCAAGTAATTCTTTCGCATAAGATTCGGATCGTTCAGCCATCGTTCTGTCGTATGCTTCGATTGTTGCAAAGTTTCTAGTATCAATGACGTGTGCGATCACAAGCTTGGCGTCATGCTGTTTCGCCATTTCCACGGCTTTCTTGAAAGCCCATTCCGCTTCTTGTGAACCGTCTACCGCTACCAAGACATTTTTATAAGATAAACTCATGATTATTCCCTCCTTATTCACTTATAATTATAACAGTTTTTCCCCTTGTTTTATTTCCGAAAAATAGAAAAAGCAGTGTTTTTGGAATTTTGACACATTTTGTTCATCAAAATAACGCTTATTAAAGCGGCATAAATTGCATAAAAAATGGAGACAGCGCCGACTGTCTCCATAAATGATTCACTTTATGATTTGAAGTGTTTTCGGGTATTTTGTCAAAATCTCTGTTCCGCTTGCAGTGACATACACATCGTCTTCGATTCTTACGCCCGCAACTCCAGGAACGTAGATTCCAGGTTCAATGGTGAAAACCATGCCTTCTTGCAGTTTGAGCTGATTTGTTTCGGTCAATGAAGGGTATTCGTGTACGGAAATACCAAGTCCATGGCCTAGACGGTGGGGGAAGTACTCTCCATATCCTTTGTCGGCGATGTATTTTCTTGCGGCCAAATCGACATTTGCACATGTTTCACCTGGTTTACTTGCTTCAAGAGCGGCTAATTGGGCACCAAGAACAGTATCGTAGATTTCTTTTTGTTTGTCGTCGATATCATGATATGCCAGAGTTCTTGTGATATCTGAACAATATCCTTTATGTACTACACCTAAGTCGAATAGGACGAGGTCGCCTTTTTTGATTTTTGTGCTGCCTGGTGTGCCGTGAGGTGAAGCTCCATTTGCACCTGTAAGGACCATCGTCGAGAATGACATTTGGTTAACGCCTTTTTTCTTGAGTTCATATTCGATGGCTGCGAGGACGTCCATCTCGGTTTTGCCTTCTTTGATTTCATTCGCTCCGACCTCGATTGCAAAGTCGGCCAGCTGACAAGCTTCACGCAAAATCGACAGCTCTTCTTCGTCCTTGATCATTCGCAGCTCCCTTAATTTATCTTCTGCTGCGATGAGGGAAGGAGATTGGAAGAATGTCTGGATCTGTTCGTATCTTTCAATATTCATATGTTCTTTTTCGACTGCTGCGGTATGTACGGTGATATTTCGGGCATCAATCGATTTTTTTATTTTTTCCCAAGGATTTTCGATATCCGTATATCCGATGATTTCACTGTTCCAGCCAGTTTTCTTTGCATCTTCGACTTCCATTTGCGGGCAGATCAAGATCGGTTCTGCATCTTGGAAAACGGCAAGAGCCAATAATCTTTCATGAGGGTCGCTGTAGAAGCCGCTAAGATGGAATACATTTTCTGTGGATGTAATGAAGGCTGCGGGAATATCCTTCTCCTGCAACCAGCTTCGGAATTTGATCAATCTTTTGTTCATTTCATAGGCCCCCTGAATCTAATGGTTTATAATGACTTTAACAGCAAGATTGTGAATTTGCAAACGGTTATCCGGAACGGGTAACAGGGTATATTGTGTAGGCAGGAAAATCATGAAGGGAGTTTGATAGAATGAAAGTCACGTATCATGGACATTCGGTAATTAAGGTGGAAACGAACGGGAAGACTATTCTGTTCGATCCATTCATCACAGGAAATGGTTTGACGGATCTTAAAGTGGAGGACGTCAAACCAGATGTGATTATCCTGACGCATGGTCATAATGACCATGTTGGAGATACGGTGGAAATCGCCAAGAAGCATGACTGTTTAGTAGTTTCCGTTTTCGAGCTGGCGACAATCTTAAGCTGGCAAGGTGTGGAGAAGACACATGGCATGAGCATAGGAGGAGCGAAGGAATTCGACTTCGGAACGGTGAAGTTCACGCCGGCCTTCCATGGTTCAGGCTTTGAAACGGAAGATAAGCAAATGATATATTGCGGACAACCCGCTGGTGTTCTCTTTACGGCTGAAGGAAAAACAATTTATCACGCGGGGGATACGGCTTTATTTTCCGATATGAAGCTTATCGGCGAACGGCACCCGATCGATGTGGCGTTCGTGCCGATCGGGGACAATTTCACTATGGGACCTGATGATGCGGCGGCGGCCGTGGAATTCCTGAACCCAAGAGTTGCGGTGCCGATCCACTATAATACATTCCCGCCGATCCAGCAGGATCCTCATCATTTTATTTCCTTGCTTCCGGACAATAAGGGCAAGGTACTGTCGGCCGGAGAATCAATCGAATTATAATTGGATCAGCTGAGTCATGCCTAATGCGGCATGGCTTCTTTTTTTGTTTCGATGTGCATATGTATGAAAACAGGGGGTGATTATGATGAGAGAGCGCTACTTGCTTTGTTTCCTGCTGGTGATGCTGCTGTTGTATCAAGCGGTTCCCAGGCTGCAGCTTGGGGGAGGGATGATGGAGAATGTTTTTGTTTTTGCTTGGCTGGGTTTCGCTTTTTGCGCGGCGGCAGGGAATATGGCCGGGTTTCTTTACGGTTCGAATAGCCGGAAAGCCGCAAAGCGGAAGGTCGGCCAAAAAAGAAATGCTAGAAAAAGAGCGTACGGCAGCTGATGGGATATTTGTCTTATGCGGCTCTTTCCATTTATAATGAAAGAAAAATGGATTTCTGTAAAGGGTGAAGAGCTTTGGCTACAAAGCATGAGCAAATATTGAAGTATATAGACGATCTGCCGGTCGGGGGAAAAATTTCGGTTCGTCAAATCGCCAAAGAATTAACCGTAAGTGAAGGAACAGCATACAGGGCTATCAAAGATGCCGAGAACAAAGGTTATGTCAGTACGATCGAGCGTGTCGGAACAATCAGAATCGAACGGAAGAAGAAAGAGAACATCGAGAAGCTGACATATGCGGAAGTTGTGAATATCGTTGATGGACAAGTTCTTGGCGGGCGTGATGGTTTACATAAAACATTGAATAAATTTGTAATCGGCGCCATGAAGCTTGAAGCAATGATGCGTTATACCGGCGCCGGCAATCTTTTGATCGTCGGAAACCGTACAAATGCCCATGAGCTTGCACTGCAAGCCGGCGCCGCTGTTTTGATCACAGGTGGTTTCGATACCGATGACCATGTGAAGAAATTAGCAGACGAACTGCAGCTGCCGATCATCTCCAGCAGCTATGATACGTTTACGGTGGCAACCTTGATCAATCGGGCCATCTATGATCAATTGATCAAGAAGGAAATCCTTATAGTCGATGATATATTGACGCCATTGAATGCAACAGCTTTCCTCAAGAGCGGTGATGATATAGCTCGCTGGCATTCATTGAATAAAGAAACGACACATAGCCGTTTTCCGGTAGTGGACGAGCATAATAAGGTAATCGGGGTTGTCACGGGGAAAGATATCATGGGAAATGCGGATGATACTCCCATAGATAAGGTAATGACCAAGCATCCAATGACCGTCAACGGTAAAATGAGCGTCGCTTCCTCTGCCCATACGATGGTTTGGGAAGGCATTGAAATGCTTCCGGTCGTCGACAATCACCAATATCTGAAGGGTATCATCAGCCGCCAGGATGTATTGAAGGCGATGCAAATGAGCCAAAGGCAGCCGCAGGTCGGGGAAACGATCGATGATGTCATTGCCTCACAGATTGTTGAAGCGAACGGAAAGACAAAAGGGGAAGAAATCTATCGATGTGAAGTGACCCCTCAGATGACCAACTATCTTGGCACCATTTCCTACGGTGTGTTCACAACGATTGTGACCGAAGCCGCAAACCGTGTGCTGCGGAATTACAAGAGAGGAGATCTGGTAGTCGAGAACATCACGATTTATTTCATCAAGCCTGTCCAGATCGAGAGCCAATTGCAAATCATTCCGAAAGTGCTGGAGGCAGGCCGTAAATTCGGTAAAGTCGATATTGAAGTTTTCAACGAAGGCAAACTTGTCGGGAAAGCAATGATGATGTTCCAGCTGCTCGATCGGACATAAGAAAAGGATGCATCATTTATGCATCCTTCGGCAGTACATATATGATCAGGCATTTCCTCTTGCTTTTTCCGCTTCATCAATGGCGAGCGGCAAGAAGAAACGGTATGCCCTTATTCCGCTATAAAGACTGATGGCTCCGACGATAATGAACACTGCCGAGATAAAATAGGTTACCGTATTATTCTCCAGGAACAATCTGTTAACGCCGAATGTAGTCACAAAAACACCTAATGCGATAGACGATTTGGCTGACAGCCATTTTCGTTCCATCGGTAATCGTGTCCGAAAGTACCTTACTTTATATAGTACATAGAAAATCAATGAAACTAAGATGATAAATGCTAAGACCGGCATTTGTGTGTCCCCCTTCATGTCCTTATCCTGTATCATTGTATCAGAAATGGAAACGATTGTAACTTTATGCGTTTTTTTGCACTGAGCAGAGGGTTCCTGCGGGATGATATGAATGCCGTTCAGAAAGGGATGACCATTATGAAAAAAGAAATTCTGGAAACGATTAAAGAGTTTCAGACGATAATCATACACCGCCATGTGAGGCCTGACCCGGATGCTTATGGTTCTCAATGCGGCCTTGCGGAGGTGATTAAGGCTTCTTTTCCTGATAAGCGGGTATATACGGCAGGCGAGGAAGATCCATCGCTTCATTTCTTGGCCAGGATGGACCATGTGGATGACGAGGTATATGCAGATGCCCTCGCCATCGTATGCGACACCGCAAATGAAGAAAGAGTAAGTGATCAGCGGTACAAACTGGCAAAAAAAATCATCAAGATCGATCATCATCCGAATCATGATGCATATGGTGATATTCTTTGGGTTGATACAGAAGCGAGTTCATGCAGCGAGATGATTTATGAGTGGTATCTTGCCGGCAGACAGGACGGATTGAAGATGAATGATGCCGGAGCTCGATTCTTATATGCCGGAATTGTCGGCGATACTGGGCGATTCTTATATCCGAGCACAAGTGAAAAGACGTTCGAGTATGCGGGAGAACTGATTCGTTATGATTTCAGCCGGACAGAGCTGTATGACGGGCTGTATGAAATGGATGAGAAAGTGATCCGATTGCACGGATATATCCTGCAGCAATTCGAAATTACCGAAAGTGCGGCCGCTAAGGTGATTATCACGAAGGATATATTGGACCGGTACGGAGTCACCCCGTCTCAGGCTTCCCTTTTGGTCAGCTCGCTTGGTTCTGTGCAAGGGTTGAAGGCTTGGGTGTTCTTCATTGAGGAGAATGAAGGCAGTATAAGGGTACGCTTCCGTTCGAAAGGTCCTGTCATCAATACGGTGGCCCGTAAGTTTAACGGAGGGGGACATCCGCTTGCTTCAGGGGCTTCCATCTCATCGTGGGCGGAAATGGAAGAAGTAATGGAAGAGCTGGAAAAGGCTTGTGTGAATCACAGTACTGGCAAAGAGGCAGAGTGATACATCTGAGTGGAAGAAGCTGACAAGTCTATCTTGTCAGCTTCTTTTCAGCTTCACTTCAATATAAATGGTTGAATAGAACATCATTTCACTTACTTCGAAGGTATATTTCTTATTGTTGAACTCCATGGTTTTGTTCTCTATTGTTTTGCGGATGAGCAGCTTTCCTTTGTATACGGTCTCCAAATCTTTCGTCAGAAGGGAGCTCAAATCTTTCCTTATTTCTTCTTGTGCTTCCAATACGGAGAGGAGATCCAGTTTGAAATCGCGAAAGTTGCTGATTGTCACTTGGATTTCATGTACCGTAATCTGCTCTTCTGTTTCTTCATTCAGACTTTCGGCTTCTTTTTTCCATATTTCGATGTCGCGTTTCAGATTCTCGATGGTTTTCTGTTGTTCCCGGATGGTCAAAATCTGTTCCTCCTGCATGGTTCCATGCATATAGAAATATAGAAGCCAGGCTGTGAATGCACCGATAACAGCTCCTGCGAGGAAACGCTGCATGCCTTTACGGCCGGAAATTTGCGGGCTTTTCATGATGAGGCATTTCCTTGGGAAATCCAGGTGATCAAGATGGAGCCTGTATGGGCACCGCCGAGTGCGGAAAGGATCCAGAGAATCTGTTTGATGATATCCCGTGTTTCCCCGTTGAACAAGCCCCTTTCAAAGCTGTACACTGTATCGAATGTACCTCCGATGGCCGCGACAATGGCCCATATCCTTAAGCTTTCAGAAAGGCGTATGACAGTGGTGACAGGCGGCTGGCCGGTGAAGAAAGCAGCCAGTCCGCCTATAAGGGACCCGCCAAGCAATACTCCGAGCGATATGAAAAAGCTGTTGATGAATGCCGGAAAAAAAGCTTCATTCATTGGAATCATTCCTTTTCCTATTGGTCCAGCCGACTTTGCTGAAACGTTCTTCTGCCAGTTTATGATGAAGTTGTCCCGCGTATGACAAGCATGCGTGACAGGAGTACGAACATATTTTCTTTTTATATCGAAAGGGACTATAATATAAGCAATTAATAAGGAAAATGTATCCGGAGACGGGTTGCAAATAGAAGAAGACAGGAGGTTGGCAAATGGAGATCGTACATTTGAATGTCCAATCGGCTTACAGTCTGCTTGACAGCACGGTGCGTATGGAACAATTGGTTGCTGCGGCTAAGGAACAAGGGATGAGAAGCATCGCATTGACGGACAGAAATGTATTGTATGGAGCAATTCCTTTCTATAAGGTCTGCGTGAAGCAAGGTGTGAAACCGATTATCGGCCTCATGGCGGATGTCCTCCATGAAGATGAGCCGTATCCCCTGCTCTTGTTGGCTAAGAACGGTACAGGCTACAATCATTTATTGAAAATAAGCAGCAGTATCCAAACGAAGTCGAAGCAAGGGATTCCGCTCAGATGGCTGAGAGGATATCGTGAAGGTTTGATAGCCGCGACACCGGGCGGGGAAGGGCTGATCGAGGGACTTCTTGCTGCAGGCGAAGCGGATAAGGCCCGCGAGCAAGCCCTTGCTTTTGCGGAATTGTTCGGAAATGACAACTTCTATCTTGCTCTGCAAGGATTCAAGGAGGATGCTGCCGTGGAACAGGGTATCCTCACAATCGCTTCAGAAACCGGCATAAGAACCGCAGCCATAAAACCGATTCGTTATATGAAAAAAGAAGATGCCCTTTCCTATGAAGTGGTGAAAGCTCTGCGGGCGGGTACGACATTCAAGGAAGGAACCCCGGAGGGACAGAAGGACTATTCATTTCCTTCAGCCGGTGAAATGGCTGAAATCTTCAGAGATCATCCTGATGCTTTGTTCAACACTGTCAGGATTGCCGACCGATGCAATGTGGCCATTCCTTTTCATCAGCGGTTATTGCCGAAATACCCATCGGATATCCCTGCGGACAAATTGCTTGCCCAGATATGCGAGGAGGGATTTCTGCATCGATATCCTGAAGCACCGAAAGCCTATCGCGATCGATTGCACTATGAGCTGGGCATCATCGGAAAAATGAATTTCTGTGACTATTTCCTGATCGTCTGGGATTTCATGAAGTTTGCGAGGAAGCAAAAAATCCTGACCGGGCCGGGCCGGGGATCCGCAGCCGGATCAATGGTGGCTTACGTCCTGCAGATCACGGATATAGATCCGATGGAGCATAATCTATTGTTCGAAAGGTTCTTGAACCCGGAGAGGGTGTCGATGCCCGACATCGATATCGATTTCTCCGATATTCGCCGTGACGAAGTGATTGCGTATGTGGCAAAGAAATATGGGGAACTGCATGTTGCACAGATCATTACGTTCGGGACTTTCGCCGCTAAAGCGGCATTGAGGGATACGGGAAGGGTGTTCGGATTGAACGCGGCAGAGCTGGACCGGCTTTCCCGTATGGTCCCATCGCGTCTTGGAATCACCATTGGGCAAGCTTTGGAGGAAGAAGGGCTGCGGGAATATTACGCAGCTGGAGGGCTGAATAAGCGTTTAATCGATACAGCGATGAGAATTGAAGGATTGCCGCGCCACACGTCGACACATGCGGCGGGAGTGGTGATCAGTGATGCACCGCTGACCGAAAGCATCGCTATTCAAGAAGGGCATGACGGCATACATCTGACCCAATTTCCGATGGACGATCTCGAAGAACTAGGGCTCCTTAAGATGGATTTTCTCGGACTGCGTAATTTATCTTTGATGGAAAGGGTACTGCATTCCATCAGAAGAGCCTCTGGAAGAGATTTTAATTTGTCTGCCATTCCGATGGATGATCAACAGACATTGGAAATGCTCGCAAAAGGGGATACAACAGGTATTTTCCAGTTCGAATCCGAAGGGATGCAGAAGGTGCTTAGGCAGCTCAAGCCCGAGCGCTTTCAAGATCTTGTCGCTGTCAATGCCTTATATCGCCCTGGTCCTATGGAAAATATCCCTTCCTATATCAGAAGAAGGCATGGGGAGGAGAAAGTGGCTTACCTGCATCCCGACCTGAAAGGGATTCTCGAAAACACTTACGGAATCATCGTTTATCAGGAACAAATCATGCAGATTGCCTCGCGTTTTGCTGGTTTCTCGCTCGGGCAGGCAGATCTTCTGCGACGGGCCGTATCCAAAAAGAAACTGGAAGTGCTGAACGATCAGCGTCATCTATTCGTCTCAGGCTGCCTGAAACAAGGATATGAAGAACGAACAGCCAATGACATCTATGACTATATCGTGAAATTCGCCAATTATGGCTTTAACCTCAGCCACGCTGCGGCATACAGTTTCATTGCTTACCAACTTTCATACTTGAAAGCTCATTATCCACAATATTTCATGGCTGCCTTGATGAGCAGCGTGATTGGCAATGACAGTAAAATCGGCCAATATGCGAGGGAACTGAAGAAAATGAATATCTCATTGCTTCCTCCTTCCATCAACCGAAGCGGGTATCCGTTCCAGCCTGAAAAAGAAGGAATCCGATATAGCCTGGCTGCCATTAAAAATGTCGGAGGAACAGCAGTCAAGGCGATACTGCGCGACCGAAAAGAAAAGCGTTTCACGGATTTATTCGATTTTTGCATCCGGGTGGATGATCGTTCAGTGAACCGTAAAGTGCTTGAGTCCCTAATTCATGCAGGGGCGTTCGATGAATGGGGAGAAGACAGAGCGACACTTCTGGCGAGTTTGGATGTGGCGACCGATCATGCGGACCTCGTTCAAAAAGATGATTTGTTCAGCAGCAGCGAGTTTAACTTAAAACCAAAGTATGTCGAGATGGAACCTATTCCTTTGGAGGAAAAGCTGCAGAAAGAGAAAGAAGTGCTCGGGATTTATATTTCCAATCATCCCGTTTCTTCGCAAAAGGAATTATTCACCTATTTCGGTACGAGTCCTTTGTTTACGGTGATGGAAGCGAAAGAAAAGAAGTATGCTGCCGGTGTCTATATTTCTGAAGAGAAGACGATCAGGACGAAGAAAGGCGAGCAGATGGCTTTCTTGACGATATCGGATGAAAGTGATGAAATGGAAGCCGTCGTATTTCCCGCATTGTACAAAAATCATCGAATGGTATTGGTGAAGGGGAACACGCTTCTTTTGCAAGGCTACACTGAAACGAGAGCGGACCGGAAGCAGTTTGTGGTGCAGGCCGTTTTTACAAGGGAAGAGCTGCAGGGCATGAGAGAACAATCTCCGAAAACACTGTATGTGAAGGTCGCGGAGGAGAAGCACAGCCAAGATATCTTGCTGAGGATGAAACAGTTGATGCGAAGATATCCCGGGGGGACGAGGCTTAAATTGTATCTGGAAAAGGAAAACAGAACCGTACAGTTGCCGATGTGGTCTTGGGTGAATCCAGCCGAGAGTTTGATTGAAGAACTTGGCATTCTGTTAGGAGAAGAAAATGTGATTATTACAAATGTTTAATCTTTACAACATATTCTAGTATGTTATAGTGAGATATAATAGTGCGTGGTCAGACCACTAAAACCGGGTTTGAAGCGCCAACTCTTTCTGAATAAAAGGAGTGAATGTTTTTGAGTCTAAGAGAACAGGCATTACATATGCACCGTATCAATAAAGGTAAACTGGAGACTGTTTCCAAAGTGGAAGTGAAGAATGCGGAAGATTTAAGTCTGGCTTATTCCCCGGGAGTGGCTGAACCGTGCAAGGATATTTATGATAAACCTGAATTGGTGTATGACTACACCATGAAAGGCAATACTGTTGCTGTAGTATCGGATGGTACAGCCGTACTGGGACTTGGCAACATCGGTCCTGAAGCTGCACTGCCGGTGATGGAAGGGAAAGCTGTACTGTTTAAAAGCTTTGCGGGAGTGGATGCTTTTCCGATCTGTCTGAATACGACAGATATAGATAAGATAGTGGAGACTGTCAAATTGATGGAACCTACTTTCGGAGGAGTCAATCTAGAGGATATTGCAGCCCCGAACTGCTTTGTCATCGAGGAAAGACTGAAGAAAGAAACGAATATTCCCGTGTTCCATGATGATCAGCACGGCACGGCGATTGTGACCGTTGCAGGCTTGCTGAATGCTTTAAAGCTCGCAGGCAAGAGTCTGTCCGAAGTGAAAATCGTCGCCAACGGCGCCGGGGCGGCAGGAATCGCCATCATCAAGCTGCTGTTCACCTATGGTGTCAGGGATGTCATCATGTGTGATTCCAAGGGAGCAATCTATGAAGGCAGACCGTTTGGAATGAATGAAGTCAAGGAGAAGATCTCCAAGATCACAAACAGAAACAGGCTGGAAGGCTCCCTCAGTGAAGTCATAAAAGGAGCGGATGTATTCATCGGAGTCTCCGTTGCGGGGGGATTGACGGTTGAAAATGTCCAATCGATGAATGAGAATCCGATCATATTCGCAATGGCGAACCCAGTGCCGGAAATCATGCCAGATGAAGCGAGAGCAGCGGGGGCTTTGGTGATCGGAACAGGACGCTCCGATTTTCCTAACCAGGTCAATAATGTCCTTGCCTTCCCTGGGATCTTCAGGGGCGCACTGGATGTAAGAGCCACACACATCAATGAAAAAATGAAAATGGCAGCTGTGGAAGCTATAGCCGGCCTGATTCAACCGGATGAACTGAATGTCGATTATGTCATCCCGGGGCCTTTCGATCCTAGAGTTGCGCCTGCTGTTGCAGCTGCAGTGGCCAAAGCGGCCATGGAAACAGGTGTGGCGAGAATCAAAGTCGATCCTGAAGAAGTCAAAGCGAAAACACAAGCACTTGCTCTTATTGGGAAGGATTGATTCGCCGTGAGCGGAAACGAAAAAACGTCTTCCAAAGTCTATTTGGGCATCATGGAGCAACTAAAGGAGATGATCGAGGAAGACGGTCTGCTTCCCGGTGATAAGATACCTTCAGAGCGGGAACTTTGTGAACGTATGCAGGCCGGAAGATCTTCGGTGAGGGAAGCGCTCCGGGCCCTTGAACTTCTTGGATTGATTGAAACAAGAAGAGGAGAAGGAACATTCATCAAGGATTTCCAAGAACACCAGCTTGTCGAACTTCTTGGCGGATTCATCCTTCAAGAAGAGAAATCAAAAACCAAGCTTAAAGAAACGAAATACATGATGGAAATCAACTGTCTGACATTGGCTGTTAGAGATGGGGCATCGGGACAAATCGATGAGTTCATTGACTGGGCGGGAGAATCCGATTTCGATGATTATACTTTCTTCCAACGGATTGCCGCACTTCATGACAATCATCTAATGAGGCGTATTTGGACATCAATCGCTGCGTACGACCGGGATTCAGCATACATACATAGGAAAGAGCCCTACTTGAATTTATTGGGGGATATCAAGCATAGGGATATAAATAAAGCGGTCAAGACCTATATGGAGGAAATAAGAAACATGTCGATGAATGATTGACATGTTTCTACAATTTCCAAAGGTGTCTTCATGTAAAGTTAGGAAGAGAAAGATTCATACAAGAATACGAATAAAGGGGGGCTCCTCTTGCTGAAAGAGCTATTTTCCAAATCAAAAAAGAAAAAGTACGCCACTATTCCGACCGAGAGAAATAAGCAGGATGTCCCTGAAGGGATTATGACAAAGTGTCCGGAATGCAAAAAAATCATGTATACGAAGGACTTGAACAAGAATAAGAAAGTCTGCTCAATCTGCGGTCATCACCTTCGAATGAATGCGAAGGAAAGGATAGAATGCACTTTGGATGAAGGGTCTTTCCGAGAAATGGACGAACATCTTATTTCTGTGAACCCGCTTCAATTTCCCGGATATGAAGATAAGCTTGAGAGTGATCGTCTGAAAACACAAATGAATGAAGCTGTCGTCACGGGTACCGGTAAAATCTCGGGAATGGATGTGGCCATAGCAATCATGGATGCCAATTTCCGAATGGGGAGCATGGGATCTGCAGTGGGAGAGAAAATAACCAATGCGGTTGAATTGGCACGTGAAAAGAAAATACCTTTCCTCATATTCACAGCATCCGGGGGCGCCCGCATGCAGGAAGGCATCCTGAGCCTCATGCAGATGGCCAAAACAAGTGCTGCACTCAAGCACTTCAGTGATGAAGGCGGCTTGTTCATATCCATCATGACGCACCCGACGACCGGTGGAGTTTCGGCCAGTTTTGCTTCTTTAGGAGACTATAATCTTGCGGAGCCGGGGGCACTTATCGGTTTTGCCGGACGAACAGTCATTGAACAGACCATTCGGGAAGAACTGCCCGCTGATTTTCAAAGTGCGGAATTTTTGATGAAGCATGGTCAGCTGGATGCTGTGATTTCCCGCTTGGAATTGACAGAGAAGCTGGCGACAATCCTTAAAATACATAATTCGGGCGGTGAACTGAAATGATAGGGGAATTGGAATTCGAAAAGCCGGTCCTGGAGCTCCAGAAAAAAATCGAGGAACTTAAGAAAGTCAGTGAAGATGCGGAAGTGGATCTCTCTTTGGAGATCATCAAACTGGAAGCAAGATTGGAGAAGCTCAAGAAAAGCCTTTATGAGAATCTGAAACCTTGGGATCGAGTCCAGATTGCCCGTCATCCGGGAAGACCCGCCACCCTTGAATATATAGAGCATCTATTCGAAGATTTCTTCGAATGTCACGGCGACCGCTGCTATGGAGACGATGAAGCCATCGTGGGAGGTATTGCGATGTATCGCGGTCTGCCGATCACCGTCATCGGTCATCAGCGAGGGAAAGATACGAAAGAAAATATCCGCAGGAATTTCGGGATGCCGCATCCGGAAGGATACCGGAAAGCACTCCGTCTCATGAAGCAAGCTGAGAAATTTAACCGGCCGGTTATTTGCTTCATCGATACAAAGGGTGCATATCCCGGGAAAGCGGCTGAAGAAAGAGGGCAAAGCGAAGCCATCGCGAAGAATATATTTGAGATGGCAGGCTTAAACGTTCCCATCATCACCATTGTCATAGGAGAGGGCGGGAGCGGCGGTGCATTGGCACTCGGTGTCGGTGACCGCATTTACATGCTGGAGAATTCCACGTACTCTGTTATTTCTCCTGAAGGAGCCGCCGCCATCCTGTGGAAAGATGCCTCTCTTTCCAAACAGGCGGCAGAGCAGATGAAAATCACTGCCCGCGACCTGAAGGGATTGGGAATCGTGGATGAAGTGATTCAGGAAGTAGAGGGCGGTGCCCATCATAATCCTTCCAAACAGGCAGCATTCATCGATCAAACGTTATCCGAGGCATTGAAAGAGCTGATGGTGAAGGATAAGAATTCGCTAATTACAGAGCGCTACGAAAAATTCAAACAAATGGGTGAGTTTTCGTATTCAAATGTATATTCAGAGGTAAGATAAGGACGTAGCTGATCGCTGCGTCTTTTCTTGTTTTGTGTCAGAAAAGTCAGATAAAACCTTGTTTTCATTTGAAATAACTTCAAAAAAAGGATGATACTTCAAGGGATGTGAATGAAAAAATAGAATTAATGTTAATTCCTTCACATACAGTCTTTACGAATCAAATAAAGTGGTCTAGAATGTAGAAGCAGTAGTGAAAGAACCTCCTTTGGCATATCCTTGTCCATTTATAATATCGTTTCACATGTAGTAATACAGCTGAAAATGGGTAAATGTTATAGTGGATGCCGAAATATATATGAAGTGAGGATTGATTCAGGCTGGTGGAGTCATAATACATATGTAAACCGGATACAGGCAGAGTTTTTAAAATATGCAATCCTATATTATAATAATATTTTGAGGTGAATGTTATGAAAAGAATAGGTGTTTTAACAAGTGGCGGAGATGCGCCAGGCATGAATGCAGCCGTTCGTGCAGTTGTACGTAAAGCGATCTTCCACGACTTGGAAGTGTTTGGAATATACAGAGGATATCAAGGCTTGATAGAGGGAGATATCAAAAAGCTGGAACTAGGCTCTGTCGGGGATATAATCCAGCGCGGCGGTACATCCCTGTACTCAGCTCGCTGTCCTGAATTCAAATCAAGAGAAGTGCAATTGCAAGGTATCGAGCAATTGAAGAAGCATGGAATCGAGGCATTGGTTGTCATCGGCGGAGACGGCTCTTATATGGGAGCGAAAGCCTTGACTGAACATGGTTTCCCATGCATCGGGGTTCCAGGAACAATCGACAATGACATTCCGGGAACAGAATTCACGATCGGATTCGATACAGCCTTGAACACTGTTATCGAAGCAATAGATAAAATCCGCGATACAGCTACTTCCCATGAAAGAACATATGTAATCGAGGTAATGGGCAGAAACGCTGGTGATATCGCTTTATGGGCAGGACTTGCAGGTGGAGCAGAATCTATCTTGATCCCTGAAGAGGATTTCGATATTAATGATATCGTCAATAAATTGAAGCGCGGCCATGAGAGAGGCAAGAAGCACAGCATCATCGTTGTGGCAGAAGGTATCGGAAGCGGCGTGGAAATCGGTAAACAAATCGAAGAAATGACTTCCTTCGATACACGTGTGACAGTACTTGGTCATACTCAGCGCGGAGGATCTCCGACAGCGTGCGACCGTGTACTCGCAAGCAGACTTGGAGCGAAAGCGGTTGAATTGCTTCTTGAAGGAAAAGGCGGGCGTGCAGTCGGAATCGAAAGCAATAAGCTTGTAGATTATGACATCATCGAAGCCCTTAAAATGCCGCACAAGATTGATATGAAAATGTACAAATTGTCCCAAGAATTATCGATTTAATGCATGTAAAGCTGTGAAGCCAAGCATCTTAAATCAAAAACAATCAAAGGAGGCTATATAGCCAAATGCGAAAAACGAAAATTGTATGTACGATTGGACCAGCAAGTGAATCTTTAGAAAAACTCTGCAGCCTGATGGAAGCAGGAATGAACGTCTGCCGTCTTAACTTCTCACACGGAAGCCATGAAGAGCATGCGGCACGCATCAAAACAATCCGTGAAGCTTGTGAAAAAACAGGTAAGCAGGTTGCGATCCTTCTTGACACAAAAGGACCGGAAATTCGTACGAATGATATGGAAAACGGTGCGGTTGAGCTAACTACAGGTTCAAATATCATCATTTCCACAACAGAAGTATTGGGAACAAAAGAGAAATTCTCCATCACATACTCCGATTTGATCCACGACGTGACAGTCGGTTCCAGAATCCTTTTGGATGACGGCTTGGTAGGTCTTGAAGTAACAAAAATCGATAAAGAAAACGGAGAAATCCACACAGTGGTCCTCAATGATGGAACACTTAAAAACAAAAAAGGTGTAAACGTACCTGGCGTATCTGTGAACCTTCCGGGAATCACTGAGAAAGACAGACAAGATATCCTGTTCGGTATCGAGCAAAATGTTGACTTTGTAGCTGCTTCTTTCGTTCGCCGTGCATCTGATGTACTTGAAATCCGTGAATTGCTTGACAGCAACAATGGAAAACATATCAACATCATCCCTAAAATCGAAAACCAAGAAGGTGTCGATAATATTGATGAGATCCTTGAGGTTTCTGAAGGCTTGATGGTTGCGCGTGGAGATCTTGGTGTAGAGATCCCGGCGGAAGAGGTACCTCTTGTACAAAAACAATTGATCAAGAAATGTAATGCACTTGGAAAGCCTGTTATCACAGCTACTCAAATGCTTGACAGTATGCAGCGCAACCCAAGACCTACTCGTGCGGAAGCTTCCGACGTAGCGAATGCGATCTTCGATGGAACAGATGCAATCATGCTATCCGGTGAAACAGCTGCAGGTCTTTATCCGGTTGAAGCTGTTCAAACAATGCACAATATCGCTTCCCGTACGGAATCAGCATTGAACCATAAAGAATTGCTTTCTAAGCGCAGCAAAGACAGTGACCACAACATTACAGATGCAATCGGTCAATCTGTAGCGCACACTACATTGAACCTAGGTGCCAATGCAATCATTACACCGACTGAAAGCGGCCATACAGCTCGTATGATCTCTAAATACCGTCCAAAAGCGCCAATCGTGGCAATCACTTCACATGACACCGTGGCTCGTCGTCTTGCTTTAGTTTGGGGCGTGAAACCGATGGTAGGACCAAAAACAAACTCTACGGATGAAATGCTAGAGAATGCTGTTCAACAAAGCGTTAACTCAGGTGTCGTTTCATACGGCGATCTTGTTGTGATCACAGCTGGTGTACCAGTTGCTGAAGTAGGTACAACAAACATGATGAAAATTCATGTTCTTGGAAACACAATCCTTAAAGGACAAGGGATCGGAAGAAAGAAAGCTACGGGTAAAGTAGTTATCGCCAAAGATGCGGCTGAAGCCAACGCAAAAGTGGAAGAAGGATCCATCTTGGTGACAATCGGTTCCGATAAAGAAATGATGCCTGCTATTGAGAAATGCGCGGCATTGGTTACAGTTGAAGGAGGATTGACAAGCCACGCTGCTGTTGTGGGTGTCAACCTTGGTATTCCTGTGATTGTGGGAGCGGACGAAGCGATGGAACTTCTGAAAGACGGACAAGAAGTTTCAATCGATGCGCAACGCGGAATTATCAACGACGGTGCATCAAGCGTACTATAAGTTTGTATCATTCAAAAAGGAGGCCTAGTGCCTCCTTTTTCCATTTTGGGGTCCGCTGCTGTATTCGGTTCAGAAAGGTGTATAATATAAGAAAGAGTAACTCATTTTGGAGGTGTAGACTTGAGAGCTTTTTTACTTTTATTTGTGATCGCCCCTGCTTGTGAACTGGGTTTACTCATATGGTCAGGTGTAACATTCGGTACATTCAATACTGTCCTTATGATTATAGCAACCGGTGTCGGAGGAGCGTATTTAGCTAAGCACCAAGGGCTTAAGACATTGGAGAGAGTGAAGCACAGCTTAAGTCAAGGGTATATGCCGAATGAAGAATACTTGGACGGTTTATGCATCCTCTTGGGAGGTCTGCTGCTTCTTCTGCCAGGTTTCATTACGGATCTTCTGGGACTTGCGCTGCTTCTTCCTCCAACAAGAAAAATCCTGAAAAAACCTCTGAAAAAAATGCTGTATAAAAAGGTAAGCCGGAATACGATTACTATCATCCAACAATAAAAAGCTGCAGCGTGCAGCTTTTTTGTTTGTGGTTAAAAGAGCATTAGCTTCCTTTAATATAGTTCCAGATATCGTGAAAAACATTATTCTTATATAGAGTTTGTATGATGACGAGGAGGACAGGACCAGCGATCAGACCTGCAAATCCCATCCATTTATAGCCGACGAATAATGCTGCGAGTGTCGCCAAAGGATGGAGGCCTATACTGGAAGACAGCACTTTCGGTTCCATGATCTGCCGTTGGACAATGACAATGAAATAGAGGACTCCGAGACCTGTCGCCAAAGCCGGATTCCCATTCAATATCTCGTACAGAAGCCAAGGAATGAAAATGAGTCCGCTTCCAATATAAGGAAGTATATCGACGATACCGACCAGAACCGCAATGGTAATGCTGTATTCCACACGGAGAATCAATAAGCCGCTCAATACGATAATTGTTGTGATGGATACCAGCAGAAACTGTGCTTTCAAGAAACCGAAAAGGGCTTTTTTCAAATCAGCCAGTACAGAATGAAAACTTTTACGGATTTTGAAAGGCACAATATTGGTAGAGAACCGTTTCAATCTTTCCAGTTCAATGCTGATGAAGAATGCCGCAAGCGTTGAGAAAATCAAAACAGAAAAAGCATTCGGAAACCAGCCGATGACAGCGGGTATCTTTTGAAAAAGCTGCTGGGCAAAGTTTCCGGCTGCTTCAGCCATCGTTTTGCTTCCGTTCTGGATATTGTCGATGATTGCTTTTTGCTCTTCGGCTGACAGATTTCGGAAGAAAGAAGAAAAGGTATCGTACATCGGCAATAGAGAGGATTTGATCATATTCTCGCTCAAGGCTGTTATTCGATCCATATAACCGGGAATGTTTCCGCTGATGTGGCTGGCACCAGAAACGATTTCTATGACGAATAAGGCAAAAAGGCCTGTTAATCCGCAAATCAGAAGCAAAAGTGAAACAGCTGTTGCCGCCGCTTTCGGAAATCGTGCCCGATTATGCAGGAAAGTTACGGAAGGATGGATGATAAGGGCCACTAGCAGCCCGATGATGAATGGGTAAGTGAATTTTACTGTATAATAAATGAAGAAGATCAGTAAAAAGATAAGAAAGACTGTGAAGAGCCCCCTTATAGCTCTGTTAAAGATGATCGGATTCAGAACAGCATCCCCCCGGTTCAGATTATGATAGCTTCATTTATAGATTCTATTAATCAAAAAAGGGTGAAATGCCTAAAAAAATAGATTCATAAAGAAAAGGAGAGAATAAGCGGAATGTCATCACCGTATCTATTTCTGGCATTGTTACTCATCATTGCCTTTATCGCAAAAAATAACTCGCTCATCCTCGCTGTTGCCTTTCTGATTGTCGTGAAGATCATCGGACTGGACGGCAAAATATTCCCATACCTGCAGGGAAAAGGGATCAATCTTGGGGTGACGATCATCACCATCGCTGTGCTTGTGCCGATCGCGACAGGCGATATGGGTCTTAAAGATCTCGGGAACGCATTGAAATCACCATACGCATGGATCGCACTCTTTTCCGGCGTGCTCGTTGCACTGATTGCGAAGAATGGTTTGACATTACTTGAAAACGACCCGCATATCACCGTGGCGCTTGTGTTCGGTACAATAATTGCAGTGGCCTTGTTTAAGGGAGTTGCTGTCGGACCTTTAATAGGCGCAGGAATCGCGTATATCGCAATGAAGGTATTCGGCCAAATGCCATAATGAGGTCATCCAGCGAAGTTTTATCTTAGGAATCCAATCTATGATGGGGTTCCTCTTTCTTTTTCTTTTGGATATTTCTTAAAATATAGTATAATGTTGGCGGGATGCTGCAGCTTAACAGCTCATCCTCATGAAAACCCTTTCATTCGCTATGGGAATTTTTAAATGAAAGTGTTATTGTTTCTCAAAAAATTACTTTTTGTTTATAATAGGACGTGAAAGCGTAATCTTGGGATTACTCTGTTAAAGTCTCGCTGATTTCCCTAGAATCATGGACAGATGTACATAATCCTTTATTTGTCTTGCAGGCTTTACTAAATTTCAAAGAAATGAAGAAGGTTCTTGAGGGGACTTTTTAACTAATATTTTTTGAAAATTTTTTCTTGTTTACAATTCGGTGAACTTTTAGGCTTTGCCGGGCATCTCATCCCGGAATGCCGCTGTGATTGTACGGGAGGTAATCAGTGTGATTCGCTTTCACATTTTTTGTCCTGTAATGGGGTATAGAATGAGGCGTTTTATAAATTCATAGGAATGACGGGGAATAACAGAAAAGGGGAGATCTTTTATGACAGTAACAAAAGGGTTAGAAGGAATTGTTGCCACAACTTCATCCATCAGTTCAATAATTGATGACACATTAACCTATGCTGGTTTTAATATCGATGATTTAGCCGATAACGCTACATTTGAAGAAGTGGTCTATTTACTTTGGCACCGCAGACTGCCAAACCAAGCGGAACTAGAGGACCTCTCCGTACAATTGGCAAGCAATATGGAGCTTCCGAAGGAAATAATCGAGCACTTCAATATGTATGACATCAAATCAGTCCATCCAATGGCAGCATTGCGTGCCGCAATTTCTCTTCTTGGTCTGTATGATCCGGAAGCGGAATTGATGGATGAGACTTCAAATTATCAAAAAGCAATCCGGATCCAAGCTAAGATCCCTGCTGTCGTTACAGCGTTTTCGCGTATAAGAAAAGGCTTACAGCCAGTTGCCCCAAGGAAAGACCTTGGATTCGCTGCAAACTTCCTCTATATGCTCAATGATAAGGAACCTACCGAAATCGAAGTAGAAGCCTTCAATAAAGCACTTGTCCTTCACGCCGACCATGAATTGAATGCATCCACATTCACTGCACGTGTGTGTGTTGCGACATTATCGGATGTATATTCGGGTATTACATCCGCCATTGGGGCATTGAAAGGTCCTTTGCATGGCGGAGCGAACGAAGCAGTCATGAAGATGCTTACGGAGATCGGCTCTGTGGATAACGTGGAAGCGTATATCAATGAAAAGATGGACAACAAAGAGAAAATCATGGGCTTTGGGCATCGTGTGTACCGCAATGGTGACCCGAGGGCGAAACATCTGAAGGTCATGTCCAAGAAACTGACTGAATTGACCGGGCAGCCGCATTTCTATGAAATGTCCGTCAAAATTGAGGAAGTTGTGACATCAAGGAAGCCGCTGCCGGCGAATGTCGATTTTTATTCTGCTTCCGTATACCACAGCCTTGGGGTGGATCATGATCTCATGACGCCAATCTTTGCTGTCAGCCGTACTTCCGGTTGGCTGGCGCATATTCTTGAACAGTATGATGACAACCGTATCATGAGACCGCGTGCTGAATATACTGGTCCAGGATTACAGTCTTATGTACCTGTGGAAGAAAGATAATAGTATTTATTTTCTAAAAAGTGTTAAAATGTAGTATATTTATATCTATAGAAAAAGGTTAGAGGCTGGCTGCAAAACGCCAGTTTACTAACCTTTGATTATGAATTTGGAGGGAATAGTATGAGTCAGGGAGAAAAAATCACAGTAAGCAACGGGGTACTTCAAGTGCCTAACAATCCAATCATTCCATTTATCGAAGGAGACGGAATCGGTCCGGATATCTGGGCTGCGGCTGTCCGGGTTTTGGATGCGGCAGTAGAACAAGCCTATAAAGGCGAAAAAAAGATTGAATGGAAAGAAGTATTGGCAGGGGAAAAAGCCTTCAAGCAAACTGGTGAATGGCTTCCACAGGAAACGCTGGATGCTATCAATGAATATTTCATCGCTATCAAAGGACCGCTTACTACTCCTGTCGGAGGCGGAATCCGTTCATTGAACGTTGCGCTTAGACAAGTATTGGATCTGTTCGTTTGTCTTCGTCCGGTCCGTTATTTCGAAGGAGTTCCATCTCCTGTAAAACGTCCTGAAGACACTGATATGGTCATCTTCCGCGAGAACACAGAAGATATCTATGCGGGAATCGAATATGAATCAGGCAGCGAAGCAGCTCAGAAACTATTGAACTTCCTGCAAAATGAAATGGGTGTCGACAAAATCCGTTTCCCTGAGACATCAGGCCTCGGTATTAAGCCGGTTTCTAAAGAAGGTACAGAACGTCTAGTGCGTGCTGCACTGAATTATGCGATTAAAGAAGGCCGTAAGTCATTGACGCTTGTCCATAAAGGAAACATCATGAAATTCACTGAAGGTGCCTTCAAAAACTGGGGCTATGAACTTGCCGAGAAAGAATTCGGCGATAAAGTTTTCACATGGGCACAATATGATAGAATTAAAGAAGAACAAGGAACTGATGCGGCAAATAAAGCTCAAAGTGATGCGGAAGCGGAAGGCAAGATCATCGTTAAGGATTCCATTGCGGACATCTTCCTTCAACAGATCCTTACACGTCCAAAAGAGTTTGATGTAGTGGCTACTATGAACTTGAACGGCGACTATATCTCTGATGCACTTGCTGCGCAAGTAGGCGGTATCGGAATCGCTCCTGGAGCGAACATCAACTATGAGACTGGACATGCCATTTTCGAAGCGACACACGGAACTGCTCCGAAATATGCAGGACTAGATAAAGTGAATCCATCTTCTGTCCTTCTATCCGGTGTATTGATGCTTGAGCATTTAGGCTGGAACGAAGCTGCCAAAATGATCATTGCTTCCGTTGAAGAGACAATCGCCTCTAAAGTGGTCACTTACGATTTCGCTCGTCTGATGGATGGAGCTACGGAAGTGAAATGTTCTGAATTTGCCGATGAGTTGATCAAGAACCTTAAATAATGTTTTTTTGGAAATTAGGGAGGCAAGGAATATATGGGACGCAAAAAAGTATCTGTAATTGGCGGAGGATTCACTGGTGCAACGACAGCATTTCTATTGGCTCAAAAAGAGTTATGCGATGTGGTGCTCGTCGATATTCCCCAGATGGAGAATCCTACAAAGGGGAAAGCGCTTGATATGCTTGAAGCTAGTCCGGTCCAAGGATTCGACGCTTCCGTAAAAGGAACGTCCGACTACGGGGACACTAAGAATTCAGACATTGTGATCATCACAGCCGGTATTGCCCGTAAACCGGGTATGAGCCGTGATGATCTGGTGCAGACGAACCAAAAAGTCATGAAATCCGTGACGAAGGAAATCGTCAAGCATTCTCCAGATACAATCATTGTCGTACTTACAAATCCTGTTGATGCTATGACTTATACCGTCTATAAAGAATCAGGCTTCCCTAAAAACCGTGTCATCGGCCAATCCGGAGTGCTGGATACAGCCCGCTTCCGCACATTCGTTGCTGAAGAACTGAATATATCGGTTAAAGATGTCTCCGGCTTTGTACTTGGCGGACATGGCGATGATATGGTTCCATTGATCAGATATTCGTATGCCGGTGGAATTCCTTTAGAAAATCTTATTGCGAAAGAACGGCTGAATGCCATTGTGGAACGTACTCGGAACGGAGGAGCGGAAATAGTCAATCTTCTCGGAAACGGAAGTGCCTATTATGCTCCTGCGGCTTCCCTTGTTGAAATGGCGGAAGCGATTCTGAAAGATCAACGCAGAATCCTCCCTGCCGTCGCATATCTGGAAGGCGAATACGGGATGGACGGTCTTTATCTGGGTGTTCCGACAATCCTTGGCACAGGCGGAATCGAGAGAATCATCGAACTTGATCTGACTGCGGAGGAGAAAGCGGAATTGAATAAATCTGCAGATTCTGTCCGAAAAGTCATGGAAGCATTGGCATAATACGATTGTGTTATTGTGCCGAAAAAATTATAATAAGTACAGATGAAAATTCGGAGAGTAATCTCCGGATTTTTTTTGAATTTATGCATTTTGCTCGTTTTGTCGATCAATCATACGATGTCCGAACCTGAGTCCGGGGAGCCGTTTTTTATCTGGACAAATGGGTTGTTTTCATAAGACAGACTGATTGAGCGGGAAAAAATAATTTTCGGGAGGCACTTATGTCAAAGAAAGTATTGGTTGTAGATGATGAACATTCCATTCTTACCTTGCTTCAGTATAATCTGGAACAATCCGGATATACGGTCCACACAGCTATGGACGGAGAAGAAGCCATTCAAAAAGCGGAAGAATTGGAACCTGATATGATCGTTCTGGATTTGATGCTTCCTAAGATGGATGGAATTGAAGTCTGCAAACATTTAAGGCAGCGTCAGATTCAGGTGCCGATCCTGATGTTGACGGCAAAGGATGACGAACTAGATAAGATTCTCGGCCTTGAGCTTGGAGCCGATGACTATATGACAAAACCGTTTAGTCCGCGCGAAGTGATTGCCCGTATTAAGGCCATATTAAGACGTTCGACTGCACAGATCTCATTTCAAGAGATTACGAAGAGGGAAGATGAATCAATCGTAATCAACGATTTGACGATTCACCCAGAGAAATATGAGACTTATTTCAATGGCAATAAACTTGAATTAACCCCAAAGGAATTCGAATTGTTACTATTTTTGGCAAAGAATAAGGGACGTGTGCATACAAGAGATCAATTGCTGAGCTCGGTATGGAATTATGACTTTGCAGGGGATACAAGGATTGTGGATGTGCACATCAGTCATTTGCGGGAGAAAATAGAAAAAGATACGAGAAAGCCGAATTATATCAAAACGATTCGAGGATTGGGATATAAATTAGAGGAGCCAGCAGACGTATGATGAAGTTTCGATCAAAGCTGCTCCTGGCAATTGTTTCATTGGTTGCTTTGGCGATTATGTTGATGGGCTTCACCCTGATGCAGTTATTCGATTCCTACACATATGGAAAAGTCGAAGAAAATATGGAGAGGCAAGCGGAATCAGTCATTTCTTATTTAGAAAATGAAGAGGAGCAGGAAGCATCGCTCAAAGAGGCTTCATCCGGTCTGCACTCGGTTTATATGAGTATCGCAGTTTATTCGGAAGAACGGGAACTGCTGTATGCGAATGATCCGCCGAGTCATCTGTCGAAGGAGAGGCATCTTCAATACGCCAAGACTATCATAGGCGGGGAGCAGCCTTCGAAAGAGAAAATCCCGGGAGGCTTTGATGTTTTGTATTACGCTGCTCCAGTCTTCGGTGCGGACGAAGAACTGGATGGATATATTGTCCTCGCCGATCAAGTGGAGAATCTGTTTCAACTGACGGACAATAACTGGCTCCTTCTTATTGTGGGAATCCTCATTATTCTTGTCGTCATCTGCTTGATTGCCGATAAAATCGCTGCAGGTTTCACAAAGCCGATCGATACCGCCACGAACACAGCAATCGAATTGGCGAAGGGAAACTATAAAGCACGCACCTATGTAAGTCCATCCGGAGAAACGAAGCTTTTGAGTACATCGATCAATATACTGGCTAGGAATCTTCAGGAGATGGAAACATCCAAGGAAATGGAAGCAGACAGATTATCGACATTGATCGAGAATATCGGAAGCGGTGTGCTTCTGATTGATGGGAAAGGCTATATAACACTGGTGAATAAGGCGTATAAGCAGCTTTTTCATGTATCGGAGTCTGCTTTCCTGCATCGTCTTTATTATGAGGCCATTCCTTTTGAGGAAGTGAATCTGTTCATTGAAGATATATTCATGAAAGAGAAAAGTGTGAAGAAACAAATGCTTCTCTCCATGACGATTGAGCGAAAAACATTCGAAGTGTACGGCGCACCCGTCATCGGACATAATGATGAATGGAGAGGTATTGTTCTTGTCTTCCATGATATCACTGAATTGAAGAAGCTTGAGTTGATGAGGCAAGATTTCGTCGCGAATGTATCCCATGAATTGAGGACACCGATTACTTCCATCAAAGGCTTCTCGGAAACGCTCTTGGACAGTGATTTACAAGATAAGAAAATATTAAGGAATTTCCTGACGATCATTCTGAATGAAAGCGACCGGCTGCAGACATTGATCCAGGAACTACTTGAACTCTCCAAGATCGAAAAGCAGGAATTCAAACTGCAGCTTGAGCAAGTGGACCTCAATGCTTTATTACTTGAAACACAGCAAATGTTCAGGAAGAAAGCAGCCAATAAAAATATTGATTTACAAGCGGAACTGCCGGATGTGATTGTCCTGATGGAAGGGGATGCTTACAGGCTGAAACAAATCTTCATCAATCTGATCCATAACGCAATCAACTATACGTTGGCAGGCGGAGAAGTGAAACTCAAACTGACGGAAGAAGGCGAATGGGTACAGGTGGAGATTGTGGATACAGGAATTGGAATTGCCAAGGAAGAAATACCGCGTATTTTCGAAAGATTTTACCGGGTGAACCGCGACCGCAGCAGGAATTCTGGCGGAACCGGACTCGGCTTGGCCATCGTGAAGCATCTGGTGGAGGCCCACCATGGAGAATTAGAAGTGGACAGCGTACTGCAGAAAGGGACCTCCTTTAAAGTGAAACTGAAAAAGAAACAAGATCAGCATATATGATGCTGCCGGCAGCAATATAAAGTCCTCTCAAAAGAGGGCTTTTTTTATTGCGGACAAGAAAAGCCCCAAGGTCCGAAGCGTTTCTCTTATGTATCAGAACATGATAGAATAAACAATAATAGAAGAGATGTTGAACGATGCAGATGGAATCGGAATAGCATCTAAGGAGGCACGTTAAATGAAGAAAAAACTGATGCTTATCGACGGGAACAGCATTGCTTACAGGGCATTCTTTGCACTGCCTTTATTGAATAACGATAAGGGAATACATACAAATGCGGTATACGGATTTTCGATGATGTTGAATAAGGTGATTGAGGAAGAAAAGCCGACCCATATCCTTGTAGCTTTCGATGCCGGCAAAACAACATTCAGGCATGAATCATACAGCGAGTACAAAGGCGGAAGACAAAAGACGCCTCCCGAACTCTCCGAACAGTTCCCTTTCATACGGGAATTGCTGAAAGCATATGGAATTCCGCAATACGAACTTACGAATTATGAAGCGGATGATATCATCGGGACGCTTTCTCTGCAGGCAGAGAAAGACGGTTTTGAAGTGAAGATCATCTCTGGCGATAAAGATTTGACGCAGTTGGCTTCTGAGCAGACTACAGTGAGCATCACGCGGAAGGGAATCACGGATATCGAGAATTACACACCTGCCCATATTGAAGAGAAATATGGTCTGACTCCGGATAAGATCATCGATATGAAAGGTTTGATGGGGGATAGTTCCGATAATATACCGGGTGTGCCGGGCGTAGGTGAAAAGACTGCTCTGAAGCTGCTCGCCCAGTTCGGAAGCCTGGAGAACGTATTGGAGTCCATACATGAAGTGTCCGGGAAGAAGCTGAAAGAAAAACTGGAAGATAACCGCGATCTCGCTTTGTTATCCAAACAGCTTGCGACAATCACGAGGGAAGCTCCTGTGGAAATGAAACTGGAGGATATTGCTTATCAAGGAATCGATGCAGGCAAGGTTGCGGAAATCTATAAAGAACTCGGTTTCCAATCATTGCTTGATAAGATGGATGCTCCGGCAGGGGAAGATACGGCGGAGTATGAGGAGGTCGAATATGAAACGGTGACGGATGTGACGGAAGATATATTCACCGATGAGACCGCCTTTTACCTGGAAGTGATAGAGGATAACTATCAAAACGCACCGATCATAGGCATGGCGGTCAGCAATGATAAAGGAGTCCGTTATATCCCGCTTGAAGCCGCAATCCGATCAGAAGCATTCAAGAAGTGGGCGGAAGATGAAACGAAGAGTAAGTCTGTATATGATGCGAAGCGTTCCATCGTCGCCTTGCATAAACATGGGATCGCCTTGAAGGGTGTGGACTTCGATCTATTCGTCGCTTCCTATATTTTAAATCCGGGCGATCATGGAGAAGATGTTGCAGCCATCGCCAAACAAGAAATTGGACGATCCATTCAATCCGATGAACTCTTCTATGGAAAAGGGGCAAAGCGGAGCGTTCCGGATGAACCTGCCCTTTCCGCACATATTGCAATGAAGGCCCAAACGCTTTCGGTCCTTAAGGAAAAAATGATGGAAGAGCTTGAGAAGAATGGACAAATCGAATTGCTGAGGGATTTGGAACTGCCATTGTCGATTATCCTTGCAGAAATGGAAATAACGGGTGTGAAGGTGGACAGCGGGACGCTCGAAGGAATGAAAGAAGAAATGGCTGTGAAGCTGTCACGGATCGAGGCGCATATTCATGAGCTGGCAGGGGAATCTTTCAACATCAATTCACCGAAACAGCTGGGCGTCATCTTATTCGAGAAACTGCAGCTTCCGATCATCAAGAAAACGAAGACAGGTTATTCCACTTCGGCCGATGTGCTTGAGAAACTGGAAAGCAAACATGAGATCATCCGGGAAATCCTGGAGTACCGCCAACTCGGAAAACTGCAGTCGACATATATTGAAGGCCTGCTGAAAGTGATCGACAAAGAGACTGGTAAAGTCCATACACGTTTCAATCAGGCACTCACACAGACCGGACGTCTGAGCTCGACAGATCCGAACCTGCAGAACATCCCGATCAGGCTGGAAGAAGGCAGGAAAATAAGGCAGGCATTCGTACCTTCCGAGGAAGGCTGGTCGATATTCGCCGCCGATTATTCACAGATCGAATTGCGTGTGCTGGCCCATATCGCGAAAGATGACGGTTTAATTGAGGCATTCAATGCAGATATGGATATTCATACAAAAACAGCCATGGATGTATTCGGGGTCTCGGCAGAGGAAGTAACATCCAATATGAGAAGACAGGCGAAGGCAGTCAACTTCGGCATCGTATACGGCATCAGTGATTATGGTCTTTCACAGAGTCTTGGAATCACGAGAAAGGATGCTGCAAAGTTCATTGAACGGTATTTGGAAAGCTTCCCCGGTGTTCAGGAATATATGGATAACGTCGTTCGGGAAGCGAAGGAAAAAGGCTATGTGACAACCTTGCTTCACCGCAGGCGCTATCTGCCGGAAATAACCAGCCGTAATTTCAATTTGCGTTCCTTCGCAGAGAGAACAGCGATGAATACACCGATACAAGGCAGCGCGGCGGATGTCATCAAACTGGCGATGATCCATATGAGTGAAAGACTGAAAAAAGAAAAGCTGAAAACACGCCTGCTTCTGCAGGTGCATGATGAGCTGATCTTCGAATGCCCTGAAGAAGAGATTGCCGTCCTAGAAAGAATCGTACCGGAAGTCATGGAACATGCTTTGGACATGGATGTTCCTTTGAAGGTAGATTATTCCTTCGGGCCGACGTGGTATCATGCTAAATAATCTGCGGCTGATATGAATTTGCAGCAAAGGGGATGACAAGATGCCGGAACTTCCGGAAGTGGAAACGGTCCGCAGGACGCTTGAACAACTAGTGATCGGAAAAGAAATAGAGAAAGTGACGGTCTTATGGCCGAATATCATCAAAAAGCCTGCTGAATATGAACAGTTCGCCGATGCCCTGACAGGGCAGAAAATCGAGTCAATTGGAAGAAGAGGCAAATTCCTCATCTTCCAATTGACGGACTATGCATTGGTGTCCCATCTTCGTATGGAAGGGAAATATATGCTTTACCCGTCTGAACAGGAACGGGAGAAACATACCCATGTCATTTTTGCATTCAATGATGGAACAGAGCTCCGTTATAAAGATGTCCGTAAGTTCGGGACAATGCATCTTTTTGCGAAAGGGACTGAAATGACTTCACTTCCCCTTCTGCATCTTGGTCCAGAGCCGCTGTCGGATGCATTCACTTGGGAAACATTCAAACAAGCGGCCGGAAGAACGACCCGCAGCATCAAAGCGGTCCTTCTTGATCAAAAGGCTGTCGTCGGAGCGGGAAACATATATGTGGACGAAGCTCTATACCGCGCAGGCATCCATCCGGAGAGAAGCGCTGCATCCTTGACCGATTCCGAATATCAGCGGCTGACGGAAGAGATTAAAGCGACATTGAGCGAAGCGATCGAACTTGGGGGAAGCACCATCCGATCGTACATCAATTCCCAAGGGAAAATCGGGATGTTTCAGCAGCAGCTATACGTGTATGGACGAACAGGGGAAGCCTGCAAGAAATGCGGGACTCCGATCGTCAAATTGAAGGTGGCCGGCAGAGGAACGCATATCTGCCCCTGCTGCCAGCCGTTGAAAAAGGAATAGAACAATTATCGGGCTCCTTCCATATACTATCTTACTGATTGTAGGAGGGGGCTCTTCTTTATGACCAACGTATCAGCAATTGTTTTGCTTGCATTCGCAGTCAGTCTCGACAGTTTCAGTGTCGGTTTTACTTATGGGTTAAGGAATATCCGGATTCCGCTGGTTTCCATCATAGTGATTGCCTGTATGTCGGCATTCACGATGCTCATCAGCATGCTTGCCGGAAATGTGTTGAGTACGATCCTTCCCCCTTCCACTGCATCCAGATTGGGAGGTTTCATTCTGGTGCTTCTGGGAGGATGGATCATCTATCAGAACGTCCGTGATGAACCGGAAAATCTTCAGGAAGAGGAAGAAGAGAAAGTCATCGCCACCATTGAAGTGAAATATTTCGGTATTGCCATCAATATCCTGAAGAAACCTGCAGCCGCCGATATTGATAAATCAGGTGCCATCAACGGAAGGGAAGCGGTCCTGTTAGGTTTGGCGCTGTCGCTTGATGCGTTCGGTGCAGGTCTTGGTGCAGCCATGATGGGGTATTCCCCTTGGATGCTGGCGGTAAGCATCGGAATCATGAGTGCTTTATTCATTAAAGCCGGAATGGGTTTCGGCAAGAAATTGTCCTGCCGCACATGGATGCATAAGCTATCTTTTTTGCCTGGTATTTTACTGATACTGATTGGTGTATTAAAATGGTGAAAAGATAGTCAGGAAGGGTGTCGGAGATGAGGAAAGTTATAGGAGTGACGGGCGGTATTGCAAGCGGAAAAAGCACGGTAAGCAAGATGATCATGGAAAAGGGTTATACAGTGATCGATGCGGATCTGGCTTCCCGGGCTGTTGTGGAACCGGGAGAAGAAGCGTATCGGCAGATTGTAGAGTTCTTTGGAGCAGGGATTTTACGTGAAGACGGCACCCTTAATCGTGAAAAACTTGGAAATATCATTTTCAATGATAAGGAAAAGCGGCTTAAACTGAACAGCATCGTGCATCCCGCGGTGCGCAGATTCATGGACGAATCGAAAGAGCGGGCTTTTTCGGATGGGGAGACAGTGGTCTTTTTGGATATCCCTCTTCTATTCGAAAGCAAACTGACGAAGATGGTCGATTGCACCTTGCTTGTGTACGTCAATGAAGAAGTACAGCTGAAGAGGCTTATGCGAAGGAATGGATACTCGGAGGCTGAAGCACTTTCCCGGATTCGCTCACAGATGCCGCTTGATGAGAAGAAACAGCTGGCGGATGCGATCCTCGACAATAACGGCAGCGAAAGTGAAACGAAAAGGCAGCTGGAGGAACTATTTCAGAAATGGGATCTGAATAAAACAAGCTGAGAAAGGCGGGAAAACTGCTCATCTCAGCTTGTTTTCTTTTCAAAGGCTGTTTTCGTACTAATTGTGTTTTTCTTTGTCTAAGCGAGAATCAACACGGAGATTTAACAGAATGTTGGACAAAATTATCTGATTATTTAAACTATAAAAAATAGGCTCTTTAATCTTCCAAAGTTTTTTTAATGTGTTATACTAATACCAATATGTTACTCGATTGAGTATAACACTAATTCGGGAGGGGCCGAAATAATGAAGGCTAGAATAGCGATCAATGGGTTTGGGAGAATAGGGAGAATGGTATTCAGAAAGATGATGATGGACAATACGGTGGATTTAGTGGCAGTCAATGCGTTATATCCGGCTGAAACATTGGTCCATTTGATTAAATACGATACAAGTCACGGTAAATTTGAAGGAGATATCTTTGCTGAAGGGGAAGCATTGATTGTGAACGGCAAGAAAGTTGAATTGCTGAGCAACCGGAATCCGGAAGAGCTTCCGTGGAAAGAGTTGAACATCGACATCGTCATTGAAGCAACCGGCAAATTCAACGAACGTGATAAAGCCGCCATGCACGTCCGTGCGGGAGCGAAGAAAGTCATTCTTACAGCACCGGGAAAAAATGAAGATGTGACCATCGTGATGGGTGTCAATGAAGAGAAGCTAGATATCGAAGAGCATACAGTCATCAGTAATGCTTCATGTACAACGAACTGCCTTGCACCGGTCGCGAAAGTGCTCAATGAACAATTCGGAATTGAAAACGGTTTAATGACAACCGTGCATGCTTATACAAATGATCAGAAGAATTTGGACAATCCGCATAAAGACTTGAGAAGGGCTCGTGCATGTGCACAAAGCATCATTCCGACTACAACTGGTGCAGCCAAGGCATTATCACTCGTTATCCCTGAGCTGAAAGGGAAGCTTCATGGAATGGCCTTGCGTGTACCGGTATCGAATGTGTCGCTTGTCGACCTTGTCGTAGACCTTAAGCGTCCTGTGACTGCCGAAGAAATCAATGAAACTTTCAAAACGGCATCTGAAGGAAGTCTTGAAGGAATCATTCAATACACGGAAGAACCGCTTGTCTCTGTTGATTTCAACACGAATCCGCATTCATCCATTATTGATGGCCTGTCCACAATGGTCATCGGTGAAAATAAGGTGAAGGTGCTGGCTTGGTATGATAATGAGTGGGGATATTCGTGTCGTGTCGTCGACTTGACGAAGCTTGTGGCTCAACAGCTTCTTGAGCTTAAGAAAGTATCGGCAGGATAACAGGTTCTATAAGTAATCATTGGTCTGCCGCATTATGCGGCAGACTTTTTTATGTCCAGAATATGTATTTTCATTTTTTTAAATATATGGAAAGTTTCATTGAAAAGCATTTCCAAAAGAAGTATACTAATCAGCGTGAACTCCTTTAGAGTTGTTCGCAAATGGCTGCTCAAAGGGTTAGGACCTCTTTGGACTAACTTTCCCCCGTGGCAGCTGTCTTTAACTTTTTCTTGAAACTTAAATGTTAAAGGGGGAAATATGACATGGAAACATTAGGTAGACATGTGATATCGGAACTTTGGGGCTGTAATGTGGAAAAGTTGAATAATCTTGAGACAATTGAACGGATTTTTGTGGAGGCGGCACTGCATTCAGGTGCAGAAATACGCGAGGTGGCATTCCATAAATTCGCTCCGCAAGGTGTGAGCGGGGTAGTCATCATCTCGGAGTCACATCTGACGATCCACAGTTTTCCGGAGCATGGGTATGCCAGCATTGACGTATATACTTGCGGCGAATTGAATCCCAATATTGCGGCGGAATACATCGCAGACGCACTTGACGCAGAGACAAAGGAGAGGATCGAGCTCCCGCGGGGACTCGGGCCTGTTGCTGTACCGAATTGAACGTTCTTTAAAAATTGAAGCTTATAAAAGAGGTGCGCTAATGAGCATCTCTTTTTTTATGGCTGGATATAGAAAAGGTAAATTCCTACTTTTTTTGTTTTTTGTTGAGAAAGGATGCCAATTTATATAATATAAAGTTACAATACACATCTGAATAACGTCGGCTTCAGATGCTCATTCTGATAACGGAGTTGATTATATGAAATGCCCGAGCTGTCAGCATAACGGGACAAGAGTCCTTGATTCGCGTCCTATAGACGAAGGAAGGGCGACCAGACGCAGAAGAGAGTGCGAACAATGCAGCTTTCGCTTCACAACGTTCGAGAAGGTGGAGGAAACACCTCTGATTGTTGTAAAGAAAGAAGGAGTCCGTGAAGAATTCTCTGGAGACAAGATACTGCGTGGATTGATCAAAGCCTGTGAAAAGCGCCCAGTTCCATTGAATGACCTTGAGAACTTGGTGCTTGAAGTCGAAAAAGAACTGAGAAGCACTGGAATATCAGAAGTGAAAAGCGAAATCATCGGTGAAATGGTGATGGATCGACTTGCAAAAATAGATGAAGTATCATATGTCCGTTTTGCATCCGTTTATCGGCAATTTAAAGATATTAATGTATTTATTGATGAACTGAAGGATTTGGTGAATAAAGTACGCTAAGAACATACATTCTTAGCTCTTTTTTCTATTCGTTCCCTTGCGAGAAGCATCAATGAAACGGAAAGGGGATTTGCATGCAGCATTGGCAGCAATTGCTTCCTGTCGACCAATATCGTGTGACCACAAAAGGGATGCTCAGTGAATACGATCGTAAAGTAATCACATTGCTCTATCAGCCTTTGATCGGGCCGTTGAGCGTCAGTCTGTATATGACGCTGTGGAGTGAACTGGAAAGCAGTCTTCTATGGTCACAAGGAAGCAATCATTACAGTATAATGAACACAATGGACCTTTCTTTGAAAGAAATTTATGAAGCCCGCCGCAAGCTGGAAGGAATCGGACTTCTGAAGGTGTACAACAAGAAGGAAGAGGGAGATAAGAGCAGTTTCATCTATGAAATGATGGCGCCGCTCAATCCTGAACAATTCTTTACGGATGGGATGCTCAATATATATTTATACAAAAAGATCGGTAAAGCACAATTCGCCAAACTGAAAAAATTCTTTTGCTCAGAAGCGCTGGATACAAGCACATACCAGGAAACCACGGTTACGTTTGCGGAGGTGTTTTCATCTTCTCATCTTGATTCTTCCTTATATATTGAAGCAGGAGATGCTGAGAGGGACCTGGAACCGGAAGAAGGCAATGTTTTTGTCAGTGAAATGGAGCAGGGGGAATTGGGAGGTTTTGAGGAAAGATTCGATTTCCAATTGTTCATGGCAGGCATTAAGCATTCCTTAATATCCGAAAAGGCCTTCACGCAGCCGATCAAGATTGTCATCGCCAAGCTTGCATACATCTATGGAATCAATCCGATCGCCATGCAATCAGTGGTCATGCGCGCTGTGAACGGGCAAGATGAAATAGATGTGGAAGAACTGCGCAAAGCCGCGAGGGACTGGTACCAAATTGAATACAATGAAGAATATCCGTCGCTTTCGGAAAAGGTGCAGCCGGCCAAGTATCGGTCGGGCCAAGAGAAACCTTTGACTAAAGAAGATGAACGCATCCTGGCGCTTGAACGTATATCACCGCGTGAACTTCTGATCCAGCACAGCGGCGGAAGCGAACCTTCCAAGGCGGACCTGCAAATCGTGGAGGATGTCATGCTTAAGCAGAAACTGCCTCCAGGTGTGATGAATGTCTTGTTGGAATACGTAATGATCATGACAGATATGAAACTGTCGAAAGCATATGTGAGCAAAATTGCGAGTCATTGGGCAAGGAAGAACATCAAGACCGTCAAGGAAGCGATGGAATTCGCACGGGCGGAATATAGACAAGCCCAAGAGCGTGCAAATAAGCCGAAACAAAGCTATTCGTCGAAGAAACAGCCGATCCGTACAGAAATTGTGCCTGAATGGCTGAAAGAAGCCAAAAATGGCGAAAAGACGGAAATAGACCGGAATACGGAAGAGGATGAAGATTTCCTCCAGGAAGTGGAGGAACTTCAGGCCAAACTGCGTAAAAAATATAATGCCAAAGGGTGATATCAGTGAAGAAAATAGAACAGGCACTCATGCAGCTCACCCATACGAACAACTTCTCCAAGCGTTATGAAGCAATTAAGCAAGAAACTTTGAATCATCCCGATGTCATTGAATTCATCCATAAAAACAGCAGCGAGATGGATGAAAGTACGGTGGAAAAAGGGTTAATGAAACTGTATGAGTATACGAACGAAACAAGGAACTGCGAGAACTGCGGTTCCCTTGCGGATTGTCCGAATATGATGAAGGGATATATCCCAAATCTCCGTCTCCGCAACGGCAATATCGAACTGTATTATGAACGCTGCAGCCGTAAAGTGAGGGAAGACGAGAAGAGGAACAGGGAGAAACTTATCCAAAGCCTTTACATCCCTAAAGATATTCTTACGGCCAATTTAGCTGATGTTCATATCAAAACAAAAGCCAAACTGGCGGCAGTCGAAGCGGCTGACCATTTTATAGATGCCTATCAATCTGGGGAAAAGCCGAAGGCGCTCTATCTTTACGGTTCCTTCGGAGTCGGAAAAACCTATTTGCTTGGCGCCATCGCCAATGATCTGGCCGATAAGAATATTTCGACACTCCTTGTGTATGTGCCCGATTTCCTGCGTGAAATCAAATCCGGCATCGCAGATAATTCATTGAACGAAAAACTGGAGTACGTCAAAAACGCTCCTGTCCTGATGCTTGATGATATCGGTGCGGAAACGATGACAAGCTGGACAAGGGATGAAGTGCTCGGCCCCATCCTGCAGCATCGGATGGCGGATAAGCTGCCGACTTTCTTCACTTCCAATTTCAGCTTTGAAGAGCTTCAGAACCATCTGACGTTTTCGCAACGCGGAGAGAAAGAAGAAGTGAAAGCCGCGAGAATCATGGAGAGGATCCGTTCCCTTGCCGTCCCATATTTGCTTGATGGAGAAAACAAGCGATTATGATACGACAAACCGCTGAACTAATTTCAGCGGTTTTTTTCGTTCATTGATCAGTGCCGGCCGGGTATGCGGCGCATCCATCCTTTTATGTACTTCTTGCTTCTAAATGAACCGAACCGCCCATATACATATAGGGAACAGAAGGGCTAGGAGGGGTATGTTTGGTACAAGTACACTTAGAGACGCTGCAGCAGGCGGAACGATTTATGCAAATCATTTCCCGTCGGCCTGACTTAGCAGGTCTGCATTTATATATAACGTATGACGGAGATCGCTCGATTTCCATTGATACGGATCCCGGGAACGGTTATCCGCCGTCTTTGCTGCATTCGATGAGAGAGACGTTTGTTTCCTTCATTCAAGAGGATCTTTTGCATAATTGGCTTGTGACGATCATTCGGGATAAATTTTTTTACAGGGACGAAGCAGAATGCGACCAGATTGCTGAACTGGCGATTATGTTGATGCAAGAAGACAACAAAAAAAACCAGGCTTTCTGGAGCGAGTTGAAATTCAAAATCCATCATGGGCTCGTTTCAGTTCTGGAGAGAAAAGTGTCATTTTCCTTTCCGTCATTCCTGACGTTCCGGATGAAAGGGATCCTTGATAAATTGTCCGCATTTGTGGAGGATGCCATCGATGAGTATAAGATGGAGCAGGATTATCAAAGCTTCATCCATTTGCTTAGGACGCATCTTCTGAATAACAAGCCGAAGCTCGAGAAGCTTTATCTTAAACAGCATCATTCATTCGAGTTTTATAGAGATGATATGATGGTGATGACGAGATCTGAGGTGAACGGGTATGTCGACCGGAAGATGTTCGCGGATTATCCGATGTACATCGACTCCCATGTGCTGGCGCCTTTGATCTGTATCGCACCGGAGCAATTGATCATTTACTGTATGGAGGAAGCCCATCCGCTGATTTCTACGATTGAACGTATCTTTGAAGAAAGGGTCTCCGTGCTTCCGCTATGTCAATTGGAAAGCCAAAAATGACATCCATCCCCAAACAAAAAAACGCCGCTTGCTTTTACATACATTACAATTTATAATATCTTACATATCAACAGCAATTATATGAAAACAAGTAATGATGAGGACATGAACATATTGTGATGGTTCACAGAGAGGGAAGACATGTGCTGCAAGCTTCCCATCCTAGCAAGTTGTTTACCGCCTTTAAACTTCAGCCGTGAAATGAACAGTAATGGTTGACGGACACTGCCGTTATCAGTTTGAGGTGTCGTCCTATGTAAATAGGGATGAAACCAGGGTGGAACCGCGGGTTAATTTATACAGCTCGTCCCTGTACGTATGTACAGGGGCGGGCTTTTTGTTTTGCACAAAATTCAAAATCAGGAGGATGTTAACATGTCAGAACAATTGAAGATCACATTTCCAGACGGCTCAATCAAGGAGTTCGCGAATGGAACAACCATTGAAGATATAGCAGCCTCAATCAGCCCGGGGCTCAGAAAAAAAGCAATCGCCGGTAAAGTGAACGGTGAAATGTTTGATCTGAAAAGACCATTGGAAGAGGACGCATCCATTGAAATCATCACTGCCGATTCAGCGGAAGCTCTAGAAGTACTTCGCCACAGCACGGCCCATCTTATGGCGCAGGCAGTGAAACGAATTTATGGGAAAGATAATGTGAAATTGGGTGTGGGCCCTGTCATCGAAGGCGGTTTCTACTACGACATAGATGTGGAGACTCCGATTTCAACAGATGATCTGCCTGCAATTGAGAAAGAAATGAAGAAAATCGTCAACGAAAATATAGAAATTAAACGTAAAGAAGTCACTCGTGATGAAGCTTTGGAATTTTTCAAGGACGATGAGTATAAAGTCGAGCTGATCGGTGCGATTCCTGCGGATGAAAAAGTGACGATTTATGAACAAGGAGATTTCGCCGACCTTTGCCGGGGAGTGCATGTTCCATCAACAGGGAAAATCAAGGAATTCAAACTGTTGAGCGTGGCTGGCGCATACTGGCGCGGAAACAGCGACAATAAAATGCTGCAGCGTATTTATGGTACAGCATTCTTTAAGAAAGAAGATCTTGCGGAGCATCTTCGCCTGCTGGAGGAAGCGAAAGAACGCGACCACCGAAAAATCGGGAAGGAATTGAACCTCTTCACGAACTCGCAAAAAGTCGGGCAGGGGATGCCGCTATGGTTGCCGAAAGGAGCAACAATCCGCCGTGTGATCGAGCGTTATATTGTCGATAAAGAAGAACGTTTGGGCTATGAACATGTATATACGCCGGTTTTGGGAAGCAAAGAATTGTACCAGACTTCCGGACACTGGGAACATTACAAAGATGACATGTTCCCGCCGATGGAGATGGATAATGAGACATTGGTGCTTCGCCCGATGAACTGTCCGCATCATATGATGGTATATAAAAATGACATTCACAGCTATCGTGAGCTTCCGATCCGCATCGCAGAACTAGGTATGATGCATCGTTATGAAATGAGCGGAGCACTATCCGGCCTTCAGCGTGTACGAGGAATGACATTGAATGACGCCCATATTTTTGTTCGTCCAGACCAAATCAAAGAGGAATTCAAACGCGTGGTCAATCTTGTGCTGGAAGTGTACAAAGATTTCAATCTCACGGACTACACATTCCGCCTGTCGTATCGTGACCCTGAAAATACAGAGAAATACTATGATGACGATACAATGTGGGAAAAAGCGCAGGCTATGCTGAAAGAAACAATGGATGAGCTGGGACTGCCGTATTTCGAAGCGGAAGGGGAAGCGGCATTCTACGGTCCTAAAGTGGATATCCAAGTAAAGACAGCTCTAGGAAAAGAGGAAACATTATCAACTGTCCAGCTTGATTTCCTATTGCCTGAACGCTTTGATTTGACATATGTCGGCGAAGACGGCAAACAGCATCGTCCGGTTGTTATCCACCGCGGGGTTGTTTCCACAATGGAGCGATTCGTGGCCTTCTTGATCGAAGAATACAAAGGAGCTTTCCCTACATGGCTGGCACCTGTGCAAGTACAAGTCATCCCTGTATCGCCTGATGTGCACCTTGATTATGCAATGGAAGTACAAGAGAAATTGCGTGCCGCAGGACTACGGGTGGATCTGGATCAACGGAATGAGAAAATCGGCTATAAAATCCGTGAAGCACAAATGCAAAAAATCCCTTACATGCTTGTTGTCGGGGACAAAGAAGTGGAAGAGAATGCCGTCAATGTCCGTAAATACGGAGAGCAAAAATCGGAGACGGTTTCATTTGAAGACTTCAAAAAGACAATCTTGGCGGAAGTTGCACGCTGAATATATCAGCTGACTAAGATAGGCCCCGTTTTCCACGTGAATGGAAGATCGGGGTCTTCCTTATAGAATTTCATCAAAAAAGGTTGCAATATAATCATCTCTTTGATAATATTAGTTCTGTTGTTGAAAAATAGTTTAGAAATTGACATGTCGATGACATTGTTATATAATTCTAAGGTATTAATTGAATACTTCTTTGAGGAAAAAGAAGGAGCACCCGCTTCTCACCTGGTAACGCCATATGCAGTTTACAGGTCTTGGTTTTCTTAATGGACATTTTGTCTAATTAGTCTACTATCAGTGTGGGTGTTGTCTGAAATCAACATGCACACTTTTTTTATGCGGATTTGTTTTTTTCTTACTCAAACGAATGTATTCAGAAATAACCCTTGGAGGTGGCTAACTATTAGTAAAGACATGATGGTAAACGAGGGCATCCGTGCCCGCGAAGTTCGTCTGATTGACCAAAACGGAGAACAATTGGGTATTAAGACAAAATTCGAAGCTCTGGATATTGCCGCTCGTGTAAATCTTGATGTTGTGCTTGTAGCTCCAAACGCAAAACCGCCGGTAGCCCGTATCATGGACTACGGTAAGTATCGTTTTGAGCTTCAGAAGAAAGAGAAAGAAGCACGTAAGAATCAAAAGATCATCAGTTTGAAAGAGGTTCGCCTGAGCCCGACAATTGATGAACATGACTTTAATACAAAGCTTCGTAATGCTCATAAATTCCTGCAAAAGGGAGATAAAGTAAAAGCATCCATTCGCTTTAAAGGTCGTGCGATTACTCATAAAGAGATCGGACAGCGCGTATTGGACCGTTTCTCTGCAGAATGCACAGAATATGCGACTGTAGAGCAAGCTCCTAAAATGGACGGACGCAGCATGTTCTTAATCTTAGCACCGAAAGCAGAAAAGTAATTTCTAGATTGTATTGAGGAGGAAATCCATATGCCTAAAATGAAAACTCACCGCGGATCTGCTAAGCGTTTCAAGAAAACAGGTTCTGGTAAACTTAAGCGTTCAAATGCATACACAAGCCATTTATTCGCTAACAAATCAACTAAACAAAAACGTAAACTACGTAAAGCAAGCCTAGTAAGCAAAGGCGATTTCAAACGCATTCGCCACATGTTAGACAACATTAAGTAATGAATCGTTGATCGATTTATATAGGAGGGAATTACATGCCACGTGTAAAAGGCGGTACTGTTACGCGCAAACGTCGTAAAAGAGTTCTTAAATTAGCAAAAGGTTATTATGGTTCAAAACATACATTATTCAAAGTTGCTAACCAGCAAGTTATGAAATCCCAAATGTATGCATTCCGCGACCGTCGCCAGAAAAAACGCGACTTCCGCAAACTATGGATTACTCGTATCAATGCAGCTGCTCGCATGAACGGTCTTTCTTACAGCCGTTTGATGCATGGCTTGAAGCTTGCAGGTATCGAAGTGAACCGCAAGATGCTAGCTGACTTGGCTGTTGCTGATGCTAAGGCATTCACTGAATTGGCAAACACAGCTAAACAACAATTCGATAAATAAGAATGACTCTCTGAGTTGTTCCGATAGACCATTCCCTTTGGGGGATGGTCTTTTTTTCTTGTAATCTGTTCGTATACTTGAGCGATTCAGGGTGTTGGATTCTGCATGTATTGTGAAGCGGATTTCCGTTACAGGTGCTTCGCTTTCCGCGGGCGGTCTCGCGTGCCTCCTCACGCTTCGCGCTGCGGGGTCTCTCTTGACACGCTTGTCTGAGCAGGAGTCTGCGCACCTTTCACTGCAATCAGCTGAGGATTGATGTGATTTACTGAAACATCGGAGTGGCCTTAAGTTTACTCAAAAGAAGCCGACTGCTATTTATGCTTTAACTTTGAAGTGCTATGATGCCTAGTATAGAATGTAGTTAGATCTTGTTTTTGGGGGCTATGTATTACCCCAGTGTTGTCACTGAACAACTGAAGATTGTTACGAAATAAATCTGTCATCATATGTTGAATACTTAGCGAAAGGTGCGAGACTCCTGCAGGATCAGCGGGCAGGGTGAGACCTAAGCACGAAGGAGGAGGCTCACCGCCCGCCCTGCGGAAAGCGAGCGTCCTGGAGCGGATGGATCACTACAATTTAAAACCTGCTCAAAAGCATTGAGTCTTTGAAAGCATCCTTTATAAAAGGTTTTAGTTCAAAGAATAACAATAAGAAATTTCTAAAGAAGCTCAGCGTTCAGCGGGCAGATAAAAGCGGGTGAGGAAGATCGAGTTGATTTGGGTTTATATGTTATTCATAAATATCCTCGGTTTCATTATAATGAAAATAGATAAGCAAAAGGCAGTTAAGGGCCGTTACAGGATTCCGGAGAGGACCATTTGGCTGCTTGCATGCATCGGCGGGGCATCAGGGACGGCTGCAGGGATGTTCACATTCAGGCATAAAACGAAACATTTGAACTTCAGGGTCATCCTTCCATTTTTGGCCGTTCTTCAAATCATTGTTTTTGCCTATGTCCTGATGCAATTCAATTAAAAAGGAGACATACATGAATATACAGAAGCTCTTTAACATGCAGCGAGATTTAGATCGTCATATTCAGCAGACACATCAGCTGGAGCAGACGGATTTGGTTGAGAAAAAAACGCTTGCACTTCTTGTGGAACTTGGCGAACTGGCCAATGAAACAAGATGCTTTAAATTCTGGAGTTTAAAAGGTCCGTCATCACAAGATGTGATTTTGGAAGAATATGTGGATGGCATTCACTTTATCTTGTCGCTTGGAATCGAGATGAAATACGAAGAGAAATTGAAGAACGAATTGCCGATCTTTGGCGGGGAACAGGACTTGACTTCCCAGTTCTTGCGCATATATGAAGCGGTGAACATCTTCAACGTCAAACAGTCGTTTGAAGCATACAAGATTCTCTTCAGCCAATATCTCCATCTCGGAAGCTTACTGGGCTATACAGCGGAGGAAATTGAAAAAGCGTATATCAGCAAAAATGATGTGAACTACAGCCGTCAAAAAGAAGGCTATTGATCCTGCAAAGCGATGTACATAAAAAAACAGCAGAAGTCTGCTTGGAGGCGAAAGAAATGACAACCTTAGACGACACACTTAAGATGCTGAAAGAACTGACAGATGCAAAAGGTGTACCGGGAAATGAAAAAGAAGCAAGAGATGTTATGCGAAAGTATATTTCACCTTATGCGGATGAAGTACAGACAGACGGTCTTGGAAGCTTGATCGCGAAGAAAAACGGGAAAGGGAACGGACCGAAGATTATGGTGGCGGGCCATTTGGACGAAGTGGGCTTTATGGTGACCCGGATCGATGAGAAAGGCTTCGTCTACTTTCAGACTTTGGGAGGATGGTGGACGCAAGTCATGCTCGCGCAGCGTGTGACGATTGTGACGAGCAAAGGCGATGTGACCGGCATCATCGGAAGCAAGCCGCCTCATGTATTGACGCCGGAAGCGAGAAAAAAACCGGTGGAAATGACCGATATCTTCATTGATGTAGGCGCCGAGTCCAGTGAAGAGGCGAAGGCATGGGGGATCCGCCCGGGGGATATGGTGGTTCCAGCCTTTGAATTCACTGTCATGAACAATCCGAAAATGTTGATGGCTAAAGCATGGGATAACCGGATCGGCTGTGCGATCGCGATCGATGTGATGAAGAATCTTCATGATGAACAGCATCCGAATATTGTGTACGGAACGGGAACAGTCCAGGAAGAAGTCGGTCTTCGAGGGGCGAAAACAGCGGCTCAAAGCATCCTGCCGGATTTGGCTTTCGCTGTTGATGTAGGTATTGCCGGTGATACTCCTGGTGTAAGCGTGAAAGAAGCAATGGGGAAACTCGGCAAAGGCCCTGGGATTGTATTGTATGATTCATCGATGGTCGGCCATAAAGGGCTGCGCGACTTCGTTACTGCGGTAGCGGATGAGATGCAGATTCCATATCAATATGATACGATGCCAAGAGGCGGAACGGACTCCGGCAGTATCCATGTGGCCGGTAACGGGGTTCCCGCCCTTACCATCACAATCCCAACCCGTTACATCCATTCACATGCAGCCATCCTTCACAGGGATGACTACGAAAATACAGTGAAGCTCCTAACGGAAGTAATCAAGAGGTTAGATCAAGACCAAGTCAATGACATCACTTATAATTGATCGGAAGCTCCGGATTTTCCGGAGTTTTTTTTGCATAAAAAAACAGCCATTACGGCTGTCATTTCCTTAGTCCGTCTTCCAATGTGCTCAGCATCTCTTGCTGTTCCTCGGACGATGCATTCTGCCAGATGACCTCGAATAATACACCGAGCCCCGGAAGCATCTTTTCTTCGCCGCTTTGGATGGCATCGACAATCGTGTCCTTCAGCTGATCTTGGCTGTTGTTCGAAACATTGTGAAGAATGGCATTCCTTAAATTCAATCCCATATCGTATTCCTCCTTAACTGCAAGCTTCAGCTTATTTTTTGCCGTAGTCCGATTTATTATGTATGCTCTATAGGATATAATAGGACAATCGGAAAGAAAAAGGAGTTATTGAACGGATGAAATTCATTCAGTCTGTACAAAATGAAAAAGTGAAATCATGGAAGAAGCTTCTGACCAAAAAAGGAAGAGACAAGTCTGGTCAATTCCTGGTCGAAGGGTATCATTTAGTCGAAGAAGCATTGAAAGCGGGAGCAGTCACAGCCATCATCAAGAACGAAAATGCGGATCTGCCGCAAAGCTGGATGGTGGATGGGCTTGAGTTGTATAACACAACTGCCTCAGTTGTCAAAGAATTGGCGGATACCGAAACATCGCAAGGTATTTTTGCCGTATGCGATAAGAAAGTCCAAGATGATGATATGTATCAAAAGATGTTATTGCTTGATGGTATCCAGGATCCCGGCAATATTGGGACGTTGATCCGAACAGCCGATGCGGCAGGCATAGATGCGGTAGTCTGCGGTAATGGCTGTGTGGATGTATATAATGGAAAATCACTGCGCTCCACACAAGGAAGCATCTTTCATCTGCCAGTACTGAAAGCGGACTTGGAGGAGTTCATCCCTATGCTGAAGAAGCAAGGAGTGAAAGTGTTCGGGACGTCGCTTCAGGATGCGGTTGATTATAGGCAAGCGGAACGTGCGGAACGGTATGCGCTTGTCGTCGGTAACGAAGGGAATGGAGTGTCGGAGGAAATACTGGGAATCTGTGACCAAAATGTCTATATCCCGATCCATGGCCAAGCCGAGTCATTGAATGTCACGGTGGCGGCAGGAGTACTTTTATACAGCTTATAAAGAGTTGCACCCCGCCATGAAATTCAATATAATAGATAGGAACTATATGTAAAGGCTATGACAGAGAAGAGTAACTCTTTCTGAAGGAAACAGGGAGAAGATGCCGCAGACTGGAAGCATCTTCATCGGAGGAATGAGTGAAGTTCACCTCTCGAGCTGACATCGGGACCGCAGGTTGTACTGCGTAAAGATGCTCCGGTCTTTAGCGGCCGTTAAGTCAATGAAGATATGCACAGGTTTCTGTGCATGAACTAAGGGTGGTACCGCGACGATATCCTCGTCCCTTTTCTATAGAAGGGATGAGGTTTTTTTATGCCCCAAAATAGTACATACCGAAAGGTCAAAAGGAGGAAATGATTATGCAGGAAAAGTTGAAACAACTGCAGGAAGAAGCTTTGACAAAGATTGAAGCATCTGCCGATCTGAAAGAATTGAATGAAATCCGTGTCGCTTATCTAGGGAAAAAAGGACCAATCACAGAAGTGCTTCGCGGCATGGGGAAATTATCTGCCGAAGAACGCCCGAAAATGGGGGCGCTGGTGAATGTCATCCGTGAAGAGATTGCGAACAGCATCGAACAGAAGCAAGCAATCCTTGAAGAAGCGGCAGTTGCGGCTAAATTGGCAGCCGAAACAATCGATGTCACACTTCCTGGGTATGAAGTGAAAGTCGGCAGCCATCATCCGATGACGAAAGTCGTGGAAGAAATCGAAGACATGTTCATCGGAATGGGATATGAAGTGGCGGAAGGATTGGAAGTCGAGCAGGATTATTATAACTTCGAGGCATTGAACCTTCCTAAAGGCCATCCTGCCCGTGATATGCAGGATAGCTTCTACATCACCGAAGAGACATTGCTGCGCACACACACATCACCGGTGCAGGTACGGACGATGCTGGCGGCATCCGGGAAAGGGCCTGTCAAGATCATTTGTCCGGGGAAAGTATACCGACGCGACAATGATGATGCGACACACTCCCATCAATTCATGCAAATTGAAGGACTTGTCGTGGATACAAAAATCAGCATGAGCGACTTATCCGGGACATTGGAAGTGTTCGCGAAGAAAATGTTCGGTCAAGAGCGGGAAATCCGTCTTCGTCCAAGCTTCTTCCCGTTCACGGAGCCTTCTGTCGAAGTGGATATTTCTTGTAAAATCTGTTCAGGCAAAGGCTGTAATGTATGTAAAGGCACAGGCTGGATTGAAGTGCTTGGAGCCGGTATGGTGCACCCGAACGTTCTGAGAATGTCCGGTTTCGACCCTGAGATCTATTCAGGATTCGCTTTCGGTATGGGTGTTGAACGAATCGCGATGCTGAAATACGGAATCGATGATATCAGACATTTCTACAGCAATGATATACGGTTCCTGAAGCAGTTCAGCCGTCAAGAAGGATAAATAGAGGAGGGAATAAAACATGTTTGTTTCATATAAATGGCTTCAACAATATGTGGATTTGGATGGGATTTCAGCAGCTGAGCTGGCCGACAAAATCACAAAAGGCGGAATAGAAGTAGAAGGTGTCGAAAAGAAGAGCGAAGGAATCAAAGGCGTTGTGGTCGGCTATGTCCAAGAGAAGGTCAAGCATCCGCAAGCGGATAAGCTGAATGTATGCCAAGTGGATATCGGTGCTGAAGAACCGGTTCAGATTGTCTGTGGAGCGGCAAATGTGGACGCCGGTCAAAAAGTGGCTGTAGCGACTGTAGGAGCGGTCCTTCCGGGGAACTTTAAAATCAAGAAAGCAAAACTTCGCGGGGAAGCATCACATGGCATGATCTGCTCCTTGCAGGAATTAGGCTTTGAAAGCAAGCTCATCGCCAAAGATTATAGTACGGGAATCTTTGTGTTTCCTGATGATGTGGAAGTCGGCAAGGATGCGCTGGAGCAATTGAATTTGGATGATGAAATCTTAGAGTTGAGTCTTACTCCGAATCGCTCAGATTGTTTAAGCATGCTGGGAGTGGCGTATGAAGTGGCAGCCATCCTGCGTAAAGAAGTCAAATGGCCGGAAATTTCGTTGGAAGAAGAGGAAAAGACAGCAGACAGCATGATCACTGTCGAGGTCGAAGCTCCTGAAGCGGCGCCTCTATACACGGCTAAGGTCATCAAAGATGTGAAAGTCGGTCCATCTCCATTATGGATGCAGACAACATTGATGGCAGCAGGCATCCGTCCGCATAATAATGTGGTCGATATCACCAACTACGTATTGCTTGAATACGGTCAGCCTTTGCATGCATTCGATTACGATAAAGTCGGTTCAGGCAAGATTGTAGTCAGAGAAGCGAAAGCTGGAGAGAAATTGGTGACATTGGATGAAGCGGAACGCAGTTTGGAGCCCCATCATCTGGTCATCACAAACGGAACGGAACCAATCGCACTTGCCGGTGTCATGGGCGGAGCGAATACGGAAGTGGATGAATCGACTACAACCGTCCTGCTTGAGTCTGCATACTTCGCAAGTTCTTCCATCAGACGTACGTCAAAAGAGCTTGGATTGCGAAGCGAAGCGAGCGCTCGATATGAAAAAGGAGTGGATCCGGAACGTGTCCGTGCAGCTGGTGAGCGTGCTGCTGCTTTGATGGCGGAATACGCTGGCGGAACAGTGCTTTCCGGAACAGTAGAAGTAAATACATTAAATGTGGAACCGGCTGTGGTCACAATCACAGTGGAGAAAATCAATACATTGCTCGGAACGGATATCAAAATGGAGGAAGTGGAAGCCATTTTCTCTGCGCTGAAATTCGAAACTTCCGTTGATGGGGACTCCATCACAGTAACTGTACCTTCACGCCGAGGAGATATCACCATTCCGGAAGATCTTGTGGAAGAAGTGGCCCGTATGTACGGCTACGACAACATTCCTAAAACATTGCCGAATGCAAGCGGCACTGCCGGCAGATTGTCTCCTTATCAAGAGAAGCGCCGCACGGTCCGCAGATATCTAGAAGGAGCAGGTCTCTATCAAGCAATCACATATGCGTTGACTTCACCGGACAAAGCGACTGCCTTCGCATTGGAGAAAAAGGAAACAGTGAAACTGGCGATGCCGATGAGTGAAGAAAGAAGCACGCTTCGCCAAAGTCTTGTGCCGCAGCTGCTTGAAGCGGCCCAATACAATGTGGCAAGGCAAAATGACAGCGTCGCTTTGTATGAAGTCGGCACCATCTTCTTGGATACAGAAGAAGTACTGCCGGAGGAAAGAGAACATGCCGCGGGTATCATCACTGGTTCATGGCATACGCAATTATGGCAAGGTGAGAAGAAAGCTGTTGATTTCTTTGTGGCAAAAGGAATCTTAGAAGGCTTGTTCACGAAGCTTGGCTTAGCGGATCAAATCGCTTTCTCGGCTGCTGCCCTTGAAGGAATGCATCCGGGCAGAACAGCGGCAATCACGCTTGATGGCCGTTATATCGGATATGTGGGCCAAGTGCATCCAAATGTCGAAAAGCAGCATGATCTAAAAGAAACATTTGTTTTTGAGCTTTGCTTAAAACAGCTGCTTAATAAGGAAACAACGCTTATCGCTTATCAATCAATTCCGCGTTATCCATCCATTACCCGCGATATCGCACTTGTGGTGGATAAAGATGCGATTGTCGGAGAGATCCGCAGCGTAATCGTGGAAGCTGGCGGAAGACTGCTGACGGATGTTTCTGTATTTGACCTTTATGAAGGGGATAAGATGGAAGCAGGCAAGAAATCCATCGCTTTCTCTTTGAAATACCAAGATCCGGACAAAACAATGACGGATGAAGAAGTAACGAAAGCGCATGATAAAGTGCTGGCTGCTGTAAAAGAAAAAGCGGGCGCCGAGCTTAGAGGATAAGTGAACTGAAAACTGCCTGTTCCTATGAGGAGCGGGCAGTTTTTTTGTATTAGTCCATTATGCGTATGTCTTTTTGCTGGCAGGAATCAAAAAATGTGGAATGCCCTAGTCCCAAAGATGTGAATGAATAAAGCGAAAGAGTAATTATTTGAATATTCTTACATTTTTCCTTATATTGTTCAAGAATGAATGCATGATAAGGAGGATAAAAGACGGATGAGCAAATATTGCAGAATTACAGTGGCATTACTGGTCAGCATCTTACTCGTCGTTGCGACAGTTCCTCTCAGCGTACACGCAAATGCGGGGGAACCGAAGAAGCAGGAGCATCGCGGGAAACAGAAAGTGGATTACAGTAAATACAAAGAAGTCGATTTAGGGAAGGATGGCATGGTGGCAACGGCACATCCGCTGGCATCTGAAATCGGGGCGGATGTACTGAAGAAAGGAGGGAATGCGATTGATGCCGCTGTGGCGATCCAATTCGCATTGAATGTGACAGAGCCGATGATGTCCGGAATCGGAGGCGGCGGTTTCATGATGGTCTATGATGGGGAAACAAAGGAAACGAGCATCGTCAACAGTCGTGAAAGAGCACCCGCAGGAGCTGAACCGGGTATGTTCCTGGATGAAGACGGAACGCCGATTCCTTTTGATGAACGCTATACAGACGGCAAAGCTGTCGGAGTGCCGGGTACATTGAAGGGGCTCGAGGCATCCTTGGATAAATGGGGAACAAGGCCGATGGCTCAGCTGATGAAGCCGGCGATTGAACTGGCCGGTAAAGGCTTCCCGATTGATTCCGTCCTGGCGGATGCTATTGAGGACAATAAAGAAACCCTTCGGAAGACAGCTGCCAAAGATATTTTCTTCAAGAACGGCAAACCTTTAAAGGAAGGAGATAAACTGGTCCAGAAAGACTTGGCGAAGACATTCCGTTTGATCAGCGCGCAAGGTACGGAAGTTTTCTATGAAGGAAAAATAGGAAGAGCGATTGCCAAGACGGTGCAGGAGCATGGAGGTTCCATGGAAGCGGCTGATTTGAAGAAATACGATGTCACATGGGATGAACCGATTTGGGGAGAATTCAAAGGCTACCAGATTGCCAGTATGCCTCCTCCAAGTTCAGGAGGAGTATTTCTGCTGCAGATGTTGAAGATTCTGGAGGATTATGACTTATCCCAATATGATATACAATCAAAGGAGAAGTATCATTTACTCGCGGAAACAATGCATTTGGCTTATGCAGACAGGGCGGCATATGCCGGGGACCCGGAGTTTGTCAATGTTCCGCTTAATGGCCTGCTTCATGATGATTATATAAAAGAAAGGCAGGCACTCATTGACTTGGATGAAATGAACCAAAACCCGCAAGCAGGTGATCCATGGAAATATGAAACCGGTACAGCCGATTATGAGGCAGCAGCACAGCCGAATGACCGGAAATACGGGGAAACGACGCATTTTTCCGTGACGGATAAATGGGGAAATGTCGTTTCCTATACGACCACTATTGAACAGCTATTCGGGAGCGGCATTGTTGTTCCGGGCTATGGAATCGTACTGAACAATGAATTGACGGATTTCGATGCGGTACCCGGCGGAGCGAATGAAGTCCAGCCGAATAAAAGACCGTTGAGTTCAATGACACCGACGATCGTTTTTGAAGATGAGCAGCCGGTATTGACAGTCGGCTCACCGGGAGGAGCAACCATCATCGCCTCTGTGCTGCAGACGATTCTCAATGTGTATGAGTATGATATGGAATTGAAGGATGCAGTGGAAGAACCGCGTATCTATACGAATAACACAAACTCCTACCGCTTTGAAGAGGGTGTTCCGTCCTCAGCCCTTGAGAAACTCCAGGCGATGGGACATAGATTCGGGGAGAATCCAATTAATATAGGCAATGTCCAAAGCATAAGCATCGATCATGAAAATGGTCTATTCAAAGGAGTTGCCGATTCAACGAGAAACGGAGCAGCAATCGGCGTCACTCTTAAACATAAAGGAGGAAAGAAGAAAGGGATTGGGTGGAATTAAGCTTTGATTAATAAATGGCTTCGTTTGCCGTCAAACGAAGCCATTATATTATCATCGATAGAATTATCTCTTCTTAAACAAAAGTCGTTTTGCTTTTTCGGTGTTCGCGAAATGCAGTTTGGTGAATTTCCGGAGACTCTCCATCCCTTTTTCCTCGATCAATCTGGCCGCTGCCTTATCTACTGCCGGTCCGGCGCCTTTCGGAATGGTGAAGCCGGCCTCTGCGCTCAATGCTTCGAATTTCTTTACGAATGCCGCTCGAGCCAGGATGGAAGCGGCTGCCACTCCAACATGCATGCTTTCGGCGCCGGTGCTCAAGTAAATCTTGTCGGCAGAGAACATTTGCTGGCCCTTCAGGTAGTTGAAGAATATATCCGGTTTCGCGAATTGGTCAATAAAGACGGCATCCGCTTGTGCCGGCTGGATTTTCTCGATAAGCTTAGTGATGGCTATATTATGTAAATATGCCTTCATTTTTCCTTGTGACATGCCTTTTTCCTGCATCTTATTGTATTTTTCATTGTCGAGTACCAGCAATGTGAAAGGAACTGCATGCTTCAGTTCAGCAGCTATTTTCATGATTTGTGGATCCTTCAGATGTTTCGAGTCCTTTACGCCGAGCTCCTTCAAAAGGGGAATCGCTTTTGCATCAGCGTATACGGCAGCGACCGTGATCGGTCCGAAGAAATCTCCTGTTCCCACTTCATCCGATCCGATGATGGAGAGGACACCGATGTTGGCCGGCGGAGAATAGGCATGCTGCTTGACGGAATTGGAAACAGTTTTCGCCGGTTTCCCGGCAGGCGTTCCCGGGTTCCGTTTCATCCATTTGGCTGCTTCATTTTCTGATGAGGCACCTTGGAAAAGCACCTTGCCGGATTTATAGGCAGTGATGGTGCAGGATGGGACTTTTGCAGAGAAAATTCCTCCCGGGGGTACCTTATCGGAACAAAAAGCTTGATAATGATTCTTCATATCTTGAATGGCGCTTAGATTGACTTGGATCACGGTATGTGACATCTTCATTCTCCTTTGTACCGTATTTTGGAAATAAATACAGAATATTTCTCACTTTCAGTCGAAAGTTATATATTTCCAAGTGGTTGTTTTTTTGCTTTCACGCAATAAGTGTTCATGTTATTATAGAGATTAGGATTCTTTCATTAGGAGGTAAAGCCTTGTCAGACAATAAGAAAACAAAAATTACAGTCGATATATACGGTCAACAATACACGATTGTCGGCACGGAATCAGCCAGTCATATCCGGTTGGTTGCCTCGATGGTGGATGATAAGATGCGCGAAATCAGCGACAAGAATCCCACTTTGGATGTTAGTCGATTAGCTGTGCTTACGGCTGTCAATACAATGCATGAATATCTGAAATTAAAAGATGAAATAGAATTGCCGCGGTATGAACAAAAGAACAGTAAGGGATGAAAATACATGCTCGACATAATCTTAATAATCATACTGCTGTTCGGAATCGCTGTTGGATTGCGGCGCGGCTTTATTCTACAGCTTATACATATGACAGGTTTTCTGGTTGCATTTATCGCAGCCGCCAATTACTATGACACGATTGCGCCCAAGCTCGAACTGTGGATCCCATTCCCGAGCAGTGGAGAAGGTTCCGTCAGCACCCTCTTCGGGACGGCAGGCCTCGATAAAGCTTACTATAATGCGATCGCATTCATCATCATTTTTGCCGGGGTGAAAATCCTTTTTCATCTGATTGGCTCGATGCTTGATTTCATCGCCCAGTTCCCCATCATAAAACAGTTGAACCGATGGGGCGGAGGATTGCTTGGCTTTCTAGAGAATTATCTTATCATATTTATATTGTTATATATAGCAGCTCTTGTACCGGTCGCTTCGATACAGAAGCATCTGGAAGGCTCCGTACTTGCGGACCTGATCGTTAACCATACTCCCTTCCTTTCTTCTTTCGTGAAAGGGTTATGGTTCTGATATATGCGAATAAAAGCTGGTCCGACAGTTGATGATGCATCAGCTTGCTTGGTCCGGTTTTTTTGTGTTTTACCCTCTGCCTTGAGTTATTGAGAGAACAGTTGTATGTTTATAAAAAGCTCTGTTGATGATTCATGTTGATTTCGGCTGCAAACGGGCGCTTACCTTGCTGGGGCTTCTGTTATTTGCAATCAACATAGCATTATAAAATATAAAGTATTCGCTTTGAAATCTATCCTAATAAGAGAAGGACTGATACATATGCCTTTCAATAAGAAAGATATCATCAAATTACTTGAATTGATCGCGACATATATGGAACTGAAAGGGGAAAATCCTTTTAAAGTATCCGCATTCAGAAAGGCGGCTTCGAGTCTGGAAGCAGATCAAAGAAGCCTGAAGGAAATTTCTGATATGACCAAACTTCCCGGTATCGGAAAAGGCACGGCCGCCGTCATCGAGGATTATATGATAAACGGAAAATCGGAAGTGTTGGAGGAGCTGCAGAAAGAAGTTCCGGAAGGCTTAATACCATTGCTTCAGATTGCCGGTCTTGGAGGCAAGAAAATTGCCAAGCTGTACAAAGAATTGAACATCACCAATAGGGAAGAATTGAAGAAAGCATGCGAAGAGAACCGTGTGCAAGCGCTTGCCGGCTTTGGGGCCAAGACGGAAGAGAAGATTCTTGCGGCAATCGAAGATGTGGCGTCGGGGCCGGAAAGACTTCCATTGGCATATGTGCTGCCGATTGCAGCTGAGATCGAGGCTTTTCTTGCGAATGACACAAATATTCTGCGATTTGCAAGGGCAGGAAGCTTAAGAAGGATGAGGGAAACGGTCAAAGATTTGGATTTCATCATCGCAACGAATCATCCGGCTGAAGTCAGGGAAAGTCTTCTTTCACTGCCGAATGTGAAAAGTGTGACCGGTGCCGGAGATACAAAAGTTTCACTGGTTCTGGATTATCGATATGATGTTTCCATAGATTTCCGAATGGTGCATCCGGAAGCGTTCATTACCACTCTTCATCATTTCACCGGTTCAAAAGATCATAATATCAGGATGCGGCAACTTGCGAAAGAACGAGGCGAAAAGATCAGCGAGTATGGTGTGGAGAATGCCGATACCGGTGAAATAACGACTTTTGAAAGTGAAGAAAGTTTCTTCGCGCATTTCGGCCTTCCATACATCGCACCTGAATTAAGGGAAGACGGTACAGAAGTGGATGCAGCGGAATCACTTGCCGGCGTCCTGTCTCCGGAGGATATCAAAGGAGACTTGCATATGCATACAACCTGGAGTGACGGGGCATTTTCATTGGAAGAGATGATTGATGCGTGCCGGGCAAAAGGATATAAGTATATGGCGATTACGGATCACTCGAAATATCTGAAAGTCGCAAACGGACTTACCGAAGAACGATTGAGGGAACAGATGCGAATGATCAAAGAGTATAATAGGAAGTATGATGACATTGAAATCCTTGCGGGCATCGAAATGGATATATTGCCGGATGGCTCATTGGATTACAGTGATGATTTGCTTGCGGATTTGGATATCGTTATTGCGAGCATTCATTCCAGCTTCTCACAAAGCCAAGAGAAAATCATGGAGCGTCTCAAGAATGCACTCGAGAATCCGCATGTGGATATCATAGCGCATCCGACCGGCAGACTCATCGGCCGCCGTGACGGATACGATGTGGATATGGACATGCTGATCCAATTGGCGAAAAAGACAGGAACGGCACTTGAGCTGAATGCCAATCCGAACCGTCTGGATCTGTCGCTGGAGAATCTGAAGAAAGCACAGGAAGCCGGCGTCACAATCGTGATCAATACGGATGCCCACAGTATAGACATGCTGGAGCATATGAGCATCGGAGTCTCTTCCGGCATGAAGGCGAAACTGCTTCGGGATAACGTACTGAATACCCGAGACTTCGATGGGCTGCTTGCTTTTTTACAACGAAAGAATTGACTAAAGACTAAGGATAATAGGAGGATTATTCTCCGTGAATAATAAAACATTAAAAGCGCTAGAGTTCGATAAAATTAAGGATCAGTTATATATGTTCGCCGCTTCCCAGCTGGGACGGAAAAAGATCAAAGAACTGTTTCCTTCGACTTCCTTCAATGAAGTCCTGAAATGGCAAGAAGAAACAGATGAAGGCGCGACAGTGGTGCGTCTTAAAGGAAATGCGCCCCTGGAAGGAATCTTTGATATCGGCGCACATGCGAAAAGGGCAAAAATCGGCGGAATGCTCAGTCCGGCAGAACTGAAGGAAACAGCTTCGACGCTGCGTGCAGCAAGAACTTTACAGCGGTTCATCGAGGATCTTGTTGATGAAGACTTGGAGCTTCCTTTACTATCGGGACTCGTCCAATCATTATATGACCTCCACGATTTGGAAAAGTTAATCACCAATGCCATCGGCGAGCAAGGAGAAGTGCTCGATACGGCCAGTGAGAAATTGCGGACGCTCCGTGTACAGTTAAGGGCGAATGAAGCCAAAGTCCGGGACAAACTGGAAAGCATGATCCGATCATCTAATGCGCAGACAATGCTTTCCGACAGTATTATCACAATCCGGAATGATCGTTTTGTGCTGCCTGTGAAGCAAGAATATAAAGGGGTCTACGGAGGGATCATCCATGATCAATCTTCATCCGGCCAGACATTATTCATAGAGCCGGAAGCGATTGTGGCATTGAATAATTCCCTTCAGGAAATCAGGGCAAGCGAACAGCAGGAGATTGAAAGGATTTTGATTCAGCTGTCGGTGACGGTCGGCGAATATGCGATGGAAGTGCAGCAGAATGTATATGTGCTTGGCCAAATGGATTTTATCTTCGCGAAAGCTAGATATGCGGGCAGCATGAAAGCGACGAAACCGAAGATGAACAATGAAGGGAAACTGAAGCTCATTAAGGCAAGGCATCCGCTGATCGATCGTGACAGTGTCGTCGCCAATGATATCTTCCTCGGGGAAGATTTCCAGGCAATCGTCATCACTGGTCCGAATACGGGCGGTAAGACAGTTACGCTGAAGACGGTAGGTTTATGTACGTTAATGGCCCAGGCCGGTTTGCAGCTGCCGGTGCTTGACGGTTCCGAAATCAGTGTATTTGAACGTGTTTTCGCTGATATCGGAGATGAGCAGTCGATTGAGCAGAGCCTGAGTACTTTTTCTTCCCATATGGTCAATATCGTGGAAATCCTCGGTCAAGTGGACGACAGGTCACTCGTTCTGTTTGATGAACTGGGTGCCGGCACAGATCCGCAGGAAGGAGCGGCTCTCGCCATCTCCATTCTAGACGAAGTATACGGGATCGGGGCCCGGGTGATCGCGACCACACATTATCCGGAACTGAAGGCATACGGCTACAACCGGGACGGGGTCGTGAATGCAAGTGTCGAATTCGATGTGGAAACATTGAGCCCGACATACAAACTGTTGATCGGGGTTCCTGGACGAAGCAATGCATTCGAAATCTCCCGCAAGCTTGGTTTGCAGCCTTGGATTATCGACAATGCGAAAGGCTATATTGGTGATGAAACCAATAAGGTGGAGAATATGATCGCTTCTTTGGAAACGAGCAGGAAAGCGGCCGAAGAAGAACGCAAGGAAGCAGCCGATTATCTGAAGAGTGCGGAGAAGCTCCATCAGGATCTCCAGAAAGAAGTCATCGACTTCCACGCCAAGAAAGACGAACAAATGGAAGCGGCGAAGCTGAAGGCGCAGAAACTGGTTGAGAAAGCGAAGGAAGAAGCGGAAACGATCATTGCGGATCTCCGTGAGCTTCGATTGAACAAACAAGCAGATGTGAAAGAGCATGAATTGATCGAAGCGAGAAGAAAGCTTAATGAAGCGGCTCCCGTCATTAAGAAAAAGAAACCGGCCGCCATACAGAAGGAACAAACACTGAATCCGGGGGATGAGGTCAAAGTCATGAGCCTGAATGGTAAAGGGCATCTGATCGAGAAGGTTTCCGGGAAGGAGTGGCTTGTACAGATCGGCATCATGAAGATGAAAGTGAAGGAAAGCGATCTTCAATTCATACAAGCACCAATAGTGGTTGAAACGAAGCCGCTGGCCACCGTGAAGGGAAAGGATTTCCATGTGAGTCTGGAGCTGGATCTCCGCGGCGAAAGATACGACAACGCCCTGCTTAAGGTCGAGAAATATATTGATGACGCATTGCTGGCGGGATATCCGAGAGTGAACATCATCCACGGAAAAGGCACCGGCGCCTTAAGACAAGGAGTCCAGGAGTATTTGAGGAATCATCGCTCTGTCAAGAAAATCAGGTTCGGGGAAGCCGGAGAAGGCGGAAGCGGCGTAACGGTCGTCGAATTCAAGTAACGGTTGGAGGAGCAAAACGATGGATGCTTTCTGGACGAATGAATATGTTTATATCGCAGCATACTGCAGTGTAGCTATCTTGTGTGCGGTTGTGTTCCTTGCGGGATTTGAGCTTGTCACGAAATACAATAACTGGGAAGAAATTAAGCGGGGAAATGTGGCGGTGGCGATGGCCACAGGAGGGAAGCTATTCGGGATAGCGAACATTTTCAGGCATTCCATTCTGCAGCATGACAGTCCCATCGAGATGATCATATGGTGCCTGTACGGTTTTGTGCTCCTTGTCGCCGGATATTTAATATTTGAGTTCCTGACACCGGGTTTCAAAGTGGATGAGGAGATCGGTAAAGATAACCGGGCCGTCGGATTCATCGCGATGGTGATCAGCATCGGTCTATCCTATATAATCGGTGCCGGTATTTCATAGAAGGACACTATCATAGCAGTCAAAAAGGGGAATGGATGTGGAGACATTGGCTAAGGTCCTGATTGCAGTCGCTTCTTGTTTCGTTGTGATCGGGATTGTATACCTGCTTGTTGTTTGATGGAACAGAAGAATGAACATTGTCGACAAAAGAAGCCGTCCGGTTCGGGCGGCTTTTTATTTTTCCTATGGGGTTTAGATTATTCAGTCACAAAGAATATTTCACCATAGAGCACATATCATTTATAGAAATGTTACTTTTTTCTCTGTATAACTGCCCTGAAAATGGGTCAAATGACATTTCTTAATTGTATGCGGCTATCCTGTGTATTATAATAAATGAGAATAATTAGAAAATTATGTAAGAGGAGGTTTTTCTGTGGAAGATAGAATCTGGCTGAAAGAGTATCCGGAAGAAATACCGCCAACCCTTGATTATGGGGACGCACCGCTTCAAAGCTATCTGAAGAATTCAGCTGCCAAATACCCTTATAAGACTTCCGTCCACTTCATGGGCAGGGATTACACCTTTTTGGAGATTTATGAAAGCGCTTTGAAATTCGCGAATTATCTGAGGAGCATTGGGATTGATAAAGGGGACCGAGTTGCGATCATGCTGCCGAATACACCTCAATCGGTCATCAGTTTTTTTGGCGTCCTATTCGCAGGCGGCGTCGTCGTTCAGACAAATCCTCTTTATATGGAGAGGGAAATCGAGTACCAAATGAAAGACTCTGGAGCAAAAGCCATAGTTACGATGGATATCCTGTTTCCTAGAGTATCCTCAGTGAAAAACAAAACAGACCTGCAGCATATCATCGTGACGAGCATCAAAGAAGCACTTCCTTTTCCGAAAAATGTCATCTATCCTTTCATTCAAAAGAAAGAGTACGGAATTGTCGTGAATGTGAAGCATGATGGTCCGATTCATCTCTTCCCCGTCATCATGAAAACAGCCTCTGCGTCCGAAATAGAGTTGGACCCCCAAGACATCGAAGAAGATTTAGCTTTATTGCAGTACACCGGAGGCACGACCGGATTTCCGAAAGGTGTCATGCTGACACATAAGAACCTGCTCGCAAACACAGCGATGTGTAAATCTTGGATGTATAAATGTGAAGAAGGAGAAGAATCGGTTCTGGGTGTTCTGCCGTTTTTCCATGTGTATGGTATGACCACTGTCCTTGTGCTGTCCGTCATGGACGGGCATCGGATGATCCTCCTTCCCAAGCCTGAATATACATCCATGCTGAAAACGATCCATAAACAAAAGCCGACCTTGTTCCCCGGCACACCGACCATGTATATCGGGCTGCTTAACCATCCGGAGCTGGGAAAATACGATATCTCATCCATCAATATCTGCATGAGCGGTTCAGCCCCATTACCTGTTGAGCTGCAGGAGCAATTCGAAAGAGCGACCGGCGGGAAACTTGTGGAGGGCTACGGATTGACCGAGACATCGCCTGTTACGCATGCCAATTTCTTTTGGGACAAAGAAAGAATTAAAGGAAGTATCGGGGTTCCGTGGCCGGATACAGAGTCCGTCATCTTATCCCCTGAAACCGGTGAACCGATGCCTGCGAATGAAATCGGCGAAATAGCTGTGAAAGGTCCGCAAGTAATGAAGGGCTACTGGAACAGACCGGAAGACACAGAAAATGCTTTTAGGGATGGGTGGTTCCTGACGGGAGATCTCGGCTATATGGACGAGAAAGGGTACTTCTTTGTGGTGGACCGCAAGAAAGATATGATCATCGCTGGAGGATTCAATATCTATCCAAGGGAAATCGAAGAAGTGTTATACGAACATGAAGCGATTCAGGAAGCTGTTGTTGCAGGGGTGCCTGATCCTTACAGAGGAGAAACGGTGAAAGCCTATATTGTCCTTAAAGAAGGTAAAACGGTCACTGAGGAAGAATTAGAGAAGCTGACACGTAAACACCTCGCAGCTTATAAGATCCCTAGGCAGTATGAATTCCGCAGTGAACTCCCGAAGACAGCGGTAGGAAAGATACTGAGACGGACTTTGGTGGCTGAAGAAAAGAAAAAGCTTGAAGAAGAAATCAAGCAGGCATAAAAGAGCATCTTTATTTGCTCTTATTTTTTCAAAACCAACTGGACAAGGACTGGAGTTCCTTCCTCTTTCTGCTTGACAGGGAGAATTCATCATACTATCATGTAAATATGAATGATTATTCATTCATTTCTCTGAAAGGGGAAGGAAACTTGAAAAAAAATAAGCCAAAGTATAAACAAATAATTGATGCAGCAGTAGAAGTCATCGCCGAGCATGGTTACCATCAGGCGCAGGTGAGCAAAATCGCCAAAAAAGCCGGAGTGGCAGACGGGACTATCTACCTGTACTTCAAAAACAAAGAAGATATCCTCATTTCGCTCTTTGAAGAAAAGATGGGCGAATTTGTGGAGAGGATCGAAGAAGGCACCATGCAGGTACCGACCGCATCAGAGAAGCTTTCTGTACTTGTCAGGAAGCATTTTGAAATTCTGGCGGGCGATCCATACCTTGCCATTGTAACACAATTGGAGCTGAGACAATCCAGTAAAGAATTAAGGATCAAAATCAACAAGGTGCTGAAAGGGTATCTTGCGTTGGTTGACAGCATCCTTAAGGAAGGTATGGCAAATGGAGAATTCAATCCCGATCTGAATTATAAGCTGGCAAGGCAGATGATTTTTGGAACCATTGATGAAATCGTGACAAGCTGGGTCATGAAAGAACAGAAATACGATTTGATGGTTCTGGAGAAAGATGTACATAATCTTTTGCTTTCCGGATTGACCAACCGAAAATAAAATTTTCGGCAAAGTTTTTCCGGGGAAAACTTCCTTCTTGTGTATTGGCCATGGGCATCCTTGCCATGTGATTGAGCAAGCGCTCATGGCCCTTATATAAAACATGGAATGTATTCATAACAAAAGAATTGCATATTTAAAAATTGTAAGAATATACCTGTTTCATTATAATGGAGAGGTATATTATTTTTCAGGAAACGAAGGGGGATTGGGATGGCAATAATTACTTGCAATACGGAGGATTTCGTCGCAACGGTGCATCTGGATAAGCCGCCTGCGAATGCACTTTCTTCAGAAGTTCTGAATGAACTAGGTGAGATGCTCGATGTACTTGAACATGACAATAATGTCCGGGTCATTATCCTTGAGGGGAAAGGAAGGTTCTTCTCAGCCGGAGCGGATATCAAGGAATTCACCACCATCTCTTCCGGTTCTGCATTCGCTGCACATGCTGCCAAGGGGCAGGAGCTGTTTGAAAGAATGGAGCGATTCCCCAAACCGATCATCGCAAGCATTCATGGTGCCGCATTGGGAGGCGGACTTGAATTGGCGATGGCCTGTCACATCCGTTATGTCACGGAAACCGCTAAATTAGGGCTGCCGGAGCTGCAACTTGGTCTGATCCCTGGATTTGCCGGCACGCAAAGGCTGCCAAGATATGTAGGAACCGGGAAAGCAGCCGAAATGCTGTTCACCAGCGAACCTATCTCAGGCAATGAAGCTGTGAATTACGGCTTGGCCAATAAAGCGTTCCCGGAAGATCAACTCCATGATGAGGTAGCAGGTCTTGCAAAAAAAATGGCGTCCAAAAGTCCGCTTGCTTTAAAGAAAGCCATCGAATTGCTTGCTTTCACCAAACATGAAGGATATTACCGCGGAGTGAGCGAAGAAGCTGCCGCTTTCGGTGATATCTTCGTTTCAGAGGATGCAAAAGAAGGCATCAGCGCTTTCATTGAAAAAAGAAAACCGACCTTCACGGGCAGATAAATGTGATTTAAAAATTCAAAATCTTCATAATTATAAAGTAATGGAGGCAAAGTGCATGAATATTTACGTATTATTAAAAAGAACTTTCGATACGGAAGAGAAAATTTCCATGTCAAACGGCAAAATCAATGAAGATGGTGCCGAATTCATCATCAATCCGTATGATGAGTATGCCGTGGAAGAAGCTATCGTCACACGCGATGCACATGGCGGTGAAGTGACTGTGGTCAGCATCGGTACGGAAGATGCGGAAAAGCAGCTAAGGACTGCGCTTGCGATGGGTGCTGATAAAGCTGTGCTCATCAATATCGAAGACGATGTGGAAGATGGAGATCAATTCACGACATCATCTATCCTGGCGGAATATCTGAAAGACAAAGAAGCCGACTTGATCATTGCAGGAAATGTTGCGATCGACAGCGGATCTGGACAAGTTGGTCCCCGGGTTGCCGAATTATTGGACATCCCTTATATCACAACAATCACTAAGCTCGAGATCGACGGTACGAATGTAAGCGCTGTCCGTGACGTGGAGGGTGACTCTGAAGTCATCGAGACAAGCCTCCCGTTATTGGTGACTGCGCAGCAAGGGTTGAACGAGCCTCGCTATCCATCCCTTCCAGGAATCATGAAAGCGAAGAAGAAACCATTGGAAGAACTGGAATTGGATGATCTGGATATCGATGAGGATGATGTCGAAGCGAAAACAAAGACAATCGAAATCTTCCTGCCTGCGAAGAAGGAAGCGGGAAGAGTACTTGAAGGGGAAATCCCTGCTCAAGTGAAAGAGCTTGTGACTCTTTTGAATAAAGAAGCGAAAGTTATTTGATTCCCAACTTGAATGTAATAGGAGGTATATATATATGAGCAAAAAAATACTGGTATTGGGTGAAGTACGGGAAGATTCCCTTCGTAATGTGAGTTATGAAGCGATTGCGGCAGCAAAAACAGCTGCTGAAGGCGGAGAAGTTGTCGGTGTATTGCTGGGCGGGTCTATACAGTCCCTCGGAAATGAACTGATTCAATACGGTGCGGATCGCGTCGTTTTAGTGGAAGATGATAAGCTGAAGCAATATACACCGGATGGTTTCTCGCAAGCAATACTGCAAGTGATCGAACAGGAAAGTCCGGAAGGCATCATCATCGGACACACAGCAATGGGGAAAGACCTTGCACCTAAGATTGCTGCTAAACTGGGATCCGGCTTGGTTTCTGATGTTATTTCCTTGGAAGAGGCAGGCGGGAATATCGTTTTCACCCGGCCGATCTATTCCGGAAAAGCATTCGAAAAGAAGATCATCACTGATGGCATTCTTTTCGCCACAATCCGTCCAAACAATATAGCTCCTCTTGAGAAAGATGAGTCACGTACAGGAGATGTCAGCTCTTTATCGGTTGAACTGAAAGACCTTCGTACCATCGTCCAGGAAGTTGTCCGCAAGGCGACTGAAGGGGTAGATCTGTCGGAAGCGAAAGTGGTTATCGCTGGAGGCCGCGGTGTCAAGAGTGAAGAAGGCTTCGGACCGCTTAAGGAATTGGCGGATGTTCTTGGAGGAGCAGTCGGTGCTTCCCGCGGTGCTTGCGATGCGGAGTATTGTGATTATTCCCTTCAGATTGGTCAGACGGGAAAAGTCATCACTCCTGATCTTTATATAGCATGCGGCATTTCAGGTGCGATTCAGCATCTGGCCGGTATGTCCAACTCGAAAGTAATCGTTGCAATCAATAAAGATCCGGAAGCGAATATCTTTAAAGTAGCGGATTATGGAATTGTGGGAGATTTATTCGAAGTAGTGCCGATGCTTACGGAAGAACTGAAGAAACTGAAGGTAAACGCATAATGGAAAGGATCTGCCGTCAGAAACGGCAGATCCTTTTTTCATTCAGTGAAGAAATCAGAAGCTGTGTGATTGCGGGGGAATCGTATATCCGAAAATTCTTTAGTGAACAGGAGTATAAAGGAGTGTAAGAGGGTATTTTACAAAGAGTGATGCGAAAACAGATTATTAGGTGTTATAATCTAACAATGATATAATTTCATTAAGGAAAATTGCTATAATTAGGAGGGCTTTATAATGGCTATCGTAAATGCTACTGATCAAAACTTCACTACTGAAACTTCCCAAGGTTTAGTATTGGCCGACTTCTGGGCGCCATGGTGCGGACCTTGTAAAATGATTGCTCCTGTATTGGAGGAGTTGGATGGAGAAATGAGCGACTCCGTTAAAATCGTAAAACTTGATGTCGATGAAAACCAAGAAACAGCTGGTAAATTCGGTGTCATGAGCATTCCGACTTTGATTCTTTTCAAAGATGGAGAGCCTGTCGATAAAGTAGTCGGCTTCCAGCCTAAAGAAGCATTGGCTGAATTGATCAAATCACATTCTTAATCATTCGAGAATATACAGGCAATATGAAATCCGGGGAGCGGGCAGTCACATGTCCACTCCCCGGTTTTTTCCTATTGGCTTAGTTAGACTCCAGCGTTGATTGGAAGTAAGGACATATGAACGAGGTAATTCACCCGAATTTTTTTTCATAAGAAACAAACTTTTTGAAAACAGCCTATTTTTAAGGAAGTTGCAATAGCCGCCCGGGACAAAATTGGAAGGGTGGCTTTTTTCAATATGAGGGTATATTATATACATAAAGAGAGAACAAGAGTTCCTGTCGGAATAGGGGTGAATATATGAATGAACTAATTAAAGGAAAGCTGGCGATCTTGCCCGATCAGCCGGGTTGTTATTTAATGAAAGACAGACAAGGGACCGTCATCTATGTCGGGAAGGCAAAAGTGCTTAAGAACCGCGTGCGGTCCTATTTCACAGGTTCGCATGACGGGAAGACGCTCCGCCTCGTTAATGAAATAGTGGATTTCGAATATATCATCACTTCCAGTGAAATGGAAGCTTTGCTGCTCGAATTGAACCTCATCAAGAAATATGACCCGAAGTATAATATCATGCTCAAGGATGATAAGAGTTACCCTTTCATTCATCTGACAAATGAAAGGCATCCCCGGATTTTGATAACCAGGAAAGTGAAGAGAGGAAAAGGGAAATATTTCGGTCCATACCCGAATGCCTATTCCGCCAATGAAACGAAGAAATTGCTTGACCGTCTCTACCCGCTTCGGAAATGCACGACACTTCCGGATAAGGTTTGTCTTTATCACCATATAGGCCAATGTCTGGCACCATGCATCCATGATGTAAGTGAGACGCAATATAATGAAATGAAATCCGAAATAACCAAGTTCCTGAATGGGGGCTTCGAAGATATAAAACAAGATCTCCTCAAAAAGATGACTGCGGCATCGGAACAGCTGGACTTTGAAAGGGCAAAAGAATATAGAGATCGAATCGCCCATATAGAAGCAACGATGGAGAAGCAGAAGATGATCCTTACCGATTTCACGGACCGTGATATTTTTGGTTATGCTTTCGACAAGGGATGGATGTGTGTTCAGGTCTTCTTCATCAGACAAGGAAAGCTGATCGAAAGGGATGCGTCCATGTTTCCGGTATACGGAGAGCCGGAAGAAGAATTTTTGACATTCCTTGGCCAATTCTACAGCAAGGCCAATCATTTCAAACCGAAGGAAATCCTGCTGCCGAACAGCATTGATGATGAAATGGCCCAAGAGCTTCTGCAAGTGAAAATTGTTAAGCCGCAGCGCGGACAAAAGAAAGACTTGTTGAAGCTGGCAAACAAAAATGCCCAAAATGCTTTGTTTGAGAAATTCGCCCTGATTGATAGGGACGAAGAAAGGACGATCAAAGCCGTAGAGAATCTGGGCAGTTTACTCGGGATCTATACACCGCATCGAATAGAAGCGTTCGACAACTCGAATATTCAAGGGACGAATGCAGTTTCTGCAATGGTTGTTTTCATAGATGGAAAAGCGGACAAAAAGCAGTACCGGAAGTTCAAAATCAAGACGGTGAAAGGACCGGATGATTATGAAAGCATGCGGGAAGTCGTGCGAAGGAGATACTCCAGACTTCTGAGGGAAGGGGCTGCTTTGCCTGATCTGTTGATTGTCGATGGAGGGAAAGGACATATGGAAGCGGTAAGGGATGTTCTGGAGAATGAATTGTCCCTTGAGATACCGATCGCCGGTCTGGTGAAGGATGAGAAACATAGGACTTCCAATCTGTTGTTTGGTAATCCTCTTGAAATAGTCCCTCTTGATCAACGAAGTCAGGAGTTTTATTTACTGCAGAGGATACAGGATGAAGTGCATCGTTTTGCTATCACTTTCCATAGACAGGTTCGGGGCAAATCGGCATTCAGGTCCATATTGGATGAGATCCCCGGAATAGGGGAGAAGAGAAAGACGCTTCTAATGAAGCATTTTCGCTCGGTGAAAGCGATGAAAGAAGCTACTGTCGATGAATTTATACGAATCGGTATGCCGCAGAAGGTTGCAGCCGATATTGTCGAAAGACTGAAAGAAGCATAAAAAAAAGACTTCCATTCCAGAAGTCTTTTTTTCTATTACAAATCAGTCGGCTCGACCGCGTCTTTCAGATCCCAGCGGACAAGAAACTTCACTTTTCCTGTTTTTTGTTTCGGTTCCGCTACCGATTCAGTAACCCTCTTTTGGATCATTTCCATTTGCTGTGCAAGGAAGCCCGCTTCCAATTGGAAATCACATTCAGCGTTCAAGTCGAACCGCCTTTTGATGATTTGTCCTTGCAATATATATTCCGCTTCTTTTTTTGAATCTTTATGCAGGACCAGTTCACCCCATCCGGCATTCACGAAGAAATCCTGTATATCTTCAATCGTGTCCAAAGGGAATTTCCTGGCCAGTCGTTTCCCGGCCCAGTACAATATTGGAGACTGATCTTTCCCCAACAAATCCGGGAGCAGTATGTCTCTCACTATTTCCTTGCTGAATAAGCTGACTGTGCCGATGTCGGCTTGCTCCTTAGGAAGCTCTTTCACAGAAGTCTCTTTATGCATGTTATATCCCTCTTTCTATAACTCTATTATATACAATATCATAGGATGGGAGTAGTACCCATTTAACGAACTTTCGGCTTCACTTGCTTATTTTCACAGATACGAATCTAAAAATTATCTCGAATGTAAAAGAAAGTGTTTTCAAAAATAGTTGCCGGATACCCCTTGAAGAGACTAAGTTCCTTGGTGCAGAGCGGCTTTAACCGAAAAAAACTTCGTTGTCAGATGGTGTCAATCGGTGTCCGAATCCTTGACGGTGGTACTTTAAGGGAGTAAAATGAAAATTGTCATATAGTTGTTAGAAATATTGAAATATAAAAACTTATCGTACATAGAATCTTTTGGACAAACAGATAAATAGTTTTTTATTTAGAAAGGGGTATAAGGGGATTTCATTATCTGCCTGTATCACCTTTTGTTATGCGAAAAAAACGTTTACATAGGTGTTCAAATATTCTTTAATAGGTTACTATATTTCCTGTTTCTGACTTTTATAAACAATCAGAAATGCTGGCCATACGCAAGATGGGGAAAAGGTGATATTGACCGGCAGAAGATTAAGGACTTTAAGGGGGGCACACAATGGCAGGGAACCAACGAGAGCATGCTAACCGCAGGCTGCACTCATTACTGGGGGTAATCCCGGTGGGGTTGTTTTTAGTTCAGCATTTAGTTGTAAATAGCTTTGCTACTAGAGGGCCTGAAGCATTCAACAGTGCAGCACATTTCATGGAGCAATTACCATTCCGTTTATTTTTGGAGGTCTTCATCATTGCATTACCTTTGCTGTATCATGCAATTTACGGAGTATATATTGCATTCACTGCGAAGAATAATGTCGGAAGATATGGATATTTCCGAAATTGGATGTTCATGCTTCAACGCGCCACTGGTATCGTAACATTTATCTTTGTAGTCTGGCATGTCTGGGAAACGAGAATACAGGCAGCCATGGGAGCAGACGTTAACTTCAATATGATGGAGAATATTTTGTCTAATCCGTTTATGTTTTGGTTCTATATTATTGGTGTTGTTTCTGCTATTTTCCATTTCGCGAACGGACTTTGGTCTTTTGCGATCAGCTGGGGAATCACAGTATCCCCGCGCTCACAAAGAATTTCCACTTACGTGACGATGGTTGTTTTCGTGGCTTTAACATACGTGGGTGTGACAGCATTGCTGGCGTTCGTCTAAAGAGAACGCGATGCTGCCGCTGGGCATGACTTTTGTGTGAATGGGAAAAACGGCAAAATAGAGGGAGTGAGCAGGTTTGAGTAAAGGCAAAATTATTGTTGTCGGAGGCGGATTAGCCGGATTGATGGCAACAATCAAAGCAGCTGAAGAAGGCAAACAAGTCGATTTATTTTCATTGGTCCCGGTTAAGCGTTCTCACTCGGTATGTGCACAGGGTGGGATAAACGGTGCCGTAAATACAAAAGGTGAAGGCGACTCCACTTGGGAGCACTTTGATGATACAGTTTATGGAGGAGATTTCCTTGCGAATCAGCCGCCGGTCAAGGCGATGTGTGACGCAGCTCCTTCCATTATCCATATGATGGACAGAATGGGTGTTATGTTCAACCGTACACCTGAAGGGTTATTGGATTTCCGCCGTTTTGGAGGGACTCAATATCACCGTACCGCATTTGCTGGAGCAACAACCGGCCAGCAATTGCTTTATGCATTGGACGAGCAAGTGCGCCGCTATGAAGCAAGCGGTCTTGTAACGAAATATGAAGGCTGGGAATTCCTCGGAGCCATCGTCGATGACGAAGGAATCTGCCGCGGAATCACCGGTCAGAACCTTTCTTCCATGGAGATACGATCATTCCCTGGGGACGCTGTCATCCTTGCTACAGGCGGTCCTGGAATCATTTTCGGAAAGTCGACCAACTCCGTAATCAATACCGGATCTGCGGCTTCCATTGTGTATCAGCAAGGAGCATATTATGCGAATGGGGAATTTATCCAAATTCACCCGACCGCAATTCCAGGAGATGACAAGCTTCGATTAATGAGTGAGTCGGCTCGCGGAGAAGGCGGAAGGATCTGGACATACAAAGACGGCAAGCCATGGTACTTCCTTGAAGAGAAGTATCCAGCATACGGAAACCTTGTGCCTCGTGACATCGCAACTCGTGAGATATTCGACGTCTGCGTCAACCAAAAGCTCGGTGTCAACGGCGAGAACATGGTTTACCTCGATCTATCACATAAGGATCCGAAAGAACTGGATATCAAGCTTGGCGGAATCATTGAAATCTATGAGAAATTCACGGGTGATGATCCACGCAAGCTTCCTATGAAGATATTCCCGGCTGTCCATTATTCAATGGGCGGATTATGGGTGGACTTTGATCAAATGACGAACATCCCGGGACTCTTTGCTGCCGGTGAATGTGATTACTCACAGCATGGCGCGAACCGTCTGGGAGCTAACTCATTACTGTCTGCAATATATGGCGGTATGGTTGCTGGACCGAATGCGGTCAAGTATATCAACGGCCTTGAGAAAAGCAGTGACGCTGTTTCTTCTGATGTATTCAATGGTCATGTTATGGAACAGCAAGACAAATGGAACAACATCATGAAGATGGACGGAACTGAAAATGCCTACGTCCTTCACAAAGAATTAGGTGAATGGATGACGGATAATGTAACGGTTGTCCGCTACAATGATGCTTTGCTTAAGACGGATGAGAAGATCCAGGAACTGATCGAAAGATATCAAAACATCAATATCAACGATACAGCGAAATGGAGCAATCAAGGAGCGGCATTCACAAGACAGCTGGATAATATGCTGCAATTATCGCGTGTGATCACGCTTGGTGCGTATAACCGGAATGAAAGCCGCGGAGCTCATTATAAGCCGGACTTCCCGGAACGTAACGATGAGGACTTCCTGAAAACAACGATGGCGAAATTCACTGGAACAACAACTGCACCAGAGCTGTTCTATGAAGATGTCGACGTCTCTCTGATCAAGCCGCGTAAACGCGATTATTCAAAATCTAAAGGGGGAAATTAAATCATGTCAGATCAAAAAAGTATCCGATTTATCATAACTCGACAAGATAACACTGACTCGACCCCTTACGAAGAGGAATTTGTCATTCCTTATCGTCCAAATATGAACGTTATATCCGCATTGATGGAGATCAGAAGAAATCCGGTCAATGCAAAAGGGGAAAAAACATCGCCTGTAACATGGGACATGAACTGTCTTGAAGAAGTTTGCGGAGCTTGCTCGATGGTCATCAATGGAAAGCCAAGACAGTCCTGTACTGCCTTGGTGGACAAGCTTGAGCAGCCGATCCGCTTAGAGCCGATGAAAACATTCCCGGTAGTTCGTGATCTTCAGATTGATAGAAGCCGTATGTTCGATTCACTTAAGAAAGTGAAAGCGTGGATTCCAATCGATGGCACGTACGATTTAGGACCTGGTCCTCGTATGCCCGAGAAGAAGCGTCAGTGGGCATATGAACTTTCTAAATGTATGACTTGTGGTGTTTGTTTGGAAGCATGCCCGAATGTGAACAGCAAATCTGATTTCATCGGTCCTGCACCACTTTCCCAAGTACGTCTGTTCAATGCACATCCGACAGGTGCAATGAACAGGGGAGAACGTTTGGAAGCCATTATGGGTGACGGAGGCTTGGCGAGCTGCGGTAATTCCCAAAACTGCGTGCAGTCTTGTCCGAAGGGTATTCCTTTGACCACAAGTATCGCAGCTTTGAACCGTGATACAATGGTTCAGTCATTCAGAAGCTTTTTTGGCAGTGACCAAGTTTAATCATTGCTCCCAGTCTGCTGGGAGCTTTTCTTTCCTTTCCCCGGGCATATTTCCCGGGGAACATATTTCGACATATAATGAATGATTATTCATTCATTATATGTAATTAGACCACTATTTTAGGAGGATACTCATGGCGAAAATTGCTTATATTTCGGATATGGAACAATGGAAGAGCGAGTTTGTTTTTTCTCATAAAATTAATGTGCGTTTCTCGGAAACGGATATGTTCGGACACTTGAACAACACAGTCCCGTTCACGTATTTCGAATCTGCAAGGATAGAATATTTCAAGCATTTGGGGTATATGCAGAACTGGTTCGATCCAAACTATGACCTCATTCCTGTTGTCGCGGACTTACAATGTGACTTTCTGAAACAAGTATATTTCGATGAGACGATCCATTTGTATGTAAAGGCGGATTCTGTCGGCAACTCATCTGTCGACATCCATTACATGGGCTTGGATTCAAAGGGAAAGACTGCCTTTACAGGACGGGGAACCATCGTCCAAATCTCCCGCACCAGCGGAAAGCCTGTCGGCTGGACAGAGGAAGAGAAGAGGACATTTCTGCAAAAAAGCAGTATTCTGATGTAAATACATGCCAGCAGCTTTACGTTAATTGGAATAAAAACTGGATATCCGTCACTCAATGAACCTCCTTTACATAATATAATTTGACTAATTCTATACCCATCACTTGGTTAGCTGGTCAAAGGCAAGGAGGTTACAGTACTTGAAGGAGAATGAATTCACTCATAAGCCGCTACTCACCAAAAGAGAAAAAGAAGTATTTGAGTTATTAGTACAGGATAAAACAACGAAGGAAATAGCAGGTGAATTGTTTATTAGCGAAAAGACTGTCAGGAACCATATTTCCAATGCGATGCAAAAGTTGGGAGTGAAAGGCCGTTCACAGGCAGTAGTAGAACTTCTTCGTATGGGCGAACTCCACCTGTAACACAGGTTATCACACAGAAAGTCTGTCACTTCAGGATTCCTGAACAGACAATTAGAAATTCAAAGCAGAACCAAGCCCTTGCTGAAGGAAGAGCTTTTCTGCTTTTTTTATTGGTGCTGCAGAATTGCATGAATATCTTCTAATCTTTGTTTGGATTTGTCTAAAAACCCGTCAGCTTGAAATTTCTTTCAAATTAAGCGAAAATGTTAGATAGTATTTCATGTAAAAGAGACTCAGAATGAACTGGGCCAGTCGGGATGGAGATTATATGCTTCCATGACAACGAGAAATGAAGGAAGATTGAGGCGATTATGAGACAACCAATCGGTATTATAGATTCCGGGGTTGGCGGATTGACTGTGGCAAAGGAAATTCTCCGCCAGCTGCCATATGAACAAATCATTTATTTAGGGGATAATTTACGTTGTCCGTACGGTCCAAGAACAAAGCAGGAAGTGAAAGCCTTCACGTGGGAGCTCACTGATTTCCTGCTGGAGAAGAATATCAAGATGCTGATTATTGCCTGTAATACGGCTACTGCAGCCGCACTTGATGATATTAAGAAGAAAGTGAATATCCCTGTGATCGGTGTGATCCATCCGGGAGCAAGAGCTGCCATCAAGCACTCGAATAATCTGAAAATCGGCATCATCGGAACGGAAGGGACCATTAAGAGCAACGCTTATACAGAAGCACTCCACTCCATCAACAAGCAAGTCGAAGTGACGGGAATCGCCTGTCCGAAATTCGTGCCCCTTGTGGAAAGCGAACAGTATGCAAGCCCGCTTGCGGAGAAAGTGGTCGCGGAATCACTGAGCCCGTTGAAGGGAACAGACATAGATACGTTGATATTGGGTTGCACGCATTATCCTCTGCTTGGGAAAGCGATTCAAAGGACACTGGGAAATGATGTGAAAGTGATTTCTTCAGGCGATGAGACAGCAAGGGAAGCGAGTACGATTCTGGATTACCATAATTTGCTCAATACAGGCAAAGTGAAGCCGGAGCATCTATTCTATACAACAGGCTCCCGCCGCATATTCAAAAGGATTGCTGCATCTTGGCTCAATATCCCGATCAGCGAAGTGAATAAAGCAAATTTCCAAAACTCTCTCTAGCAGGGAGTTTTTTTCTTTGTGCGGTCTATTCCGGCATCAGGCTCGTATACATAGTAGTACAAACTATGTCTGGAGGGAAAAAAATGTCCAAGAAATCAAATGTGGCCATATCCTGTATGTTGGTTTCATCTGTATGGTTAGGCGGGTGCGGATTGTTTGACGATAAGAAAATCGACCCGCCGCAGAAGGAAACATATGTGGAAGACGAAGCGTCCCTGGAATCCGCCGGGAAGGAAGGTGCTGAACAAGAAACAGCAGACGGAAGCGTTATGACGGAACTGTATCTCATTGATAAGAAGGGTTATGTGGTTCCGCAATCCGTCAGTCTTCCGAATCCTGATGGCGTGGCTGTGGCAAAACAGGCGCTTGAATACTTGGTGGACAAAGGCCCTGTCTCCGAAATCATGCCGAATGGCTTTCGTGCCGTTCTGCCGGCAGACACACAAGTGGCCTTGAATATTACGGATGAAGGAGTGGCGACTGTCGATTTCTCCCCGGAATTCGCCAGTTATAACCCGGAAGATGAATTGAAGATCCTTCAGTCCATCACTTGGACATTGACTCAATTCGATGCCATCAAAACAGTGAAAATGAAGATGAACGGCTATGATTTGACGGAAATGCCCGTTAATCAAACTCCTATTTCCAAACAGCTGTCCAGAGCAGGAGGGATAAATGTCGATACTTCGGATTCACTAGATATCTCGGATACAAAGCCGCTCACAGTCTATTATCTTGGAGGGGAAGAGGACAATTACTATTATGTCCCTGTCACGAAAAGGATCGATGGCTCAGAGGAGAATTTAGCCGCCGCTGTGGTGGAGGAGCTTACGGAAGGACCTTCCCTATCTTCCGGCCTGTTGACGGAATTCATGCCTGATTTGGCGTTACTGGATCATCCGGTCATCAAAGACGGGAAAGCAGAATTGAATTTCAATGAAAATATATATGGCAGCTTCGAAGAGCAAGTTGTATCGGATCGGCTGCTTGATGCATTGGTGCTTTCCCTCACTGAGCAAAACGGAATCGACAGTGTGGAAGTAATGGTGAATGGAAAAGCCACTTTGAAGACGCAGGAAGGCAAAGAGCTGAGCGAACCTGTCAGCCGTCCTGAAAAAGTGAACGGTTCTAGTTTGTAAACGGTGTTTTTTTGTTATACTAATGAAAGAAGAGGCGTGCTATAAGCCGCCTCTTCTTTATGGGCTTATCTTTTGGATTCTTTAACCTGGAATGGGGTAAAGAAAAAGTAAGCTAAACAAGAAACCGAAGGAGGATTTTTGTATGCGCCATGACGGCCGTCAAAAAGAAGAATTAAGACCTATACATATACAAACGAATTATTTGAAACACCCAGCAGGTTCGGTCCTGATCACAGTCGGCGACACGAAGGTGATCTGCTCTGCATCAATCGATGAAAGGGTGCCTCCTTTCATGCGTGGAGAAGGTAAAGGCTGGGTGACAGCCGAGTATTCCATGCTTCCAGCGGCAACGGAACAGCGGAATATCCGTGAAGCGGCAAAAGGGAAGATCACGGGCAGGACGATGGAAATACAGCGCCTGATCGGCCGTGCATTACGAGCTGTAGTGGATCTGGAAGCAATGGGTGAAAGGACTGTCTGGGTGGATTGCGATGTGATCCAAGCGGATGGAGGAACACGTACGGCATCCATCACAGGTGCCTTCGTTGCGATGGCACTTGCTTTCGATAAACTGTATAAAGAAAATAAAATTACAACATTACCGATTAAAGATTTCCTAATGGCAACAAGTGTCGGCATCATTGAAGAACATGGAGCGGTATTGGATCTCGATTATGTGGAGGATTCACAGGCCATGGTCGACATGAATGTCGTCATGACAGGGAGCGGAGAGTTCGTCGAGCTGCAGGGTACTGGAGAAGAAGCGACATTCTCGTATACACAGCTGCAGGACATGCTTTCCCAAGCATCTGCAGGCTTGACGGAAATTGTCAGGCTGCAACGGGAAGCACTGGGGGAAATCGCTGATTCTATCGGGAGAAAAGAAGGGGAATAACATTGAAGGAATTATTGATCGCCACACAAAATAAAGGGAAAGCAAAAGAATTCGAAGCAATGTTCGAACCAATGGGATACAAGGTTCTGACTTTGCATGATCTTGAAGGAGCGGAGGATGTGGAGGAGACAGGCTCCACCTTCGAAGAGAATGCCATCTTGAAAGCGGAATCCTTAAGTGCCCAATTCAATAAAATGGCGCTGGCGGACGATTCCGGTTTAATGATCGATGCCCTCGACGGCCGGCCTGGTGTCTACTCGGCAAGATACGCAGGGGAGCAGAAAAACGACGAAGCCAATATGGATAAAGTGTTGAATGAGCTATCCGATGTCCCCGATGAGAAGCGTACGGCACAGTTCCACTGTGTACTCGCTGTTGCACGTCCTGGTCAGGAAACAGTGACTTACCGCGGGCAGCTTGAAGGTGTGATCCTGAAAGAACGCCAAGGAGAAAATGGATTCGGCTATGATCCGATTTTCTATGTACCTGCTGCGGGCAAGACGACGGCTGAAATGGACCCGCAAGAGAAAAACGCAATCAGCCACCGGGCAAATGCCCTGAAAGAGCTGAAAAAGCAGCTTCATCTATTTCAATAAGAAAGAAGGAACCGGTGTGAAAATACTTGTAGTAAGTGACAGTCATGGACGCACAGAGGATATTGAATTTTTGAAGGAGAAGCATGGCAGTGAAGTGGCAGCCATGATCCATTGCGGCGATTCGGAGCTTGAAAAAGGACATGAAGCCCTTGAAGGATTCGTGTACGTAAAAGGGAACTGCGATTATGGGCAGGACTTCGCAGACCATCAAGTTAAAGAAGTAGGCGGATACCGATTATTGGTTACGCATGGACATCTATACAATATCGGCATCAATCTGCAAAGACTTTCCTACAAAGCGGCAGAAGAACAAGCCGACATCGTATTATTCGGCCACTCGCACAGACCCGGCAGCATGATGGATGATGATGGCATCCTGTACATCAATCCAGGAAGCATCCTCCTCCCGCGCGGAAGAAAAGAAAAGACATACTGCATCATCGATATTGTAGATGACCGTGCAAAGGTCGAGTTTTTCGAACGGGACGGAAAACCAGTAGAAAGTTTATTTGCCACTTACAAATTGAACAGAAAAAAGGTATAATAAAACAGCAGGAAGAAAACCTCTTCCTGCTTAAAAAAACTTTTATAAAAAGTGTTGACTTTTGCATGATATGTTAATATAATAATAATTGTCCTTAGGAAATTAACAAACAAAAAAACATCATACATACCGTGTCCTGGTAGCTCAGCTGGATAGAGCAACGGCCTTCTAAGCCGTCGGTCGGGGGTTCGAATCCCTCCCAGGACGTCACTAAAGATAACCAACACTGGTTATCTTTTTTTATGCACATTTTTATAAGTTGTTGTTATGAATGAGTTCAGTGAATAGACCAGTTCATCATATTATAGCGGATGTGTGAGACTCCTGCAGGATCAGCGAGCAGGGTGAGACCTAAGCAGACTTAGTCGAGGAGGCTGAAGCCATGCCCCCCCAGTAAGCGCCCGTTCGCAGCGTAAATTAATATTATCTTGATTTCTTTCCAAGGAACCAATTGCCTGATGATTCGAAATGTTGTAAAATTTATACAAATGATTACAATACAGTTTTTCTGAAGGGAAAGGGAGCGCTTTGTCAGTTCAGAAAGAAGAACGGTTGGCATTGGGGAAATCGGCTGCGCTTTTGGTCCTCCTGCAGCATACAGCAGCGGAGGAACAAGTGAAACAGCAATTGGATGAGCAGCATTGCCGCTATACGGTCGGCAAAGTCGGCAGTATGGATATGAACAAAGTGATTGCCGCGATCGAGACGAGTGCGAAAGCGAATGCCATCATTAATCCGGATTCATATAGGGAAATCCACGCTTTATACCATACCATTCTGGAAGCGGTCCAAGGGGTGGGAAGGGGATCGCTGCAATTCGGGGAAATCCTTCGCACTGTCGGATTGACCTTCAGTGTGGTAAGAGGGAAGATGAAGATTCCGGAACATGAAGATGAATGGATTTCTGTCTGCATTTACGGAACGATTGGGGCTCCGAAGAAAGGCTTCGAGCATGAAGTGCTCGGATTGGGCTTTAATCATATTTAATAAACAGATGCATATTTTAGAATTCGGTATAGGTTAGTTGAAATAAGGAATAGATCATTTTATAAGCAAGCCCATAGTGATTAGTGATCAGGGGGCTATATCAAGCAGTTAATGATATAGTCCCTTTTTATTATGCGATTTTACTGCATTAACGTGCTGAAAGGGGAATGGATTATGAAGGTATTGCTTGATGGAAATTCATTGTCATTCGAGAAAATAAAGAGAATCGTTTATCATAATGAGCAAGTTGAATTACATGAAACGGCGATTCGTCGTGTACATGAGAGCCGTATGATGATTGAGCAGATGGTCGGGCAAGGAAAGGTGATTTATGGTGTGAATACAGGATTCGGCAAGTTCAGTGATACGGCTATCTCCGCTGCAGATGTCGGACAGCTGCAGTTGAATTTGATCAGAAGCCATGCGTGTGCAGTCGGAGAGCCGTATTCGGAGGATGTCAGCCGGCTGATGCTGCTGTTGAGAGCGAATGCGCTGGCGAAGGGTTTTTCGGGGATACGCCTTAAAACCATGCAGCTGTTGTTGGATTGCATCAATCATTCGATCCATCCTGTCATTCCTTCCCAAGGCTCGCTTGGGGCGAGCGGAGACCTGGCACCATTAGCGCATTTGGCGCTGGTGCTGATTGGGGAAGGAGAGGCTTATTACGAGGGTAGAAGGATGAATGGAGCAGCGGCACTTGAGAAAGCTGGTTTGTGTCCTGTGGAGCTGCAAGCGAAAGAAGGATTGGCACTTATTAATGGCACTCAGGCAATGACAGCGGTAGGAATCATTTCTTATATGGAGGCTTTAAGTCTTGCTGATAATGCGGATGTGATCGCTGCTTTGACCTTGGAGGGGCTCAGAGGAGTCGTGGATGCCTTCAGCCCTGAGACGCATGAAGTCAGACCGTATCCGGAGCAGCAGGCAACAGCGGGCCGGATATTATCCTACATGGATGGAAGCCGCCTTACGACCGTTCAAGGTGAAATCAGGGTACAGGATGCGTATTCCCTCCGCTGCATTCCCCAAGTGCACGGAGCGATCAGGCAAGTGCTGCATTATGTGGAAGATAAGCTTAGTATTGAAATGAATGCGGCCACCGATAATCCGCTCATTTTTTCCGACAGCGGAAAAGTGATTTCCGGAGGGAATTTTCATGGACAGCCGATTGCGTTTGCGATGGACTTCCTCGGAATCGCCATTTCCGAGCTCGCCAATATTTCCGAAAGGAGGATCGAACGGCTTGTGAATGCTCAGCTGAATGATGTGCTTCCTCCTTTCTTAAGCAATAAGCCGGGACTCGAATCCGGTCTGATGATTCCTCAGTATGTGGCTGCTTCTCTTGTATCTGAGAATAAAGTGCTCGCACATCCGTCAAGCGTGGACTCAATTCCTTCTTCCGCCAATCAGGAAGACCATGTGAGCATGGGAACAACTGCTGCCCGTCATGCATACAGCATCATCCAAAATGCACGGAAAGTGCTCGCAATAGAAGCTATTTGTGCGGCACAGGCAGCCGATTTCCACGGAAGCGGCCGATTGTCGGCGTTCGGGGAAAATCTGCACCGTAATATACGTTCAATCGTTCCTGTGATTACAACTGACAGAGTCTTTTCGAAGGATATCGAAGAGCTGGCCGAAGCAATGAATACGGAAGATTGGATAATGAAAGTAATGCGGAATGCAAATTCGGAGGAAAGTTCCTTGCATGAGGTATAAGCAGCGATCTTCCAGAAGTTTTCAATAGGAATAGACAGGAAAAACTCTAAATCCACATGAACGTTTTGGCTGTGGAATAGAGAAATAACAGTATAATTAGAGGTTCAAAATGTATATGGACCTCTAATTTTAATCATTAAGGAACGGCTTTTGTCTTCACATGTATTGAATAGTAAAGGGAGGTATTTACATGCAAAAACGTCTTCTGACTTTATCATTATTACTGACGGCGGCCGGTTCATTGGCTGCTTGCACTTCCAATCCGAAAAGCCATGTTGCGAATGAGATAGAAGAAATAGAGGAAGAAAATGCAGTGCAAGACAGTCTGGATAAAATTCGTTATGAAATTCCAGAGAATGATTGGGAACTTACCCCGGCATTCGAGCATTCAGTTGAATATGAAAGCGGTGAAGAAGGTTCATATACGGTGGTAGGAAGCCAAGATGGCGTAGGCTTTACTGGTCCGTTTCCGATCAAAGCAAAAGACAACCAGAAATATTTTTGGTTTTATTTTGGCAAGAATAATATTTACGGTCAACCTGTAGAAGTAAAAGTCATAAAAAAAGGGACAGAGGAACTTGTGGATGTCCTTTCTGGTCCAAGTGCCTTTTATGAGAGTGCTGAGGTAAGCCCTGATAGTGTTAACATGCCTACATCTTTAAGATTTCCATCAGCAGGGATCTGGAAAGTCCTTGTGTATATAGAAGAGGAATTTCATCAAAGTATTGTTGTTGAAGTGGTATAGAATCGCATTCTTTCTTGAAGTGTCTGCGTCAATCATATAAAAAGCTTGAGCAAAGTCTATAATCTATGATAAAATAACTTTTGTCCTCTTATAATGCAAGGATGTACATATTTGTATTTTGTCCTGGTAGCTCAGCTGGATAGAGCGACGGCCTCCTAAGCCGTAGGTCGGGGGTTCAAATCCCTTCCAGGACGTTATTTGAAAAGAAATCCGGTATATGAATGCAAGTCATTGAGGTGACACGTGCATATATCGGATTTTTTGTGTTTAGGCAAAAGATTCTTATGAGGTCAAATTAATGAATGTAAGACTACAGATTATAAATAACGATATTCGAAGTGAAGAACGGGCGACAGAAGCCATGCCCTTAGTAAAGCTACAGTTTGCGGTGAAAATGGCCGGAAGTTTCCTAGGCAGCTGCTGTCACGATTTTTATGTGGTGTGTGGGAAGATTTCATGAATGTTTGTTTACGAAATTCCGCTTATATTGATTGAAGAATCTTATTTATCTATACTATCAATAAATGAATTATTTCTTCTTGGAGGCGTATTCAGATGGTATATGAATCTCTGAAAAAAGACATATTTGACGTATATAAAAAGAGCGGTCAATTTCCGGAATATATAAAGGTCAATAAAGATGTATATAGAAATCTGAAAGAAACAGGTTACATCAGTTTAGCTGCTGCGGACCCATCCAAAGTGACATTCCTTGGGGTCGAAGTACATGAAGACAGTAATGTGAATCATTACGAAATCGGTTGAATATTCGAGCATCCCTTTGGGATGCTTTTTTCATGTTTATTGACTTCTGGATATGGGGACCCGAACAGGCTGGAAGTCCTACTCAAAAAAAGCGGTACAGGCATTAAATATAGCAGAGGTGAAAAACAATGGCATTGAAAGACTTGATTGATAAATCAATAAAGAATATGGAAGCAGGATCCGTCCAAGGAAGTCGTGACGAATGCAAAGCCGGGTGACAGTAACCATAATTACGGATTGGCAATCGATTTTGTGCTGTCCAATGCAGAAGGCACTCAAGCGAATTGGACTGTCAATGACAAATGGAAACGCGCGGCTTCTATCGCTAAAGAACTAGGTTTTAGTTGGGGCGGGGATTGGCGCTCGTTCAAGGATTATCCCCACTTGGAAATGACGGGAGGACTGTCGACTGCTGAACTGAAAATCGGAAAGAAACCGAATCTGAAGATTAAATTCACGCAGCCGTCTCCTCCGAAAAAGGATGAAACAGGAGGAAAAGAAATGAAAGAGAAATTTGAGCCATCGACGGCTGCTTTGTGAATGGTACGTTGACAGTTCTAAATCGATTCGAAAGAAAAACTAACGAACCGATCGATAAGCAGTGGAGAGAAAAAACACTGAAAGGTGAATTAACAGAGTCCGATCTGATCCGTTTATTATATGTGGCGGTTGAGCGGGGGTACATCGAAATTGCAAAACGACAAGTAATCACGGCAGGGAACGAAACTCCTTTCCTCCATAAATTAATCCTTTCTTAAGAATTGGGGTGTATTCTATCGGGTAAGAAGTACCCCCTTT
>JAZNGP010000005.1:0-26572 GCA_045576475.1 Bacillus sp. (in: firmicutes) | reverse complement strand
AATCCCCCTAGTTTTAGTTTTCCACACCATATCTTATATCATAGCATTTCTTATTAAGCTAACCTCCCTCAATACATAAAGCGAAATCTCTCGATTCCTCTTGTTTTCATAGATTTACTTAGTTGTTTAATACCAGGTGGTTATCTTCCTGATGGTTGAAACTATCTGCCCCTTAATTGAATAAGCTATCTCATTTAACGATACCTTCAAATGGATATTCATCTCTTTTATTCGAGAGCACCAATTTGTGCGAAAATGGTCTTCTCTTAAAGACAATTTTCGGCTAAAAAAAACCGACTCTATTGTTATAGAATCAGTCACTTGTTCCTATTCAGAAGTCTTCTTGTTCATTCAGTCTTTCTTTGCCCAGAATATTCATTCCTTCTATATGATCCTTTGTCTCCGTATCGCCAAATCGATATAAAACTTCATAGAGTGCTATTAATTGGCGATCGTACTGGTCATTCTGCTCTGCTGTATCGTAATCAACGAATGGCACATGCGATCTTGCATACGTATTTAATTCCTTGCTGTACATCTTTTTTGTGACTCCGATAAGCTCTTCCATCTCTTTATCATTGGCGAAAATCCTGAAATGGCCGCCTTGCTTTGGTTCCTCTTGGGAGATATCCCCGCTTTTGATATCCACATAATAAATATTCCTGTCTTCCGTCCCTATATTTTGCTCTTGATTCATTGTCATCATCCCCTTTCCTATTAATGAATACCACCATTCTTCCTTTTTAATCCATCTTTATTAAATACCTTCCATACAATCCAGCTTTTCTTTTTTCTCCATATTTCTACATATTTAGTCATTCAATAAAATATTTAGTGTAATAAAGAAGGAATCTATTAAATAATTAAGAATATTATAGACTTAAGAAGGATTGAATAGTCATTCATTTTTTCTTAATAAGCTATTGGAGGTTGAGTATGAACAATTTTGCTACGTCTTTAGCTGAACTAAAAGGAAGGAAAGGAGCGTTGGCAACCCTTATTGCAGTAATACTTGTTCCGCTTATTTACGCAGCAATTATCCTTACATCATCCTGGGGCCCATACGATAACCTTTCCAATCTCCCAGTGGCAGTTGTAAATGAAGACGCTGGAGCAATGTCAGGTGAAGAAAAGATTAATGCAGGACAGGATTTGGTCAAAAATCTAAAAGAAAAGAAGTCTTTGGATTTCCAATTTGTAAGTGCTTCAGAAGCAAAACGCGGGATGGAGAACATGAAGTATTATATGATGATCGAGATTCCGGAAGATTTCTCAAAGAACATCACGACCGTCTTGGATGAGAATCCAAAAATCCCCGAATTGACTTACACACAGAATGAAGGACTTCACTTTATGGCTGCCCAAGTGACAGGGAAAGCAGCAGACCAAATAAGAGAAGAACTGGGCAACAAAATCACCGAGACATATGCACGCCAAGTCTTTACACAGCTTGAACAAGTTGCTCAAGGCTTCCAGGATGGTTCGGAAGGGTCCAACAAGCTGAATGAAGGAGCACTCAAGCTTCAAGATGGAACTGGTCAAATCCTCGACTCTTTGGAATCAAAAGCCGGCGACATCAATAAGCTGGCGTCCGGTGCCCAGGAGCTGAAAGCCGGGACAAGTGAACTCGTCACCAGCATTGTCGATGGGACAAGCGGTGTCAACCAGTTGGCTGATGGATCAGGAACACTGGCCAAAGGAGCAAAGGATCTTGATAGTGGCGCGAAAGCCTTGAATACAGGGGCAAAAGATTTGAATGCGGGTGCCCAAGAATTGAACAACGGTGCGAAAGATTTGAACAATGGCGCGAACCAAGTCAATGCAGGGGCTTCCCAGGTCGATAACGGAGCCAAAGCATTGAACAGCGGAGCGAAAGATTTGAACAACGGCGCGAACCAAGTCAATGCAGGAGCCTCCCAAGTGGACGATGGAGCCAAAGCATTGAACAGTGGAGCCAAGAGTTTGAACTCAGGAGCAAAGGATCTGAAAGCAGGCACATCCGAGATTCTGAATGGGTTAAAATCTGCTCAAGCCGGCAGCAGTACATTGAATAGCGGCCTTCAGCAATTGGCACCGGGAAGCAAGGAACTTGCCGCAGGTGTGGACCAGGCCGCTGCCGGGATCGAACAGCTTGCACCTGGTTCCAAGCAAGTAGCGGACGGCATCGAACAAATGGCCAAACATCCGGTACTTGGACCGATTTTGGCCACAAACGCAGATTTCCAACGCTTGAAAGCAGGGAGTAAACAAGTGTCGGATGGAATGGCACAATTGCAAGCTGGAGCACCAAAGCTTCAGGCAGGGGCAAAAGCAGTATCTGATGGACTTGCACAAGCGGCACCTGGCGCACAATCTTTAGTAAGCGGGCTTAATGCATTAGTTGCAGGACAAACCAAAATAGATCAAGGTATGGATACCTTGTCCGCAGGGGCGTCTCAACTGGAAGGCGGCAGTTCGCAGCTTGCCAACGGCACTTCACAGCTTACTGCCGGTACTTCACAGCTTGCCAGCGGAGCTTCGCAGCTTGAAAGCGGTTCTTCACAGCTGGTCAGCGGCACTTCACAATTGACCAGCGGCACGAAGCAGTTAGCCGGCGGCTCGAAACAACTTGCCGGCGGCACCACTCAACTAAGCGGCGGCACAAAAGCATTATTAGAGGGTGCAGGCAGACTAACCGGCGGTTCTTCACAGTTAGCTTCCGGAGCTGGCCAGATCGCAGAAGGAAACAAAACCTTGAAAGGATCTTGGGGTACATTAACGGCTGGAGCCAGAAAAATCGATAACGGAATGCTCCAGGTCAGCGACGGAAATCAAACTGTCAAAACTGGCTGGGGTACATTAACAGACGGTGTCCGGCAGGTGGATGACGGTATTGGACAAATTGAAGGCGGCTCGAAGGAATTAGCACAAGGTCTTACCGGCGGTTATGAAAAAGTAAGTGCCATTAACGCTGGTGATCAGAACTTGACCCAATTCGCTTCCCCTGTCGAGACAAAAGGAATCGTCATCAATGAATATCCTATGTATCGTTATGCGAATGCACCTTACACACTATCTCTGGCCCTATTTGTGGGTGTGCTGATCCTTACCGTTCTGTTCAAAATCCGCCGGCCGGAGGATTCTGAAGTATCAAGTTTCCAATGGTATGGAAGCGTTTTCTTGAAAATGGCGGGATTAGCTGTCCTACAGGCGGTAATCATGAGCGTGTTTGCACTATTCTTCATTAAATTAAGCGCAATGAACGGTTTCTTGCTTGTTTTGTTCTCCATCATCGCAAGTCTCTCTTTCCTTGCGATTATATTCTTCCTAGTAGCATTGGCAGGCAACATCGGACGCTTCATCGCCGTGGCATTCTTAGTAATGCAGCTATCCACCACAGGCTCGGCTCTGCCGATTGAAATGCTGCCTGAGAATTTACGTGCTATAAGCAATTTCTTGCCGATGACGTATTCCAATAATGCATTCAGAGGGTTGATTTCACTGAATGATACCGGCATCGCATGGTCGAATATCACATTGCTGTCCATCTTTATGATTGCCGGAATTGCTTTGACGGCCATCATTGCTGTTTTACACACAAGAAGACGATCTTCCCACACAACAAATGAATTTTGAATGATTAGCAGGATGCCTTGCATTTCACATGCAAGGCTTTTTTGGTCAGAAATTCCTCAAGAGTTCCCTCATATATTGTTCCAATTGCGGAATGACTTGATGGTGACTGAATTTCTTCGCTGTTTTAATTCCATTGCTGCCGATGAAACGCCTCTTTTCTTCATCTTTGAGAAGAAGTTCCACATGCCGAGCGAGCGTTTCTATATCTCCCGGCTCCGCAATCAGAGAATTATATCCTTTTTCCATATATGCCCTTACGCCGCCACAATTCGTCATAATGACCGGCGTGCCGCACGCCATGGCTTCAAGGGGCGGCATGCCGAAACCTTCATACCATGAAGTGAAGAGGAAAATATCCGCTTGTTGATAACAACTGATTAATGTCTCCTCGGAAGGAAGGACATTGTATTTGATCGGGAAGGATGGATTTATGGAAGGTTTGGCTTGGCAGACCCATTCCACGTCAAAACGATTTCCACTTCTCCAAACCATTTCGAGGGTCTTGATCGCATCATCGAATGCTTTGAATCTAAGATAGGGATTGCCCACCAACAGAATTCTTACATCATCCCTCTTCTCTGGAAGCTTTGGCACATACTTCTGGATATCCAATCCATTTGTGATGACTGGTGAAGTAATATCATATCGTGCCTTCAGAATTCTTGAAACAAATTCAGAGACACTCACAATCGGAATACCCGACCGATAACACCCATTTAAACTAGCTCTTATTCCCATAGCTGTAGCCGGATCCGGCAGATCCCCGAATAGAGATTCATGTCCCTGTTCCCAATAGAAGACCGGCTTTCCGGTCTCTTTCAGCTCGGGCAACTGATAAATCCAGCCGGCAACCACTATATCACAGTCCTTCACGTAAGGCATCAGCGGCTGATCAGGAGGGATCAATATCTCGTCGTCAACGACAGTCTCACACCAAAGGGGCAGTACAGGAGAGCCTTCCGGACCCCTGAAGAGTGCAGTGATACGATGTCCCTTCTCCCTCAATTTTTCCATTTGGTGTAAAAGCATCTTCATTCCGCCTGTCATGCTCAGATGCGGGATATAATAACCAATCGCCATCTCTCTTCCTTCAGCCTTCCTTTTATTAAGGTTCGGATAAAGCTTGAAGATGTTCCACCCTCCACTCTCATCTTTCACCTGACTGAATCGGTAATCAAAATCCACCAAGTCCACTGCATTCCAGTGGCTTAAAGCTTTTGGGGAAGGATGTATCGGAGAAACGATTATCAAGGATTGATTCGTGCAAGTTAATAAATACCTGATCCAATCGAGCCCTTCTTCCTTACTCCTATTTTCCATGACATTACATAGCAGGATTGTATCGTATGATCGTTTCAGAACATCGGGAATACTCTCGATGTTACAGGAATACAAATGATTGTACGCAGTTCCATATAGATGGCCGGCACTGTCCTCATCCCAAGTCATTCCGTCCACGACCGACTTTTTCTCTCCATTTGTATCTTCCAATATTTCCATAAGCAATGATCCGTAATGGCCTAAACCGGTTCCGGCATCAAGCAGGGACCCAGGGGCATCCGCTTTGATATGTTCCACTAGTGAAGGGATTGCTTTAATTAATTTCATCTGCATTCGGAAGCGCCCCCTTTTGTTCCAGGATTGCTTCTAAGTATGTTTTATTCTGCAGTATACTGGGCAGATCCGGCTGGTGATAACGTGCCATTTCATTGTGGTAATAAGCCTGTTCATACTTTCCGATTCTATCGTAGCAGACACATAGCTGCAGATGCGGAAGCCAAGTATAGTAGGCATGATTTACGAGGGCTCCAGTACTCCTGACTCGTTCAAAATCCGACTCTGCAGCTGTCTTGTACCAGAAAATAGCTTGATGATATTTTTTTTGAGATAAATGGATGTAGCCCAACTTACAGCATAAATTAGCTCTTGGGACATCATACAAGAAGGATTCATAAAGGAATTTCTCGGCTTCCGCACTTCTTCCCAATACCAAAAGTGATTCCGCCCCTTTTTCGTATGCAGCTATACAGTCCTCCACCCAGCCCTTTTCTGTCCCAAGAAATTGGCGGTACAAGTCAATCGCTTTCTCATACATCTTATGTTCATAACATTCATTAGCATAATAATATAAATCCCGGGGAGAGAACTCTTGATTATTCTCCAACTGCTTCTCATAGATTTTCAGATTCCTATCCGTTTTATGAAGCTTTATACTCATATGAGTAATACTCACATCACTTGGAATGATATTCCCATACACATGTAAATATTCATGCACTGCCCCGATCCATTTGAAATTCCTTTCTCTCTTGACAAGCCTATTCCGTTTCAAGCTGCTGGTGATCCTTCCTTCGGCATCTTTACTCAATACATATTCCATCTGTACAGAGTCGACTGTATCCCTGATCCGGCTTTTCAGTCCCAAAAAATTTTGACGGTCTTCAGGGGTGATGATATCGTCAGCATCCAGCCAGAGAATATAATCTTTCGTTGCTTTGCTGAAAGAGTAATTACGTGCTGCCGCAAAATCGTCTATCCACTCAAAATCAAAAATGCGATCTGTATAAAGCTGAGCGATTTCTTTTGTTCGATCCGTGGAACCAGTATCAATAATATTGATTTCGTCAACTATCCCTTGCACACTTTCCAGGCAGCGTTTCAACACCTTTTCTTCATTCTTTACGATCATACATAAGCTGATCGATACCAAAGTATTCCCCTCCTTGATAATGTACATTTCAATGTATGCATGTAAGTTTGTCTGATTTACTTTAAATAGGATGTATCAAAAAAGGATACAATCGATACCAATGGTATAGATTGTATCCTTTACGAAATGAAACATCAGGATCTCGATTCAAACAGACTATGTTCCAAAGACTACCAGCTCCGCCAATCGATTTCTATTACTCCGTTGCTCCTGTTGCTCCTGTTGTTCCATCGAATCCGGTTGCTCCCGTTGCTCCCGTTGTTCCATCGAATCCGGTCGCTCCCGTTGCTCCCGTTGCTCCTGTTGTTCCATCGAATCCGGTCGCTCCCGTTGCTCCTGTTGCTCCATCGAATCCGGTCGCTCCCGTTGCTCCTGTTGCTCCTGTTGCTCCATCGAATCCGGTCGCTCCCGTTGCTCCTGTTGCTCCATCGAATCCTGTCACTCCATCAACTTCATGTATCCCCATAATGTATCATCCTCCTTTATACAGAGAATGCTGGTTATTTCTTTTTTGCAACGGCTATTCATATGGGCATTTTCATCATTTTTCATTATTACACACGATTCACTATCACCTAAAAACCTAGCTCTTTACTCTGAAAAAACTTCTTCAGACAGATTGATCAGGCATTCAATGCCTGAACTCATAAGGAAAGTGTTTTCATAAAGGCTGCTTTTTGATACCGCCGGGCCATACAACATTTGCTATTAAGAGATGTTCGTGTCAGAACATCTCCAACTCAATCCTTATTCCATTTCATCTCTTCCCACATTGTTTAAGGCTATGGTGGTTAAAGCAACTATTCCCGGCACAATCGCTTTTTCACTGAAAACAACTTGAGGATGATGGAGAGGCAAAGCGGATTTGCTGTTCTCATCTCTCGTCCCCAATCTGAAGAGCATACCCGGTACTTTCTCCAAATAGTAGGCGAAGTCTTCCGAACCCAATGATGGTTCTTTGAGTTCATGTACACGTTCCGGACCAAATGCTTCAATCAGCGCCTGCTCCCCCAGCTCTACGAACTCCTCATCATTCAAGAGCGGAGGTGGACCAAATCTATAATGGATCATTCCCTTTCCCTTCATTCCTTCAGCAATCTCCTTCACGATCCTCTCCAAAGATTCCGGTATCACTTTTCGGACATCCGGATTGATCGTTCGCACCGTTCCTTTCATATGCACATTAGGGGCAATCACATTTCCCGCAGTTCCTCCCTCGATCTTACCGATAGTCACCACAGCTGATTCGGTCGGCGGCAGTTCCCGGGATATGATGGTCTGCAAAGTGGAAATGACATTTGCTGCAATCGGGATGGGATCGATACTTTTATCAGGATGGGCAGCATGGCCGCCCACTCCTTCAATATCAATTTCTATCGCATCAGCTGAAGCACACATCGCTCCTTTTCTAATTCCTAAATGGCCAGCTTCCAAATCAGGCCAGCAATGAAGACACAGCATTCGATCCACCTTCGGGTCTTCCATCGCTCCGGCTTCGATCATACTTAAAGCTCCCTTGCCTTTCTCTTCTGCGGGCTGAAAGATGAATTTCACATTACCTTGGATGTGATCCCGCAAACTGCTCAAGATCTTTGCTGTACCGATGAGGATGGACGTGTGCATATCATGTCCGCATGCGTGCATAACGTTCTCATTATCGGAAGCGAATGGCAGACCTGATTCTTCCTTTAAAGGAAGGGCATCCATATCGGCGCGCAGTCCGATTGTCTTACCCGGATTCTTGCCTCTAAGCAAACCGATGACACCCGTCCCTTCCACTACTTTATGAACCTCAATCCCCATCTCCTGCAGCTTCTCCGCAACCAGGGATGCTGTCTCATGCTCATGGTCAGAGAGCTCAGGATTCCGATGAATGGTCCTTCTGATCTCGATAATTTCCTCTTCTGCATCTTTCGCAAGTTGTAAGATGTCCATATGATACCTTCCTTTTCTTTATTTTCTGTTAATGATCCTTCCTTTACAAGAAAGTGACTTTAATAGGCTATTTCCCTGATTCTCTGAAGATATGTATGAGAAAATGAATTTAATAGATGTCCGTAGAAATTTGAAATGGTCTCTCTAATATTTTTAGTTTATCAAGTACACAATAGTCATCCGCCAGAATGATGTGCTACATTATTTGTAAGTTTCATTTACCATAATTTGTTTGGGGGGCAAAAGAATGTTCACGTATACGATCGACGAAGAACTATTCTTAAAGTTGATTGAATTGAAAGATGCAGAGCGAATTTTCAAGCTGACGGATCATTCACGCTTTTATTTAAGGGAATGGCTTCCTTGGCTCGACTACACCAAAACAGTCGGCGATACATTCGAATACATCAAGGCTGCAATCAAGGGTTATTCCGAGAACGCAAGTCTGACAACAACGATCCTTTACAAAGGGGAAATTGCAGGCATCGCAGGCTTCAACCAATTCAATTGGCCGAACAAAAATACCTCCATCGGGTACTGGCTCGGAGAAGGATTTCAAGGGAAGGGAATCATGACAAGGACGGCAGCAGCTTTGACGAAATATGCACTGATGGATTTGAATTTGAACAGAGTCGAGATACGCGCAGCCGTCGGCAATCAGAAGAGCCGCTCCATTCCCGAAAGATTAGGATTCACCTATGAAGGGATATCAAGGCAGTCTGAATGGTTATACGATCATTATGTCGATCATGCCGTCTACAGCATGCTGGCAGAAGACATTAAACAGGTGCAAAGACTATGATTGTGGTAAGTGCATGCTTAGCCGGCAAAGCTTGCCGTTATGATGGCGGTGCCTGCTCAAAAGAGCATGTACTGCAGTTGACTGCAGATAAGGAGGCAGTGATGATTTGTCCCGAATTAGCTGGCGGCCTTCCTGTACCGAGGGAGCCTGCTGAAATCATCGGAGGAACAGGCGAGGATGTGCTGGACGGGAAAGCTCGGGTGCTCACAGCGAGCGGACGAGATGTGACGAAATGCTTCTTGGATGGTGCCAATGAAACACTTAAAATGGCAAAAAAGTGGAATGCCGCTGCTATTATCTTAAAGGATAACAGTCCATCATGCGGAAGCTCCTTCATTTATGATGGGAGTTTTTCAGGTAACAAAACTAAAGGAAACGGAGTGACAGCCGCTTTGCTGAAGCGTGAAGGCTTTACAGTCAAGGCAGATAGCGATCAGACATAATTCAGTAAGAGCATGCAGTTCACAACTGGCAAATGCAATTTTTTTGACCCATGTATGCATGAAAGCTATAATTACTTCGAATTCGAGATATTAGTCAATTTCATTTATTGAAACGAGGAGATTATCCATGAGGCACCTATTTCAGCAAGGAAGCAGACTTTCAGGCCGTACACTCCTGCTGCTGCACGGCACAGGGGGAAATGAACATGATCTTCTTCCATTGGCCAGTATGATCGATGAGGAAGCCAACGTCTTAAGTGTTCGGGGAAATGTACTGGAGAATGGTATGCCCCGGTTCTTCCGCCGTTTGGCCGAAGGGATTTTCGATGAAGAAGATCTATTGTTCCGCACGAAAGAGTTATACGAGTTTCTGGAAGAAGCCGCCGGCAAATATCAATTCAATCGACACAATATCGTCGCAGTCGGCTATTCAAACGGAGCAAACATAGCAGCAAGTTTATTATTCCATCATCAACATGCGTTGAAAGGCGCAATCCTTCATCATCCGATGGTTCCCAGAAAAGGAGCGGTGCTGCCCGATTTGGCAGGTACGCCTGTTTTCATCGGAGCGGGATCCAATGATCCAATCTGCCCTCCAGAAGAATCGGAACAATTGGCCAAAATGTTAACCGAGGTAAAAGCAGACGTACACATCCATTGGGAGAACCAAGGACACCAACTCACCCAATCGGAAGCGCTGGCTGCAGCTGATTGGTATTCACGTATTTGATACCGGAAAGATAACTGGAAAGGATTCCTTGCATCAACTTCCTTAGCTCATCTCTTCTTTAAGCGGTATAATAAAAGCATACCCAGTTAATAGAGGAGGCTTTCATATGATACGCTTTGGTGTTATCGGAACAAATTGGATCACGGAGAAATTTCTTGAAGCAGCCATGCTGCTTCCAGACTTCAAACTGAATGCCGTCTTTAGCCGGACAGAGGAACAAGCAAAAAGCTTTGCAGGAAAATTCCATGCACCCCATACATATACATCGATTGAAGAAATGGCGGACAGCGGTGAAATCGATGCCGTCTATATCGCTTCACCGAATTCTTTACACGCTGAACAGGCAATTCTATGTATGGAAAGAGGTATTCATGTATTATGCGAAAAACCGCTGGCTTCAAATGCAAGAGAAGTAGAAGCGATGATCCGTACAGCGAGGAAGCATGATGTCCTTTTAATGGAAGCGCTGAAAACCACATTCATCCCAAACTTCCGGGTCATTCAGGAACATCTTCCTAAAATCGGTCCTATCAGAAGATATAGCTCGAGCTTCTGTCAGTATTCATCCCGCTATGATGCTTACAAAGAAGGCACCATTCTGAACGCATTCAATCCGAAATTCTCGAATGGAGCCTTAATGGATATCGGCATCTACTGTCTTTATCCGCTGCTTGCTTTATTCGGGGAACCTGAACGTCTGCAAGCCGCAGGCACCATGCTGGAATCAGGTGTGGATGGCCAAGGGACCATTTCCTTCCAGTACGATACAATGGAAGCGGTCATCCAGTATTCGAAGATTACCGATTCTCATGCACCGACCGAGATCCAAGGTGAATATGGAAATATTGTCATCGATAAAATCAGCTCTCCGAGCGATGTCAAAATCATCTATCGTGATGGTAATACGGAAAACCTATCTGTCCCGCAGCAAGAAAATACGATGTATTACGAAGCTGCTGAGTTCATCCATCTGCTGAAGTCAGGTAAAAAAGAATCGGCCATCAATACATTCGCCCTTTCCCTGCAAGCAGCCAAAATCATGGAAGCAGCAAGAAAACAGATCGGCATCCAATATCCTGCAGACAGCCATTCATAAGTTTGCCGGAACAAAAAAAGCAATCTCCCAAAGAAAAAGGGAGATTGCTTTTGCTTTATCCGAAATCATTGAAGCGGCAAGTACTATAATCTCGCTCGACTCCAAGCGCTTTCGGCACCATTGTTTCTATTAAATAATCATTCTCTTCATAGACAATTTTCTTCAGTTCTATTCCGAAGAATTCCCTCATATTCGCTTCCGTCATGATGGACCTTGCATCCCCATAAATCACCTTTTTATGCTTCGCGGTCATCAATACCCGGTCTGCCAGGTAGAAGGCATGGTTCGGATAATGCGTATTGATGATGCAAGAAATGCCCCGTTCTTTCGCCAATCGCTTCAAAGTCTGCAAAATGGTGATTTGCTTCTGCACATCCAAATGCGATTCAGGCTCATCCAATATCAGGATTTCCGGATTCGACACGAGTGTGCGGGCAATCAACGCAAGCTGCAATTCTCCTCCACTGACTTCATTACATGATTTATCAGCCAAGTGTGCGATGCCGACTGTATCCATCGCAGCCATCGCTTCCTGACGATCCTTCCTGGAAGGCTGAGACAGCGTACTGATGTATGGAGCGCGCCCCATGATGACAAGCTCCTGCAGCGTGAAGCCGAATACCATCTTATGTGCTTGAGGGACATAACCGATCCGCTTCCATAGCTCTTTACGGGAAATGGATGCAAGCGGTTTGTCATCAATCAGAGTCTGCCCTTTCCTCCAGTCCAGAAGGCCGGTGATACATTTCAGCATCGTTGTTTTCCCTGCACCGTTCGGTCCGAGAATCGCCATGATTTCCCCGCTGTCCAATACGAAGTTAATATCCGATTCATAAAGGAAAGGAGCTTTTTCTTTTTTCTTTGCGTAAAAATAGTTTCCTCCCTGAACCTCGATCCTCATGACCAGCCACCTCCTGTTTTTCTGAGCAGCAACGCAAAGAATGGAGCGCCTATGATTGCCGTCAAGATGGATAGCGGGATTTCTGTAGCCGTTATGGATCGCGCCAAATTATCGATGATCAATAAATAGGCGCCGCCGATTGAAACGGAAACAGGCAATACAAGCTGGTTATTGTTGCCGACCAGCATTCTTGCGATATGCGGAATGATTAAGCCGACCCAGCCGACAATCCCTGCCACAGCAACTGATGCAGCGGTGATTAAAGTTGCCCCGAAAATGACTGTCCATTTCAGACGTGTGACGGATATACCAAGTGATTTAGCTTCATCTTCCGGAAGTGTCAACAGATTTATTCTCCAACGCAGGGCATATAAAATCAGGATTCCGGTCAAAATGATTGGTCCTGCGATATATAGATCCTTATAAGTTGCCGTCCCAAGGCTTCCCATCAGCCAATATGTAATGGCAGGGAGTTTCTCTTCCGGGTCGGCGACAAATTTCGTCAATGAAATCAGTGCTTGGAAGAGAGCGGATGTAACCACACCGGCCAGCACAAGCATAAAAATGGGAGCACTTCTTTTGACCCCGCTGACGAAATAAGTAAAGACGATTGCACCAATCCCGAATACAAGGGCCATGGCCTGTGCCATGATCCCTTGTCCGCCTATCAGAATCCCGAGGGAAGCCCCAAATCCAGCTCCTGCGGACACGCCCAGAATATCGGGACTGACAAGAGGATTACCGAACATCCCTTGAAAGGCAGCACCTGCAATAGCTAAGCCTCCTCCAATCAATAAAGCCAGCAAAATACGAGGCAGGCGTATCTGCAGAACAACCGTTTCTTGCATTTGCGTCCATGTTTGCTCGATTGGGATGACTGGCGATATCAATATTTTAATGATCTGCCCTAAATCCACCCCGAAGCGTCCGACTCCAAGTGAGACAATGGCAACGATGATCGGCAAAATCCAGAAAAGGGCTGTTTTCCATTTTTTCATGATTAATCCCTACTCACTTATTGTTTAGCCGCTTCAGAGGATGGATGCAGGATTTCTTCCGCTTCCTCATCTGTTACGTCGTATTCATAGAAGTCTTTGTAATATGATTGAATCTCTTCCACCATGTCATATTCGAATAAATCCGGATGATTCTTTTGTGCCATCCATTTCAGCATCAATGGCGCATCTCCGCTCGGCGGGAACCAACGGTAGATTCCCAGAGGAATCTTATGGACGTTTCCTTCCTGGACAGCCTTCACTTGGCTCCAATCTTGTCCATCTACTTTGTTCTCCAATAAATCTTCAGGCTGTGTTTCCGTGAAATTTGTAATATAGATGATGTCAGGATTCCAGGCATAAATCTGCTCCATATTGACTTCTTTTCTGCCTTGAACATCATCAGCCGCTACATCGACCGCACCTGTTGCATTGAACCATTGGTTCCCGAAGAAGTTCGATCCCCCGACTACGATACTTCCGTCCGAATGCTGATAAAGAAGCAATGCCCGAGGCTTGTCCTCTTCTGTAACGGTATCGAGTACCCCATCCAATTCAGCCTGTACTTCTTTTCCTTTATCCATAAATCGGTTTACACGCTCATCTGTTCCTGTGATATCTCCTGTCATTTCCAGCCAGCTGTGGAACGTCGCCAACGGTTCTGCCGCCGCTGCATCGATTGCTTTCACTGCTGCTGTAGGAATGCCGGCTTCCGTCAGTTTCTCTATTGATTTCTCATCTGTTGAAATTTCGAAGTACAGATCAGGTTCAATCTTCATAAGCTCTTCGACATTCACTTCCCCATTTTGAATAAAAGAAGTATCCGCTTTCAACACATCGGGAGAAATCTTCGCTAAAATAGAATGTTCCGCTGCATTATAAGAATTCGGGTGCATGCCCACAATTTCTTCCGTTGAATTCGTAGCTACATACCAAGTGGAGAAGAACGGTAAGATGCCTCCTGTCACAATTCGATCCACTTCCCCGTTGATTGTCACGTCACGCCCCAGCTGATCTTGAAAGATTCTTTCTTCAGCTGTTACTTCTACATCCGATGAACTGGTCGTTGTCTCGGCATTACTGCCGCAGCCTGCTGTCACAATTGCTGCCGCAACAGCTGTCGCCGCAAACATCCCAAATTTCTTTTTCATGATATTCTCCCCTTTTATGTTCCCCTCTAGTTTGCCTTTATCAATCATTACTCAATGTAATAGTTTATAAGAATAGCAATATTACTCGCTATAAATTATATTGATAATCATTATCAATTGTCAAATAATTCACACCTGATATATTTTTCCAGAAAAGTACTTAACTATAATATAATTTCTGGTTAATCTTTATTTTTATTGAAATAAATGTATTTTACTCAAAAATCAAAAATTTAGACAAATAATTAATGTGTTGCTAGAATAGCAATAATGATAACTATTATCAATAAAAAATATTGGGGTGGGAAGAATGGCTGAGAAAAAAAGCATCCTTATGATCGATGCTGGAAATATGTTCGGCGTAAAGAATCGTGATGGGAAGGATCCATTTTACCGAGAGCACATCGAGTTCATAGACCAATATGAACTTCCTGATGCGAATCTAGATGACTATGCATGCGTCTCCATCAATGCCTTCGTCGATCAAGTATTACTGGAACGGAATAAAGACAAAATCCAGCATTTCTTAGATCAAAAGAAAATTGTTGTTTACAGCGGAAACCTATACTTGGATTGGCTGCCTGGCGCGTCAGCTTTCATCCCTAAAGAAATCCGCAGCCACTCGGATTATAATGTTTCTATAGCAAAACAGCACCCTATCTTTAAAGGAATCAATCCTGAGGATCTCACAACGAACAAAGGGGTTGCCGGCTTCTTTGCCAGAGGACATCATCCTGCCCCAGAAGGCGCAGAGGTGCTGTTGACTTTACCGGGCGGCGAACCGATTGTGTATATCGACCGTAAAAGCACAAAAGGAACGATTCTGGCGTACGTCGGGAATGATTTATTCGGTTATATGATCAACAGTAAATCGTCCCTGCTTATTCGCGAGCAATTATTCCAATGGATTCAGGATGAACATCAAGCGCTTCAGAAAGGAAGTGTTTCTCTGTGAGAAAGATAGCGGTTGTACATAGCGGCAGCTCCCAGCATCAGCGTACATTCAACGAACCGAAATATAATAAATACATCAGCGAAATCATCTATTTCCCTGACTTAGCCGAGACATCGCTGGATCAGTTCGATGTGTTATTGATGCCTTCCCAGCTGCATGCAGGATTATTGGAGAAAAACAAAGAAAAGATCCGGGCTTTCTCCGACCAAGGCGGAATCGTAGTCTCATTCGGTCCCCAGCCATGTGAATGGATCCCTAATCAAAAATGGGAATTCCGTCCGACCAATTTCTGGTGGTGGCTTGAGAAAGACGCAAAAAGCGGGTTGGTTTTCCCGAACAAAGACTACGGCATGTTCCATTACTTGACGGAAGCTGACTGTACATGGCACCAGCATGGCGTCTATTGGCCTCCTGAAGGAGTCAAACCGCTTATCACAATGGAAGATGGCGGGGCTGTCATGTATGTGGATAAGGTCAGCACAAAGGGAACATGGATTGTCACGACTTTAGATCCTGATTATCATTTCGGAATGTATTTCATGCCTGCAACGGAACAGTTCCTCGACGGATTCTTCCCTTGGCTTGCTGAAGGCGAGATTTAATATAAAACGCACACAAAAAAGAGGCCGATCGGCCTCTTTTTTGTACTCTATTCTTTATTTGGCAGTAATACTGTCTCGATGGTCATATCGTTCTCTAAAGAAAGCGTTCTTTCCAATTCTTCTTTTTTCTTTTCGGAAGAAAAGTACGTACACATCCAATACGGGATAAAAGCTAATGAAGCCCAACCTGCGTAATAACCGATCTGTGTAATCAGAGATAACATTTCACCTGCAGACATGCTACCACCCTTCCCACTTACTATTTCTTCCTATTTTATGTCGAAAATGTGAACTTTGCAAGCGTTTTCAAAAAAATGGGTGTATGTACTTACTTGACAAGACCCTTACGAATCGTTTCCGAACAAATGCAGAACCCTTCTCTTTGAATCCAACTAATCTACAGATGTTTAATAATGACCGCAGAGGTTATATAAAACGTAGGATAGATTAGGAGGGACTAGCATGAATATATTTATTTTTGGTGCGAATGGCCAAATCGGCCGTCATTTAGTGGACAAACTGACAGAAAAAGAAGGATATACAGTTAAAGTTGGATTACGTAAAGAAGAGCAGTTCCCATACTTCGAAGATAAAAATGTCACACCGGTCCTCATCGACCTTGAAGATACGACCGATAATCTCGCCAGAGCGCTTAAAGGAACAGATACTGTCGTATTCACAGCCGGGTCCGGCGGTAAGACGGGACCTGATAAGACACTCTTGATCGATTTGGACGGCGCCGTCAAAACAATGGAAGCTGCAGAAGCAGTCGGGGTGAATCAATATGTCCTGGTCAGCGCTTTCGGTGCGGGCGACCGATCAACCTGGAGCGAAGAAATCAAGCCATATTATGTCGCCAAATATTATGCAGATCAAGCATTGATCCACAGCCGCTTAAATTACACCATCGTACGGCCAGGGATGCTTACCAATGACGAAGGACAAGGTACGGCTTCCGTCAATAATTCCGATGATCTTTCCATCCCGAGGAAAGATGTAGCGGCCGTCCTTGCTGAAGTGATCGGCAAAAAAAACACATACAAGAAAGAGTTCAATCTCCTTCCCGGGAACGTCAAAATTGAAGAGCTTGTTCAAGAAATATAGGAAACTGATTAAAAGTCCGAAGCAGTCATACTTCGGACTTTTTGCTGTGTTTCATCCTTACTCTATTATTGGATATAAGGAATGGAGCTGCCCAGCATTTGGACAACGACTTGCGGTTTAAATCCAAAAACCCACTGTCCGTTGATATTGGTTTGCGGAACACCCATTTGTCCCGTCACGGACGCAAGCTGCTGCATCAATGCGGGATTGCCTTCCACACTCACTTCCTTGAAGGGCAGTCCCTGGCTCGCCAAGAAATTTTTCATCATGGAACAATATGGGCAAGTCGATGTTGTATATACCGTAATTTGATTCATAGTCAAAACCTCCTCTTCATACATGTATTCAGCTATCTCATTTTTGACAATCATTTACTGCGCTTGATTTATCCACTCAACTTTCTCACTATTCACACATCCTCCTGGTATGCTCGACTTAATGACAATTATGGAGGGTTGCAATCATGAGATTCATGAGATGGGGATATTTTATTCTTCTTGCCGCACTGCTTCTTACGGTCTTTACCGGGTGTGGAGAAGACACAAGTGAAAATTCCGTCGATAAGATCACGGAGACAGCCTTAACGCCCGGGGAACCTGCGGAAGATTCGCTTTGTTCCTTCTGCAATATGAAGGTATATACAAAAGAGGAGGCCCTTGGGGTTTCCACCGCACAAGCTGTCACCGATGACGGAGAACAGCTTTTCTTTGATGATTCCGGCTGCCTGTTGAATTGGAGCCGTAAAACAGGTGAGACATACGAAGCGGAGTGGGTCCGTGATACGGTCAGCAATGAGTGGATCGAGACAGACAAGAGCACTGTCGTTCATTCTGATGCCGCTACTCCGATGAAATATGGGTTCTTTTTCTTCAGCAGCGAAAAGGCTGCCAATGAGTATATCGCCGAGCATGCAAATGAAAACGCAGAGCTATCATCATGGGACGCTATTGAAGCAATGTCCAGCGAAAGATACGAAATGAAAATGCAAAAAGAAAGCGAAGCACATACCGATTCTTCAGAGCAGGAAAAAGGAAGCCATCAGGATTGAAGGCTTCCTTTTTCTTTCCTTGTCTTTATTTGATTCTCAAAGAATACCGATTCGAGCGTTCTCCTTTCGCCGCCTGTATGAATCAAGTCATGAACCGTATCAAAATGCAGCAACTGACCGGATCCAAGGAAGGCCGCCTTATCCGCCGCATCCTCCACCAATGATAGGATATGGGTAGTGAAAAGAATCGCTTTCCCTTTTCTTTTCTCTTCTTGAAGGATTTCTTTAAAGCGGACCACCCAGTACGGATCAAGACCATTGGTCGGTTCATCCAGAATCAAAATCGGGGTATCCCCCAACAAGGCTTGACCTAGCGACAGACGCTGCTGCATCCCTTTGGAAAATTGCTTGATGACCTTGTCTTTCACATCAAATAAACCGACCAACTCCAAGATTTCCATTACTCTATCATTCTCCACACCCAGCAGACTGCTGTAGAAACGAAGCACCTCTAAGGCCGTCAATTGTCTTGGAAAGACCATATCATCCGGCATATAGGAGAATATGGTCCGGTATGCTTTACTGATTGTGTCCACCGGCTGACCATCCAGAAGAATCACCCCGTCAGACTGCTTGATGATTCCTGTCAGGATTTTGATGATGGTGCTCTTTCCCGCTCCATTCCCGCCGCAAAGAGCCACTATTTCTCCTTTGCCCACAGAGAAATTAATATTTTCTATCTTAGCAGTCGGACTGTATACTTTGGTGATATTCTTTAATTCAATTCCTTTATTCATCAGCGGTCCTCCTCATTGCGAAGCTTCCTCCCATGATTGGAAGGACAAGCCAGAGCACGGAGGAAAGAATGAACAGGGCCTTTCCGCTCCAGCCGGCAGCCCAAATCGTCAAATCATAAAGGCTCGGTCCAAATACAGCCCCACCATCCATAGAAAGAATCGACCAGACACGGATCAATTCGACCGGATTCAAGAAAATAGATATTGTTAATACGGTGAGCATCCAATCACCCGGCACAAGCACACTGATTCCCATAATAAGAAACTCGTAAAACAGGACCAGGAATGCCCAAGCGATCAAACAGGCTCCAAGTGCCTGGAATCTTGTGTTTGCAAGCAAACCAAGCAGCATGGCGATCGCCAGAAACACTGCCGCAAGCAATAATGAAAATACGTAGAACAAAGAGATGACATCCAGTGCCACAGGGACGGCGGCTAGATACATCACAAGAAGCGCTGCTCCATAGCCGAATGTGATGATGGACCAAAGCGCAGTGAACAAACCGGCATATTTCCCGATCATCACTCCCCAAACCGATACAGGATAAGTAAGCACCAGCTTTAAGCCCCCGTCCTCTTTCTCACCAGAAATGAATAAACAACCGACCAACAATGCGATCAGCGGTATAAGCAGCAGGTTCAGGTTGAGAAGGCTTGCAGTCATTCGATTGAAGGCAAGGTCTCCTGATTGACCCGAATTGCCGAAATAGCAGATGAAGACGGCAAGGAAAGCAAACAGCAGCCCAAAGCTGGTGAGCCAGCGGCTGCGGAGAATCAATATAAATTGCTGCTTCGCCATCATCTTCATTTTGTCCAACCCCAGTCATGCCCTTTGAGCTGGCTATATGTCAGAAGCTCTCCTCTCCCTGCCTGCTCGATGTGGGCTTCCGCTCCCTCTTCCGTCTCGAATGCAAGGACGCCATATGCCATCGGTGTCCAAAATTCCGGATCGTAAGCAAAGCTGGCAGTCTCCAATTCAATCCAACCCCCGAGTTCAGCATCCTTCACATACTGCTTTGCAATCCGATCCTCATCCGCCCTTTTCTCTTCTAGCACAAATTGCATCATACAGCCGAGGTCATCGAACAGGAAGACGTCCCCATCCTTCGTCAGCAGCTCAGCCGCATAATCCTCTTCCGTCAAACTCATATTGCATATCTCGCATACATCTACTTCTGGATCGATCTCGACAGGTTCATATGAAGATTCCTTTCCGCACCCTGACAGGAGGAAAAGTGTTATACATAAAATCATATAGTTTCTCACATAGAACGCCTCCCAAGCCAAATAATCATAGTCGAAAACCATAATAACGGAACAGCCATCAGCAAAATCCCCACATTACGTTCTCCTCCTCTATCTTGATCCTCCAAATCGACCGGCTCCACCAACGGTTTCTCATCATACACATCCGCAGCCCCGATGGAAGGGAACAAGCTTTCTACTTTGCTCCATAACTCAATGGAAGGACTTTCGAAGAATAACTGCCAATACGGTTCCCTTTCAAGCAGCTGATCGTATAAGGAGCCGGCCTTATACGTGATTTCCCCGTATCCATCCCCCGTTATGTCAAAGCTGCTGTAGTCATCCCAATAGTTCCCGCTTTCCCCATCATCGAGCCTCATGGAGCTGTTTGCGATTTTCGACTGTACCACATTACCGATAAAATTATTCTCACTGAATACATTGTTCTTATTTTCCCCGATGAACTCGAGCCCTACTTGATTCCCCGAAATGCTGTTGCGCATAATCTTGGCATTTCGTGTTTTCTCCATGGAGAGGCCCGTACTGTTCCCTTTCAGTTCATTATTGGTGAGCACTAAATCATCGCTATCATATAGGATGATACCGAATCCGCGGACGTGGAATTGTTCGGTGATCTCATTCTCTCTCAATTTCACTCCGGCCGAGTCCATGATCATCATCCCGGTCACATTCCTGGTGATTTCATTACGCTCCACCTTCAAATCTTCCGAGAACATGAAGTGAAAACCGTATCTCGAACCGGCAGCTTTATTATCAAAAACTGTTATGTCAGTCGTGCTATCCAAATAAAGCCCATCCTGGACACCGGACATATAATTCCCTTCCACTGTATGTCCAGATCCTTTGTAGAGATGGATGCCGCTTCCTCGTTCAGAAAAATGCCCGGAGTAGCTGGTCATGCTATTATTACGCAAGGTATGTTCTTTTCCGTCATTCACATATATTCCATTCTGGACTTCTGCAATTATATTCTCTTCAACGACATGTCCCTTTCCTTTGTCAATGAATATGCCGCTGTCTTTCTTTTCCTTTCCGCTTCCCTTAATATACAGCTTCCGGATCTCCACTTGATCCGCTTCGATGGTGATGACATTCCCTTTTTTATCCCCTTCAATCACCACTCCATCTTCCCCTTGGATCACCAACGATTTCCGGATACTGATTGAACCGCTGTATATCCCTTCCTTCAAAATCAGGATATCTCCTTCTTCCGCCTGATCGACCGCCTGCTGAATGGAATCTGCCGGTTCAAGCACTACTTCCTTCCCTTGAGCCGTTTGACAATCCAATAGCAGCAGCAGAATCGCTATCCATAAGCCTTTGTACATGATTCTTCTCATCTGCATCATCCTTTTTTTGCGTCTATCCATGATACCAACAAATTGTGTGATAATTTAGAAGCTTTTGAGAGGATTGATGAAACACTAGAATAACCGAGCAGAAAAACGAAAAGACCGAAGGATGATCATCCTTCGGTCTCATATAAACCGCCAATATTGGCGGCAATCCTTATTTCTTTTTTATTTGCAGGAAAACCACTTTCAGATAATCCCCCTCCGGATATGTTTTGATTGTCCGGAAGTCCTCAGGAAGCGAATGCTCCTCCAACACTTTATAGGACACACCCGACTCGGTGCAGGCTTTCTCGATAAAGCCCTTGAAGCGTTTCATATCGAAAGCACTGCAGTTTGTGGAGGCGACTATAATTCCTTTATCCCTCGTGATCGCAATCGTCTCTTTCAATAGCTCCGTATAATCTTTCACGGCACTGAATGTCCTTTTCTTCGTTTTTGCGAAGCTCGGAGGGTCCAGTACAATCAAGTCGAACATTTTCCCTTTCCTAGCCGCATATTTGAAATACTGGAAGACATCGTCGACCACGATCTGCTGCTGTTCAAAATCGATTCCGTTCACAGAGAACTGTTCGATCGTTTTGGCACGACTCCGATTCGCCACATCCACACTAGTAGTCGATGCTGCACCTCCGAGGGCGGCATTAACAGAGAATGCACCTGTATAGGAAAACATATTCAGCATATCGGTCCCTTTGGCGTATTTCTCGCGGACCGCTTTCCTTACATCCCTTTGATCGAGGAAAATGCCCGTCATTGCGCCATCATTCAAATAAACGGCAAAATTCACTCCATTCTCCTTAACGATCAACGGAAACTCCGGCTCTTCCCCGGAAACAAAGTCATCATCATCCACATACCGGCCTTTGCTGTCGAACCGCTTTTTCTCATATATCCCTTTGCAGTCAGCCACTTGTTCCAAAGCCGCGAGAAGCTCGCTGCGGAAACTGTAAATTCCTTTACTGTACCACTGGATCAGATAATAACCCGCATAATAATCGATGGTTACCCCGCCCAGTCCGTCACCTTCCCCATTAAAGATACGGAAAGCGGTCGTTTGCTCATCATCAAAAAGATGGCTCCTGTATTTTAAAGCGGCATCCAATTTTCTCGCAAAGAATGCTTCATTGATCTGTTCGTCCTGATTCCTCGTGATGATCCAGCCGATTCCTTTATTTTGGATCCCATGGTAGGCCGTCCCTAAATATGTTCCCTTTTCATCCGTAACCTTGAACAATTCTCCTTCCATTTTGAGCATTCCGCTGTTTTCTATTGCTTCCTTTTCAATAAGCGGATATCCTTTTCTGATTCTCCCAATATATTTCTTATTTAATTTAATATTCATAATTCCTCCAACTTCGTTTCTATTCTGTAATAGTAACATGAAGAGGAGATTTGTTGCACAAATGACCGACAGGAATCAGGAAGCTGTACTTAAGTGATGAAAAGAATATTCAAAATCCTTTAGCTTTTTCTCTTTTAATTTGGCTCTTTTCTAAAACTTTGTTGCTCTTGAAGAAAAAATAAAATGTTAGTGAATCACCGCTTCAGGATGGTCGCTTTCCGCGGGGCGAGTGGTGAGCCTCCTCCTCCGTGCGGGGTCTCACCTTGATCGCTGAACCCGCAGGAGTCTCGCACCTTACACTATATTCCTTTAGAAAAGAACCTTTCTAACAGACTGTTTATTATTTTTTCTGGTGCACAGGACTTTCCACAAAGAAGGTAGTGATAAAGAAAAGGAGAAAACTGATTAAGAGAATCGATCCGCCAACGATATAAAAAACCATTGTGAAAGTATTTGATATGTCAAAGGGCTTCAGATTATGCAGCCACATCCCTGACGTTAATCCGATTGTCCCAACAATTCCGGTATAGACTTGCCAGACGGAAATTTTCTTTGCTTTGATAGTGAAGACTTGATAGTATACAGCCCAGGCAAATAAGGTCAGCCATCCGACAACAAGCATATGTGCATGGATCGGCCTGAACAAATAGGAACCGTTCCCTGCCATATGTGAACCAAGAAATGCCCCGACCAAAGCGAATACCGCAGAAAATCTAAGTAAAGTAAGCGTATGTTTATGCATTGTTATCCCCCAATTTTAAATTTCCATTTAAAACATATTTTAACATACAATCATTTAGTATCCTCTTCAATCAAACGATTGATTACATTCAATCAACCGTTTGATTGATACTTTTATGTCCGACTGCCTGCCGTGCAAACCGGCTTTTTTTATGGTAAAGTATAGCAAAGTAGAATTCCGGCAGGTGAAAAAATGAACCAAAACCGTAACGGCAATTTCGGTCCACCAAGATTACGTATCGCTGTTCATTCGCTTATTTTCATAGCAGAAAGCGGAAAAGTGCTGCCAAGCTCAGCAATTGCCAAACAAGTGAATTCACATGCCACTTTCCTTCGCAGGGTGATGGCATCGTTGAATAAAAACGGAATTGTGAAAGCTCGTGAAGGCAGGGATGGAGGATATTATTTATACAGACCTCTTGAAGAAATCACACTGGCTGAAATCTTCCTTGCCGTCAAAAACGAGGATTGCAATAACCTGGTGCTGGAAACTGAAGCCTGTAAAGAAGCTGGAGCACAGATCGATGAAAAGCTGGAAGGTATTATGCAGCAAGCGGAATCACAGATGGTCGAATACTTGAAACAATACACTTTGGCGGATGTTGCTCCGAAAAGGTGAATTATTTGCTATGAGTCTCTCTTTTCATTACAATAAATTTAGAGTAGTTGCAGTATAGCATGCTGTAACTATATTTTTCGTCTATACTGTGCTTATAAAAGTCACAGTATTACATCAACTTAGGAAATGGGGACACCAACTATGTCAAAGGTATTATTTATCAAAGCGAACGACCGCCCTGCAGATCAATCCATCAGTGTACAGATGTACAATGCATTCCTGGCAGGATACAAAGACTCACATCCTGAAGATACAATTATCGAAGTAGATCTATTCAAAGAAAACCTTCCTTATTACGGGAACGAAGCAATTACAGCGCTTTATAAGAAAAATAACGGAATGCCTCTATCCGCTGAAGAGATTCAGCTTACCGACCTGATTGACGGTCATTTCGAACAGTTCATGGAAGCTGATAAGATTGTATTTGCCTTCCCTCTTTGGAATTCAACTGTACCGGCACCATTGATCACTTACATTTCCTATCTGTCTCAAGCCGGTAAAATGTTCAAATATACGCCGGAAGGTCCTGTCGGTATGGCTTCAGATAAGAAAGTCATGCTGTTGAGCGCCCGCGGCGGTGTATTCTCTGAAGAGCCGATGGCTTCCATGGAAATGGCACTTAATTATGTCAAAGCTGTCATCCGTCTGTGGGGAATTGTCGAACCGAAGGAAGTAGTCATCGAAGGACATAACCAATTCCCAGACCGCGCGTCCGATATTGTACGAGATGGCTTGGAAGCAGCAGTAAAAGCAGCCGAACAATTTTAATCAAACGATTGATTAAGAGGCTGCCGGTCATCCCGGCAGCCTTTTTCTATATATATTGTCGATTTTCCTCATTTAAAGTCCCGCAATAAACGACTTCATTCCCCAGGAAATGCAGAGTCATCTGTTGACGGAAGAAGCCATTCGTATATAGGTATGCCTTCTCCCACGAATCGCAATAGAAAGACTTTGGATATTCTCAGGCACAGCAATCCCTGTATACCCGGCATCTCCGATATGCACGATATCGACGCCTGCCCTCTTCGCACTCAATGCAATGGAACGGATGGTTTCACTATCTGCACCTTCCTGGCTTGTACCGATGGCGGCCATGGCCAATGCTCCTTTGCTCTTCACAGCAGAGACAGCTTCCGCCAGCATATCCTCCCTTATTCCCGGAACTGTTCCAGGAGCAGGGAACAGGATGATATCTGCGCCAGCTTCGGCAAAACGGGTAAGCGATGCAAGATCCAGCATATTCCCCGCAGTACCTGCACTGTGCATTTTACCTGCGATGATGACCCCTTTGAAATGTTCCGCAGCATGCTTTACAGATGCTTCAATCGCTTCGTTCGTCACACCTGTTTTCGGATTTCCCGTCAAGCAGACGAAATCAAATCCTAGTTCATCCGCTTTTTTTAAGGAAGCGATGCTTGCCTGTCTGCCCGGAGCAATCGGCGACAAAGCTTCCAGACGCTCTGCGGATTCATCGACCGGCTCAAGATTGACACCGATCGGCAGTCCGACAAGACTTTTCAGAATCGCGACCGGGTTGCCTTCGGCTTTCCCAGCATCAGCATCATTGAAGACGGATGAAGCCGTCAGTCCTTTGATTTCCGGGTTGAATACATCGAAAACATTCAACAATATCATATCGGCCCCGAATGCCTTCATAAGCTCCGCATTGGTGATTTCAGGGTACAATGGCTCCGCTTTGGCAACCGTTTCCGCTATTACAGTTCTTCCTTCAGCAGCCATGATCGATTGCTTTAATTCATTCCGGCCGAAGTTCCTGAAATCGGAAGCACGGCAGTCTAGTATTCTTTTCATTGGAACACTCCTCTCTTCATTAATTATACAAAAGAAGCACAAGAAAATAGTTCCCTGTTTTTGTATCAAATCAAAAGGAAATATGTTCATTTCTAGACAAAGCAAAGAAACCGATAAACACCGATCGGTTTCTTAACCCGAACTGTCTGCCAAAAAGGAAAGGTGGCCAGGAAGAATCGAGATCTCCGCAGGTGTGCACATATTCAGTTCGCCGTCGGTGTCCACATCCTGTTCAGTGTCGGTAATGATGGATATCTCACTCGCCTGAAGGAAGACAACATCGCTTTCCGAGGGATTCACAGGGACACTCCCATGGTCGCCAAAGAATAGTTCCTTGACAGCAGTCAGACCGGTATTCTTCACGATGATTATATTCATCTTTCCATCCTCGGCATTGATATCAGGGAAAGGAAGCGGTGCAGCTCCTAAATAACGGCCATTGCAAACGAGGATCAAAACCGCTTCCCCTTCCAACTCGCTGCCATCATACTTAATTCTATATCCGAAAGGTTCAACTTGATTGACTGATTTGAACGCTGTTAAATAATAACTGAATTTGCCGAGCATATTCTTCTGGTCTTCATCGATTGTTCCGGAAACGTGCGCAATC
>JAZNGP010000004.1:0-3627 GCA_045576475.1 Bacillus sp. (in: firmicutes) | reverse complement strand
CGTCCTGAGCCAGGATCAAACTCTCCAAAAAGTGTTTGACTTGCTCATGTTTTAAAACTTGTGTTTCGGTCAATGCCGAAACGTTTGTTTAGAATTAACGTTGACGTTTTGTTTTGTTTAGTTTTCAAAGAACATTTTGTTGTTGTTTCTTAACTGAAACAGCTTAATGAGTATATCATTCAAGCTGTTTTGTTGTCAACAACTTTTTTCGGAAGTTTTTAGCTTCCTATTTTGCTAAGTTGCTTGTTTGTCAGCAACAGAATTAAATATACCATCACCTTTCATCCAAGACAAGCCCTTTTCGGAAAGATATCGAAGTAAAATAATTCAGAAAATTATCAGTTCTACATATGATACCCCATATCATTTCTTATAAACCTCTATTCAAAAAAATCCCCATCTTATTTAAGACGAGGATTTTCCCGCTTCACTGAATGCTTGCTGCCATTCTTTTCTTCACTTCATCACGCAGCACTGATTTCATGAACTTGCCGACCGATGTCTTCGGCACTTCTTCAATGAAGAAAACTTCGTCCGGAATGCTCCATTTCTCCACAAACGGAGTTAAATGTTCCAATATATCTTCTTTTTTTACATTCCCCGCGTATTCTTCCTTCAATACTACACAAGCCACCGGTCTTTCCTGCCATTTCGGATGCGGCACCGCCACCACACAGGCTTCCGCTACAGCTTCATGCAGCATGATCGCATTCTCCAGATCTACGGAAGAAATCCATTCACCTCCGCTCTTAATAAGATCTTTGATGCGGTCCACAATCTTCACCTGACCTTCTTCATCAACAGTGACCACATCGCCGGTGCACAGCCAGCCGTCTTTGAAGGCTTCCGCCGACCGGTCATCGTTGTAATACGAGTCCGCTACCCAAGGACCTTTGAGGAAAAGTTCACCCATCTCTTCTCCATCCCATTTGACTTCCCCGCGGGAACCTATGATCTTCATTTCCAGACCAGGCACCAGCAAACCCTGTCTTGTCCTATAATCGAGCACTTCTTCCTCGGATGCCGAGGCTTGCTGATAGCTTTTCAGAACAGATACGGCGGCGAGCGGTGTCGTCTCCGTCATACCATATGCGTGCATAAACGGGATATTCAGACGTTTCTCGAATGCGGCAATCAATCCTTTTGGAGCTGCCGAACCTCCGCAAAGGATACCGCGGATCGAGGACGTCTCATAATTGCCGCTCTCAAGCTCTCGAAGGACACCCATCCATATAGTCGGAACTCCCGCAGTGATTGTCACTTTCTCCTGTTGAATAAAATCAACCAGCAGTTTAGGTGTGAATTGCGGACCTGGCAGGACTTGAGTTGTCCCAAACCATGTCGCAGCAAAAGGAAGACCCCAGGCATTCGCATGGAACATCGGAACTACCGGCATCGCAATATCTTTTTCGGAGACAGCTATTGTATCCGCCAGACCCAGCGCATAGCTATGAAGGACTATAGCGCGATGCGAATAAACAACACCTTTTGGTTTCCCTGTCGTTGCGGAAGTATAACAAATGCCGGCGGCTTCATTTTCATCGATGTCTTTCAGAAAGGGATAGGCCGGATCGGAATCAGAGATCAACTGTTCATAAGAATAAAGGGCAGGAATCTTACTGTCAGGCAGTGTTTCTTGATCGGTCATCAAGATGTAGGAATGCACCGATGTTAGTTGAGGATGTATTTCTTCTATAAGTGGAAGTAAGTCTTCATCGATCAGCAGTATCTTATCTTCTGCATGATTGATGATGTAAACAATATTTTCCGGGGTTAATCGTATGTTGATGGTGTGTAAGACAGCTCCGATGCCGGGTGCCGCGAAGTATGCTTCCAGATGTCTATGATGATTCCATGCGAGTGTGCCTATTTTATCACCCTTCTTTGCGCCAAGCTTGACCAATGTATGCGCAAGCTTTCTCGTTCTCTTCCCGATGTCTCGATACGTGTATCGCTGGATCCCGGAAGATGTTCTGGACACCACCATCTTCTTGGGAAAGAAACGTTCAGCCCTTTCCAACAGTGAACTGACATTCAATGGCACATTCATCATACAGTACATCCGCCTCCTTTTTATCGGCTCGTCACCGCCAATAAATGGCAATAACTGCCTAATGATATATTAACTTACCTCCCTTTCCTTTTCAATTTATAACAAAAAGAGGACTTCCACAAAAGGAAGTCCCCTTGGCCTCACACCAGGAAGATGAAATACAGGATAAAGATTACCGCAAGTGTATACATAAGCGGATGCACCTTTTTCCCTTTACCCGCAGCTATCATTGTAAGCGGATAGAAGATGAATCCGATTCCGATTCCGTTTGCTACACTGTATGTCAATGCCATCGTGACAACGGTGAAGAAACAAGGAACCGCAATTTCGAATTTCTCCCACTCGATATTTTTGAGGGTTGCGGCCATTAAAACACCGACAATGATTACCGCTGGTGCAGTTACTGCAGAGGTAATCACAGATAATAACGGGAAGAAGAACAAGGAAAGAAGGAACATGATTCCCGCCACTATTGCAGCAAATCCGGTTTTGGCGCCGGCAGCGACCCCTGCCGATGATTCCACATAAGATGTTGTCGGCGAGGATCCAAGTATAGCCGCCGCAACAATAGCTAGAGAATCCGCAAGCAGCCCTTTACCGGCACGGGGAAGCTCGTTCCCTTTCATCAAACCAGCTTGCTGAGCCACAGAAATCAATGTGCCTGTCGTGTCAAAAAAGGCAACGAACAGGAAAGTGAGAACTACGATCAACATATCTCCCGAGAAAATGGTATTCCAATCTCCGAAAGCTTCAAATGCCGCACCGAATGTAGGAGATATATCTGGTATTGCCCCTACAACAGCCGTCGGCATACTGATTTGCCCAAAAATGATACCGACGATCGCAGTAATAATCATCCCAATGAAGATCGCCGCTCTAACATTCCTCATCATCAAAATCACTGTAATAATAATACCGAATATAGCAAGCATTGTATCAGCTTCCGTTAAATCTCCGATGGAGACGAGCGTAGACTCATTCCCCACAATGATACCGGAACTCTGAAAACCGACGAAAGCGATGAAGATACCGATCCCCGCTCCGACAGCATGCTTCAATTCCATTGGAATCGCGTTTATGATTTTTTCACGAATTCCCGATAGAGACAGAAGAACAAATAATATTCCGGCCAAAAGAGCACCTGTCAACGCCGTTTGCCACGGAGTCCCGAAACCAAGTACTACTGTATATGCAAAAAAAGCATTCAATCCCATACCAGGAGCGAGAGCAATCGGAAATTTAGCAAGCACTCCCATCAAAATACTGCCGATAGCGGCAGCAAGGGCAGTGGCCGCAAAGACAGCTCCGGCATCCATCCTCAATTCATCCGGATACCCTTCCACACTCGACAATGTCAAAGTCAATGGATTGACAACCAGAACATAAGCCATCGCAAGGAAAGTTGTGATACCCCCTATAATCTCTCGGCCATATGTAGTTCCGAGCTCGTCAAATTGAAAATACTTCTTCATTTCATTTCCCCTCCGATAAAGTTCTCATCGTCCATTCCCCATATAAAAACCCCGTTCCAATTGAATAGAACGGGGTGATCTGCAATGAAAAACCGCATAGTG
>JAZNGP010000003.1:0-4886 GCA_045576475.1 Bacillus sp. (in: firmicutes) | reverse complement strand
ATACTAATGGTTCGATACCAGACTACCAAATGTCCTCTTTCTTAATGTCTGTGTTCTTCAAAGGAATGACATCTGAAGAAACAGCTAATATGACAATGGCGATGGTGGAATCAGGTGACCAAATCGACCTTTCTGCGATTGATGGCATTAAGGTGGATAAGCATAGTACCGGCGGTGTTGGCGATACAACGACAATCGTACTGGCTCCGCTTGTTGCGGCAGTCGGTGTACCGGTTGCGAAACTTTCCGGCCGCGGACTGGGTCACACTGGCGGAACTGTCGATAAATTCGAAGCGATTCCTGGTTTCCAATCGGAAATCGAATCGGATCAATTCATTAAACAAGTAAACGAAGTGAAGGTTGCTGTGACAGGACCAACAGGAAACTTAACACCAGCAGATAAAAAAATCTATGGTTTAAGGGATGTTACTGCTACAGTTAACTCTATTCCTTTAATGGCAAGTTCCATTATGAGCAAGAAAATCGCTTCAGGTTCTGACGCAATTGTACTTGATGTAAAAGTGGGTGCTGGTGCATTCATGAAAGATGTAGAAGATGCGAAAGAGCTTGCCCATGCGATGGTTGAAATCGGTAAAAATGTCGGCCGTGATACAATGGCAGTCATTTCTGATATGAACCAGCCTCTTGGTTATGCAATCGGAAACGCTTTGGAAGTCAAAGAAGCAATCGATACGCTGCGCGGAGAAGGTCCTGAAGATTTGGAAGAGCTTTGCCTGACATTAGGCAGCAAGATGGTTGTTTTGGCTAAGCATGCCGAAACGGTTGAAGAAGCACGCAGAATGTTGGAAGAAGTAATCGCAAACGGGAAAGCCTTGGAGGTATTCAAAGAATTTGTGACAGCACAAGGCGGAGATGCTTCTGTCATCGACGATCCTTCAAAACTGGAAGCGGCAAAATATGAAATTCCGGTATTGGCGAAAGAAGACGGCTATGTGGCTGAAATCGAAGCGGACAGCATTGGAACAGCAGCGATGATCTTAGGTGCAGGCCGTGCGACGAAAGAATCCATTGTTGATCTTGCGGTCGGACTAATGCTTCATAAGAAAATCGGTGATGAAGTGAAGAAAGGGGATACAATCGTTACAATCCACAGTAATCGTGAAGATGTTGCGGATGTAATGGAACGTATCTATGCTTCATATAGGATCTCGCCTGTAAAAGTCGAAGAACCTGTCCTTGTACATGCAGAAATCCATTGATAAATAGATTTTAGCTCTGTTATACTTTAGGCGGAAATCAGCTTGATACTGGATTTTTAGAGAAAACGGAGGAATTATTACATGAATAAAGAACAAATCGCACGTTTAATTGACCATACTTTATTAAAAGCGGATGCCAGCCGTGAAGCAGTCATCCAATTGGCTAATGAAGCGAAAGAACATCGCTTCGCATCTGTATGTGTGAACCCGTCTCAGATTGCTGCAGCATACGAAGTCCTAAAGGATACTCCAGAAGTAAAAGTATGTACAGTAATCGGATTCCCTTTAGGTGCATCCACTCCTGAAACAAAAGCTTTCGAAACAAAGGATGCAATCGAAAAAGGAGCAACTGAAGTAGATATGGTCATCAACATCGGTGCCCTTAAAGATAAGAATGATGAGCTAGTGCTTAGAGACATCAAAGCGGTTGTGGACGCAGCAAAAGGAAAAGCGCTGACAAAAGTAATCATTGAAACTTGCCTGCTTACTGATGAAGAAAAAGTACGTGCTTGTGAGCTTTCTGTTAAAGCAGGAGCAGACTTCGTCAAAACATCGACAGGTTTCTCTACTGGCGGAGCAACAGTGGCCGACATCGCATTAATGCGTAAAACAGTTGGACCAGATTTAGGTGTTAAAGCTTCAGGCGGCGTACGCAGCCTTGCGGACGTTGAAGCATTGGTAGAAGCAGGAGCAACACGAATCGGTGCAAGCTCAGGTATAGCGATTGTGAACGGACAACAATCTAATTCCTCTTATTAATAAGAATAGATGATTGAAACAGCCCCTTTGGATAACCGATCCAAAGGGGCTGTTTTTTTATGTCTTTAGAAGGAGGGACCAGTTTAGCATAAAAGTCTAAGGGAAAAAGTAAAAACTATTGAAATGATTTCCGTCTGTCTCTCATACATTACTAATAATAGGATATGTGTGTAGGAGATGAAGAGATGAAATCGAAGATGCTATTAGCGAACTTGCTGGCAGAAAGCATATTTGGGTTTGTGGAATTGATAGACCGAAGCCGGAACCAAAACATAGGTTTTCAACTGAATCAGGATAAAGTATATCAGTTACATTTATTCATTAAAGAATATAAGTTTCAGGAGACTGCTGATGAACTTGAAAGGATCAACCGGTTTTGCTGGAACGGCAGCTATACAATATGGCTGGCGGAGGACTTGATGAAGGGATTAGAAGTCGTAGAAGAATATGTGGAAAGGAACTATGGAGACCTTTTTCTCTTTACGGCGAGGCTTCATACAATAAAGGACCTTTGTTTATGCATACGTGGCAAAGATATTTTCCTATAGATTCTATTATACCTCAGTGTTGTCAGCAAATAGCAGAAGATTGAAGCGCCTGTTCGCAGCGGGAATCAACACTGTCAGAGTCTTCAACATATACATTACATAGAATCGCACAGAAAAAAGCTGCAGCTAAGCTCGATCTTCATCGAGTTTGGCTGCAGCCTGAAAGGATGCTCAATTGAGCATCCTTTTTTTTGTTCGATTAAACAAAGAGTCCGACAATAGTAGCGGAAAGCAGTGATGCCATTGTCGCCACAAGCAATAATTTCAAACCGAATGCACTTACTTCTTTCGCTTTAGCACCGTTCACGGCTTGGACAGCACCGGAAATGATACCGATGGAGCTGAAGTTAGCGAATGAAATCAAGAATGTGCATAGGATAGCAGAACCTTTTGCGGATAGTACATCAAGTAATGGCTGCAATTGTAAGATAGCAACAAATTCATTCGATAATAGCTTTGTCCCCATGATGGATCCTGCTGTCAGAATCTCATCGGCAGGAATACCCATCATATAGGCAATCGGAGAGAAAACATAGCCGATGATTGTCGTCAGTTCCATTCCGAAGATTCCATCGAAGACGCCGTTCAATAATGCAAGCAATCCTAGGTAACCAAGAAGCATAGCACTTACGATAAGTACTACTTTTCCTCCATCGAGGGCACCCATACTGATCGCATCAAAGATATTTCTGGAATGAATCATATCTTCAATGACAATTTCACTTTCTTCTTTCGTTGCTTTAACAGGAGCGACGATGGAAGCGATGATCAGACCGCTGAACATGTTAAGGATAACAGCTGCCAGTACAAACTTTGCAGGAAGCATTGTCATATAAGAAGCGATCAATGCTGCTGAAACACTTGCCATAGCGGATGTTGATACGATGAACAGACGGTTTTTGTTCAGATTGTTGATTTGAGACTTGATGGCAAGTACTGCTTCAGATTGACCGAAGAATACGGAGTTGATGGCATTGAAGCTTTCAACTTGCGGCAATCCTGTTATTTTGGAAAGAAGTCCGCCCAGATATTTAATGATATAAGGAAGGATTTTCAGGTGAGTCAATAGGGATAATAAAGCTGCCGTAAATACAACCGGCATCAATACATTCACGAAGAATGGAGATCCGCCTTCAGGAATCCATCCTCCAACGATGAAATCGATTCCTTCATAGCCATAGGACAGTAATTTATCGAACCCTTTAGCTACTGCCTCAATTACTGTAAGGCCAGCTTTTGTGCTTAACATCAGCCATGAAATCAGAACTTGTAAGAAAACCATGATTCCGACAGCTTTGAAATTGATATTCTTTTTGTCATTTGACATCAAGAAGGCAATCCCCAGCAATAGGGCAATTCCAATAACTGCAATTAAAATGCTTAACAAAATAATTCCCCCACTTTCTATAAAAATAGTTTATCTAAGTCCATATAGATCAACTTTTTAATATATCCATATAATTTATGATGTATTAAAGTTGTCTTTAGTAGAATACGTACTTTTTATAAACTCCTCAAGGACATATGTCCTATAATGGGTATTGAGATACAGATAATTAGTGATAATATATATTAGTCCTTAATTAATTTTATTGAAATAATAATTTCAGGGATAAGTACAGGAGCAGACAATGGAAAGAATTTATAATGAGTCAATGATACATTCATACTTGAGGATACATCGCCTGCATCGTTTTTTCGCAGGATTCAGTGAAGAAGAGATTCAGCTTTATCGGTTCTACAAAGGAGAAATGATTTATATAAACGGAGAAGAAATCACAAATATGTATTTTGTGGTTGATGGAAAAGTGAAGATTTATACAAACACTATGGATGATAAGCGTCTGATTCTGCGTTTTCAGAAAGCCTTGGCTGTCATAGGCGATATCGAATTCATCTATAATGATCCCGCTATGCATTCAGTGGAAGCCAGTTCAGAATGCCTTGCGATCTCGGTCCCTTACAGGATCATTAGAGAAAAATTAGGAAAGAATCCTGATTTTTTGCATTATCTGCTTGAGACAGTAACGCAGAAATTCCGGTCAAAAACAACTTCCGCAACCCTGAACCTGCTATATCCTGTTGAAGTAAGATTTGCGAGTTATTTATTATCGGTATCAAATGGGAATAGTGATCCCATATTTCATGAGGAGATGAAAGATATCAGTTTGGTGGATATTTCAGAAACGATCGGAACAAGCTACAGACATCTGAATCGGGTGATCCAGAAACTGAGTCAGGAAGGAATCATCAAGCGGGGAAAACAAGGAATCCAGATCATTAATATGGACAAACTTAAGGAGATAGCACAGGATAATATCTATGAATAATAGGAGTAATAGAAAGGCCGGAAATCTTT
>JAZNGP010000002.1:0-16861 GCA_045576475.1 Bacillus sp. (in: firmicutes) | reverse complement strand
CAATCGAAAATTTTGATGTACAGGCTATTATGTGGATACCGTCGGAAGAAATAAAAAAGTAATAGAAGAGTACATACGCAATCAAATTCAAGATGATATAGTCGCTGAACAATTGAGTATGATGGAATATATAGATCCGTTTACAGGTGAAGAGGTAAAACGAAAAAACCGAAAGTGAGAAGGAGGCCTTTGAGGTCTGGCCAGTAAAAGTAGTACAAATGGCGAACCGTTCAGTAGCCCTTTAGGGTTTGGTAAGTAACAAAGGCTTTTAGCCGCAGAGCAAAACACCCGTTGTCAAGGGTGGTTTTGACTTGCATTCTTCATTGTTTTTTAGGATTGTATCGAGGCGACAATGCATTGATAAAAGAAAAGCGAGCAGCCTGCAGTGGGGCTTTCATTAACAATTTATTCTGCTCATAAACAACATAGTTGACGAACAGTCTATATAAATGAAGGTTGAATGATGTTTCTGTTGATCATTATCTAAATTACTCCTTGATACTCGTTTTCGTTAAAGTATGTCCTATTATCATATTCCACCTATTGGATTTATACATAACGTAAAAACATTAATTCTCCATAAACTCCAAACCTCCCCAGCTGATGGAAGCGGAAGGTGCGAAGACTCACCGCTCGCCTAAGCGGAAAGCAAAGCACCTGGAGCGGAAATCAGGCCCCAGATACAAGCAGAATCCTCAGCAGGTTCGGCCGTGATCGAACAGTTCTCCATATATCCTTGAATTTCACTGTTTCGTAAAATTAGATTTATACATTAACCTTTTATATATTTTTATGCAGACCCAAAAAACATTAATTCTCTGCAAACTCCAAACCCCCACAGCTGATTTTGAAGCGGAAGGTGCGAAGACTCCTGCAGGATCAGCGAGCAGGGTGAGACCCCGCACGAAGGAGGAGGCTCACCGCTCGCCCTGCGGAAAGCGAAGCACCTGGAGCGAAAATCAGTACCCGGATATCAGCGGAATCCCCATCCTGATTAAGATTAAGCATCTAATCCACAATATAAAAAGAAATCCTATCCTGAATAAGCTTAAGAGACAGAATACTGCCCGTATTTTTCCACAACCCCGGTGAAATAATAGAAACATCAAACAAACAGGAGAGAAATGCAATGAATGAACTCATCATGCTGCTGAGACAAGGCAATAAATCAGCGTTCATCGCAGCAATCGTCAACGGCATCATATCCCTCCTGAAAGGCATCGCCTTTTTCCTCACAGGAAACGTCGCGATGTTCGCGGAAATGCTCCACAGCTTAGGAGACGCGGCCAACCAGCTCTTCGTATTCATCGGAACCGCACTAAGCAAGAAAGCACCGACAGACAGATTTCCGAACGGCTTCGGCCGCCTCGTCAACCTCGTGCTCCTTGGAGCAGTCCTGGTCGTCGGAATCATGTCCTACGAAACCATCAAAGAAGGAATCAAGCACATCCTTCATCCAGCCGAAACAAAAGGCTTCCTCATCAACATTGCCGTCCTTGGTGCAGGTTTGCTATTGGAAAGCTATGTATTGTTCAAAGCCATGAAAGAAATCGTCCATGAAACAAACTCCGATGTCAAAGGAATCGGCATCGTTTTCGCAAGCATCAAGTCATACAGGAAAGCGACACCCGCCACCAAATTGGTGTTCTTGGAAGACTCCGTCGCAACAAGCGGCGGACTGCTCGCGATTCTTTCCATCATCATCGCCCGTTACACGGCCTTCGATGAGGCGGAAGGCATCGCATCCGTTATCATCGGCATCATGATGTTCATCGTTGTCGGCAGGGTATTCCTCGACAATGCCGCCGGTGTGCTGGGGGAAGTGGATGCCGAAATTCAATTCAAAATCGGCACCATGGTGATGCAGGACCCGGATGTGCGTGATATCGAGCAGATTACTGTGCTGAAAGAAGGGGAAAGTGTGCATGTCGAAGTTGAAATTGAACTCGATCCCCAAATGACTGTAGCGGAAGCGGATGACATCAAAGACCGAATCATCGATAAAATCATGCAGGAAGAAGGGGTCGCGGATGTATTGGTGGAATTTGAGAAGGATGATCATGTCCAGACCTGGAAGGGATCGGGGGACAAAGGGAGTTCCGATAAGAAATAAATAAAGGTTAAATTTTCTGATTATTGTTGTAGAAAAAGCCTTGGGATGGTAGAATTTTAGTATGTTCACAATTATGTAACAAGTTTGTTTGTCAGATTCCGGAATAGTTGGACTGTTGCCGGGTTTGATACTCGACTGATGTAAAAATAAAATTGCTGTTGGTGTACAGTAGAGGAAACTGCTGGTTACTAGCCGCCAATTTTTTTCTTGTTGATGCAAGGAAATGATTGGCGGCTTTTTGTGGAACTTAAAGGTGAAGATGGAAAGTTTAAATGAACCAATGTCAGTTCTACAGGAACATGACAGATGAAAAGGAGGAGAAAGGATGGAAAAAACAAAGAACAGATGGCTGATTGCGGCTTCAGCGGTCGGTATCCACATTTCGATCGGATCGGTGTATGCATGGAGTGTCTTCACGAACCCCATGTCCGAACAATTCGGATGGGATCTTTCTGACATCGGCTATACCTTCAGTATCGCAATTCTGTTTCTCGGATTGTCTGCTGCGTTTTTAGGGCATTTCGTCGAGAAATATGGACCAAGGAAGGCGGGGATTTTGTCTGCGGTTTTCTTCGGAATCGGCATCATCGGCTCAGGTATTGCGGTCAATATGGGATCATTGCCGCTTTTGTACCTCACGTACGGAGTATTCGGGGGAATCGGTCTTGGCGTCGGTTATATTGCCCCGGTGTCGACACTCGTCAAATGGTTTCCCGACAGACGGGGCCTTGCGACGGGGCTTGCAATCATGGGCTTCGGTTTTGCGGCGCTGATCAATTCGCCGATCATGCAAAGCTTGATCGACTCGGTTGGGATCGCGAACACTTTCTTTATTCTTGGAAGCGCTTATTTTGTCATCATGATCGCTTCATCCCTTTATCTGGAGCCTCCTGCTGAAGGATGGATGCCTGCAGGATACCAAGAGAAGATCAATGAGGGCGTAGTGGAAGCAAGAAAGGACTTATCCTATTTATCCGCCAATGAAGCGGTGAAGACAAAGAGGTTTTATTATTTATGGATTATGCTGTTCATCAATATTACATGCGGAATCGCCATCATATCGATTGCTTCGCCGCTCGCGCAGGAAAGCATCGGCTTATCAGCGGTGGCTGCGGCGGCACTTGTCGGTGTATTGGGGGCGTTCAACGGTTTCGGCAGAATCGGCTGGGCATCGGTGTCCGATTTCATCGGCCGGCCGAATACGTACACCATCTTCTTCATGATCCAGCTCATCGCTTTTCCATTATTGACGATGGTCGATAATCCATTATTGTATCAAATCATTCTGGCAGTCATTTATACTTGCTACGGCGGCGGATTCGCTTCGATTCCGGCATATATCGGTGATTTGTTCGGGACGAAACAGCTCGGTGCAATACATGGATACATCTTGACAGCATGGGCTGCAGCGGGACTGATCGGACCGACCGTGACATCGAATATTCGTGAAGCGACCGGCAGCTATTCCCAAAGCCTATGGGTGTTCACCGCATTCTTTGCGGTCGCGCTTATCGCGAGCTTGCTGATCCGACTGGACATCAACCGTCTGAAGGAGAAGAACAAGACAATCGTTGAGGGTAAGGAAGCCGCTGTATAATACTATATAAAAAAACTGCACCTCCGAATGCCGTATATACGACAATCAAGGTGCAGTTTTTATTCACCGGTTTACTGTTTCAGCAGGCCGGTCGCTATGCTTCGCGGGCAATAGTTTCCTTTTTTGCTTGGGAGCGGCTTTCCTTTTGTGAAGAATGGCATTTATTTCCCCTCCGATCAAAAATGTGAAGCCTGTCAGATAGAGCCATAGCATCAGGATGATCACACTTCCAAGACTGCCGTAAGTGGAAGAGTAATCAGCGAAGTTGCTTACATAAAAGGAAAAGCCGACCGATAGTGTGAGCCAAAGGATGGTCGCGATTGCTGCACCGGGAATGACTTCCTTGAAAGGATAATGTTTATTCGGCGCGGCATAGTACATGAATGACAGCACGATGATGACAACCGCAAGTGCGAGCAGCCATCTCACGATATTGAATATGGTTTCCGTACCATCGGGCATCGGAACGATTTTATTGACGAAATCGAATATAAGGTGGCCGAATACAGGAAGTGCAAGCACCACCAAGAAAGCGAAGACCACACAGATCGTCAGGACGATCGATAAGATTCTGGCCATAATGAAGTTTCTTGATTCTTCGACATCAAACGCAATATTCATGCTGTGTATGAAAGCATTCAGACCGTTGGAAGCCGACCATAATGTGGCCAAAATCCCGAAAGTCAACAATCCTCCGCTCTTATTCTCGACCAGCTCGACAATGTTTTCTTCAAATAATGATACTGTCTCGCCAGGCATGAATTCTCTCATCAAGGTGATGATGTCATCTGATGACAAAGACAGGTAAGGAATGACCGACAGCAGCAGGATCATTGCCGGAAACAAAGCCAGCATATAATAATAAGCTTGTTCCGCTGCCAAGCCGGAGACTCGGTCTTTTTTTATTTCCGTATTCAGTTCTTTTCCGAAAGCTATAAGTTTTCTCAAAATAGGTCCCAACCTCTCCGTAACAGTTTCCTTTTCTTTTCCCTGCATTCACAGACAATAATCCTGTCTGATTATGTGAATATCGGGAAAATAGGTGGCAGCAAAAAAGTTAAATCTCTATTCAATAAATTATTATAAAAAACACAATTTTATTATTGACAAAAGTAATTAAATAGTGTTAGAATATAAAATTTTGTCCATAATGGAAAGTGTGTTATAATTAAGAAAGAATATTTGGAGGTGTTATGTATTGTTTCAAGTTGGCGATAGAATAGTTTACCCTATGCATGGAGCTGGAATTGTTGAAGCGATCGAGAATAAAGAGGTTCAAGGTACAATCAAGTCATATTACATCATCAAACTATCCATCAACCAGATGCAAGTCATGGTGCCTGTCGGAAACGAAGAGATAGTCGGCGTCAGACATGTCATTGACAATACAAAGTTGAAGAGTGTTTACCATGTTTTTGTGAATGGCGAGACGAATGAAGACCTTACATGCAAAGAACGTTTGAAATTGAATGCAGAGAAGATCAAGACGGGAGATTTCAGGGAAGAAGCGGAAGTAATACGCGACCTCTTCCGGATGAACGAAATCAAACCATTGAATGCCAGTGAGAAGAAAATGCTCAATAAAGCGAAAGAATTACTGCAATCTGAATTAGTGATGGTTCAAGACATTACCGATTCCGAAATTAAATCCTTCTTAAACCCAGCACTTTAATTCCTTATATACAATATTTCCTGCCATAAAAAGGCGCAACCAGCCGAAATAGATCCATTCCAAAATGCAAAATGAGCCGAATAGCCTGTTCTGCATTTTTTTGGCTGTCCATTCAGGAAATACTTACTATATAAATTAGTCCGAAGATTTATTACTATTTAAATGTAAAGAATAAAACGACAACTGGAGGTTGGAACATGAGGAAAAATAAATATCTGCTTACATACACCAAAGAAGGAAGCGAGTACTTCAAATGGTTCGAAACAGAAAGAGATATGGATCAATTCCTTGATGATCACAATGAGGTGACTGTTATTGAAGGTGTGCACCTCATCCAATCGGAAACGGTTCGCGGCTTCAGGAGACGGGACGCCATATAATCTGCTTCACAACTCAGTCACATCGCCGCCCGCTCTTCATACTATAGAATACATGAAGAGACAGGAGGGCAACGATGGTGTACTTCAACGATTACGGATATTTTTATAGAGATACATCTCTCGATATCAGTAATATTCAGAACGCCCTGAAAGGGGAATATAATGCGATCATCTGTTATAAGAAATTAGTGGATCTCGCTCCTGATCAGAGTACGGCAAACCGTCTGACCGAAATTCGGAATGACGAAACGAAGCACTATGAACAATTTGCGCAGTTGTATTATACATTGACCGGGAAAGAATACCGTCCTGAAGTCACGGAAAATTGTCCGGCGACTTTCGATGCAGGCTTGAGGGCGGCGTTCCTAGACGAGCAGAATACGGTCGATGTCTATCTGGAAGCAGCGGACAACTCAGATAATGCACTTGTGAAACAAGCATTCTCCAGAGCCGCTCTGGATGAACAAAACCATGCAGTCTGGTTCCTTTACTATATGATGGAAGACGATGATGATTAACCGAAAGCCTCCTGTTGAAGGAGGCTTCTTTTATGTGGAGAAGCATCGTGGATAGAGCAGGATGAATAATGAATCTTAATACATCATGTGCTAACTACACATAAAAGATGATTTGATAAAGGCTTAGTCTTGCTCTTGTTCGGCCAACTGGGCAGATTGAATCTCGAAGCCATTATGGCTAAATTATTCTGTCTAATTTCTAGGAGAGATGAAGATAAGCATTATTACAAGATGCATATTAAACTACTAGGGAATGTAGCGGAAGGTGCGAGACTCAAGCTTAGATCAGTGAGCCAGGTGAGACTTAAGCACGGAGGAGGCTCAAAGGCCGCCCCGTAAAGTAAGCATCCAGATGCGGGGCGATTCACTATGCCTAGATATAATCTGAATAAAAAGCATTTAAAAACGCCACTCCGCTTGGAATGACGTTAACTTCATTATTATTTTCTGGTAAACCATTTGACGAAAAAGTTTGGTTTATGATCGGTTATTTTCAGTTCGCTCATGATCAATTGATCTTGATGTTCAGCGATCCATTTATTGAGCGTATGTTTATCTTCACAATGGCTCATATAGATTTGCCCGCTTTTGCCTACGGCATTGATGACATATCTGCAGGTTGATTTGCGCATGTGATCCACCTTTATACGTATTAGTTGATTGCTGGAAGGGATTTCTCCAAGTCTTTATCGACAATGAAAACTTCGATTCTTTCCCCTGTTTTCGTGCTGATGTCACTGTGGGAAGATATCACCTTGCATCCGGTGTGAACCTCCACGATCTCTTCATATTCCTTGCTGTATTTCTCACGAAGGACTTCACGCATCTGCTTGACAAGCTGTCTCCCTGTATCGCAGTCCACGAGATGCTTTTCTTCGACAGTGAGTACGCCTTTGAAGCGGGTGATCAGCATATCGCTGATGATATAGGTTTTCGCCTCTTGAGGACCCCTGCCGATCAGCTCCCGCTGGAATTTGATGAAAGCGGCACTTATATCAGCTTCAAGCTTTTTTTTCGGATTCAACATAATGCCTCCATCGCATGAATGAGATTTATGAGACCTATCATAATTCCGAAATGAACTCCTTGTCAATAAGAATAATAAAATTATTTTTAATAAAGTAAAGTAGTGCAAAAAGGCGAAATAGTAAGTAAAATGCTTAAAAGTTTTATATTATGTCCCGTAATGGTCCTTTTCGGCTTAAAATCCCAGTTTATCCATTTTACAAAAAAGAAAGATGGAGCGTAAAATACTCTCATATTCCATTTGAATATCGGCCAAATCTCAAGCAATTGAGAACGGAGGACCCAATTATTTTGGGGTTAATTCTGCAAAAAGCAGAAGGGATGAGATACTCTTTCGCCATCCTACCCGTCAGCTAACTTCGTCGGCTAAAGCGAAGGAGGTCATAAGACCGCCTTGATACAGGGGGCTTTTTTGCTGCTATTGCAGCAAAGCGGCAGCTTGTCGATTCCGTAGGTCTTTTTATTATGCCTATAAGTGAAGAAGTTTCATGGAGGACAGATCGCAAAGGGAGCCACAAAGGCTTGCTGGGCGCTATGTAGACCAATGATTGCTTTTTCTCCAGTGTCATGTTTGTCACGCATTGTTTCCTTTGGTGGATAGTACTGTTCACTGAATGGTCTGCAAATCAGCGTGACTGCATTTGGGGAAGAGGGGAGCATTGGTCTTTTTTGATGCCGCCGTTCCCCGCAAAAAGAAGGAGAGTGAGAGGATCGTATGTTTTTATTAGTCATTATCGGAGCACTTGCTTTGTACTTGATTCATGCGCTGATTTATCCGGAAAAATACTGAGGATCCAAAACGGGGGATAGAAAATGGACTTTTTGCAAATCATTGCGGTGCTGGCGTTGGTCATAATGCTTGCGGTCCCGCTTGCCAAATACTTAACGAATGTGTATTCCCTTGACTCTACAAGTCAGGACCGCCTGTTTGGCGGACTGGAACGAGGAATCTTTAAAGCGGCCGGCATTCAAACAAATGATATGGGCTGGAAGGAATATGCGAAGGCATTGCTGATGAGCAATCTGGTCATGTTCCTGATGGTGTATTTGATCCTTCGGCTGCAAGGAATCCTGCCGGGTAATACGGGCGGGATCGGCAATATGGAGCCTTTGCTCGCATTCAATACGGCCGTCAGCTTTTTGACGAATACGAATCTGCAGCATTACAGCGGGGAAACAGGACTTTCTTATTTGTCCCAAATGACGGTCATTATATTTTTGATGTTCACCACTCCGGCAACAGGTTTGGCATTATGCATGGCTTTCTTCAGGGGATTGACGGGGCAGCGGAGTGTAGGGAATTTCTATGTCGACCTCATTCGCTCCATCACCCGTGTACTATTGCCCGCAAGTATCCTGGTCGGTTTGCTGCTCGTCTCCCAAGGTGTTCCGCAAACGCTTGGCGGCGCAGTATCTGCAACAACATTGGAAGGCACGGTGCAGCATATCGCAAGAGGTCCGGTAGCCGCGTTGGAGTCGATCAAACATTTGGGTACGAATGGCGGTGGATTCTTCGGCGTCAACTCGGCTCACCCATTCGAGAATCCAAATGCCGTCACGAATGTCATCGAAATGCTGTCGATGTTTTTGATTCCGGCCGCCCTTCCGCTCACATTCGGCTATATGGCGAAGAAAAGGAAGCAAGGCTGGATTCTGTTCACTGCGATGGGTTTGATGTTCCTGGTCTTCCTTAGTGTCGCTTACTTCAGTGAACAAAATGGGAATCCAGCTTTGGCGGAAACAGGGCTCGCTCAGGAAAACGGAAGCATGGAAGGGAAAGAAGTACGTTTCGGCATTCCTCAGAGTGCTTTATTCACGACCATCACTGCAGCGGCGACGACGGGAACGGTGAATAATATGCATGATACGCTGACGCCGCTCGGCGGAATGGTTCCGCTTATGTTGATGATGCTGAACAGCGTATTCGGCGGTGACGGTGTGGGGACGGTGAATATCCTGATGTATGCGCTGATGGCCGTCTTCATCGCAGGTCTGATGGTTGGACGTACACCGGAATTCCTTGGGAAGAAAATCGAAGCGAAGGAAATCAAGCTGATTGCCATCACAATCTTGATCCATCCTTCGATCATCTTGATGCCCTCGGCTGTCGCATTGGCCACGGAAATGGGGACATCGTCCATATCCAATCCAGGATTCCACGGAATCACCCAGGTCGTATACGAATTCACTTCCTCGGCGGCTAATAACGGTTCCGGCTTTGAGGGACTGGGGGATAATACTCCTTTTTGGAATACCGCTACCGCATTGGTCATGCTGTTCGGACGTTATTTTTCAATGATGGCCATGATTGCGGTGGCAGGTTCTTTACTCACGAAGAAGCATGTCCCGGAAACCATCGGGACATTCAAGACGGATAACAGCATATTCCTGGTCATAATGCTTGCGACTGTATTCATTATCGGCGCTTTGACATTTTTCCCCGTCATCGCACTGGGACCGGTTGCCGAATGGCTTACCATCAGATGAATAGAAAAGGAGAATACGAGATGAGTTCAATGCGTGTAGAGGATCAAAGGAAGAACATCTATGGTCCTGCAGTCAAAGGCGCTTTCCGGAAATTCGACCCAAGACAGATGATCCGTAATCCAGTCATGTTCGTTGTGGAAATCGGATCCTTCATCACCCTGCTCTTGTCTGTCTTTCCCGATTTGTTCGGGGGCTCATCGGACAGAGGATACAATATTGCCGTGACTGTCATCTTATTCCTGACAATCTTATTCGCCAATTTCGCGGAAGCGTTGGCAGAAGGGCGAGGAAAAGCACAAGCCGATAGTCTCAAAAAGACAAGACAGGATACGAAAGCGAAGCTTATCCAAAAAGACGGTTCCATCAAGCTTGTGGATGCGGCAAATCTCCGTAAAGATGATACCGTATTGGTCGAAGCAGGCGACATCATTCCGAGTGACGGGGTCGTGACGAAGGGCGTGGCCGCTGTCGACGAGTCGGCGATCACTGGTGAATCGGCTTCGGTCATCAAAGAATCGGGAGGAGATTTCGATTCGGTGACCGGAGGAACAAAAGTGATCAGTGACTTCATCGTCATGACCGTCCGATCCGATCCGGGTGAATCCTTCCTTGACCGGATGATCACTTTGGTGGAAGGAGCAAAAAGGCAGAAGACGCCGAATGAAATCGCGCTCAGCACGCTGCTCGTAAGCTTGACCTTGATCTTTCTGCTTGTTTGCGCGACATTGCCGCCGATCGCTTCTTATATCGATGTGACATTGCCGGTCGCCACCTTGACGGCACTGCTCGTCTGCTTGATTCCGACGACAATAGGCGGGTTGTTATCGGCGATCGGGATTGCGGGAATGGACCGGGTCACACGCTTCAATGTGATTGCCATGTCGGGAAAGGCCGTGGAAGCGGCAGGCGATATCAACACGATCATCCTTGATAAAACAGGGACCATTACATACGGGAACCGGATGGCTTCGGAATTTATCCCTGTGGATGGCGTCAGTGAAGAAGAATTGAATACATTTGCTTTTTTATCTTCTTTACATGATGAAACACCGGAAGGAAGATCGGTTATAGCATTCGCGAAGAAGAGAGAAATTGCAGAAATCGATACAACCGGTTCGGAAACGATCGCCTTTACCGCTGAAACCAGGATGAGCGGTACTGATCTGCAGGATGGCAGAATCGTCAGAAAAGGGGCCGTCGATGCCATCAAGAAATATATCCTGAAGCAAGGAGGGGAAATCCCCGCTGATCTGGAAGTAATCAGCGAAAAGGTGGGCCGTGCAGGCGGAACCCCGCTGGCCGTTGCCGAAGGAAATCGGATTCTCGGGGTGATTCATTTGAAGGATACGGTGAAGCAAGGAATGAAGGAACGTTTCGACGAATTGCGGCGGATGGGGATCAAAACGGTGATGTGTACAGGGGATAATCCATTGACCGCCAAAACGATCGCCAAGGAAGCGGGAGTGGATGATTTCATCGCTGAAGCGACTCCGGAAGACAAAATTCATGTCATCAAACGGGAACAAGCGGAAGGGAAGCTTGTGGCGATGACCGGAGACGGTACGAACGATGCGCCTGCACTTGCCCAGGCCGACGTAGGATTAGCGATGAACTCCGGGACCATCGCGGCAAAAGAAGCCGCCAATATGGTGGACTTGGATTCCGATCCCGCCAAAATCATCGAAGTGATTTCCATCGGCAAGCAGCTGTTGATGACAAGGGGCGCATTGACTACATTCAGTATCGCGAATGATGTGGCGAAATACTTCGCCATCATTCCGGCGATGTTCATGTCAGCTATCCCGGAAATGGCGGCCTTGAACATCATGGACCTCGCGACACCGCAAAGCGCGATTCTGTCGGCGCTGATCTTCAATGCTGTCATCATTCCGCTGCTGATTCCTCTGGCGATGAAAGGTGTGAAATATGTACCGATGAACGCGACACGATTGCTGGCCAAGAATTTGGCCGTCTACGGACTAGGCGGGATCATTGTCCCGTTCATCGGAATCAAGGCAATCGATTGGCTCTTGGTCCTGTTTCAGTGGACATGACATTTTATGAAAAAGGGTGAGGAAGCATGTTGAGGAATCTACGTATCGTTATCGTGCTGCTTGTCATATGCGGAATCGGTTATCCGTTGTTCATGACAGGAGCCGCGCAAATCATCATGCCGGATCAAGCAGAAGGAAGTCTAATCAAAAATGAAGCAGGCGAGGTCATCGGCTCAAAGCAAATCGGGCAGTCCTTCCAAGAAGCCAAATACTTTCATGGCCGCATTTCTTCCATTGAATATGATGCTGCAGCCTCAGGTACGCCAAACTATGCTCCGTCAAATGAAGAAATGATCCTGCGGACAAAGGAAGAAATGGAAAGGTTTCTGAAAAAGAATCCTGGGGTGAAGAAAGAGGAAATCCCTGCCGAGCTCGTGACGAACTCCGGTTCAGGACTTGACCCGCATATATCTCCGGAAGGAGCGATTGTCCAGATTCCGCGCATCGCGGCTGAACGCGGCATATCCGAGGAGAGTTTGCGGAAACTGGTGGACCACTATACGGAAGGAAGGAATCTGGGTCTTTTCGGCGAACCGAAGGTCAACGTCTTAATGTTGAACATCGCAATGGATGAATGATAGGGAACGATGGGGGAGCGTGAAAACAGCTCCCCTTTTCGGGATGGAGGTGCATCATATGGTCGATCAATTCCGGAGAAAAACAGCGGAAGAAATCCTGCAATCGATCTCAGCCATCACAAGGGGCAGGCTGAAAATCATCCTTGGGGCAGTAAGCGGATCAGGGAAGACATACGATTTATTACAGGAAGGCAATGATTTGAAAGCAAAAGGAATCGATGTTGTCATCGGACTCATCGGCGCAGCGGAACGTCCGGAGGCTTTCGGGCAAATGGGAGCTTTGGAATGCATTCCCGCCATCGATTGGAATCATAAAGGAAAAACCGGACGGGATCTGGATATGGCAGCATTATACATAAGACATCCGGAAGTTGTTCTGGTTGATGAATTGGCCCGGAAAAACCGCCCGGCCGCGGCCAATCGATCCAGAGTGGAAGATGTGATGGAATTGGTCGGAAACGGAATCAGTGTCATCACAACGATGAATATCTATGAACTGACCGGTGTGAAGGAAGCGGCGGAGCGCGTGCTGAAACATCCGCTTCCGGTCAGCCATACCGTGCCGGCCGGAGTATTGTCGGAAGCGGATGAAGTACGCCTTCTAGATGTGACGCCGGAAGCGGTTTTGAAGCGTCTTCATGAAGGAAGAATGCAGGATCAAACGAAAGGAAAACCGTTTTTCGAGAAAGAGCATCTAGCGGTGCTGAGGGAACTGTCTCTCCGTTTTCTCGCCGCGGAAGTGGATGATGACCTCAATGTCCAAAGGGAACAAGAAGGATTATCGGGACCTTCCGGCGCGGCGCACCGGGTTTTGGTCTGTGTCCAATACCATCTGACGGGCTCAATACTGATCAGAAGGGGAAATCAAATCGCCAAACGGCTCGGAGGCGTGCTTTTCGTCGCCAGCTTTATTCCATCGAAGAAGAAGTATATCAAAGAAGAACAACTATTCAGGAAATCAATCAAAAAACTCATCAAAAAATTGGAAGGTCAATTTGAAGAAATCATCATCAGTAAAAAAGAGATCGCAGAGGAAATAGTGGAACATGCAATCCGGAACCATATCACACAAATTGTTCTTGGCCAATCGAAACAAACGAGGCGGGAAGAAATCATTCGCGGTTCCATCGTCAATAAAATATTGAGAAAGTCGAAACATATGGACGTACTTTTGGTTGCGGACATCGCCGAAGCAAGCGGTGAGAGAGTCATCCCCGCCTATCAGCCGAACAGACAAAAGCACAATCCTTACCGCAGGCTGTCAGCGGAAGAAAGGAAGGAAAAAATACTGGGGGTGAAAAAAGGCAATTTGAAAGTGTATATCGGAGCCGCACCCGGTGTGGGGAAAACATATACGATGCTGCGGGAAGCGAATCAATTGAAAAACAATGCGATCGACGTGGTCATCGGTTTATTGGAAACACATGGCCGTAAAGAAACGGCAGATCAGGTGAGAGAGGTGGACATCATCCCGAGAAGACAAATCGCCTATAAAAACGTCACCCTTGAAGAAATGGACCTCGATGCCATCCTCGACAGAAACCCTGAAGTCGTGCTTGTCGATGAGCTGGCGCATACAAATGTACCGGGAAGCAAAAACAAGAAGCGCTACCAAGACGTGATGGAAATCCTCGATGCCGGAATATCGGTCATCTCCACGATGAATATTCAGCATGTGGAAAGCCTGAACGACACCGTCCAACAAATTACAGGCGTGCTCATCCGGGAAACCGTACCAGATCAAGTGCTTCATGCAGCGGATGAGCTGCAGCTGATCGATATTTCCCCGAAAGCGCTCATACAGCGGATGCTGGAAGGCAATATTTACACGAAAGATAAGATTGAACAGTCATTAACCAATTTCTTCAAAATACAGAACCTCATCGCATTGAGGGAACTCGCGCTGCGCGAACTGGCAGATGAAGTCGATGAAAAACTGGAATCGCTGAAACGAAGGGAAGGGGTAAGAGGACCATGGAGGAGGGAAGAAACAATCGTCGTTTGCGTCAATCTCCGGAAGGACTCCGAAAGGCTTATCCGCAGAGCATTCCGGATGGCTTACCGCCTCAAAGCGGACTGGCATATCCTTTACGTGAAAGATAAAAAAGTCATGACGGAAGACCAAGAAGAAATCTTGAATAAAATCAAGCTGCTGGCCGAACGTTTGGGAGGAAACTTCGAGTTGCATGATGCACCGAACCGCCGGGGAACAGTGGATGAAATCATCAAGCAATTGGAGAAGAAGAAAGCCACACAAGTGATCATCGGCCATTCGGCACGAACAAGACGGCAAGAAATCGTGGAAGGATCTGTCGTGGAGAGGCTGCTTAGGAAAGCGAGACATTTGGATATTTTGGTTGTCGCTGACTGAACATGGTAAAATAATGCAAAGTACATATTTTTCCATTTGAATCAAGGAGTGAAGACTGTTGAAATATCGTAAAGCAAATACAGATGATATCCCTGAATTAACAGAATTAAGAAAAAAACAATTGATAGATGAAGGGATTGAGCCAAATACAAATATTGATTCTGAACTATCGTTTTTCTTTGAGAAGAAGCTGAGCGATGGTACGTTGATTCAATGGCTCGCAGAAGATAAAGAAGAAATAATTGCTTGCGGTGCAGTTATATTTTACGAGTTTCCTCCCAGTTATACGAACAAGACTGGAAGAAAGGCTTATATCTCGAATATGTATACGAAAGAAAACTACCGCGGGCAAGGAATCGCAGCAAATTTATTGACTAGATTAATAGAAGAAGTCGAAAATGCAGGGGTTACGAAAATATGGCTCGGTGCATCGGAAATGGGCAGACCAGTATATAAAAAGTTCGGCTTTATAGAAACGGATGACTATTTAGAATTGGAAATTTGATTAGTAAAGAGCATATTTCTCCCGATTTTGAACCAATATTCAAATGCAAAGTGGTGATGAAATGAATGATAAAGCCCAAAAAGAGGAGTTTCATCTCGAACAATCAGTCATATTAATTAAGTCCCTCTCAAAAAAACAATCAACTTTGCTCATTGGGATAGATGGCTGCGGGGGAGCAGGTAAAAGCACTTTGGCAAGTAAGCTGAAAGAACGATTATCCAATGTAACAGTTGTGCATATGGATGATTTTTATTTGCCATCTTCCAAGCTGCTGCAAACACTTCCGACAAGAAAGCCCATTGGGGCGGATTATGATTGGGAGCGTGTATTAAATCAAGTGCTTGAACCGCTCAGTCAAAACAAAGAAGGACATTATCAGCGATATGATTGGGAGATGGATGGTTTAGCAGAGTGGCATTCTGTCCCCATAGGAGGAATCGTGGTAATGGAAGGCGTTTATGCCATTCGCGAAGAATTATTGAATAAATACGATTTTACGATATGGGTGGATTGTCCACGAGAAACAAGGCTTATGCGAGGCCTTGAGAGAGATGGAGAAGAGGCCCGTGACAGATGGGAAAATAATTGGATGTTAGCAGAAGACATATATATGGAACAATACAGACCCTTTGAAAAAGCGGATCTGGTCGTTAGCGGAATTGAATAAATAGTTGGCGTTCAATAGGGAGGAGTAAGATGGAAAATACATTCATAATGAGAATGGAAGCTTCATAATTCATATTCATTGAATTTTTTAATCTATATCCAAAATATATATGTAAATAACAGTTTGAGAAAAGATGAAATCAAATTCCCTTATATATCCACAAAATGTGAGTTTCCAAAAGACTTTGAAATACGTTTTAGAAAGCTTTGGATTGACGTTTCAAAACGCATCTCCGAACATCCGCTGAATGATCTTACAATATTTAATGAAGAAAAAACGTATTTTATCAGGAATTATTTATTGAAAATGCTCCTAATTTTGAGGCATTTACTCAAATAGAACAATCCTTCAGAGTATGGTGGAGCAGTGTTCCCGGCCGCTTTGCATTAGAAAGGTCTATTGATGCATATGAGCAAAAGATATATTTGGAATTAGCGAATTTGCTGATCGAAAAAGGTATAAAACCTCAAAAAGAATTGAAAATCAGCTTGTTGTATGACGAATGTGTATTAGTTGAATTAAAACCATCTCCCTATTTCCAAGTGATCGCCATTAGAGATTATTTTATGAACTACAAAGAGTTAATCTCAAAATTGCAGTTAAGTATGTATTGAACGAAAAGAGCCTATTTTGATGACCAACTTATCGGATTAAAGCTTGGAAAGAGTGATGAAAATGGATTTAACCATCCGTAAAATGCAAAAAGAGGACATACGAAAAGTGCAACAGGTCGCAAAAATCAGTTGGAATGCCACTTATGAAGGAATCATCCCTTTCGACATTCAGGAACGCTTTTTAAACACTGCTTATAATGATGAGATGTTGAAAAGAAGAATGAAGCATTCTTTAATTCTCGTTTCAGAAGTAAATGGGAAAATTGGTGGTTTTGCAAA
>JAZNGP010000001.1:0-25385 GCA_045576475.1 Bacillus sp. (in: firmicutes) | reverse complement strand
ATAAATGGCGGAATGTTGTCGAAAGCTGCTCTTAGGCTCTCTTATTATGCTAAAATAAAAAAAGAATGATGATAGAGGTGAATCTTAAATGGAAATCAAACGTCCAAGCTTCATGCTTGTGGATGGAATGGCCTTATTGTTCAGGGCTTTCTATGCAACGGGTATGACAGGGCAGTTCATGTATAATTCAAAAGGCGTGCCGACAAACGGTGTCCAAGGCTTCTTGAAACATCTTTTGCTTGCTGCCGACCGCTTCGGTCCGGAGCATATGGCTGTATGCTGGGATATGGGAAGCAAAACATTCCGCACAGAAATGTTCGAAGCTTATAAAAGCAACCGAAGCAAGCCTCCGGAGGAACTGATTCCGCAATTCGATCTGGTGAAGGAAGCGGTCAGTGCTTTCGATATCCCGAATTACGGGATAGCAGGCTTTGAAGCGGATGATTGCATCGGCACATTGGCAAGGCTCCACAGCCGTGAATATCAGGTCAATATCCTGACAGGTGATCAAGATTTTCTCCAATTGATCGATGAAGGCATTACGGTTACGCTGCTGAAAAAAGGATACGGAAATTACGAAGTGCATGATGAAGCTTCCTTCTTCAGCTGGAAAGGAATCAAGCCTGCACAGATGGTGGATCTGAAAGGCCTGATGGGCGATACAGCGGACAATTATCCGGGTGTCAAAGGAATCGGAGAGAAGACAGCGATTAAATTACTGCAGCAATACGGAAGCATCGACGGCATCCTTGAGAATCTTCCGGCCTTGACTGCGACTCAGCGTAAGAGAATTGAAGATTCATTGGAACTTCTGCATATGTCCAGGCAGCTGGCCGCCATCAAATGCGACGTCCCATTAATTTGCAATATGGAAGATACGAGATACGAATATTGTATGGATAAAGTGTCGGAAATGGTCAAACGCCATGAATTGAAAGGACTATACTCGATGTTCCTGCAGCCGTAATCAGGCTGGACCGAAAAGCGGAATATGTAGAATATTGACGGATTTTAATATAGTATAATGATAGAATAGATGATGTAACGGAAAGGGCTGCCTGTGAATATGACAGTTGACCAATATATCGAGAAATTGGAACATAAGGGATTTGTATTCAGAGAAGATTCGAAGGGGTTCATTTTTTTCGGGAAAGAGCTGACCGGAGCATCGGACAGTTTAGTGAACGCGGCAATCGAAATTACATTGAAGGCGCAGATGACATTCGACGGAAGCTTCTATATATCACTGCTGGAAGCACTCCAAGCGGGTAAAATCACTTCAAGGAGGCAGGCTCTGCAATTTGCGGAGGACAGCAATTTATTGAAGTAGTCACTTGCCGTTTTCAAAAAAAGGGAAAGAGGGATTGGCATGAAAGAGATACTGCTCATCATTCTGCTTCAACTCATCTATGTCCCTTTGCTATCTTTACGCACCATATTCATGGTCAAGGGGAGAACAATTCTATCAAGTTTGTTCGGGATGATCGAATCATTGATTTATGTATTCGGTCTCTCGCTCGTTTTTGCGGGGGATCAGAGCGGAACGGCAATGGTTGTGTATGCAGTCGGTTTCGGATTGGGTATCCTTTTGGGAGGATATATTGAATCCCGGCTTGCGATCGGCTACATTACATTGGATGTGAATATCACCGAAAAGAATATGGACCTTATTAACAGGCTCAGGGAATTGGGTTTCGGGGTAACCATATTTGAAGGGGAAGGAAGAGACAGCATTCGATACAAGCTGGAAATCCTGACACGCCGTGACAGGGAAGGGGAAGCTTTATCGCTGATCCATGAATATGAACCGAAAGCCTTCATGGTTTCCTATGAGCCGCGCCGGTTCCTAGGCGGTTATTTATTGAAAAATATGAAGAAAGCCAATAAAAAGCGGGATATCATCGGTAAATAGTAATTCATCAGCGATTGTAAAGGGATTGGATCCAATATCCAATCCCTTTATGACGTCAATGATTTTTCTTTCATCCTTCTTTGTTCAGAAGGATCGCTCTCCGTGCGAGCTCATCCGCTTTGTTCTCCGAAGATGGAACCCATTTGAGGAAGAATAAAGGAAGATTGCGCGATAGGGATAAAGCTTCCTCAAGCAAAACCGCATATTTTTTATTTTTTGCAAACTCCTTTTCCATCGCGGACCAAATGGCTTGGGAATCTGTTCGGAAAGAGACGGTTTCTGCTGTGTACCCTTGGCAGAGCTCCAGCGCCTTGATTAAGGCATGGTATTCTGCTTCATGATTCTCCATAATGCCAAGAGGAATGGAGTGTCTGTCCACCTTACCGTCTTTTTTGATGAAGATTCCTGCTCCGCTCGGTCCGGGATTGCCGGCACTAGCGCCGTCGATATACACTTCTATCATGCGCTCAGCCCTTTCTCGGTTGTTTTCTTTCTCTTATTTTATTCGTTTGCTTCCATAATTGGAAGCCGCGCGTTCTGTTTACTGATGCGATTCTTACATAAGAAAAGGACAGAACGGGATGCATCATCCGTTCTGTCCTTTATTCTATTATTATTTAACTCGGAAGATATCATTGTCATGCTTCCCTTAATTCTTCTTTGAACTTGAATCGCTTAGCGATGTAGCCGAATGGCGTATCCATAATCGAAACGACCGATTTGAGGATATATGTTGTGAAGAAAATCTCCAGCCATATGTCCAGCGGATAGACACCGAGGAATGCGATGGATGTGAAGACGAGTGTATCAATCAGTTGACTGATCAATGTACTCCCATTATTTCGAATCCAAAATTGTCCGTCAGTCGGAAATTTTGAACGTATCCAAGTAAAAAGATAGACATCCAAAATCTGACTTATGAGGAATGCGGCTAAGCTTCCGATTGCGACACGTGGAAGCAATCCGAAGATCCCTTCAAGATGGGGACGTGCCAAGTCCGTTTCATGCGGTTCGAACCGCAGGACGAGCTGCATGATGAGTGTCATGGCGACCAATGTGAAAAAACCGAGCCATACGGCTTTCTTTGCCTCTTCTTTGCCATATCGCTCATTGATGATATCCGTCACGAGGAATGCGCTGGCATACATGGTATTGCCTAGTGTGGCTGTCATACCGAATAGTTCAATTGTCTGGACCACTTGTATGTTCGCCAGGACTGTCGAAAATCCGATCCAAACAAATAGGCCTGTCTTCCCGAATAATTTGTAAATGAACAAAACAAGGGAAAAATTAATAATTACGAAAAGCAGCCCATATAATTCATTAAACATTTCTTTCACTCCTAGTTTTGATGCGGGGGAGGATTTCGAACCCCGGTGTTTGTGTAATCAGATTTACACACTTCCTTATAGTAGGTTTGTATGGATCAGATTGCAAGGATTATTTTTTGTGTATTAGTAACAATTATCCAAAACAACGACTTGGATTTTTCTGGAGATTCGTATATAGTGTTTCTTACAAGCTTTTGAAAGTGGAAAACAATATTATATGAGATGCAGAAATATGTGAAGCGTGAGTTAAGCATCATTTTCTGCATGGATAAGGAAGGGGAACCATTTGGAAGCGGCACGACAACGTATGAGGACGCATAATGACACGAGTGAGTGCATTGATTTACAAGAAGCAGAAGAGAAACTGATTTATCGGAGCAATGGACCCACCTGTGTGCGGAACATATCCTCCATTGTGAAGGATGATCAGGTACATGCGCTGCTTAGCTTATTGCACCAGGATTATAGAGATTTAGGGATGACCATCTCGGTTTATGGTTCTTTGGAGGATGTTAAGTCTGACAGGAATGGGACGATGGAACGATACATGCACAAAACGAATTTGGAAGGCGTATTTTCCGGGGAATATGGAGGATATCACCAAGAAGGTTTCATCTTTCTGTATCCCTTCAACCATCAAGTGAGGAACAGCAAATTAGAAGATAGTGTAAGGAAATTATTCTTCGTATTTGATCTGATGCATGAAGTCAGGCATGCTTATCAGCGTATCTATTTTTCATCCAGAAGGAAGAAGGGGTATGTGGAAGCAGGAAATGCCGGTTATCATTCTCAATGGGTGGAGAGGGATGCGAACAAATTTGCGCAGCGCTTCATGGAGAAATATAAAGAATGCATTGATGCGATTTTGGGAATTCCGTTTGTCTGGAGATGCTGCTGGGGCGTTTTTTATATAGAAGTGAAAAGTACGTAGTGGGTCGTAATATCAGAAAACAAATAGAGCCGGAGGATGAACTCCGGCTCTATTTAACATTGCCTGCATGAAGGTTGTATCTATGATTACGGGAAATCACGGCCAAGGAGAGCTTTTGCACTCCTCAGAATGGATGGAGCATGATCCGCTCCACCCTGTGGCTGCTTCCTTTTCGGAGGACAAGACTGCCTCGGCCTTTGGTCGGGAGAATATTCTCGACCAGATTTTTCTCGTTTATTTCTTTCCAAATATTTTTGGCGACTTCAATTGCTTCTTGATCAGAAAGAGCGGCATATTTATGGAAATAGGATTCTTTTTCTTTGAAAGCGGTATCTTTAAAAAAGAGGAAACGGTCTATGTACCATTCTTCAAGATCACTTATATCGGCATCGATATAGATGGAGAAATCAAAGAAATCGCTTACGAATACTTGCTCCCTGTCGTTCACTTGGAGTACGTTCACACCTTCCACGATGAGGATATCCGGATTATTCACAAGTTTCTTTTCATTCACGATATCATATGCTGTGTGTGAATAAAGCGGGACTTCCACAGATGCTGCTCCGGATTTTATTTCGGAAATGACCTGGATCAATCTTTGGGTATCATAGCTCTCGGGAAACCCTTTCCTGTTCATGATTCCTCTTTGTTCAAGTTCCCGGTTAGGGAACAGGAAGCCGTCCGTGGTAATCAATTCCACATGCCGATGACTCTCCCAGCGTGACAGCAGCAGCTGCAGCAATCGGGCGATGGTGCTTTTTCCGACGGCGACACTCCCTGCAATACCGATAATATAGGGTATTTTGGCAGGTTTTTCGTCCAAAAACAGCGTCGTGGCCCTATGAAGATCCTGCGAAGCTTCGACCTTCAGATTCACCAGTCTTGTCAGCGGTAAGTATACGTCTTCCACTTCACGAATGGAAATGTTCTCGTTCACGCCCCGTATTTGCTCCAAATCTGTTTCACTTAAAGTGAGAGGGGTATGTTTCCTTAATGCACTCCATTTATCTCGACTGAAATCCAAATAGGGAGAAAAGGTACTATTCATAATAATCTCTCTTTCTTTCATAAGTAGCTCAGATAACATAGCATCCTGCAATTCTAGGCGGAAGGAAATGTCAATAAAGCTCGAGAATATGTAAAATTCGTTTAAATGTAACAATTTAAATTGTACCATAAAATATGGATGTTGGAAGAATGAAACATTTGATATAAAGGAAAGGAAGCATTTTTTGTAAGTGTTAAGGGTATTTTAATGGCGAATTGATCCGGAGGTCAACAGCCGTCCGAGCAGGAAGGGGAAAGGTAAATGCTGGTGTACATAAAATGGAAATACAAACATCCGAAAAAAACGGGCTGTACTTTCGTTTCAGATCTGATGTCCGCAGAAGAGGCCTTGATGATAGCGGATGATCTGGAAAAGACAGGAAGGGCAGGACAGCTTGAATTCTTTGATGAGAGGGATTCGACCTGGATGAAGAAGGAATTGAAGAAATACATCGAGAAAGCGATAGAGGAACCTGATCGTATTTGCTTATACTTTGACGGCGGTTTCCGAAAAGAGGATCGCCTTGCCGGATTGGGTGTCGCCATTTATTATGATTTGGGCCGTAAATCATACCGATTGCGTGCCAACAGAACGCTTGATCAACTGACATCGAACAATGAAGCCGAGTATGCTGCTTTTTATGAGGGATTGCTGCGTCTTGAAGAACTGGGGGTACACCATAGGCGCTGTGTTTTCAGGGGAGATTCACAGGTGGTCTTGAACCAGTTGAAAGGGGAATGGCCCTGTTTTGACGAATTGTTCAATAGATGGCTTGATCGGATTGAGGCCAAAATCAAGGCGATGGGGATTGAGCCGGTATATGAACAGATAGACAGGAAGATGAATCAAGAGGCAGATTCATTGGCGTCCCAAGCTCTTGAAGGAACGGAAATCTTCGGGACAAAGGAACTGGCGGAAAGGAAAGGAATATGAACAGCAGAGAAGAAAGAAGGATGCTGCTTGCAAGATTAGAAGCGACAACTGTCACTTATTGTTCCGGCTGTTTTTTGCATACCCATCATAAAAAGGAATTCGGACGCGCGAAATCTCACCATTTTTGTATATCCGAATGTACCGTGGGCAAGGATCTGCAAGTATTGGGGCAGGCACTTAATAGAAATGTAAAAAAGAAATCATTGTTATGAACAGGTATTTAGTAGTATATTTGGTAATATAAAGAAAAAGATTGGCGTGAAGTGTATGGAGGAAAGAACTAAGGCAGCGGATCGGCATGTGATAAAGCCTCTATCCACAGAAGAAATCGATCGAATGTTACAGAAAGTGGAAAGTGCCGAATTCAACTCATCAATTATACAGACAGTGAGACCAGCTGAGGCGATGACAGATCAAATAGAGTCCATCAATAAGAAAGTAGATGAAGCGGCGCAGCAAATCAACGACATTTTCCGATTTATTAAAGTGAATGATACGGTGCCTATTCAGGAAATTAAGAGGGACATCATCCCCATTATAAAGGAAGCCGTCGAAATTCCTCATCTCTATTATCTTTTCGAAGAATTGAACAGGAAAGATGAATATACATATCGCCATAATATTTGTGTGGCTGTTATTGGCGGTTTGATCGGCAAATGGATGGGATTGCCAGAGGAGCAAATCAGGGAAGTAGAGCTTGCGGGAATCTTGCATGATATAGGCAAGACGTATGTTCCGGAATATATATTAAATAAGCCCGGTAAGTTGACGGAAGCAGAATACAAGGAAATCAAGCGTCATACGCTGTATGGATACCAATTGCTGAGGAAGACACCAAATATCCCGGACAGTGTGGCACTTGCCGCCCTTCAGCATCATGAGCGGGAGAACGGTCTTGGATATCCGTTTCAACTGAATGGGGAGCAGATGAACCTTGTATCCAAAATCATTGCGGTTGCCGATGTGTTTCATGCAATGTCATCGTCACGTGTCTATAGAGAAGCAGACCCTTTCCATAAGGTGATCAGAAGGATGAATGATGATTTATATGGAGCTTTCAATCCTTCTGTTATGTTCGTATTTCTCAGCAATATCATGGAAACGATGCTCGGGAAGAAAGTGCAATTATCTAATGGCCATATTGGAACAATCCTTTATAATCACCCGTTCTACCCGCTAAAGTCACTCATTCAGCTTGAAGACCTGAGTATCATTGATATGCGGGATGATAAAGAGCTCCAAATCGAAAAAGTATTTTCTTGAAGCATCGGGCTGGTAAACCCGGGCTTTTTTTTGCTGTCTGGATCCATTAACGCTGCAGGGAAAGCACGGGCTCTATGATATACTGGTGACAGAGAGATAGGGGGAGAAAGATGCCGCTTACTAAAAATACGATGAAACATATGAATACAATCCAGACTTTAATGAAAGATTTCGAGAAAATAGGACTGTGTGAAGGAATGACCGTGATTGTGCATACTTCCATGAGTAAATTGGGATGGGTATGCGGCGGTGCGAACGCGGTAGTGGATGCCTTGATGCAAGTGATCGGACCTGAAGGCACGATTGTCATGCCTGCCCATTCTTCGGAACTGAGTGAGCCTTCCTATTGGGAGAATCCGCCGGTATCCCCTGACTGGTGGGAAACGATCCGGGAAGAGATGCCGCCTTTCGACCCCAAAATCACACCGACGAAATTCATGGGTGCCGTAGCGGAAGCGTTCAGAAGCTATGAAGGAGTCATCCGATCCTACCATCCGGCTTCGAGCTTCACTGCATGGGGCAAAAACGCAGAGTATATAACGAAGGAGCATTCATTGGAATACTCATTCGGCGAACACTCCCCGTTGCAGAAGCTGTATGACCTGGATGCCTATATCCTCTTGCTTGGTGTTGATTATGACAACAACACATCCCTGCACTTGGCTGAATGCTATGCGGAATCATGCTTCACCTGCGAACACGGGGCGCCAATTTTGGTGGAGGGGCAAAGAGTATGGAAGACATATGTGGATTTCATCTACAATATCGAGCATTTCAACGAAATCGGCAAAGAGTTCGAAGAGTTGGGGACTGTTCGGAAAAGCTATGTCGGTATTGCTGAAAGCAGGTTGATTCCGCAAAGACAGCTTGTGGATTTTGCCGCCGGATGGCTGACGGAAAGGAAAAGGGAAGGTGCCCTTTGATAAGTTGCAAAGTCTATGCAGAAAAATTTGCGAAACATACTGAAGAAAGCCTTGCCGAAATCGGCAAGGCTTTCTTTTATTTATTATTGCTTATGATACCGATCCTGATGAAGTTTCGTGAAAACAAGGGAGGCTAATAAGATGAGTTCAAACATATTTGTGACGGCATCACTTTCGATAGGGAAGGAGATAACACTTCCGGCAATCATCAGCAGCACGCCTATCAACATCCACTTCCACTTCGTTTTCCACCATAAGATGATTCCCGCCAAAAGAAGCGCGATGGTTACAAACAATATCATAAGAGGCGGTCCGGAAGATGCTTCTTCTATAGGAACATACTTTAAAACACCGAACTTCCATTCAGGCTGTAATGTCAGATTAAAAACTTCCAGGAACAGCTCGAGCAGAATAAGTGCTCCCGTAAGGACAATAGCTATGATGAAAGAAGCTTTATTTCCGGCCCAGTTAATAGATGCCCGATTCAAGGTATCCCAAGAAAAAAGGACCAACAAGGGAGTAAAGAAAGCATGAAGCCAAAAACGCAGTGAATTCAGTGTTTCAAGAAAAGGGCCTTCCCCGATCCAGCTTCCGATTCCCAGAATGAGGTTATCATAAATCAATGCAAAAATAACCAGGAGCAATACATTGGAAGCAGAGAGCCAATTGTCTCTCCTGAATGAACTCAGCAAAAGCGTTAGTAACACGATAAAGGCAATGACATATAGCAGGTAGAAATAAGCATCCATATTGTTCCTCCTTCTATCCTGTATGTTTCCATGGATCGAACAGACTTAAACTTCAACAGCCGAAAATAAAAATAAAAGTTTTTGAAAAAAGATAAATCATATATAGTTATAATATAGAGACATTCGTAAATGCATTTCAAGGTTATCAGTAATATCTCGATTGAAACGGATGAAATCAACATAGAACTTTAACAGAGCGTTTGAAAAAGACCTCTTACTCATAGAAAGCGTCAAATAATGTTCGCATTTCTTTCGGCGTGATATTATTTGGCGCTTCCTTATTTAAGTCATAAAAGTCGACCAGGACTTAAACATAAAATAATAGGATAAAGGAGACTGACCTATAAATGGGACTTGCATTGATCTTGGCCGAAAAACCTTCCGTCGCGAAAAACATCGCGGACGCCCTGCAGCTTAGAAAGCGCTTGGATGGCTATTATGAAGGGGAAGAATATATTGTGACATGGGCTTTCGGCCATCTGCTTCAGCTATATGATGCGAAAGATTATAATGAATCAATGGCTAAATGGCATATGGACAATTTTCCTTTCATACCGGATAAGTTCCGTTATAAAGTGAAAAACAGCCCGAAGAAGAAAGATAAACCCGACAGCGGGGCTAAGAAACAATTAAATATCATCAAGTCATTGATGTTCCGTAAAGATGTCGACCGCATCATCTCTGCATGCGACTATGATCGGGAAGGACAGGTGATCGGCGACAGCATCATTTACCATTATAAAGCACCCAAAGAAGTATATCGGCTGTTATTGAATGAATGGACACCGGATGCTGTCCGTAATGGCTTGAAGAATCTGAAGCCGAACACGGAGCTGCGCCCTTTGCAGGATGCCGGTGTAAGCAGGCAATGGGCCGACTGGCTGATCGGAATTAATCTGACATCCGTTGCGACATTGAAGTATCAGAAAGGCCGGGGGAAAGTGCTGAATGTCGGACGGGTCATCATGCCCACCTTGAAGATCATCTATGATCGGGATAAAGAAATCGCCAACTTCAAGCCTGAAACATATTTCAAACTTGCGGCGGCTTTCAGGACAAGATCCGGAGAATCATTCCAAGCCTTCTATATGGAAAATGAGAAAGATAAGTTCAAGACAAAAGAAGAGCTCGAGGTAATCGAAAAGCAGATCGCTGAAAGTGCAGGGATTGTTGCCGATAAGCAGACGGAGCATAAGAAGGAATATCCTCCATTCTTGTTCAATTTGACGAACCTGCAAGGATATATCACGAATAAATACAAAGGATGGACAGCGGATAAAGTTCTGAAGACGGCTCAATCCCTTTATGAGAAGAAGTTCATCACGTATCCGAGGACCGCCAGCACGGCGCTGGAGGAAACTCTTGTCGATCGGGCATCCAAGGTGCTCTCCAATATTAAAAAGGGACTGCCGTATGAAGAGGAAATCAGATTCAAGAAGTCTAAGCGTGTTTTTAATAATAGTAAAGTGGAAAGCCACAGTGCGATCATTCCGACATACGTAATCCCGCGTTCTTTGACACCGGATGAAGAAAAAGTCTACACAGCCGTTAAGAATAGATTCATCATGCAGTTCATGCCGGTTGCGGAACATGAGGAGACGAAAGTCAAAATCCGAATCAAGGACGTATCTTTGAAAGGGGATTTCCAGGCGAAAGGAAGAGTCCAGCTTGTGGAAGGCTGGAGAGTCGTGGAGCAAACCGAATCGAAGGATAAGCTGCTTCCGTTTGTCGAGAAGAATGATGAAGTGAAGGTCGAGAAAACGGATTTATCTTCCCACGAAACGAAACCGCCGAAGCATCATACGGAGAAGACATTGCTTCGGGTGATGGAAACATGCGGAAAGAAATTCAATGATGAAGAAGCCGTCTTGAGCGGTTTCAGCATCGGAACGCCTGCAACAAGGGCGGATACGATCAAAAAGCTGAAAGATATCGGATATATCACCTCAAAGGACAAAAGCTTATTGTGCACAGAGCTCGGGAATAATATGGTGGAGACCTTTCCCGTGAAATCCCTGTTTGATCTCGAATTCACAGGGAAACTCGAAAAAGCGCTGCATGACATGGAAAAGAAACAAGTCAGCAGGAAAGCATTCGTTAATTTCATCGCGGATTTCACCGTTAAATCCGTAAGTGAAATCAAGAATGATCAAGATATCATTCTGCAGCAAGTAGAGCGGAAAGAAACGAAGAAAAACGAATTTCTGGGGAAATGTCCTCAATGCGGAAGCGCCGTCATGGAAAGCACAAAAGGATTCGGATGCACCAATTGGAAAAGCGGCTGCAAATATGTGATCTGGAAGAACGATAAATACTTGGCTGCCTTGAAGAAGAAGCCGACGAAAACGATGGTGAAACAGCTTCTGAAAGATGGGCAAGTGCATGTGAAGGGATTAAAGGGAAAAGACGGCAAGCCGTTTGAAGCAGACATGACCTACACACTCAATGCCGGTAACGGCTATTACTCTTGGACAATCAAAACAGAACAATAATGAAAGGACCTGCTGGTTTTCCAGAAGGTCCTTTCACAGTTCACATTATTCACCGTGCAATCTTGTCTGCAGGAAAATCATTTCATCCGCTAAGGCTTGCATACGCTGCAGCACGTCTTCATCGGTGATTTTGTTGTCAGGATCAAAACAACTGGAGTGGATAAAGACATTGTTGGCGGCAATCGTGGTCTTGAAGAAAGCCAAGATCGGCTTCAATTGATATTCTGTGACGAGCAGATGCTTGACGGATCCGGCCGTGGTGACCATGCCGACAACTTTGCCTTTCAGGGCTGTGGTCGGAAGATGGTCGAACAGATTCTTCAGAACTCCTGTAATGGAAGCCTGATAAACAGGGGTGCCGAAAATAATCATATCCGCTTCAATGATTTTGCTGATGACGGTCTGTGTATCCTCATTATAGGAAGCGAGCGGTTTCCCAGAAACGAATTCCACATCATAGTCCCTCATGTCAATTAATTCAGTTTCAGCGGATGCATGCTTATTTTGGATGGTATGTAAAAGTTCTTCTACGGCTTTTGCGGTTTTTTCGCCGATGATCGCCCCTGATACGCCTACTATTTTCACATAATCTCCTCCTGGTTTAATAATAGTATGCAGATGCTTGACAGCTGTCTTATACTCAAGCATTATACAGCGTTCTCCCTCTATTGTCAGGTATTCTGTTCATTTAAAAGCGGGATGGGTATTGACTCAATACTTGCAATAGTGCGAAGAAAGCATTACTATGATGTAATGGACTTTCCGGACAACGATGTGAGGAAGGTATATTTGGCATTAGTCACGAACAAAGGGGAAGAATGAAATGACAGAAACAAAACCATATAGAGTATTATTGTATTATTTGTATGTGCCGATCGAAAACCCGGTGGAAGCTGCTGCTGAACACTTGGCTTTCTGTAAAGAACTGCAATTGAAAGGACGTATTCTGATCGGAGAAGAAGGAATCAACGGGACAGTTTCCGGTACGGTCGAACAGACAGAAACATATATGCGGACAATGAAAGAAAATCCGTTGTTCTCTGAAATCGTCTTCAAGATTGATGAAGCCGACGGCCATGCTTTCAAAAAAATGCATGTCCGCCCGAGGAAAGAAATCGTTTCCTTAAGGCTTGAGGATGACATCGATCCAAACAAAACGACAGGCAAATATTTGAGTCCAAAGGAATTCTTCGATGCCATGCAGCACGAAGATACCGTCCTGATCGATGCAAGGAATGATTATGAATATGACTTGGGGCATTTCGAGGGTGCCATCAAGCCTGAGATCGAGAATTTCCGTGACCTTCCTGCTTGGATGAGGGAAAACAAAGAAATGTTCGAAGGCAAGAAGGTACTGACGTATTGTACAGGAGGCATCCGCTGCGAGAAATTCTCGGGCTGGCTGGTCCGGGAAGGGTATGAAGATGTAGGGCAGCTGCATGGCGGAATTGTCACTTACGGGAAGGACCCTGAAGTGAAGGGTGCGAAGTGGAAAGGGCAATGTTATGTTTTTGATGAGCGAATTGCGGTTCCGGTCAACCAACATGAACATATCATCGTCGGCAGGGATCATTTCACAGGTGAGCCATGTGAGCGATATGTGAATTGCGCAAATCCAGAATGCAATAAGAAAATATTCAGTTCTGAGGAAAATGAGCATACATTCATGAGAAGCTGTTCTGATGCATGCAGAACTCATCCGAGGAATAGATATATCATCGAACACTCCTTAACGGAAGAAGAAGTGGCAGAACGTCTAAAAGCCGTCAAAGGCTGATCCGCTTCCGTTTTGTATCTGATAATAAAGTGACAAACAGGCGTGTTTCGACCTGTTTGTTTTTTTGATATGGCTTAGCCTTTCTTGTGGTTCTGGCAAAGTTATAGTAGAATTTTTATAGAAGTGCTTGAATGGGAGGATATAGGATGGCAACACCCAGTATGGAAGATTATATTGAACAAATATATATTTTGATTGAAGAAAAAGGATATGCAAGAGTATCGGATATTGCCGAGAATCTGAGCGTACATCCATCCTCTGTCACCAAAATGGTTCAAAAACTGGACCAGGAGAGCTATTTGATTTATGAAAAGTATCGTGGGTTGATCTTGACCGAACAAGGAAAGAAAGTCGGGCAAAGATTGGTTTTCCGTCATGAATTATTGGAGAAACTTCTGCGCATCATCGGTGTGAAAGAAGAAAATATATACCAAGATGTTGAAGGGATCGAGCATCATTTAAGTTGGGATGCAATCGACAGGGTCGGCGATCTTGTTCAATATTTCGAAGGAAATAAAGAACGTCTCGAAGAATTGAAGGAAATACAGAAGCTTTCCGAACAAAACGGAAAATGAAGGAATCTGATTTTGCGGAGTGCCCTTGGAGCAGACAGATCGAATACTTTTAGGAAGCAGCCTGAGTCCGATAACCGCATGGACACAGGCTTTTGTATAGGTATCAATATCAGAAAAGTCTGAAGAAGAGGCGGAGGTATGTTATGTGGCATGACAAGGTGGAGAAAAGCTGGGATCTGTATGCGGAAGATTGGACAGCGGAATCGAAGAAAATGTGGGAGACAGGGAGCAGAAAGGAGATTATTCCGTTCTTTTCACGCCATGTTCCGAGAGAAGGAAGCGTTGCTGATCTTGGCTGTGGAGACGGATATGGCAGCATGATGCTCATACGTGAAGGATACAAGGTGACGGGGATTGATATTTCCGCCAAGATGATTGAAGCGGCCAGAAAGCGGCCGGAAGCTTCCGGAGCGAGTTTCCTTCAAGGCGATATCGCGGATTTGCCCTTCAAAGATGGAGAATTCGATGCCTTACTGGTCATTAATGTATTGGAATGGACGGAGAAACCTTTGGACACATTGAATGAGATGAAGCGGATCCTCAAAGAAGGGGGATGTGCTTGCTTTGGTATACTCGGTCCGACTGCGGCCCCGAGGAAAGCACAGCGATATAAGCGGTTATACGGGAAACCTGTCATCATGAATGATATGCTTCCGTGGGAGTTCGGACAGCTTGCCGGTGAGAATGGCTGGAACTTGCTTGCTGAATGTCCGGTGAATAAACGGGATGGAGAAGTGGAGCAAATGAGGGCTTTTCCAATCGAATTGAGGCAAGCGGTATGCTTTATGTGGCTTTTTATGCTGCAAAAGAAATGAGGAGCATATTCAGGGGAATGACCCTGAATATGCTCCTTCTTTATCTGCCGGCAGGATTCATCATCCAAGGTGCGGCGGGAGATCCGCCCATACCTGGAAAGGCTTGCTGCGGGATGGGGAATCCTGTACCTGGCTGCATATTCCCATAATAGCCCCCTGGATACCATCCGCCCATTTGCTGGCTGCCTCCCGGCGACCATCCCCCGCTTCCATACTGTCCGGAACCAGGATATGTTCCTGCTCCCCCGTGCCATCCACCGGGAAACCAGCCTGCTCCGTTTTGATGGCCGGTTCCGAAATAACCGGTCTGCCCCCAGCCTCCTCCGGGAATCCAGCCGCCTGATGGAGCCGGGTTCCCGGGTGGAAGCATATCAGGATATCTTCCGAATTGCGAATAATCCAGGGGGTGATCGAATTGCGGAACGTAACTCCCTGGATTATTTCTTGAAGGGTGAGGATTCATTTGCATCATGTAGATCACAACCTATCGAGTTAGTTATCTATTCAATGTATGAAATCCCTTGTTTTTTGAAACTTGGCCTTTTGTACAATCAATTCCATTGATACGGCGTTTCTTGATAAACACAGTAATTCAGCCAGTTGGAGAATAAAAGGTTCGCATGGCTCCTCCATTTATGCGGCGGTTTCTTACGGTTGTCGTCTTCCGGGAAATAATTCTCCGGCATGATTTTCATTCCTTTTGCAAGATCCCGGTAATATTCATCGGAAAGTGTATCGAATTCATATTCCGGATGCCCCATGACCATGACCCTCCGGCTATCCTTTGAGGCCAGGAGATAGACACCGGCATCATCCGAAACAGCAAGTAATTGAAGTTCGGGATGATTCTTGATGCTGTCGAGATCCACATCGGTGAACCGGGAATGGGGAGCGAAAAAGACATCGTCGAACCCCCTGACGAGTTTTTCGGTCGTATTTTGCAGCCTGTGAAGGTAAACGCCGGAGCATTTCCTCGGAAGCTCATATTTGTTGATGCGGTAATGATGATAAAGAGCTGCCTGAGCCCCCCAGCAAATGTGGAGAGAAGAAGTCACATTTGTTCTGGACCAGTCCATGATCAAGGTCAATTCTTTCCAGTAATCGACATCTTCGAAATATAGTTTCTCCACTGGGGCGCCCGTGATGATCATACCGTCGAATTTCTTGTCTTTCACTTCATTGAAATAGAGGTAGAATTGCTCCAAATGATATTTACTTGTGTTCTTGGATTCGTGGGACCTCATCTTCAAAAAGGTGATATTGACCTGCAAGGGCGTGTTGCCCAACAGTCTCAATAATTGTGCTTCCGTTTTTTCTTTCTCCGGCATCAAGTTCACGATCAATATATTCAATGGGCGGATATCCTGCGATGCCGCTCTGGCGTCATCCATGATGAATATATTTTCACTTTCCAATATCCCTTTTGCGGGCAGTTGGCCCGGGATCTTAATCGGCATACAGAAAACCTCCTTTAAAGTCTGGTGGATTTGAACACATTAAAACCATTATAATAAAAGGGCTCAAGACTATTCAACAAAACAGGTTGAATTTTTAGAAAATTTAAACATGAACATTTCTCTTATTTGTATCATCGTCTCTCCGGGCTCGTGGTACAATAATGAAAAACAGACAAGTATCAGGGGGGCCCCATGGATTTAACAACAGCTAAAACAATCAAGAGTGATTTGGAAATCGCAAGCTCATCGAAAATGGAGCATATCCATAAAATTGCAGAGAAGCTTGATCTTGCACCTGAAGAATTTGATGTATACGGAAAATATAAAGCAAAAGTTTCACTTGACATAATGAAGAAAGAAACAGACAAGGATGACGCCAAATTGATTCTGGTGACCGCGATCAACCCTACGCCTGCCGGAGAAGGAAAGTCGACCGTAACCGTCGGACTTGGTGATGCGCTCACTCGACTCGGCCATAAATCGGTCATCGCCATGAGAGAACCTTCCTTAGGTCCCGTCATGGGCGTGAAGGGCGGAGCTTGCGGAGGCGGCTATGCCCAAGTCCTTCCGATGGATGATATCAATCTCCATTTCACGGGAGATCTTCATGCGATCACTACCGCAAACAATGCATTGGCGGCGATGATCGATAATCATATCCATCAAGGGAATGAACTGCAGATCGATCCGAGAAGAATCATATGGAAACGAGTGGTGGATCTGAACGACCGGGCTTTGAGGAAGGTTGTCATTGGTCTTGGCGGTCCTTTCCAAGGGGTACCGAGGGAGGATGGATTCGATATTACCGTAGCTTCGGAAATCATGGCTATTCTTTGCTTGGCAAAAGACAGAAATGATTTGAAAGAAAGACTCGCCCGTATCGTTGTCGGCTATACGTATCAATCCGAGCCGGTCACAGCCAGAGACTTACAGGCCGAGGGAGCACTTGCATTATTGCTTAAAGATGCAGTTGAACCCAATCTCGTTCAGACAATCGAACATACGCCTGCTTTTGTCCATGGCGGTCCATTCGCAAATATCGCGCATGGGTGCAACAGCGTTATCGCAACAAAGATGGCGATGAAGCTTGGGGATTACGTGGTGACGGAAGCCGGCTTCGGTGCCGACTTGGGTGCCGAGAAATTCCTTCACATCAAATCGAGGAGTGCGGATATCAAACCGGATGCTGTCGTCATCGTGGCCACCATCCGCGCATTGAAAATGCACGGAGGCATCCCGAAAGATCAGTTGAAGGAAGCCAATCCGGAGGCCCTTCGCACGGGCTTCCAAAATCTGCTCAAACATTGTGAGAATATACAAGCTTTCGGATTGCCTTTCGTGGTGGCGCTTAATCGCTTCCAGACGGACAGTGATCAGGAAATCGCTGAATTCGACCGTTTATGTGAAGCGAACAATATTGCCTATGAGTTGACGGAAGTATGGGAAAAAGGCGGTGCAGGCGGCATCAAACTGGCTGAAGCACTTCTGGAGAAAATGGAGCAGAATACAGAAGAATTCAACTATATGTATGAGATGGAAGATTCCTTGGACGTTAAAATCAAGAAGGTCGCACAGGAAATCTACGGTGCTGCTGATGTGGAGTTTTCGATGAAAGCGAAGAAACAGCTCCTTCAATTCAAGGAGAATGGCTGGGATCATCTGCCGGTCTGTATGGCCAAGACACAGTATTCCCTTTCCGATAATCCATCCTTACTAGGAAGACCTTCGGAATTCATCATAAGCGTCCGTGAGCTGAAAGCATCTGTAGGCGCCGGTTTCATCGTGGCGTTGACCGGGGATGTGATGACGATGCCTGGATTGCCGAAATCGCCTGCGGCCCTCAAGATGGACATTACAGATGATGGAAGAGCAATCGGGCTATTTTAAGGGCAAATGAGGGATGAAAATGTATGATCCGACAGCTTATGAAAATTTCAAAATCATTATAGAAGGCTCTGTTTATGAAGCGGACTTTTCCGGGGATATCCTTGTTACAGGCCGCACGGAAAACATCGATTTGGCTGTGCTTGAACGTGCATACGGAATATCTTTCGTCCTTCAGGAAGAGAAAAGCGTGACTGCGTGCATACGGGTCCGCTCTTCCTTGGGACAGCTTTCTTCAGAAATTTTGGAGAAAGAAGATGGCGAATCTGGAGCGTTCATCTCTATCGTATTCAACATCGACCGCAAAAAAACTGGTTCCAATACACAGGTGAATGAAATCACGGAATGTCTTAAGGAAATTTGGGGAGAAGGCCGTATTTATAAGGTGGAACTTCGGGAGAAATACGTCAACGGTAAACCAATCGGGAATGATATCCTGTGTGAAATATCATTCGATAGGGTAATAACGGAAGAACAGGCGGATGATCTGTATACACTTGTGGATTATTGTATAGATAGTCTGCGGAAATTGCAGCGTCTGAAGCGGTGATTGATCCTTACGGGAAGGATGGTATGAATGTCAGTCTATCAATTTAATGCAACCAAGATAAACGGGGAAGAAATTTCACTGGATTGCTACAAAGGGAAAGTCCTTTTGATTGTTAACACGGCGAGCAAATGCGGTTTCACTCCTCAGTATGGAGACCTGCAATCGCTGTACGCAAAATATAAGGATGATGGGTTTATCGTACTTGGATTCCCCTGCAATCAGTTCATGGCGCAAGAACCTGGCGACAATATGGAAATCGACAGCTATTGCAGGATGAATTATGGAGTCGATTTCCCGCTTTTCGCGAAGATTGATGTGAAAGGGGAGTCGGCGCACCCCCTTTTCCGATATTTGGCTCAGGAAGCGCCTGGAGTGCTTGGTTCCAAAGGAGTCAAGTGGAATTTCACCAAGTTTCTGATCGACAAAGAAGGGAAACCGGTCAAACGTTTCTCGCCAAAGACAAAACCGAAGGAACTGGAAGAAGAAATCATCACACAACTGAACAAATGAGTTTCGTTGATAAGACCAAATCACGAGGATTTGGTCTTATTTTTTATATTATGACGTGGAAAACAGCCTTTGTAAAAAGTCGAGAGTCTCATCTTTGCACTAATAACATAATATTCCAATAAAGAGGGCGTCAAACAAAAATTCAATATTCTTTCAGAAAAATGGTAAATCATAAAATTTCTATTGTGCTGGAGCTTGGATATTATGTATTTTTAAATAAGGAACTGTTATTAGGAACAGGTGATAAAGACGGCAGAATGAGGGGAAGGGAGCATAAAGAGATGAAAACGGCATGGGTGACTGACAGTACAGGATACTTGGATAAGGAATTGAGTGAAAACGAAGATGTGTACGTAGTGCCGGTGACAATTCATATAGATGGGAAAGAATTCACGGATGGGAAGGACATCAGTCATGAAGAAATCTATCATGCTATTTCCGCAGGTCAATCCGTCACGACATCACAACCTGCGGTGGGCGCTTTTTTGGAACTGTATGATCGGCTGGCGGAGATGAAATATGTACGGATTTATTCTTTTCTGCTTTCGGGTAAATTGAGCGGAACGGTCTCATCGAGCATCCAAGCAGGCCAAATGGCTAAGATACCGGTACATACATTCGATTCCGGGTTGTTGTCATACCCATTGACATATATAATGAAAAAAGCGATAAGTTGGGATGATGGAAAGGATTCGACATCCGATCTGTTGGAGAAAGCTGCCCGATTCAGGGACAGCAATGAAACATATGTGCTGATCGGGAGTCTCGAACAATTGCATCGCAGCGGACGATTGAGCTCCCTTAAATTCTATCTGGGAAGCTGGCTGAAAATAAAGCCGATTGTCTCTTTGACCAAAGGAAGCTTGAAGATACAGGAGATTGCACGCAGTGAGAAGCATGCGGAGAAGCAGATCTTCAATCGGTTAAGAAATGCGGTTGAGCAATTCGGCATAACTGACTGTATGATATTGCACGGACAATTCAAAAAACAGGCTGAGGACTGGAAAAATAAAATCATGCAATTATACCCTCATTTGAACTTGCATGTGTACCCGCTTGGTACGGCGATAGGAGTCCATACAGGAGGAGCTACGCTGGGGATCAGCTGGTTTAAGGAGAAGATATGACATTATGAAGATATTGACAGCAGAAAACGTAACAAAACAGATGGCCGAAAAGACATTATGGGATTCTATATCCTTTTCGATTGCTGAAGGGGAAAGGATCGGGATCATTGGTGTCAACGGCTGCGGTAAATCCACTTTGATGAAAATGATCGCTGGGGCAGAAGATGCAGACAGCGGAAAAATTATACACCCGAAGGACTACACCATTTCCATACTCTCGCAGGAGCCGGAATACAGAGAAGATGCATCCATTTTGGATTTTTTATATGAAAGCGACACACCATTATTCCGCTTGATCCGTGAATATGAGACTGCATTGGGTCAATTGCAGAAGGAGCCGGAAAACAGCAGCCTTCAGGAAAAGGTTCTCCAGCTTCAGGGAAGGATGGATTCCGAGAACGGATGGGACAGAAGTGCGGAAGGAAAAGTGATTTTATCCAAACTGGGATTGCCGGATGGTACAGCAATACTCGGTTCTTTATCAGGCGGACAAAAGAAGCGGGCTGCATTGGCTAAGGTATTGATTGAACAGCCTGATTTGCTGATTTTGGATGAGCCTACCAACCATCTGGATGCCGAAAGCATCAGATGGCTGGAGGAGTATTTGAAGAAATATCCATATGCCGTCTTGTTTGTCACACATGACCGTTACTTCCTGGATGCAGTAACCACGAAAATCTGGGAGCTGGACCAAGGAGGTCTGTACGAATATCTGGGCAACTATGAAAGCTTCCTGGAAGGGAAAGCGATCCGCGAAGAAAACAACCAAGCCATCCAGTCCAAGAAGAACAGTCTATTCAAAAATGAGCTTGCTTGGATGCGCAAAGGTGCAAAAGCCCGGACAACGAAGCAAAAAGCGAGGATACAGCGATTTGAAGCGCTGGAGACGGATGTGAAGAAAGAAACACAATCTGATTCCCTTGAAATGGAGCTTGCGGGAAGCAGGCTCGGAAGAAAAGTGCTGGAGATCAAAGATATCTCAAAAACTTACGGAGACAAAAAGGTCATCAGCCATTTCACCAGGCTACTCAAACGCGGAGATGCGATCGGAATCGTAGGGAACAACGGAACCGGTAAGTCTACCCTTCTTAAAATCCTTGCCGGCAGAATACAGCCGGACGAGGGGATCGTGGACAAAGGAGAAACGGTCAAAATCGGATTCTATACTCAGGAAAATGAAGATATGAATCCGAAACTTCGGATGATTGAGTACATCCGTGAAGAAGCGGAAGTCATTCAGCTGAAAGACGGCAGTACCATCTCTGCATCCTCTATGCTTGAGAAGTTCCTTTTCCCTGCACATACACACGGTACACCGATTTATAAGCTGTCGGGCGGAGAGAGACGCAGACTTTATTTGCTGCGGATTTTAATGTCATCTCCGAATGTATTGCTGCTTGACGAGCCGACGAATGATCTGGATACGCAGACATTGACTGTCCTGGAAGATTTCCTGGATAGTTTTTCCGGAGTGATTGTGACGGTCTCGCATGATCGCTACTTCCTCGATAAAGTTGCAGATGAACTTTTCATCTTTGAAGGAACAGGCAGGATATCGACTTATTACGGATCCTACAGCGAGTATCTGGCTTCCGAAAGGGAGAGCCGTCCGGTCAAGAAAGAGCCTGAAACGAAGACTGCACCCATCATGAAAGAAAAGAAAAAAAAGCTCTCTTATATGGAAAAGAGAGAGTGGGAAACAATCGAGGATGACATACAGTCGGTTGAAGAAGAACTTGCGGCAGTGGAAGCGGATTTGGAGAAAATCGGCAGTGATTTCACTAAAGGGCAAGAATTGCTTCAAAAGCAAAGCGAACTGAATGAACGGCTTGAGCATTTGATGGACCGCTGGGAATACTTGTCGGAGCTTGCCGAACAGTAAGTGTCCGAATGTTGAGCCCTTCCGTAAAGGGAGGGTTCATTTCTTTTCAACAGCGGTCTATTCATGTATGCTAATGATACATATTATGAATAGTGGAGTGTGTGATAAATGAATGCTTATGATGAATATATGCGCCAAGTTGCGCAGCCGATGCGCGATGAATTGACGCAGGCTGGATTCCTTGAACTGACGACAGCTGAAGAAGTGACGGATTATATGGAAGAATCGAAAGGGTATACTTTTGTCGTAATCAATTCTGTCTGCGGATGTGCTGCGGGACTTGCACGCCCGGCTGCGACAGAATCAATGAAGACGGAAGGGAAGAAACCGGACGCTTATGTGACTGTTTTTGCCGGCCAAGATAAAGAGGCTACTGCCAAGATGCGCGGGTATTTGGATGGCTTTGAACCATCTTCCCCTTCCATGGCCCTAATGAAAGGGAATGAATGTCTTTATTTCATCCCGAGGGAGCGAATTGAAGGGAGCACGATTGAAGACATCACTTCCGAAATAAAGAAAAGCTTTGAGGATCATATTTCTTAAATGATCGTCACTACTGCCGGCAGAACGAACGAAGCGTTTATCTTGAAAGCGAAGGAAGCAGCAATACAGCTCGGTATTCCTTATATTCCCCGCCAAAAAAAATCAATTTCTTTTTTTCTTGAGAAATATGGTGAAACATTGGTCATCGGAAAGAATGGAATGGAAATCCATAGCCAAGGAAAGAAGGAGCCGTTCTTTTTCCATCCGAATATGGCCATGGTCCGTATCAAACGGCTTGATGCTGATGAGCATGACGTGTTCATCGATGTCACAGGACTGCAAGAAGGGTCCAGTATACTCGATTGTACATTGGGTTACGCTTCCGACAGCATTGTGGCAAGCTATATTGTCGGGGAAAGCGGAAAGGTTACAGGCTTGGAAGCGAATTCCGGTATGGCATACGTGGTTAAAGCAGGTCTGGATGACTACAATGAAGGATCTGATAGATTAAAAGCCGCGATGAGAAGAATCGAAGTCGTCAACGCAGATCACTACAGTCATCTGCGGACACTGCCGGATGACAGCTATGATGTCGTGTATTTCGATCCGATGTTTGAACAAAGCATAGAAGCCTCCAGCGCCTTGCAGGCGATTGGCAATCTGGCTGTCCATTCCGGTCTGGAACAGGCTGTGATTGATGAGGCGAAACGGGTTGCCAGAAGCAAAGTGGTTTTGAAGGACCATTACAAAAGCGCCAGATTCGAGCAATTTGGCTTTAAGCAGCAAATCAGGAAAACATCGAAATTCCACTTCGGAATAATCGATCTATGAAAAAAAGCAGCCGAATTGGCTGCTTTTTTGAATGAAATAAAAGTACTGGATGTATGGTTTTTAATCAAATATAGCTAACCCACTGCCTCGCTGTCAATCCGCAAAGCAAAGATAGGTGAAATAGCCGAGCATACCCGTGCTGATCAAAAGAACTGCCCAATCCATTGAATCCCTCCCAACGCTATAATGCTTAATCCCCATTTTCAAGTTTCTGGACTTTTCAGTTAAATTTCATCTGAAAATATGTTTTAATAAAGTATATTCCCATTATACATTAATTTGAAACTTCTTCCAATTTATCCGTGTGAATAATATCAGATTACGGCAGAGGGAGAAGTCCGCTATATACTGGAAAAACATAACAGAGATTGTTTTTGAACGGGGGAAACATAATGACATTGCCGAATTGGCTGAAGAAAAGCTTGGTGATCACCCTTTCCATCCTTACACTTGGAATGGTGACACCATCAGACTTTCTGTCGCAGTCGGAAGCAGCCCAAAACAAGTCGAATAAGAAAAGTGAAGCAAGCGATATTCCAATTGCTGTCAATACACTTGCGTACGAATCATCTTATGAGACGGACAGACAGTTTAAAACAGATTATTTCCTGGAGAAGGCAGAAGAAGTCAGCAAGCTTAAATTCGGGGAAAGAATCGCTCCTGTCATCGAAGAGGAGTTCTCCCAGGTAATTCTCCCTCGAATCGAGGAAGCTATCCATATGTATCTGCAAGATGCCCCCGATGAAGTGGTCGCATCCCTTGCTGTTTCTGGACAGCCGGCATCCGGTACAGGTGAAAAGATATTCCATATTTACAATCGGGAAAGCGGCGAAGATGTCATCCGCTTCCATGTAAGAAGAGAGAACCCGCCGAAACAAGGGCACTGGTTCACTTTCCATTATCACACGGACAAAGACGGTTTCATGAGCCACCATGAAATCGGAAAGATCTACTGGGATAAAAACACACCTCCCCAATGGGGAAGTGCGAAGTCTGTCCTGCATTGATGGAATAAAGAATATTATTCCTGATTTGCTTTATTGAAGCATATCAGGAATAGTCCGCTCGAAAATAAACAAAAGAATGCCGGGATAAGAAGGGTAGTAAGCCACTGTTCCGTCTGTGAATGCAATATTAAGCCAAGAAAGAATGATAATAGAACAATATCCAGTAAGACAAACAAAGTCCATTGACTGACATCATACACGTCATGGAGAATATCGAGATGCTGCTGGTATTTATCTTCATTATTCATTATGATCACCTGTATGTTTTATTAGTATAGACTATGGCGAAAAGGTTGAAAAAGTGATTATTTATTCTCGTGGCGATGTGTTGAGTTTGTATTTTCCAGATCCAAGGTTTGTTTATGGATGAAGCAGCGCACCTTCTTAATGTATATCCAAGAACTTGCCTGGACATACGCCTTCTGTTCATACACTTCATGAAATTCCACTTTGTTTCCGGATCCATCTACGTGATTCTATGCAGGCTGCAGGTTGTCCTATATTTATATAGATTTGGCTTATTACAATTGCCAGCTTAAGGTTGCCTATAGGGCAGCTTTTTTTGTTCTGTTTAAGGGACTTGATTCCGCTGTAAAAAGGCGCTTTCCGCAGTCATGACTTCAACCTCTCAGACTCTTATCTCGTCTGTTCATGTCTTCCGCTCACCGCTCGCCCTGCGGAAAGCGAGCATCCTGCAGCGGGTGATTCACTTACATCTATTTTCTGTTCTTCAGCAACAAAGATTGTAAACAGCTGTGTTCAATAATGTTTTGTGGCGGCGAAAGAATATGGTATTCTTGTGCAAGAGAGATGCAACTGAAAATTCACTGATTATCTCTTTTTCTTTTGCAATTTCATGCGAAAATATAATCTATACAATGATTCTATAGGTAAGAGATTAAACG